>NZ_JAUSXM010000001.1:637124-1274248 GCF_030815985.1 Paenibacillus sp. W2I17
CTTTATTACAAGCACAGGATATCAATCTAGTGACCACAGCACTGGCTACCCACAAGCTGAGTGACTATGTCGCAGCTACCGACGGTGAGGGAGGCAAGCCGCCTGTTGCTTTTCGCTCCCATATGTTTGGCCCTCTGTTGTCCTTGCATGGAGATGAGGGGGCACGTAAGATTATGCGTAGCGCAAACTATTCAGGTGTACATGTGCCACTGTCTGAGACTAGTTTCTGGGATGCGGATACAGAACCGGAATTGAAACGCATTCTGAGTCATGTATATGAATCGCAGCAGACAGACTAAATAACAGGAGAAGATTAATGACTATGTATAATTTAATTACATGATCAGGTCAGCCAGGTAGTCTGGTTGGCCTTTTTATCTTCTTTTCACGTATGGTGAAAGAGAGCCTATGTTAGCTTTCGATAGATCTTGATGCATCAAGCACAAATAAAACACAGGTTTTATACATTTATCCAAAACGATGTAAAGGTAATTGACGTTGCTGCTGAACTCTCATATGATTTGAAGAATTATCTGGATCAGACGGTTGAATTTCCTGCCCAAGGAAGAGAGAGAAAGGGGATGCAGCGATGGTAACACCGGCATACGGTTCTGGAGCCATGCCATCGATATGGCAACCTGAGAACCTGCAAGAACTCCAAACGTTAAGAAGAAGGCTCAAGGGAATATGTTGTTTCACGGCAGGCGGAACATTGCTGCGAACCCAGTGGGAAGGTGGTTTGATTCCAGCGCCTGAACACATGATTAGCCTGGCTCGTATTCCTGAAGTGAGCGGTATATCTATTCGTGGAGATGAGATGGTCATTGGCGCAATGACCCGATTAAAGGAATGTGCTGCACAAGCGTTGCTGCATCAACTGCCGATTCTGCAAGAAGCGGTGAATGCAATTGCTGCTCCTTCCATTCGAAATGTGGCAACCATTGGCGGGAACATTGTGTCCGGAGTAGGGGATACGCTGCCTGCTTTACTTGTATATGATGCGAAGCTGCACTGGTTGACGGACAGCGGGATTGAGATCCGCAGTGTGTCTTCCTGGCTTCAGGGTGGACGGGATGGAAGTCGGAATGCAGGTGATGTGTTGATTTCCATTCATATCCCGATGAGACCGTCATCTATGTTTGATGTGAACAGTGAGCACAGACCTGCTGCACGAGAAGTTTCCTTTTACCGCAAGCTGGGTCGACGGGAGACGTTCAGTGCATCCCTGGTGACGGTTGCGTTATACGGTGAGATTGATTTGGATAACCGCTGGACCAAGATTGCGATTGCGGCTGGTGGAGGCTCAGGCATGGCAATGCGACTTCTGAAGTCAGAACAACAGCTTCTTAACAGCGAAGCTACTGTCATGCAAGCGGCGACTCTCGCAGCTGCTGTGGTTGAAGAGTTTACGACCTATGGCGATGCATTTGCAACAGAACAATATCGCAAACAGACCGCAGGCAACATGCTTGGTGCCGGCCTATGGGAAGAACTTCACGAATAGAAGACTTCGATCACACAAAGGGGGAGAGGGATCATGCTGCTGAATCGGGAACAGAGCGGGAAACGCTGGCACCTGCGGCCAGATGGGGCACCCAAAGTAACTGGCCAGCTTCAATATCTGACGGATATGACGCTACCTGACATGATTCATGGCAGAGTATTGCGAAGCGAATATCCTTATGCTCGTATATTGTCTATAGATACTTCGGAAGCTGAGGCGTTGGAAGGTGTCTATGCGGTTCTGACCTCCAAAGATGTGCCTGGTCTGAATCGTTTTGGCATAGCGACCCCGGATCAGCCTGTGTTCTGCGAGGATATTGTACGTTATGTCGGTGACGCCATTGCAGCGGTTGCTGCGGACTCCCCGGAACGTGCGTCACTTGCGCTGGATGCGATCCGGGTAGAGTATGAGGAACTCACACCTCTGAATAGTACAGACGCTGCCTTGGCTCCAGGCGCACCAGAGCTTCATGAGCATGGTCCAGGCAATGTGCTGCATCGCACGGAGATCAAACGTGGAGATGCTGAGCAAGCTTTCGCCACGTGTGATCATATCGTGACAGAGACGTATTATACGCCTCGTCAGATGCATGCGTACATGGAGACAGAAGGTGGCCTGTTTGTCCCGGATGAAGAGGGGCGGCTGAATGTATACGCGGCAACGCAACATGGTTATAAAGACCGGATGCAGCTTGCGCGCATTATTGGCTGTCCTGAAGAAGATATTCGGGTGGTGTCTTCACCGATTGGTGGTTCATTTGGCGGAAAAGATGAACTTAACGTACAGCCTTATGGTGCACTACTGGCCTTGAGATGCGGACGTCCTGTGAAAATGCATAATTCACGCAAAGAATCCGTGCGTGCAGGGCTGAAACGGCACCCAATGAAGATTGAAATGCAGACTGGCATGAGTCGAGAAGGCATAATCCAAGCGCACCGTGTCCGCATTACAGCAGATACAGGAGCGTACGCCACACTTGGTGCACCCGTGCTGAACTTCTGTACCGAGCATTGCCTTGGACCATACGCCATTCCGAATGTGGATGTGGAAGGCGTATCTGTATACACGAATAATGGGCTGTCAGGTGAGTTTCGCGGATTTGGCGGGAACCAGGCGATTTTTGCCATGGAAGGTCAGATGGATCGGCTTGCAGCAATCATGAACATGGACCCTTGGGAATTCCGCAGACGCAATATGAGGGAAAAGAATGATCCCGGGCCGCTAAATCAACGGATTCTGGTCACAGATGGACTGTCCCAAGTATGGGAGGCATTGGATCGTTCCGAATTGTGGCAAAAACATCAAAGTCCCCCGGCAGATCCTTCTCTGCCGCCGTGGATCAAGCGCGGAGTCGGAGCAGCCATCGCCATGCATGGTGCAGGGCTAGGTTATGGCATTCCAGATCCTGCAGGAGGCCGCCTGTCCCTGAACAACGAAGGCAAGATTGAGGTGGCGTTCAGCTACGAGGAATTTGGTCAGGGGCTCGTTGCAACGCTGGAAATTATGTTATGTGATCTATTCCAATGCAGTACATCGGATCTCAGTATCATCATTGGAGATACGGATCGTGTGCCACACAGCGGATCAAGCACAGCTTCACGTTCAACAACGATGGCATGGATGGCTCTTCAACGATTGCAGACTCCATTTCGTTCCCGTGTTCTCGCTGTCGCGTCTGAAATGTACGGCGTTCCGGCAGATGAACTGGTAACAGGACCTGGTGGTGTATGGCGCAAAGGCCAGCTTCCTGCCGGAAGTTCAGAAGCGGAAACACCAGAAAAGGCTGAAAGAATTGAAGTGGCTGAGATCGTTGCGGTTGGGAATGAAAGTACTCAAATTGCTGAAAATTATTTAGGTGCATCTCAATACTTGGCGAAAGATGAAGCCCCTTCAGGCTTAGTGATCTCGTATGCCGAACTCGCGACGCAGGGCGAAGCCGATGAATGGATTTTCGATACAAAGTTTGATTACCCAACTACGCCGGACAATGTGGTAGGCGGGCATTATTTGTATACGTATGCGGCGGTTGCAGCAGAGGTGGAAGTAAATACATTGACAGGGGCAACCAAGCTACTTGATACACGCCATGTTGTTGCGGCAGGCCCAGTTATCAACCCTATGGGTTATATCGGACAGATTGAAGGCGGCAGTGTCATGGCGCTTGGATTCACGTTAACGGAGGATGCGGTCATGCAGGACAGCCGTTATGTAACCACGAACTTCGACACGTACCTGATCCCAACCATACAGGATATTCATACCAATCTGGAGGTTGAGGCTATTGAAGACTTACCAGAAGGTGATGCGTTTGGCCCTAGGGGGATCGGTGAGATTGGCTCCGTTGCGCTTGCGCCAGCCATAACAGCTGCAATTCATCAGGCAACAGGCGTATGGGTTAACCGTCTTCCTGTACCGAGGGAACAACTGGTCAGACCTTTAAATGTACCTTTGCAGGAAGGAGTGAGCCCATCATGAGTAAGCCACTTGAGAATCACTGGACAGCCGTTGTGAATGGCGAACAGAAACATCTGGAGATCGCGCAAACGACCCGACTTGTCGATGTGCTTCGGACTCATTTGCACCTAACGGGTACCAAAGTATCCTGCGAAGTTGGTCGCTGCGGTGCATGTATGGTTCTGATGGATGGAGAGCCCGTGAACTCCTGTCTTGTCATGGCTTATCAATGTGCAGGCAGTGACATTACGACCATTGAAGGCCTGCACGGCGAGGAGAAAGGCACTCTGCATCCGATCCAACAAGCTTTTGTGGAGGAAGGTGGCTTCCAGTGCGGCTACTGTACTCCGGGCATGGTGATCTCAACCAAGGCATTACTGGATGCACATCCTGAGCCTTCTCATGAACAGATTGAAACGGGATTGTGCGGGAATCTGTGTCGTTGTACCGGTTACGGTGGCATTATTCGGGCGGTACGCAAGGCAGGGGAACGTTGTGCGATAAGGGAAACGTCTGCCGAGGAAACCGTTAGTTGAACCGGGACAGGACGTAGACATAAAAACAAGGAGAATTGAAGAAACGTACTTTGAAAAAGCATCCGATACAGGAATGCTTTTTTTGTTTTTTAGGTTTTCTGCCAAGTACAGTCATCTAATGGGAGATGAAGTTCAAGGCCTGAATCTGGTCAGATAATGAACCGTTTTCGATTGGCTTCAATATTGGTGAGACGATGGAGTAATGTTGTTCAAAGTACTGGTACAAAAGAATTTCAAACATTCTCATTCACCATATATTTACAAATATTGGTGTGCGTGCTATGGTTAAAATGAAAGCGCCATCATGAATGGGTTCATTGACATTTCATTATCATATTTCACTTGGGAAGGAAGATGGAATTGATGAAAAATTTGCTCAAAAAAGCAACCGCAATGATGCTGGCATTGGTCCTACTGCTTGGATTAATGACAGCGCCCGTTCATGCAGACACACCATTGTTCACCATCGAAAGCGAAGATGCGCAGCTCACCCCGGATCTTCAAGTGGTTACTTCAATCTATGGGCAACCCAAGCCCGGATTCTCAGGGGCCGGATTTGTCTGGATGCAGAACTCTGGCACATTAACCTTCACAGTGACTGTCCCGGAAACCGGCATGTACGCGATCTCCACACGATATATGCAGGAGCTCAGTGCAGATGGCAGGTCACAAAATTTAATCGTGAATGGTGTTACGAAAGGGGCGTATATGCTGCCTTACACGACAACATGGTCAGACTTCGATTTTGGCTTTCACAAGTTGAATCAGGGTGCCAATACGATTGAGCTGAAGGCTGGATGGGGCTTCGCTTATTTTGACACTTTCACAGTGGATCATGCTGATCTGGATCCCCTGAATGTGCAGCCAGTTCTCACTGATCCTGAAGCTACACCGGAAACTCAAATTTTGATGAATTATTTAACGGAGGTATACGGAAACAACATTATTTCTGGTCAGCAAGAGATCTACGGAGGAGGGAATGACGGAGATTCGGAGCTTGAATTCGAATGGATTCATGATCTTACCGGAAAGTATCCGGCTATCCGCGGATTTGATTTGATGAACTATAATCCGTTGTATGGTTGGGAGGACGGTACAACCGATCGCATGATTGATTGGGTGAATAACCGTGAAGGTATTGCAACAGCTTCCTGGCATATCAATGTACCTCGTAATTTCAATACGTATGAGCTTGGGGACTTTGTGGATTGGAAAGAGGCGACCTACAAGCCAACAGAAACGAATTTTAATACAGCAAATGCGGTAATTCCCGGTACGAAAGAGTATCAATACGTGATGATGACCATCGAGGATCTGGCAGAACAATTGCTGATTTTGCAAGATAATGATGTGCCAGTGCTTTTCCGTCCGTATCATGAAGCAGAAGGCAACGGCGGGCTGAACGGGGAAGGTGCATGGTTCTGGTGGGCTTCGGCAGGCGCAGAAGTGTACAAAGAGCTATGGGATCTGCTGTATACCGAACTGACCGAGACGTATGGCTTGCACAATCTGATCTGGACCTACAACAGCTACGTATACAGTACTTCTCCTGCCTGGTATCCGGGTGATGATCAGGTAGATCTTGTCGGATATGATAAATACAATACAATCTACAACCGTTATGACGGTTTGTCAGGCGTACCGAATGAGGATGCAATTACCTCGATTTTCTATAAGCTTGTTGAGTTGACGAACGGTACGAAAATGGTAGCCATGACGGAGAACGACACGATTCCAAGCGTGAAAAATCTGACAGAGGAGAAATCAGGATGGCTGTACTTCTGTCCTTGGTATGGCGAGCATCTGATGAGTTCTGCTTTTAATTATCCGGCAACATTGAAAACGCTTTATCAAAGTGATTATGTCATTACGTTGGATGAGCTGCCGAATCTAAAAGTTAACAATCCTAACCCCAGTGCATCCATCACACCTGTAAACGTTGAATTTGACAAATACACACCCAATCAAAGCGACAAAGCCGTAACCGTTAATGCGAATGGCAATACGTTGACTGCTCTCCGGGCAGGCAATAATGCATTGACCGCAACGACGGACTATACTTTGAACGGAAGCACATTGCTGCTGAAAAAGGCATATCTGGCGACACTGCCAGTTGGCGAGCATTCGATTGTTCTGGATTTTAATCAAGGCCAGGACCCTGTGTTAAAAGTCAAAATTGTGGATTCAACACCGGGTACGAATGCTGTGATTTCTCCTGTGAATGCAACATTTGATAAAGCGACGAATCCCGCGCAGGATATTAACGTATCTCTCACCCTAAATGGCCGTCAGCTTACAAGCATCACGAAGGGGAATGCTACGCTTGTACCAGGTCAGAATTATACAGCGTCCAGCTCTGCTGTTGTACTGAACCAATCCTACCTTTCTACACTGCCGCTGGGCGAGAACGTATTAACCTTTCACTTTAATGGAGGCAATAACGCTGTACTTACATTGAATGTAGTAGACAGCACGGTTACTGTACCTGCCGGGGATTTGACGATCCAAGCGTTTAACGGCAATACGAGTGCATCGACCAACGGCGTCTCACCCAAGTTCAAATTGGTCAACTCAGGCAATTCGGCTATTCCGTTAAGTGATGTAAAACTCCGGTATTACTATACAATTGACGGGGAGGAAGCTCAGAGTTTCTGGTCCGACTGGGCCAGTATGGGTAGTGCGAATGTAACGAGTCAATTCGTTAAACTTGCGACTCCAGTAGCCGGAGCCGATCATTATCTGGAAGTGGGCTTTACAAGTGCTGCGGGGACGCTGAATGCAGGCCAGAGTGCAGAGGTTCAAGCTCGTTTTTCCAAAAACAATTGGTCGAATTACACCCAGACTAACGATTACTCGTTTAAGGCATCTGGCAGTCAGTTCGCAAACCATGATAAGGTCACCGGGTATGTGAACGGTCAGCTGATATGGGGAATTGAGCCGTAAAGGTTAGAAAGAACGTTTAGTGAGCTGGATCAGGGTTGAAACCTCTGATCCAGCTTTTTATTGTGTAGACGGTGTACACTCGTTAGATCGAATGTTCTTTCTCATGCTCAGTGCTCGACGATGTATCCATGTCTGTTAATATGCGATCTATTATCTTTTTCGTATGGCCCATAATGAACTGAAGAAGTAGACCCGCAAAACATACGGTTAGCAACGTTCCAATCCAGATCGGCCCACTGAGCTGAAACGCCAGAATCAAAAATACAAGGTAAATGAATGTTCTCGACATAAATAAAGGAGTTCGAGTGACTTCATGCAGGATTAATGTTAAGCGGTCAATCGGAATGGGTGCGAAATTAGTCTGTAAATAGATTGCTGTGCCGATACTGATGATTACTAAACCAATGACAAAAGTCATTAATTTGGTGTACCAAACTTCGGGCGTAATCAAGGAATCAGATACATAAAGCCAGATATCAATCCCGATACCTGTAATGAATGCGGTGATGAGCCCCAGAAGTTCGGGTTTTTGCTGCTTCAACAGCGAATTGAATCCGATTAATAGGAAAGCAATGATGACTTCCCAGCTTCCTACACTTAGGCCTACATTTTGGGACAATCCTACCAGCAGTGCGTCAAACGGTGAAGTACCCAGTTCAGATTGAATGGTAAAGGAAATACCAAGCGTTAAGATTAGAATTCCTGCGACAAAAAGTACATATTTCAATTCATTCAACCTCTTCTTTTATATTATGTTGCAAATACAACAAAATTGAGTTAGATTCAATGTAATACTTTTTTATTGCATTTGCAACAAATGATTAACTTGATGAAGGAATGTGATTATAGATGACGATTCGTATAGAGATATGTACCATTGAACAGGTGTGTGAACTGCGGGAGATTAGTTATGAGACGTTTAATGAAACGTTTAAAGCGCAGAATTCGCCTGAAAATATGAATGCTTATCTGGAAAAAGCGTTTAACCGGGAACAATTAGAAAACGAACTGTCCATGGCGGATTCACAATTTCTTTTTATTTATGTCGACAATCAAGTTGCTGGTTATATGAAGGTGAATATCAATGATGCTCAATCTGAGAAGATGGGGGAGGAATCCCTTGAGATCGAGCGGGTATACATTAAGAAAGAGTTCCAAAAACATGGGCTTGGTAAGGTGATGCTCCAAAAAGCCATAGAGATGGCAACTGAACATCACAAGACGAATATTTGGTTAGGCGTGTGGGAGAAAAATGAAAATGCCATCGCATTTTATGAAAAGATGGGTTTTGTACAGACGGGAGCTCATGCTTTTTACATGGGAGATGAGGAACAGATTGATTTTATAATGACCAAAAAGATATTGTAACTGGATCATCGAGGGAAAAGCTTGGGAGAAAAATGCTATTGAGCAGAATTCTTTCGGGCTTTTTTTATGTTTCGCCAGAACCGTTGAATCATAAAATGAAGAAATTGAAGAAGAATAATACATAATAAATATTATGTAAACTTATTATTTTCGATGACCTTCATAAGCTGTATCTATGGCTTTAGCAAAAGTTAAAGGCCTGATTAATACATAACTGGTAGTAATATTTTGCTCAATAATCGTGAAGGTAATAGGCTGATCTTAAGGATCATCATTACAATTTATTAGTTTATTTCTACGTTTGGACAGTCAGCCGAAAATCGTTTTCGTTCGTAGTTTGTTAGATAGCGTTACGTTCTTAATAATCAGTATATAAGTTGTATATACCTCATGTTAAAAGAACTTTTGCGCATAAAACAGACGTGTTAATTCACCATGTTGAACTATTTAGTTTTTTGAGCGGAAAATGGAAAATAAAATTAATATTCCAAGTGAGAAATCAGGAGGATTGGACTCTTAAAACCAGCCGAAAAAAGGAGCGAAATCGATCAATATATTAATTGGATAAATAAGGTATAAATCGTTAAAAAGGCGCTGCTACGCCTTTTATAGATCAATTTCATATGGATTTGCGATGGATTTAGTACCGCTTTCACGTTATGCTTTTGGAAATTGGAAAGGAAGTGGGAAAAATGGAACGCGAACTGGCGTTGGAAATTGTCAGAGTAACAGAATTGGCTGCGTTAGCTTCAGCACCCTGGATGGGACGAGGCGACAAGAACAGTGCAGATGAAGCGGCTACTTTGGCCATGCGCGCCATGTTCGATTCCGTGTCCATTCGCGGCACGGTGGTAATCGGTGAAGGAGAAATGGATGAAGCACCCATGTTGTACATCGGCGAGGAAGTGGGCAACGCTGAGGGCCCTGAGGTTGACGTGGCTGTAGACCCGCTCGAAGGTACAGAAATCGTGGCCAAAGGACTGAACAACGCTCTATCGGTTATTGCAGTGGCCGGAAAAGGTAACCTGCTCCACGCACCGGACATGTATATGGAGAAACTGGCGGTAGGTCCTGCGCTTGTAGGCAAGGTCAGCATTGAAGACCCGGTAGAAGTCACATTGGAGAAAGCCGCTGCCGCATTGAACAAAAACATCTCGGACCTCACTGTGATGATTCTGGATCGTGTGCGGCACGAGAGTACAATCAAGACGCTGCGCAAGGTCGGTGTGCGGATCAAGTTCCTCAGTGACGGTGATGTTGCTGGGGCGATGGCACCAGCCTTCCCGGAGGCGGGCATTGATCTGTATGTCGGATCTGGAGGAGCGCCAGAAGGTGTGCTGGCTGCCGCAGCGCTATCTTGCCTTGGGGGTGAGATTCAAGGTCGTCTGATGCCTGCCAACGCAGACGAATTCCAGCGCTGTTTGCAGATGGGAATTGATAATCCTTACAAAGTGTTAACGATGCAGGATATGATCGGCACGGAGGATGTTATTTTTGCCGCAACAGGTGTGACGCCAGGTGAGATCTTGGGAGGGGTACGGTATCTTGCGGATGATCGCGCCGAGACGGATTCGATTGTTATGCGTGCCAAAACCAAAACAATTCGGTTTATTCGTTCCCAACACTTCCTGCCGAACAAAGAAGTGCTGCACAAAGTAAGACAGCTCCAATCCACGCCAGAACCCTCGGATCGCATTCCGAGTCATGCGAAAACAATGGAGCAGGCTGAGTTTAGTCAATCCTCCGTTGATCTTGGCGTTACAACGACGTTGTGAGCTGCACTTCCCATAATTGAACAAATAGGATCAACTGAAATCGTTGTATTGAGTTTGATAAGTAACTTAAACCCTTAAGGTTACAGGGCATGGAGTTAAAGAAAGTACCATCTCTGGCAAGATAATAATGAGGGCCTGGTTTAACCCAAACCCTCATTATTTTTTGTGTTAAAAGCATTGACAACGGTTACATGGCATGAGAAAATGTACGCGCGTACATAAATATCGATTTTTAATTATTATATCATTTATAGGTGAGCTAGAAGGGGGGGAATATTCATGGCATCTCGTAAAGAAGTGGCTGATCTTGCGGGTGTTTCCGAGGCGACAGTCTCCCGGGTGCTTAATGGGGTAGGTCCTATTAAAGAAGAGACACGCCGCAAGGTTCTTGAAGCTTCCGAACAGTTAGGCTATGTGCCCAGCGCTCTTGCTCGCAGTTTTGCCAGAAGTAAAAGCGGGAACCTTGGCGTGGTATTACCTTATGTTCCGAAGGCGCATCTGTTCTCGGCGTATTTCTTCTCGGAAATGCTGAGTGGGATTGGAAGCAAAGCCAGAGACAATAGCATGGACCTGTTGGTTATGTTCCGGACACCCGGTGAAGTGATGAATTATACGGATCTATTCCGGCGTCAGAAAGTGGACGCCTGCATTATCCTTGGTGCCAGAGATGATCATGAAGAACTGGCGGCCATGCAGCAGCTTCATCAGGAAGGACACCCATTCTGTGTTATGAATCAGCACTTTGAGGGCCAATCGTTCACGGAAGTGGATGCGGATCACGTGGAAGGAAGCAGGCTTGCCATACGTCATCTTACGGATCAGGGATATCGCAAAATCGCTTTTCTCAATGGTCCGGACAGCTATTCCAACAGCCAGGAGCGAATGGAAGGCGTTCGTCATGGCCTGCAAGAAGTAGGTATGGAGCTGGACCCGAGTCTATTGCTTGAGGGGAATTATAGTAGACGAAGTGGCATTGAGGCGGCAGCGATTGTAGCAGATCGTCTACATGAGATTGATGCTGTATTTGCGGCCAATGACCGGATGGCCATTGGTGTCATGCATGGTTTGCGTGAGCGGGGAATAGGGCCTGCGGATTTTCCGGCATTTGTGGGTTATGACGACTCTGATGCCGCCGAGATGGCGGTTCCGCCACTGAGCAGCGTGAGGGTTCCATTTTTTGAAATGGGTGAACTTGCTGTATCGAAGCTTATGCATGGGTCTGTGGGTGAGACACATAAAGCGAATAACTCTGTTGTAGCGGTAACCGAATCAGCGAGAGCGTTGTTGCCTACCGAACTGATCATCCGTGCTTCTTCTATCCGTCAATAGTTTATTGGTACACATATTGAAAGACTTTTTATTATTCCAAAGGAGGAAATGACCATGTCAAATCGTCTTCGTGTCGGAATGGTTGGATACAAATTTATGGGGAAGGCCCACAGTAATGCCTATCGCAGTCTGCCGATGTTTTTCCCGTCTGCTCCGTTGCAGCCTGAGATGTCTGTGATCTGTGGACGTAACGAGCAGGGAGTTCAAGAGGCGGCGAGCCAGTTCGGCTGGTCCGAAAGTGTAACGGATTGGCGCGAACTGGTGAAGCGGGATGATATCGATCTGATTGATATTAACGCGCCAAGTGATGCCCATAAGGAAATTGCGTTGGAAGCAGCTCGTCAGGGCAAACATCTGTTTTGTGAGAAACCACTGGCCCTGTCACTTGCGGATTCGCGTGAGATGCTTCAGGCAGCAGAGGATGCTGGAGTCGCACATATGGTCGGGTTCAACTACCGTTTCTCACCAGCGGTGCAATTGGCGAAGGATCTGGTGGAGAGCGGACGACTGGGTAAGATCTATCATTTCCGTGCTTTTTTCTTGCAGGACTGGATCATGGACCCTTCGTTCCCGCTGGTATGGCGTTTGCAAAAAGAAGTGGCTGGTTCCGGTTCCCATGGGGATCTGGGCGCGCACTTAATCGATCTGGCTCGTTTCCTTGTTGGTGAATTTCAGGAAGTCATCGGCATGAGCGAAACCTTCATCAAAGAAAGACCACTTGCAGCGGAGATGACCGGGCTGAGTGCAAAGGGCAGTTCGAATGCGAATGCACCGAAAGGAGAAGTGACCGTCGACGACGCTACGTTGTTCCTGGCAAGATTCGCAGGAGGTGCGCTGGGCAGCTTCGAGGCTACACGTTTTGCAGCGGGGCATCGGAGTACAAACTCGTTTGAGATTAACGGCAGTCTCGGCAGTGTACGATTTGATTTTGAACGGATGAATGAACTGGAAGTCTATTTCACAAAGGATGAAGAGGACGTACAGGGATTCCGCCGTGTACTGGCAACCGATCCGGCACATAAATATGCTGAAGCTTGGTGGCCTGCCGGACATACGATTGGATTCGAGCACACGTTCACCCATGAAATGCTGGAGCTGGTAACAGCGATCTCTGAAGGACGCCAACCATCACCGAGTTTCCATGACGGGGTCGCTTGTCAGGCTGTACTGGAAGCGGTAGAACGTTCGGTAACAGAACGGCGCTGGGTGACGCTTGAAGAGATGTGAGCAAGCAAGACAGTGACGTCAGAAATAAGGTTGAACACATAAAACTAGGCGAAAGCGAGTGAATAAACGATGAGTAAAGCACTGATTGTATGGGGCGGCTGGGATGGACATGAGCCGGAGCAGGTAGCAGCGATTTTTGAACGTATTTTGAAGGAAGAACAGTTTGAGGTTGAAGTCTCAAATACGTTGGAGTCTTATGCGGATGCAGAGAAGCTGATGGGTCTGGATTTGATCGTGCCGTTGTGGACAATGGGACAGATTGAGCAAGAACTGGTCAATAACGTATCAGCGGCTGTTCAGAGCGGTGTGGGCTTGGCTGGTCTTCATGGCGGGATGTGTGATGCCTTCCGAAATAACGTAGACTGGCAGTTTATGACGGGTGGACAATGGGTTGCTCATCCAGGCAATGATGGTGTGGAGTACATGGTAAACATGAAGCGTGGCTCTAGCCCGTTATTGGATCATATTGAAGATTTTCAGGTGAAAAGTGAACAGTACTACCTGCACGTAGACCCGGCAGTGGAAGTGTTGGCAACAACTCGTTTTCCAGTAGTGACTGGTCCGCATGCGGCGAATGGCCCCGTAGATATGCCTGTTGTCTGGACGAAACGCTGGGGCGCGGGGCGGGTATTCTACAACTCACTGGGACACCATGCAGACATTGTAGACATGAAACCCGTGACTGAAATGATGCGCAGCGGATTCAAATGGACAGCAGCAGGCAAAGAACTTGCCAAGAGTCGAGTAAGTTCAGCAACCGAAGTGTACACAGGTATGGCGGACAACCAAAACTAATGAGATTGTAGTTGGATTGCAAACGTAACTTCAGTGTTAACCATTCATCCTCAACGGATAAACCATTTCTGATCCACGGCGAAGGGAGCCCCAGGTATGAAAACAATGAAAGTAGGCATTATTGGCTGCGGTAAAATCAGCGGTATTTATATGGAAAACTGTCACCGGTTCGAGGTGCTGGAACTTGTTGCTGTTGCGGATCTCGACCGGAAACGTGCCGAGGAGCAGGCAGCAGCCTATAACGTGCCTAACGTATACAGCGTCGACGAAATCTTGGCTGATCCCGAGATTGAGCTGATCATCAACCTGACGATTCCTTCCGTACATGCGGATGTATGCTTGCGGGCGCTTGAATCTGGCAAACATGTTTATGTAGAAAAACCGCTCGCTGTTACCCGTGAAGAAGGGCAGGCCGTGCTCGAAACAGCAAAGCGTAAAGGATTGCTCGTGGGCTGCGCGCCAGAGACGTTCTTTGGTTCAGGCATCCAGACTTCACTTCAATTGGTGGAGGAGGGAGTGATCGGCAAGCCGGTGGCGGCGACCGCATTTATGATGAGCCGTGGTCATGAGCACTGGCATCCCGATCCGGAGTTTTATTATGCCTCTGGCGGTGGGCCAATGTTTGACATGGGTCCGTACTATCTCACCGCATTGGTTCAACTTATGGGACCGATCAAGTCGATCGCAGGTATGACAGGTAAAGCCATGGAAGAGCGGACGATTACGAGTGAGAAAAAGAGGGGCCAGACGGTTCCCGTCGAAATTCCTACTCATGTTACCGGTCTGTTACAGTTTGAACAGGGAGCCATTGGCACACTGATTACAAGTTTTGACGTATTTGGCGGAAGTGCATTGCCACCGATTGAGATATATGGCACGCACGGTACATTGCAGGTACCTGACCCCAATACCTTCGGGGGTCCCGTTCGTTACCGTTTGTTAGGCGAACATGAATGGACGGAAGTTCCGCTTCTCCCAGGATATCAGGAAAATACACGCGGCATCGGTGTGGCAGATATGGCCTATGCAGCCCAAAGTGGACGTGCACACCGTGCGAGTGGGGAACTGGCATACCACGTACTTGAGGCCATGTGGGCATTCCACGATTCATCAGATGAGCAGACGTTCTACCAGATGAAAAGCTCGTGTCAGCGCCCAGCTGCATTGCCAGTGGATCTGCCATTGTATACATTGGATAAATAATAGCTATTATTGCTTATGTCATAACGAACAGCCCCTTTTCCTTCAAACAAGGAAAGGGGCTGTTTTTTATTAAATGGAGACTTTTAATTAAAATCTATATATAGCTATTTAGGGCTCAAATCCCGCCTGACTGATCCAAATCTCATCTTCGGCAAAAACGTTTTTCATCCACTGTACAACAGTCTGATACGCATCTGGATGATACCAATGCTCCATCCCCACTTCTTGATAGAGCGACTCCATGCCGAGTCGCCGGGTTCGCTTGCCCTCGCTGCCATCGCCCATGAAATAATCGTCAATGCATACACGCTGAACCAGAGGTCTCAAGATGGCTGCAAACTGTTCACTGCTGGGTAATACGGGAGCAATCGCAACCTGTGTCGGTATTCCGGCATCCCGCAACTGTTCCAATGCACGTAATCGGCCTGCAATTGGGGGAGCGGAAGGACTGAAATGCTTGCGCATATCGTCCAAATCCGTCTCCACCGTCATGCTGACCCGAACCCGGTCACCTAACTGCTGTAGCAGATCTATATCCCGGGTAACGAGTGGACTGCGGGTCTGGACTAATACAAAATCGGGCGGATACTGTAACATGGTTTCAAGCAATGAACGCGTGATACACTCCTTGTATTCGGCGGGTTGATACGGGTCGGTACTGGATGACATGAACAGAGTGACTTTCCCTTTGGTCAGGGCACGTTGCAACTCTTTGGCGAACACTCGGGAGGCCTCTTGTTTCACATCCACCCAGCTCCCCCAATCCTCTTTGCGAAATAAGGAAACAGGCATCTGTCTGACATAACAATAGGAACAACCGAAGGCGCAGCCTGTGTAAGGATTCAGCGTATGTGTATAGCCATTAAGGAACCCTGTCCCCTTGTTGAGTAACGTTTTGGGCACTTTGTAAGTAAGATTTGTCTTCATAAGTTCTCATGCCTTTCGCGGTAGTGTACAGGTGTGAGTCCTGTGTGTTTGCGAAATACAGTAATGAAATAAGCTGAGTTAGGTATACCGACATGGCGGCCAATATCGGTGACGGTAAGTCCGGTATGTTCAAGCAACTTCCGGGCTTCTGTGATTCGTTTATCCTGAATATATTGAACCGGTGTGCGGCCTGTAATCCGCTTGAACACACGATGCAGATGATAAGGACTGCCATGACTTACAGAGGCAAGGACATCCAAGGTTAGAGGTTCGGCGTAATGATGTTCGATGTAATCCGTGATCCCGTATATCCACTCCTGATCAGGTACCCGCTCGCCTGTAGGTTTACAACGTTTGCAGGGTCTGAACTTTCGTGCCAATGCTTCTTCAACATGTTGAAATATCAGCACATTTTCAGCTTTGGGTGCTCTGGACTTACAGGAAGGTCGGCAGAAAATGCCCGTTGTTTGCACACCGTAAAAGAATGTTCCATCATAAGAATTATCGTTGTTGATGATGGCATGCCAGTATTTTTCATCTATAGATTTGGGCAGTATGCGATCTTGATCTGGACTTTCCACGATGATCACCTCATCTCTAATTATACCCCTGATTCCAAGGGATTGACGAAGTTTCAACTTAAAAAGCAAGATATCAATATCTGGGATAAAGTACCTTCCTTCAATCTGAACGAAATATGAGCTACAATATACAGGATGGTATACAGGTTATATAGGTTCAACTAAACTTTCTACACGAGAACGGAGAGGACAGAAATAACGTGAAGAAGCGAAGCGTTCGCCTTTATCCCCGGATTTTTCCCTTTGAAGAAGGGAATTTAAAAAAATCTGGGGATAACAGCGATCGGAAGGTTATTCTGTCATCGGAGTGTAAGTGTAAATATTCTTTAGTTGAACTCATATAGAACTCAAATGAAATTTATAGATGAAAGAGGTAGGTAAGCATGGTTCGTTTTGGCGTAGTGGGTACCAACTGGATTACAGAAAGGCTTCTTGAAGCCGCAGTGCAGGTTGATGGATTCAAATTAGCCGCCGTGTATTCAAGAACTGAAGATAAGGCTAATGCATTCGCAGATAAATATGATGTTGAACACCGCTTCACCGATCTGGAAGAGTTGGCGGCAAGTGATGTGATTGATGCAGTCTACATTGCAACACCGAATACGGTTCATGCAGAGCAGGCTGAGCTTTTTCTGAGAAACGGTAAACATGTATTGTGTGAGAAACCTCTGGCTGCAAATAGCGCCGAAGTTCGGAGCATAATCGATACAGCACGAGAACACGAGGTTCTGCTCATGGAAGCGATGAAATCGACCCTTGTTCCCCAGTTCAAAATGGTGCAGAAGAGCCTGCATAAAATCGGTCCTGTCCGCAAATACGTAGCAGGATACTCTCAGTATTCTTCGCGTTACGACAAGTACAAAGAGGGGATCGTCCTGAATGCGTTCAAGCCTGAACTCGCTAATGGGGCGTTAATGGATCTCGGTGTGTATTGTCTCTATCCGTTGATTACATTGTTCGGTGCACCTAACCGGGTTCAGTCCCAAGCGATGATGCTGGAATCAGGCGTGGATGGACAAGGCAGTGTGCTTCTGGATTATGATGGCATGGACGCGGTCGTTACGTACTCCAAAATCTCCAACTCTCATGTCCCAAGCGAAATCATGGGGGAACTGGGTAGCATCATCATTGACAAGATTGGTTCACCTGAACATGCAGAGATACGATACAATGACGGTACGGTGGAGCAGCTCACAGTCGAACAAAACCATCCGGCGATGTATTATGAAGTGGAGGAGTTCGTGAATCTGGTTCAGGAAGGCAAAAAGGAGTCTGACATGAACACGTATGAACGCTCCTATGTTACGATGCAGGTCATGGATCAGATTCGGAAGCAGATTGGGCTTGTGTTCCCTAACGATTGATTCAAGCGCAGGAAAGGAAGTTGAGACGAGATGAGCAGAGATGAGCTGAGCAGAGATGAGCTGAGCAACAATGGAGAGCGTCAGAAGAACAGCCGAGAAGATCAGCAGTCCAATGAATCTGGTGGTTTGGAACTGAAACAAATTGTTTTCATAGGAAGAACCTTCGAGGAATATATGAAGATGTTCAACTTAACGGTGGACGAGATTAATGGCAGGTCCATTCTGGATTGTCCAGGTGGAGCGTGTTCGTTCAGTAGCCAGGCGCGCAAGTTGGGTGCTGATCCCGTGGCCGTAGATATTGCCTACAAATACGAGATCGACGAGCTTGAAGTAAAGGGATTTCAGGACATTGAGCATACGATGAAACAGATGGAATCGGTGCAAGGCATATATGTGTGGGATCAATTTGGATCAATCCAAGGGTTAAAGGAAGAACGAACTCGTGCCATCACAGATTGCGTCGCAGATATGAGAATGTTTCCTGACCGTTATGTAGCGTCTGTGCTCCCGGATCTACCCTTTGCCGATGAACAATTCAATCTGACGTTATCCGCCCATTTCCTGTTTACGTATGCGGATCGATTGGATGTTGATTTTCATGTTGCAACCATAATGGAGCTGCTGCGTGTGAGCAAACGAGAGGTTCGTATTTTTCCAACTGTGGAACTGTCTGGTGAACGTTACAAGCACATGGATGAATTAAAATTAATACTTGAAGAGCTTGGGTACACGGTATCCGAAGAACCAACTTCATATGAGTTTCAACGGAATGCTCACACCATGCTTCAAATTGTTAAACATAATCGAACAAGATAGGAGGTTTTTTGGATGAATAAAGTACTTATACTTGGGGGTACACGTTTTTTTGGTAAACGTCTGGTGGATCACCTGCTGTGGGAAGGGAAGTCTCAGATCACAGTCGCAACTCGTGGTAAAGCGGATGTTGACTTCGGACCCGAAGTCAACCGAATCAAGATGGATCGTGAAGACCCGGAATCTCTGGCAGAGGTTGCGCAGACAGACCTGTGGGATGTTGTGTACGATAATATTTGTTATTCACCGGATGCGGCGAAAGCGGCATGTGAAGCTTTTGCAGGACGAACCAAAAGATACGTTCTGACATCCACACTCTCGGTGTACGGTGATCCCAGACCTGGATTTAAGGAAACGGATTTTGACCCGTATACATATCCATTACAGTATGGGGGTGCGGAGGATTTTTCGTATGGAGAAGGCAAACGGCTTGCGGAGGCTGTATTTTTCCAGGAAGCAGATTTCCCGGTAGTGGCAATGCGCATCCCAATTGTACTCGGGATTGATGATTATACGAGAAGACTTCATTTTCATATTGAACATGTGCAAAAAGGAAAACCGATTGGCATGCCAAATCCGGATGCGGAGATTGGATTCATCAATTCCACAGAAGCGGCAAGATTTCTCGCGTGGCTTGGACATTCGTCCATTACCGGTCCGGTGAATGCAGCTTCCAAGGGTGCGATTACGCTGTCAGCCATGATACATCTGATCGAGACGGTCACGGGCATGCAGTCCCAGATCCTTAAGGAAACTGTGAAAGAAGACATGTCACCCTTCGGGATCGAGCAATCATGGACGATGGAGACGACCA
Organism: Paenibacillus sp. W2I17; assembly: GCF_030815985.1. NCBI lineage: Bacteria > Bacillati > Bacillota > Bacilli > Caryophanales > Paenibacillaceae > Paenibacillus > Paenibacillus sp. W2I17. The sequence goes on from NZ_JAUSXM010000001.1 coordinate 656,758, forward strand.
AGGCAGAACAAGCAGGTTATACGTTCGAACCTCTGATGGACTGGTTCCCGGGACTCGTTCGTGAGGTCGCTCTTGCATTACAGTCGGAGCGGTAGAAATATCGGCATGTATGGAACTGAATGAAACGCCGAACCTGAATGAACCTGACGAACCAACCGGTTCGGACGAACGGGTCATTCTAACGAATGAATATCAAACAGGGTGCAACCAGAGCGTAATCTCCGGTGCACCCTTTTTATGTTGTACATTTTTCGAATTTGAACGGGACCTAATCCAGATAAGTGGGACTAATCATTTACACGATAATATTTAGTTAACTCACGTGCTTAACTCTATTTTTGCTCACGTGGAGCAGCAGCCGAAGCCCGTATGCGCAGTTCTGATGGTAGAATAACGGTTTGGGCCTCGGAAGGGGCCTTGCCCTCAATTCGGTCAATCAGCATCTGTACCCCTCGAAATCCAAAATCATATGCGGGCTGTGCAGCTACGGTCAGAAAAGGGTCAAAGGCGGAAGCCAGATCCAGATCGTCGAAACACACAACAGAAATGTCTTCTGGTACACGCAGTCCTCGTTTGCGCAAAAGCCGAATGACCCCAATGGCCAGCATGTTGTTGGCGGCAAAAATGGCTGTTGGTTGATCCGGTTGAGAGAGTAGTCGATCCAGTCCCTCTTCATCGCTGAAATCCCGGTATCCCGTTCGAAGCACAAGCTCGGGATCGATATCAGCTCCGACCTCACGCAAACCCGCTATATAACCTTCCTCCCGCAGTCTGGCGGTAGAAACCTCCGAAGAACCATTGACCAGTGCAATGCGCCGGTGCCCCAATTGCACCAGATATCGGATCAGTTCAATTGCGCCTTCCCGGCTATCTCCGGCAATGATATCTGACGTAATGCCAGGTACGGTGCGGTCCAGAAAAACAAACGGAATGTGACGTTCCTGCAGCTGTTTCAGATGTTGGAGAGAACGATCTCCCGCTGGGGCAAAGAGTACACCATCCACGCGAGTAGACAGAATCGCATCTACGTAATCCTTTTCCTTATTGTAATCCTCGTCGCTATTGCCGAATAAAAGACGGTACCCACGAAGATGGGCTGCATCTTCAGCACCACGCGCCAGTGTTGTATAAAAAGGATTGGTAATATCCGTAATGAGCAGGGAGAGCATCTGGGTTCGTTGAAGCACAAGGCTGCGTGCATTGGAGTTCGGGATGTAACCCAGTTCGTCGATCACCTGTTGCACACGTTCACGTGTCGCGGAACTTATGCGGCCTGTATGATTAATGACCTTGGAGACCGTCATGGCGGAGACGTTGGCTTTTTTGGCAATATCGTAAATGGTAATCATTAGAATCTAACCTTTCCGCAACATAGTCTTACCATTCTATAGGATAATGCCAATTGACAGCAAGATAGGCTCATGCTATGTTAGGGTTACCGATAACCCTAAAGGGTTCTGAACGTCTTTACTACATAAACCATTTTGTTAAATTTGCTCATGCACGTTCCATTTTCTTGAATAGAGGAACTACATACATAGCTAATTAATGAAGTGGTTTATTGGTATTTTTTCAAATATGTAAACGCATTCAATAACAAGTAAGGCTCTTGATAATCTGTGTATGTAACTCGTGCGCGCCACTCGGGTATCGGTTGTATTTCCGTCAATTATCTCAATCCAATCACACTGCACATGGATCAGACAGAAGGTTTCTCAATTCAACCCAAATTCTATGAAACGAATTGAAGGAGGACATTCCAGTATGACACATCAGGATTATCGTTATAAGCAGGCTTTCCCCAAGATTGGTATTCGTCCCACGATTGATGGAAGACGCAAGGGTGTTCGGGAGTCACTGGAAGAGCAAACGATGCGGATGGCGACATCTGTTGCCGAACTGCTTGCAGCTGAACTGCGTTATCCTGACGGCTCCGCGGTAGAGTGTGTTGTGGCCGAGACCTGTATTGGCGGAGTTGCCGAAGCTGCCGCAGCATCAGAACTATTCAGCCGTTCCAACGTTGGCGTAACGATCACCGTGACACCATGCTGGTGTTATGGTACGGAAACGATGGATATGTCACCATCCACTCCAACAGCTATCTGGGGGTTTAACGGAACTGAACGTCCGGGTGCTGTATATCTGGCGGCAGTTCTCTCTGCCCATGCACAGAAGGGGATTCCGGCCTTTGGGATCTATGGAGAGGATGTTCAGGACGGAGGGGATATAACAATTCCCGATGACGTGCGTGAGAAATTGCTTCGGTTCAGCCGTGCGGGTCTTGCAGCCGCGACCTTGAAAGGGCAAGCCTATCTGTCCATTGGATCGGTATCCATGGGGATTGCAGGCTCAATTGTGAACGATTCATTTTTTCAGGAATATCTGGGCATGCGCAACGAATATGTGGATATGAGCGAACTCACTCGTCGTATCGAAGAAGAAATCTACGATCCTGAGGAGTATAAGCTCGCACTGGCCTGGGTGAAGGAGAATTGTAGTGAAGGTCCGGACAACAATGCTGCCCATCTGCAAACGGATCGCAAACGCAAAGAGTACGAATGGGAAACCGTTGTGAAAATGACCCAAATCGTGCGTGACTTGATGGCTGGCAATCCAAGATTGGCAGAGCTTGGTTTTACAGAGGAATCGATGGGTCACCACGCGATTGTATCCGGCTTCCAGGGACAACGGCAGTGGACGGATCATTCACCTAACGGAGATTTTCTGGAGTCGATATTAAACTCTTCCTTTGACTGGAATGGCAAACGTGCGCCTTATCTGGTTGCAACGGAGAATGACAGCCTGAACGGGGTATCGATGTTATTCGGTTCGCTGCTCACACATACGGCACAGATCTTTGCTGATGTGCGTACGTATTGGAGTCCGGATTCGGTACAGCGTGTGACGGGGCACCAGTTGGAAGGAAACGCAAAGGATGGCATTCTGCATCTAATCAACTCCGGGTCCGCAGCTTTGGATGGCACTGGGCAACAGTCCAGAGATGGTAAGCCTGTACTCAAGCCATTCTGGGAAATTACAGATGAGGAAGTTCAGGACTGTTTAAAAGCAACATCGTGGAGACCGGCATCCGTAGAGTATTTCCGCGGGGGCGGCTATTCAGCGGATTTCCTGACCAAAGGTGGCATGCCTGTAACGATGACACGTCTGAATTTGGTTAAAGGACTGGGACCAGTGTTGCAAATCGCTCAGGGTTACACAGTCGATCTGCCTGAAGATGTGCATGATACGCTGGATCAGCGGACAGACCCAACCTGGCCATCCACCTGGTTTGCACCTGTTCTAACCGGATCTGGAGCGTTTACTTCCGTATACGAAGTCATGAATCAATGGGGCGCCAACCATGGCTCCATCTCGTATGGACACATCGGTGCTGATCTGATTACACTCGCTTCTATGCTTCGCATTCCGGTAAATATGCATAATGTACCTGAAACGGAAATTTTCCGTCCGCGTGCATGGGGATTGTTCGGCACAAGTGAGCCGGAGAGTGCAGATTACCGTGCTTGCAGTGTATTTGGTCCGTTGTATCGTTAAAATAAAGTTCCATTCCTGTCAAACGCCATGTTCCTTATGAAATGAGGTAACATGGCGTTCTCTTGAAAGCTGTGTTCAGAACTCGAATACGGCTTATCGCGTAGAGTTAAGGAGGCTTGAAAAAATGGGCGATCAAGCAACACATGTGCTTGCTGCCGATTACGGCGCTGGGAGTGGACGCGTAGTCCGGGGTTCTTTTGATGGAAGCAGACTCTCGTTACAAGAAGTGCATCGCTTCAACAATGAACCCGTGCAGCTGGGGGACGGATTGTATTGGGATTTCTTGCGACTTTTTCATGAATTAAAACAAGGCATTGTGAAAGGGACGCAAGGCATCTCTCCATCGGTCCGTTCTATAGCAGTGGATACGTGGGGAGTGGACTATGGACTGGTGGATGGTGCAGGAAGGTTGTGCTCGAACCCGCGTCATTATCGGGAAACACGCAATGCACAGTGGATGGAAGAAGTTCTGCACATGGTGAAAGAAGAAGAACTGTACTCCATGTCCGGCGTTCTGCCGCAGCAGATCAATACAGTATTTCAACTGCTAGGCAGTGTACGAGAGCAGACCGAAGGTTTGCGTCCGGATGTGCGCATGTTATTTATGCCGGATTTATTTCACTATTATCTGTCTGGTCAGCAGGCTTGTGAGTATACGATTGCAAGTACCAGTGGGCTGTTGCATGCAGGCGAGGCGCGTTGGAATGAAAATCTGATCGGGCGTCTCGGTATACCGGAAACATTATTTCCAAAACTCGTTCAACCCGGTACCGTGCTGGGTGATTTAACAAATGAGTTGTGCGCCGAGTTACGGACTGGACCGCTGCAGGTAGTCTCTGTGGGATCACATGATACGTCATCTGCCTTGGCAGCGATTCCTGCGATGGATTCGGATTTTGCTTTTATCAGCTGTGGAACTTGGTCTCTTATGGGTGTGGAGCGTGATACACCTGTATTGGATGACCGAAGTCGTGCATTAGGATTCACCAATGAAGGGACGGTAAGTGGAAAAGTACGTACCCTGAAAAATCGTTCAGGCTTGTGGCTGCTACAGGAATGCAAACGGCAATGGGAGCGGGAGAATCAACCTTTTACACATGAAGAACTGATTCAATTGGCTACCTTGGCAACGCCGCATCAAAGTTATGTATCGCCGGGAGATGGCGTGTATTTGGCGCCAGGAAATATGTCTGAACGAATACGGCAACAATGCAGTCTCACTGGACAGACTGTGCCTGAAACGACTGGAGCGATTGTACGCTGCATTCTGGAAAGTCTTGCACTGGAATTCAGACAGACGCTGGATGAACTGCAGTTGGTTACAGGTACAAGACCTCGTGTCATTCATATGGTTGGTGGTGGTGTACACAATCGACTATTATGCCAGTTTACAGCTAATGCAGCTGGTGTCTCGGTGGTGGCAGGCCTGGCAGAGGCGACTTCAGCCGGGAATTGCATGCTGCAATTCCTTGCGCATGGAGAAGTGAGTAGCTTGGCCGAGGTACGGGAGGTCATGTCTGCTTCCTTTTCCCCCGAGACCTATGAGCCTGAGGATACAGAGCTGTGGCAGGAAGCTTATGAAAACTACCAAAGTCTAAATCAAATCAAAAGGTAATAAATAGATTCAATGCAATGAGCATTGACGCAAAATGCTAAAAAGAAAAGTATGAGGAGTGGTGAGCAACATGTCTGAACAACAAGTAAGGGAAGAGTTAACGAAGTATGCTCGGAGAGCAGTTGCTCAAGGACTGGTGGTCGGACCCGGTGGGAATCTGAGCGCTCGCTCTGGCGGAACGATGTTGTTGTCTCCGAGCGGTTATGCACTTGAAGACCTGGAACCGGACGAGTGGATTGCTATTGATATCGAGACAGGAGAGACTCGTGCGGGATCAACACGTCCGTCTTCCGAAGTATTAATGCATCTGTACAGTTATCGTGTGAATCCTGATATCCAAGCCATTGTGCATACGCATCCGGCATATACGATCGCACTTAGTCTCGTTTTCGATGAATTGCCACACTTGTTCCCTGATCAGTCCGCCTTGGTAGGTGATATCGGATTTGTTCCATACGTTCTGCCAACGACGAAGCTTCTTGCCGATGCAGTCTCAGCAAAGGTAGAAGAACATACGGCACTCATTCTCGTCAATCACGGATTGGTTACGACCGGTAAAAACCTCCGCGAAGCCTATTACCGCACTCAGGTGGTGGAAGAAAGCGCGAAGGTATATATGATCGCCAAGGCAGCGGGGGAACCCAAAGTGTTAACCGCTGAAGAATATAAGGAAATTCAATCGCTTGAAAGTGAAGCCTACCGTGTGCAGTTATTGCAACAACTCAAGTCTTAATCGGAGATTAATCATTCGTCAAAACATGACATGAAACTGGACAATCCACTATTTTTCTCGACAACTATTGCATAACCTGAAATACCGAGTATAATACTTGGTAAATAGAACGAAAAGGGGATGCAATAAACGATGAAAACACATGCTGAATTGAACTCACTTCTTGTTGACGATTATCTGGATCTCCTGAACATTGCGAAACAGCTGGGTGATGACGAATGGAAAGATGCTATTCTGCAAGCATTGAAGGAAGAAGTCGATGCGAATCATCATCTGGATTCTAAAGAGGTAAGACAGGATTTATGGATTCAATTTGAAGGCATTAATGAACAAATGCATGATCTGTTAATGCAACTGAAGCATGCCGACAGTCCTGAGGAGAAAGAGCAGATTATTGAAATGATCTGGGGATTAAAAGTAGACCGTCATGCGATCACACGTAAACTTGAAACCATGAGCCGTGCCAGCGCTGGGCATCAATAAGCTCTAGGTTGATTATACATTGAAAACCCGCGTGTTTCCTGGGATTATCCCCTAGGTAGCACGCGGGTTTTGTTTTTGCTTTAATTGTTATTCTATACTTTAAGTGAGTGTTCAAAAAGGTCGGTTTTCAGTACCGAGAAGATGGGATGAAGCTAGAAATGGAGTAGCGGAGCGTAGGGAAAACTACGTGAGCAACGGACAGTTCGGGTGAATCCCATATTCGATGCTGATGATGCCACTAGGCATCATTCGTAATCAAAAGCGGACTTTTTGAACTACCTCTCTTAAAACTGTTTTGCGAAAGTGCGTGCTTGCTCGATAGCTTGTTGCTTAATCTCATCTGCACGGTCTTTATATTGATTGTGCCCTTCAACAAAAATGCCATCAAGCTTCGGCACGCCGAGGAAAGACATGATAATGCTTAAGTAACGATGACCGGATTCCATCTGAGCCGCTGGGCCTTCGGAATAAATGCCACCGCGAGCCTGAATATGCAGTGCTTTTTTATCAGACAGCAGTCCGACAGGACCTTGTTCGGTATAACGAAATGTTTTGCCAGCTACGCAGATCGAGTCCACATAAGCCTTCAGAATAGGAGGGAACGAGAAGTTCCACATCGGGGTTACAAAAACATATTTATCTGCTGAGGCAAATTGATCCGACAGTTCATTCAAACGGCTTACTTTGGTCTGCTCTTCGGAAGTCAGATCACTACCCGATTGCAGTTTGCCCCAACCACTGAAGACATCCGCATCGATATGGGGGATATCCGAGCGATACAGATCGAGGTGAACAACCTCATCAGAAGGGTGACTTTCACGATACGCATCAATAAATGCTTTGCCCGTAGCCATGCTGAAGGAGGTTTCATGATCATGAGGATGGGCAGTAATATACAATAAGGTAGACATGCAGTTCTTCCTCTCTGTGCGATTAATGGGGTGAAGCGATCTTGGCAATGATGAAGCGACCGCAGTAGTATGCATCGTTTCCCCCGTTTTATACGTTAGAAAGGCATATGAATAATTGATTATGATACTGTATTGGATGCTATATAGTGACCAGATACTCAATCCATGTATAATATACAGGACGAGTATTTATTTTCCAAAGACAATAGGATGAGTGAGATGAGCGCACATGGGAATGGACCTGGAGAAGCAACGATTAAGCATTGAAGCAGCGAAATTGTATTATCAATCCGATTATAGCCAGCAGGATATTGCCGCAAGGTTGGGCGTGTCGCGTCCAACGGTGTCAAGATTACTTCAGTACGCCAAAGATCGCGGATACGTCCGGATTGAAATTATGGACCCGTTGGAGGATATCGACATCATTGCCGGAAAACTTAAGTCGAAATATGATCTGGATACGGCACTTGTGTGTTTTGCCCCGTTGAAGAGTGATGAGGAAATACAGAAGCATATCAGTAAACGAGCAGCGGATTATCTTCAAGAGACGGTTCAGGATGCAGATATTATCGGGGTGACTTGGGGAACAACCATGCATGCTGTAGCACGCCAACTTCGTCCCAAGCAGGTTAAAGGTGTCGAAGTCGTACAATTGAAGGGGGGCGTAAGCCACTCCCATGTCAATACCTATGCCGCTGAGATTGTTCATTTGTTCGCTGAGGCATTCCATACGGTACCAAGGTATCTGCCGCTGCCTGTGATTTTCGACAACATTGAAGTAAAAAACATGGTGGAAGCGGATCGACATATCGGCAGAATCGTGGAACTTGGCAGACAGGCCAACATTGCTTTGTTTACCGTGGGTACTGTGAAGGAAGATGCATTATTGTTCAGGCTCGGTTACTTCAATGAAGAAGAGCAACAATTGCTGATGAACTCCGGTGCAGGTGACATTTGTTCACGCTTTTTCGACGCGGAAGGTCAGTTGATCAGTGAAGAGATTAACAGCAGAACCGTTGGAATTGATCTAGCCGAGTTGAGAAATAAGGAAAAATCAATTCTTGTTGCCGGGGGGCAACGCAAAATTGAAGCCATTCATGCGGCTCTTAAAGGTCATTACGCAAATATTCTGGTCACGGACCAGTACACAGCGCAGGCATTACTTCGATTTTAATCTCAAATTTAATTTCAAATGGATATGGATGACAACATCTGCCACGCAAAAGGGGCGGATGTTTTGCTTTTTTAGGAAGAAAATATAACGAAGAAGAAATACAAGTGTAACTGTGAACAAAAGTTCAAGTTGATTTTTACATATGTTCATGTTAGTGTAAGGGTATAGAAAATAACTAGTTCAGATAAGGGAGAGATTCAATTGACTACACCACAATTAGCTAAAATGATCGACCATACGTTGCTTCGTGCGGACGCAACGCAAAGTGAAATGGCCAAGTTAACCGAAGAAGCAAAGCAATATCAGTTTGCTTCCGTATGTGTTAACCCAGGCTGGGTTGCTTATGCTGCTGAGCAGTTGCAGGGTTCTGGCGTAGATATCTGCACCGTTATTGGTTTCCCTCTGGGAGCATCTACATCGGAGACAAAAGCTTTCGAAACGAAAGATGCGATTGCTAAAGGTGCAACTGAAGTCGATATGGTCATCAACATCAGTGCTTTGAAAGATGGCAAAGATGATTACGTTGAACAAGATATTCGTGCTGTTGTTGAAGCGGCTGCGGGTAAAGCTTTGGTGAAAGTTATTATTGAAACTTGTCTGTTGACGGATGAAGAGAAAGTACGTGCTTGTCAGGCAGCTGTGCGAGCTGGAGCTGATTTTGTTAAAACTTCTACAGGCTTCTCCACAGGTGGAGCAACGCCAGAAGATATCGCTTTGATGCGTCGTACTGTAGGTCCTGATGTTGGCGTTAAAGCTTCCGGTGGCGTGCGTAGCCTGGAAGATATGCAAAAAATGATCGAAGCGGGTGCGACTCGTATCGGTGCTAGTTCTGGCGTGAAGATTATGCAGGGCGAACAGTCTTCATCGTCTTACTAAGCAAAAGCATCTTATCAAGAAAAAAGCTTAATAAATAAAAGTAATGTTATATTCTCTGTACTTGGGCGTTCGACTCAGGTACAGGGAATACAGCTTACACTTGTATTTTAAATAACGGAACTAATTGTAAGCGCTTCATAAGTTTTCTGAAAGATTACTGATAAGAATGCTTAAGAGTCCTTTGAGCTGAATTTTCACATCCGGCTTAACTACCTTCAAAGGAGAAATCAAATGAAATTTCTAATTGCCCTTCTTGGTTTACTCGTTGTTTTTGGACTGGCTTATATCGCAAGCAACGGTAAAAAGAAGATTCGCTACCGGCCGCTGGCTATCATGATTGTTTTGCAAGTTATACTAGCTTATGCTCTGTTGAATACAGGAGTGGGTACTTTTTTAATTGGCGGTTTCGCGACCGTATTTAAAAGTTTACTCGACTATGCGAATGAAGGTATCGCATTTGTATTTGGGGGTTTGACTACCGTAGGTGCCGAAAGCGGGGGGGCACCGTTCTTCCTCAGCGTATTGATGCCGATTGTTGTCATCTCCGCCCTTATCGGTATATTGCAGTATATCCGAATCTTGCCTTTTGTTATAAAATATATTGGTCTGGTATTAAGCAAAATCAACGGAATGGGCAGACTGGAATCATATAACGCGGTTGCTTCGGCTGTATTGGGGCAATCTGAAGTGTTCATTTCTGTGAAAAAACAAATTGGGTTGTTGCCAAAACATCGGCTGTACACCTTGTGTGCTTCGGCGATGTCCACGGTATCGATGTCGATTGTTGGTGCTTATATGACCATGATCGAGCCGAAATATGTGGTTACAGCTCTTGTACTGAACCTGTTTGGCGGTTTTATCATTGCTTCGATTGTGAATCCTTATGAGGTTACAGAGGAAGAAGATATATTGGAAGTGCAGGAAGAGGAAAAACAGTCCTTCTTCGAAATGCTTGGCGAGTACATCCTGGATGGATTCAAAGTTGCCATCATCGTAGCTGCGATGTTAATCGGTTTTGTTGCCTTGATCGCACTTGTTAACGGAATTTTCAGCGCGGTGCTTGGCATTTCGTTCCAAGAGCTACTTGGTTATGTGTTTGCACCATTTGCCTTCATCATGGGTGTTCCATGGAAAGAAGCGATTCAGGCAGGAAGTATTATGGCAACCAAAATGGTATCCAACGAATTCGTAGCTATGCTTAATTTGAAGGAGACTGCAATGTCTGCCAGAACAACGGGTATCGTATCTGTCTTCCTCGTGTCGTTCGCCAACTTCTCCTCCATCGGTATCATTGCTGGTGCGGTGAAGGGACTCCATGAGAAGCAAGGTAATGTGGTCGCCCGCTTCGGTCTGAAACTGCTTTACGGTGCTTCGCTTGTCAGCGTGCTGTCAGCGATCATTACTGGACTGTTCTTGTAAACCGGATTAATGGAAGGAGTGCTTAGGTTATGTCAACATTCAAAAGAGTACATCTGATCGTTATGGATTCTGTAGGGATCGGCGAAGCGCCGGATGCAGCAGAATTTGATGATTTTGATGTAGATACCTTTGGTCACATTGCACGTGAACGCGGAGGTCTGAAAATGCCTCACATGGCCAGTCTCGGACTGTCCAACATCAAAAAAATCGAGGGTGTCCCTGTAGCGGATGCACCTAAAGCGTATTACACCAAGATGCAGGAAGCATCCAGAGGCAAAGACACAATGACAGGTCACTGGGAGCTGATGGGTCTTTACATTGATACACCTTTCCGTGTGTTCGAGAATGGTTTTCCCGAAGAGTTGATTCAACGCATTGAAGAGAAAACGGGCCGCAAGGTGATCGGTAACAAACCGGCCAGCGGCACGGAAATTCTGGATGAGCTGGGTGCAGAGCATGTTGAAACTGGCGCGCTCATCGTATATACATCCGCGGATTCGGTTCTGCAAATTGCAGCACATGAGGACGTTGTTCCACTGAAAGAACTGTATGAGATCTGTGAGTTCTGCCGTGAGATTACACTTGAAGATCCGTACATGCTCGGCCGCATTATTGCACGTCCATTTGTAGGAGAAGCGGGTAACTGGAAACGTACTGCGAATCGTCATGACTATGCGCTCAAACCTTTTGGTCGTACTGTTATGAATGAACTGCAAGATAGCGGATTTGATGTGATTGCTTTGGGTAAAATCGCAGATATCTATGATGGCGAAGGTGTAACCAAGGCTGTTCGTACCGTCTCTAACATGGATGGCATGGACAAGTTGTCTGAAACGATGGATGAAGAGTTCACTGGACTCAGCTTCCTGAACCTGGTTGATTTTGATGCCCTGTACGGTCACCGTCGTGATCCGCAAGGTTATGCTCAGGCACTTGAAGACTATGATGCACGGCTGCCAGAGATTTTTGCCAAAATGACTAATGATGATCTGCTGCTGATCACAGCTGACCATGGTAACGATCCAACATACCGCGGCACTGACCATACACGTGAATATGTACCACTGCTTGCCTACTCTCCGCGCTTCAGCGAGGGCAAAAAGCTTGATCTGCGCAGCACATTTGCTGACCTTGGCGCAACCGTAGCAGAGAACTTTGGAGTGAAAATGCCGGAATACGGCACCAGCTTCCTGAAAGATTTGAAATAAGTTTTTCAAAAACTGGATAGGGGAGGTCGGAGTAGCTTGGGCTGCTCCGGTCCTGCCAGTATAATAGACTAAATGTATAACTGGAGGAGATTTATTCATGAGTACACATATTGGAGCAAAGCCCGGGGATATCGCAGAAACGATTCTATTGCCAGGAGACCCTTTGCGCGCGAAATATATCGCAGATACGTACCTCGACGATGTTGTATGTTACAACGAAGTTCGTGGAATGCTCGGTTACACAGGTACATATCAAGGACACCGGATTTCGGTGCAAGGTTCAGGGATGGGTATTCCGTCCTTTGCAATCTATGCTAACGAATTGATCAGCGAATATGGTGTAAAAAACCTGATTCGTGTGGGTACTTGTGGCGGTATGCAGGAGCATGTACGTGTACGTGACGTTATCCTTGCGCAAGCAGCATGTACAGACTCCAGCATGAACAAACACGTATTCGGTGGTTATGACTTCTCACCAATCGCTACGTTCTCCCTGCTGAAAGAAGCATATGACCGTGCAACAGCTAAAGGTATGAAGATTCACGTCGGTAACGTATTCAGCTCCGATTCTTTCTACCGCGATGACCGTTCCGTAACCGAGAAGTTGATGAAACACGGCGTACTCGGCGTAGAGATGGAAACAACAGCATTGTACACTATCGCTGCCAAGTTTGGTGTTAACGCACTGACCATCCTGACGGTAAGTGACCACTTGCTGACAGGCGAAGAAACATCTGCCGAAGAGCGTCAAAAAACGTTCAACGACATGATGGTAGTTGCCCTGGACACAGCAATCACACTGTAATTGTTATTCATAATCATTTGATTTTAATCGAAACTTTTGTTTTGGCACGTAGTGAAGGAACCGGAACCGATACTGAAGAAGCAAAGCGTTCGCCTTTGTCTCCGAGTTTTCTCCATTGCAAAATGGAATAAAAAAACTTGGAGACAACAACGATCGGAGGAAACGATCCGGAGCCGTAACGGACTAACAACAAAGTGTTCAATACAATCAATACACACACAAGGAGAGATCATCATGAGAATGGTAGACATTATTGCCAAGAAACGCGACGGAAAAGAACTGACAACGGCTGAGATTGATTTTGTTGTTCAAGGATACACACAAGGAGAAATCCCGGACTATCAAGTCAGCGCATGGGCGATGGCGGTATTCTTCAAAGATATGACAGACAAGGAACGCGCCGATCTGACAATGTCGATGGTGAATTCGGGTGAAACGATCGACCTGTCCGCTATCGAAGGCATCAAAGTAGACAAGCACTCCACAGGAGGAGTGGGCGATACAACAACACTGGTACTCGCTCCGCTTGTTGCTGCGCTGGATGTTCCTGTTGCCAAAATGTCCGGACGTGGACTTGGTCACACGGGTGGTACAACAGACAAGCTGGAATCCGTTGCTGGTTTCCACGTAGAGCTTGAAAAAGAAGAGTTCATTCGTCTCGTAAACGAACACAAGGTTGCAGTTATTGGACAAAGTGGTAACCTTACGCCTGCAGACAAAAAGCTCTATGCACTGCGTGACGTAACAGCTACCGTTAACTCCATCCCACTGATCGCCAGCTCCATCATGAGTAAGAAAATTGCAGCAGGTGCAGATGCAATCGTATTGGATGTTAAAACAGGTGCTGGTGCATTCATGAAAACAACGGAAGATGCCAAAGAATTGGCACATGCCATGGTAAGCATCGGTAACAATGTTGGCCGTAAAACGATGGCTGTTATCTCCGATATGTCCCAACCACTGGGTCTGGCGATTGGTAACGCACTTGAAGTGAAAGAAGCCATCCTCACACTGCAAGGTAAAGGTCCAAAAGATCTGGAAGAACTGTGTCTGGCACTTGGACGTCAAATGGTATTCCTTGCTGGCAAGGCAGATTCCTTGGAGCACGCTGAGGAGAAATTGAAAGAAGTGATCCAGAACGGTAAAGCACTGGAGAAATTCAAAGATTTCCTGGCAAACCAAGGCGGAGACGCTTCGGTTGTCGATCATCCAGATCGTTTGCCACAAGCACAATATCTGGTTGAAGTCCCAGCAGATAAAGACGGCTATGTTGCCGGAATCGTCGCTGACGAAATCGGAACTGCAGCAATGCTGCTCGGCGCAGGCCGTGCAACAAAAGAGTCTGAGATCGATCTCGCGGTTGGTCTGATGCTGAACAAAAAAGTGGGTGACCCAGTCAAAGCTGGTGAGTCCCTTGTAACGATCCATGCCAATCGTGAAGACGTAGCAGACGTCATCGCGAAGATCAAAGAAAACATTACAATTGCGGATCATGCCGATGCGCCTGTATTGGTTCATGATATCGTAACGGAATAATACAATCAGAGAAGACGAGATGTAATCTCGTATCTGACTGAACATGAAAGCCCCAAAGCGATGTAATCCATAGCTTTGGGGCTTTTTGTCGTAAAAGTACGCTGTTGTTATTACGAGCAACTACGGGCTCTTTATTTGCTCATACGCCATCACTGAATCTGCATTGGTGTAAATATAAGGCGTGGATGGCTCGGCTACAGGTGTCACCTTTGTGGCGCGAATTTCAATCGTATCCTTACCGTTCACCTGTGCAGACCCGATGCTGCCATCGATTTGTACCCAACTGTCTGTAGGGAAGCTATCCGCTTCGGGGATGTGAATCATCACGCCAAAGGGAGCCGCATCAGCAGGGCAGCACATGACCAGAAATCGTCCCAGTGCAAAATGTGATTCATGATCCATGCTTTTGTCCCGATAAACGAACCCGGTTAAGGAGATATCTTTGCCTGCAAATTGTCGCTGGAACATATCGATCGTGCCGAGGGTTTCAGAGAAGATCTCGGGATAGACTCGGATGACCTGTTCTGCATACAACTTCTCCGCCAGTTCAGCGAATTCGCGGCTATACTCGTCTGGGGGAATGAATTGTACTTTGGTAGCCGATGTAGGCTGAACGGTCGTTGGTTTTTGCGTGAGATCTTGTACATTCAATTGCGTTGCCGGATCAGGTAAAGGCTCTTTGCGACGAATCTCGGGAGGGGCATAAGTGAGAGACATGCCTTTCTGGCTAGCCATGGAGCTGCCGAGCGCCCGATCAGGTAACAGAAACCCCAGCAACAAGGGGATAGCAATAAGACCATATACCAACGAGCTGCGTAGGAAACCGGAAGGAGGTGGATGTTCACAGTCGCAATGAACCTCGTTTCTGCCGAACAGTCCATGCCACGCCATGATAACTGCAATAAACAATAAGGGAACAGGGCAGCATAACAGCAGTTTTTGCATGGTAGGCGCCAAATAATAATGAAGCGAGTCACTTGAATTCAAGTGAATAAAGTACACCGCGAGTCCGCCGATCCAGACCGCACGGATTAAGTTATGCCATTGGATGACATATGATCTTGGAACAGGAGATTTTGTCATCGTATAGCTAGTGTGGTTCATACCATCACCTCATCTCAATTCATGGTCAGGATGAAAGTTCATGTGATTAATTATTCAGGTCATGAAGTATGTTGCTCAACCTTTATACCAGCAGATTAATCAACGACGAGCCGGCGAAGACAAGCGTGATAATGGCTAGACTCAGACCAATAACAAACCGGGTACGGAAGGTCGAGAGCAGCATCAGGGTGCTTTTGAAATCCAGCATTGGACCAAGCACAAGGAAGGATACCAGCGGCCCCAGTGCAAATGTATGTGAGAACGCAGAAGCCACAAAAGCATCTGAAGTGGAGCAGAGAGACAATACATAAGCAAATCCCATCATGAACACATAGGAGGCGACAGGACCATTGCCAAGTGAGATCAGATCGCTGCGGCTAATGAATGTCTGGATGCAGGCTGTAATCAGGGCACCGATCACCAGATATTTGCTCATATCGACAAATTCATCTCCGGCATGAATGAAGAAGCTGCGCCAGTTTTTTACATGGTTATGATCATGTGCATTTGCGTGCGCGTGAGGTTGCGCCATTTTAAAACCAGGATGTGTCTTAACTGTCACTGCGACTTTTGGCATCCGAAGGGGATTTCGACGAACAAACACATACACGAGCATGCCTATGGAAGCTGCTACAGCAAAGGCCAGTCCCATGCGGGCAATGGTAATCTCAGGATGGGAGGGAAAGGCGAGCAAGGTTGCCGTAAATACGATGGGATTGACTACGGGACCACTCAAGATGAACGTAACTGCGATATAGGCTGGCATGCCTTTGTGCATCAACCTTCTCACTACCGGGATCATGCCACATTCACAGATGGGGAAAATAATACCGAGCAGTCCTGCGACCAGCACACCGCCGATCGGATTCTTGGGCGTGAGTTTACGGACCATTTCTTCGGATACGAACCACTGCATGAGCGAGGACAATAACACACCCATGAGCAGAAAAGGTGCGGCTTCAAGGAAAATACCTATGAATACGGTTTTCATATTTTGCAAAGCTTCACTGTTCCATGCTTCCTTCAGATCTGGAGCCATTGTGATCAACACGGGAACAAGAAAGGCACAAGGGATCAGGAAGGACAGGAGCTTCAGATTGGCTGCCATTTTCATGAAACAGACCTCCACAACTAGGACTTTGCTAAAATATATGCTTGTACGTGCGGCATCATACATCATTCCTATGTTCTAATCAACATTTTTACGATTAATCAAGATTTTTCATCATATTAGATGTTGACAATCCAAAGAAAACTACGGTATAGTTCGGATTGATCATCATTAATAGTAATAATTACGATTAAAGTTTCAACTTAAACAGAGTGGAGGAAGCAGAAATGTCAGATCAACAGGTTCAACAGCGGGTTCCAGTAACCGTACTTAGTGGATATTTGGGTGCAGGCAAAACGACACTTCTCAATCATGTGCTTCATAACCGCGAGGGGATGCGGGTTGCTGTTATCGTCAATGATCTCAGTGAGGTTAATATCGATGCGGGTTTAATACGAGATGGTGGAGGGTTATCGCGCATTGATGAGAAGCTTGTAGAGATGTCCAATGGTTGCATCTGCTGCACATTGCGGGAGGATCTGCTGAAAGAAGTCGAGCGGCTGGCTTTGGATGGTTCTTTTGACTACATATTAATAGAATCTACGGGTATTGGTGAGCCGGTACCTGTTGCGCAGACGTTTACGTATATCGACGAGGAACTTGGCATTGATTTGACGAAATTCACTCGTCTCGACACGATGGTTACGGTTGTCGATGCTGCCCAGTTCTGGCGTGATTTTTATTCCAAAGAAACACTGAAGGATCGTGGACAGGAAGCGGGGGAGGACGATGTTCGCGGAATCGTTCATCTGCTGACGGATCAAGTGGAATTCTGTGATGTGCTGATTCTGAACAAATGTGATTTGGTATCGGAGGAAGAACTTTCGAAGCTTGAGAAGGCACTACATGCCATGCAACCGGAAGCTAAGTTGATTCGCACGACACATGGGCAGATTGATCCGAGAGAGATAATGAATACGGGACGTTTTGATTTTGAAAAAGCAAGTCAGTCCGCGGGTTGGATCCGCGAATTGATGAAAGAAGAACATACCCCGGAGACTGAAGAATATGGAGTTCATTCATTTGTCTATCATCGTAAACGTCCATTCCACCCGGAACGGTTGCTGCGTTGGATTGCGAAATATCCAGATAACATCGTGCGATCCAAAGGTCTGATGTGGCTGGCGACAAGAAACCATATGGCGATCTCTTTCAGTCATGCAGGTACATCCAAGCAGCTTGCGCCAGCAGGAATATGGGTAGGTGCGATGAGTGAGGAGGAAAGACAACTTCACTTTGGTGATACATTGCCAAGCATACCGGATTGGGATGATGAGTGGGGTGATCGGGTGACGAAATTGGTATTTATCGGCATTGACATGGACCGGGCTGAGATTGAACGTACATTGGATGAGACTCTTCTTACGGAGGAGGAGATGCGGATGAACTGGCGTGAACTGAAAGATCCTTTTCCAGCGTGGAGTTGAAGTGAAAAGAAAAGATCTTCAAGTGCAATAATGCCCCTGAAGATCAATGATTATATTGTATTAAGGACTTTAGCTAAAGTACAAATCGCCAAGATAAAAATCACCGTTGCCACTTTTTTGCGGACTAAACACAAAGGTAAGGTACACTCCATAGGAACCCGTCCACCCTTGTGGATAATAAATGGCTTTGTAACTGTGTCTTGTTTTGGTTTTATCATTCATTGCAATCACTTTAAAATCAGCTGATTTCACATTAATCAACTGATCTGCATATTTAGTCAGCGTTTTTTTATCATTTGCTGCAATGATACCTTTGACTGTAGTTTTAAATTTATCTTTCTGGTATTGCTTACCCAGATCAAAAATGTCGATCTCGGGATTTTCAATAACTTTAGCATCTATGTATTTATCAAATTCACTAGTGCTTCCTGTTTTAAGTGCTTTACCATACATTTTGATCAATGTTAAAGATTCTTTCTGCAATTTGACTATCATCTGAGCGTCAGTTCCAGTCATCTTGATTGAACCTGAAGTGCTTGAGTTACTTGAACTACTTGGTTTACTTGAATCTTCAGAACCTTTGGTACCTGTACTGCTGTTATTACTTGAACTACTAGACTTACTGGTACCTGAATTAGTGATACTTACAACTTTGTTGCTAACATTCAGAGATACGTTGGCTCCGAGTGCTTCTGCTGTGGTACTTACAGGCAAGTATACATCACCGTCATATACCAGTGCATTCAGTTTGTCTCCAGCTTCATTCTTGGGTGTCCAAGATAGTCCGTTTACTTTAAAGCTAATGTTGCTGTCGAGTGCTGCTTCAATATCTTGAATTCCGTTTGAAGCTGCTACACCCAGGGCACCGAAAGCCAAACTGCATGCTACCAATGACCCGATAAAAGTTGATTTTTTGATCTTCATCTAGTTCCTCCGTAGGTAAAGTATAATGATACCAAAGCAGTATATCATATGAAATTATATTGTGCATACAAAATTTTACTGTAACAGATATGGAGTTGACAAAAGAAAAGCTATAGACTAATATCATTAAATAGTAATAATTACGATTAAATAAGAGGAGGCAAGAACCATGAGAGTCATTGTAACTTTAGCCTGCACCGAGTGCGGGGACCGCAACTATACAACAACCAAGAACAAACGTAACCATCCAGAGCGACTTGAGATGAAGAAGTACTCCCCACGTTTGAAGAAAATGACGATCCACCGGGAAACCAGATAAAATTTTTTTGTTGTTTTTAAATCGTAATATTTACGAAAAGAGGGAAAGGCATGATATTATCCTCCATACGTGATGTTGTATTTGGATATGGCAAAGAGTCGGTCATTGATCAACTGTCGCTGGATATCCATGTGGGAGAGTTCATAGGCATCACAGGTCCCAATGGTTCTGCCAAAACAACCCTGTTAAAGCTGCTGCTGGGGCTATTGAAGCCCTGGAGCGGCACGATACATATGAGTCCGCAGTTGAAACGTGGGAACAAGTCCAATATTGGTTATGTGCCCCAGCAGGTGGCATCGTTTAATAGTGGATTTCCCAGTACGGTGAATGAACTGGTCCGGTCCGGGTGTTACACCAGGCTGGGATTATTCCGCAGATTCACATCAGAGCAGGATACCATTGTTGAACGCAGTCTGCGGGAAGTTGGCATGTGGGAATATCGGAATACACGCGTCGGTGAGCTGTCTGGCGGACAGAAGCAACGGATCTGTATTGCAAGAGCTATGGCTGGGCAACCGCAGGTTCTGGTACTGGATGAGCCAACAACGGGAATGGACCGCCACAGCCGTGAAGGATTTTACAATCTGATGCGCCACTATGTTGATGCTCATGGGATAACTATTATTATGGTTACTCATGGACTGGAAGAGATGGGAGATCGATTGGACCGAACGATTACTCTGGAGCGGCAAGAAAGTGAGGAATGGCAGTGTTTGAGTACGAATTCATGCAACGTGCCTTCTGGGCAGGTGGACTGATTGGAGTCATCGCTCCAATTCTCGGGGTTTATCTGATGCTCAGGCGACAGGTCCTTATGGCAGACACGTTATCCCATGTCTCTCTCGCAGGGGTTGCGCTCGGTTCGGTCATGAATCTTAACCCGGTGATCTGCGGATTCGCTATTGCCATTATCGGTGCATTACTGGTTGAACAACTGCGGCGAAGTTACCGAACCTACAGCGAGGTACCTGTGGCGATCATCATGACTTCGGGGCTGGCTCTTGCTGTAGTATTGATGAGTCTCAAAACCAATCTGTCCAAGACCTTCAGCTCATACTTATTTGGATCTATTGTCGCGGTTAGCGATATGCAGTTGTGGATGATGGCAGGGGTATGTGTCATAGGTTTACTTTTTTTCATCCTGCTCCGGAGACCGTTATATAGCCTTACTTTTGATGAAGAAACAGCTTCCATTGGAGGCGTTCAGGTGAGAGGTTTATCGTTTGCATTTGCCATTCTGACAGGAATGACTGTAGCATCAGCCATGCCGATCGTCGGTGTGTTGCTGGTTTCTGCTCTCATTGTACTGCCTGCTGCCTTGGCACTAAGAGTGTCTCGCAGTTTTACAGCAGCGATTATTGTCGCGGTAATCACGGGGGTAATCGGTATTTTTAGCGGACTGACAACATCGTACCATCTAAATACACCACCGGGAGGAACGATTGCTCTCATCCTGTTGGTCATCCTATTGACTGGAATATCAGCGCAAAAGCTGATTGCACGATATAACCGCAAGCGTCACCGCAAAGAGAGAAATCAACAAGAACAACGAGCAACGTTAGTTATCCATTCAAGGAGGAATACATCACATGAAATTCAGTAAAAAAACAGCGCTTGGACTGTTATTCAGTCTGACCCTTATCGTCGCAGGTTGCGGACAGAAATCCGCTTCCGATACCAGCGCAGCTCCGACGGGCGCTCCCGTTCCAGCCGAGACGGAAACCGCAAAATTAAACGTGCAGGTTAGTTTCTATCCCATGTACGAATTCACTAAAAATGTAGCAGGCGACCTAGCGGATGTACATACGCTCGTTCCAGCGGGTATGGAGCCTCATGATTGGGAGCCAACACCACAGGACATTGCCAGCATTGAGAAAGCGGATGTGCTTGTATACAACGGTGCCGGTATGGAATCATGGATTGATCAGGTCACCGGAAGTCTGAGTAACACTTCACTCATTCAAGTGGAAGCAAGCAAGGGCATCAACCTGCTTGAAGGTGGAGAGCATGATCACCATCATGAAGATTCAGAGGCAACAGAACATGAAACACGATCATGACCATACAAATGAAGAGACTACAGAAGAACATGATCACGACCACGATCATGCAGATGAAGCGACTGCTGAAGAACAACACGATCATGATCACGGCGGACTGGATCCCCATGTATGGCTGTCACCTGCATTGGCTGTAACGGAAGTGCGCAATATTGAAGCTGGTTTGGCACAGGCTGCTCCAGAACACGCTGCACAGTTCAAGCAAAATGCAGATGCTTACATTGCTCGATTGGAGTCACTGGATCAGGACTTCAAGGCGGCTGTGACAGATAGCAAACGCAAGGATTTCATCACACAACACGCTGCATTTGGCTACCTTGCCAAGGAATATGGATTGCAACAGGTGCCTATCGCAGGATTGTCTCCTGAGCAAGAACCTTCAGCAGCGCAGATGGCATCCGTTATTGATTTTGCGAAAGAGCATCAGGTGAAGACGATTTTCTTCGAAACACTGGTTTCATCCAAAGTGTCTGAGACGATTGCAAGTGAAGTGGGAGCCAAAACGGCTGTATTGAATCCGATTGAGGGACTCACCGAGGAAGAGATTGCTGCGGGAATGGACTACATTAGCGTGATGAGACAGAATCTGGAGGCACTGAAACTGGCGCTGAACGAATAATAAAAGATCAGTTTGATGCCTTTAACCTAAAAAGGTACAATAATACAACATGCTGAGGAATGGATTGCCATTCCTTTGCCTTTTTGCGAAGCAGAGAGCACAGTGATGTGCTCTCTCTTTGTTTAATAAGGTGACCGGATCAAGGAGAACAGGAGGACGCATTGCATGAATTTAAATGAGGAACATGAATTGCTGTTAAGTGAACAGCCTGCCCATCTGTGGAGACGGCGGAAGCTGGAGCTGATGCACTGGACGGAACGTGACAAACATACAGTATCCGCGAAGAAAACGGAGATTTGGAACGGTGTTGAAGTTGATGCCGAGCTTGTGAACGCATTGTCCATACTTCAGAATGCGGGCGTTAAGACTGAATTTTCATGTGCAGGGGTAAGTCCGCTTGATGAACCTGTCGATCATTCCCTCTATGCGTATGTTACCCTTGTGCAAAGTGAAGTTGCGGATCAATTCGTGAACTACGCGCTCCGTCGGATGCGGAATCGACTGCTCGTTACGCTAGAGGCCGAAAAGGGCCGCTATGATCTGTCTTCTTTTTTCATTGGACACAATCGGAGCTTCTGCTGGTGGATGGAACACTGTGCCCTACAGTTTGGAAGCCGAAACGAATCGAGTGAAAAAAGCGTAGTATAAGTGCGTGTTCAAAAAGATCGGTTTTCAGTACCGAGAAGATGGGATGAAGCTAGAAATGGAGTAGCGGAGCGTAGGAAACTACGTGAGCAACGGACATTTCGGCTGAATGCCATATTCGACGCTGATGATGCCATTAAGCATCCTTCGTAATCAAAAGCGGACTTTTTGAACAACCTCTATAAAGGATAGGCTTGTTTATTTGAAGGTAAAGGAGGTATACACGATTGAATAAGTGGGTCAAAACGATACTTTTTCTACTAGGCTCCGTCTTTCTTACACGATTCATCCCATTTTCGTCCTTGTTCCGTAACCTGGATACGATGATTCACGAATTCGGTCATGCACTAATGACACTGGTATTATCCGGTAAAGTGCTGCGCATTGAATTGTACGCTGATCATAGTGGTGTAACTTACTCTTCCATGCTGACGCCAGGCAGATCGATCCTGGTTTCTCTGGCGGGATATATCAGTGCATCTCTGTTCGCCTTACTGTTGTTTTACTTATACCGCAAAGGCTTGCACATGTGGGGACTTGGTATTATGACGGCTGTCGCTCTGGTGTCGCTCCTGTTATATGTAAGAGGGGAGTTCGGCATGTTATGGCTGACCGGGTTCATCGTTCTGAACGTTGTCATTATGATTTTTGGCGCCAAGATCGTGAAGTTCTATTATCTGTTACTGGCGTTTCTTACGCTGGAAGAGTCGGTTGTTAGTGCCGTATACGTTGGACTGATGTCCTGGACTCAACCTTCACGGGCAGGGGATGCGGCGAATCTCGCTCAGCAGACATTCCTTCCGGCGCTATTCTGGGGAACGCTGTTTGCTTTGTTTGCACTATGGTGTGCCAAGGGAGCACTCGGTCTCTTTTTCCGCAAAGAAGGTACTTCGCGATCGTCACGGTCTCGGGGATTACGAAGAGCGTAACGGATATAAAGTTATATAAAAGCAAAGAAGGCACTTCCTTTCTTCATAAAAGGATAGTGCCTTTTGTTTTTGAACTTACATCTGATATTAAAGTCTGATATTAAAGAAATTGAACCTAATCTCCAAGATTATCCCATAACACATAAAAGTAATAAATCTCTTCCATAATCGCCTTATCATCCTGTGCTGCAACGCCGCCCTTGATCCGAGCAAGCGTGCCCAGAATATCATATATCGTTTCACGTTCCACACTGAACTGAATGCGGTTAACGACTTTATCCCAGGCCTTCATTGCGTAATCAACTTGAGACTTGGCTTCAGTCCATTTTTTGCTCTCAACCTGTTTCTCTAACGTTTGTATAGATTCAAGCAAGCGATCATCGGTGCCAAAGGGCTTTTTGAGAAAGGATCCGCTAGCCATAATTGCAACGAACACAAGAATGAGGAAGATCGGAAGCACATATAGCAGCCAGAAACGCGTTTTCATTCAACCGCCTCCTTGATGTGAAGAGTTTAGAAAGGCCCCTCATAATCGCCCATATCGATTTTTTCGGTGATTTTATCTTCGAACAGATCAACATACAATTTGTCATTGGGCAATATGGCGGCAAAAGCAATATCCTGTATCGTAATCTTTTGTTTTTTTAGCTGCTCGCTGAGCCAGTTGATATCTTTGTTTCTTTCCTCCAGATTTTGCTTAATCAGCAGGCCATCAATGATAATCTCGGTCATCAGCTTGCTCTTCGGCGGGTGCATATGCATGTCTTTGGCAGTTACAGGTTGATTCTCCGGTTTCAATACAACCGATAGGCTGCCGTCCGGTTCCAGAATGGCATAATCCAGAGTAGTAATATCAAATACATCCTTTTGCCTAAGCATCATGGTCAATTCGTCAAATTTGACTCGCATTTTACTCAGGTTCTGCTCAAGAATTTTACCGTTCTGGATGATCAATGTGGGGTCAGAGTCCATTAGTTTAGAGATGGTTCGATTCTTCAGTGTAATGTACTGAAAGATGATCGTAATGATTGTGAAAATGGTCAAGGCCACAAAATGAATCCACGCCTTGGACGAAAGATCGGTTGCAAACGTACCCGCAATGGAACCAATTGTAATGCCGTTAATGTAATCAAAATACGTCAAGTTACCCATCTGCTGCTTTCCTAGTACCCTTGTATAGATGATCAGGGTCAGAAAGGCAATAATAGACCTTACGGCAACAACCCATGTTTCTTCCATCATGTATGTATCACCTTCCTTTATTTCACCGTAGCTGTATTAAGAGGTTGTTTAAAAAGTTTGCTTTCGAACACGTATTATAACAAGCTTTTCCTATACTGGAGGATCTTATGCTTGAACGCAAAAAACCGAAACCTGGGTATGTATCCCAAGCTTCGGTCTCTATAAATTCTCTATATTAGTTGAACTGATTCATTTACACGTTAATCTTTATACACCAGAATACGCCATAAACCCGCCATCTACCGGAATGACTGTGCCAGTGACAAAGCCAGACTGTCTTTCATCCGCAAGCCACATCAATGTGCCAAGCAGGTCTTCCGGTTTGCCAAAGCGGCGCATGGGTGTATGAGCAATAATTTTACTGGAACGTTCCGTTGGTGAGCCGTCTGGTTGCAGTAATAGATTACGGTTTTGCTCAGTCAGGAAAAACCCGGGTGCAATAGCATTGACACGAATTCCGGATTCGGCCAGATGAACGGCGAGCCACTGCGTGAAGTTGTTAATGGCTGCCTTCGCAGCGCTGTACGCTGGAACTTTCGTCATGGGCGATGGGGCGCTCATGGAAGAAATGTTTATGACAGTGGCGGGAATATCGCGCTCTATCATATGTTTTGCAAAGATCTGAGTAGGTATGAGAGAACCGACAAAATTCAGATCCATCACCTGACGAAATCCCTCTACACTTACATCGAAAAATGTAGTGACATCGCTCTTTTCCAGATCTTCCAATCTGAAAATTTCCTTCGTGGTGTTGGCACTGGCATTATTGCCACCGGCGCCATTAATAAGAATGTCGCATGGTCCAAGCTGTTCCAGTACAGCATCTGCCGCAGCTTGCACACTATCGGCCTGGGTTACGTCACAGGCAATAGCAATCGCTCTGCCACCGGCAGCTTCAATCGCAGCTACAACTTCCTGCCCCTTGGACACAGTACGGTTCAGGATGGCTACACTTGCACCGTGCCGAGCGAGTTCTTCCGCCATGGAGCGGCATAATACTCCAGCACCTCCGGTGATTACAGCCGTTCTGCCTTTGAGACGAGATGAGCGTTCATATTGGTGTTCACTCATGCTTTTGCCCTCCTTTGCAGGGAATCCCAGACGCCCCAGAGATACATGATCCCCAAAGCCCGGTCATAGAGTCCATAACCAGGTCGGCACTGTTCTCCCCAGAGGTGACGACCGTGGTCGGGTCTTGCATAACCTTCATAACCGATATCGTGATAAGCCTCAACAACCCCTGCAATATCAACACTGCCATCCTGACTGCGATGTGAGGTTTCGATAAAGTCGCCGTTTTCGTAGATTTTGACATTACGAATGTGGGCAAATGGAATCCGATCCTTGAACTCGTGTATCATCCCGATGATGTCATTATCAGCATTCGCTCCCAAAGAGCCACTGCATAGTGTCACGCTATTGTAAGGGCTATCATAAAGGTTCAGATATTTCCGAACATTCTCCTGACTTGTAATAATCTTTGGTAATCCAAAGATTGGCCATGGCGGGTCATCCGGATGGATGGCCATTCGAATCCCCAGCCGTTCGGCTGTAGGCATAATCTCTTGTAGGAAATAACGTGCGTGCTCCCACATATGATCCTCGGTTACATCCTTGTAGGCTTCGAACAGACCTGTTAAATATTGCAATCGCTCCGGTTCCCAACCTGGCATGGTGAGTGCGGAGTTTTCCGTAATGCGTCGAACGAGTTCTAGAGGTTCTATATCTGCGAGTTTACTGTGCTCATAGAAGAGGGCAGTTGAGCCATCCTCCATTTCCTTGTGCATATCCGTGCGAAGCCAGTCGAAGATTGGCATAAAGTTGTAACAGATGACCTTCACACCAACCTGGGCAAGTTTCTCCATCGTTTTAATGTAGTTTGCAATGTATTTATCTCTTGATGGCAGGCCCAACTTGATATCCTCATGGATGTTCACACTCTCAACGACATCCAGATGTAACCCGGCCTTGTCTGCTGCCGCTTTGACCGCGAGTATTTTGTCCATGGGCCATTCCTCGCCAGCAGGAACATCGTGCAGTGCCCACACAATACCTTCAACACCCGGAATCTGCCGGATATGATCCAGCGTTACCGTATCATTGCCTTCGCCGAACCAGCGAAAAACCATTTTCATCACGTTCACCTCATCATGAATAGTAGGAAGAAAAATTCAGTCATTGAAAATAGGACGGATATGTATCCTGCAGGACAGCCAAATCGGTGACAGTTAAATGCAAGTGTTCCTGCATCAGTCGCTCTGCTGTGTCGGCATCATGCTGCTGAATGGCCATGACCATGGATCTATGCTGTTCAATCAGGTGATCCCACTGATGGTCCGAGGACAGGCGTAACATGCGACTTCGATTCAAATGTACATTCATCTGCTGGATAACAGTCCAGGTGTTGCTTTTGTTGCAGCCTGCAAAAAGAGTGCTATGGAATTCCTCATCCAATTGGAACATTCGTTCATCATCCGGTTTGACCCTGCATTCCTGTTGCCACGCAAGGTTCTGTTCAAGAGCTACCATCTGTTCGTTCGGAAAGCTCTCGCAGGCGAGCCTGATTACGGCTCGTTCGAGCTGTTCACGCATGAACCGTGCTTCCTCAACGAGATCGACCTGAATCAGAGAGACGTATGTGCCACGCTGTGGATACACTTCCAGCAGACCTTCCTGAGCAAGCCTTACAAAACTTTCTCGAACAGGTGTCCGGCTTACCTGGAACTCCAGCGAAATTTCCTTCTCAGAAATAGCTGTTCCCGGAGGCATTTTCAGACTCAAAATGAGTTGTTTCAGCGTGAAGTAAACGACATCTCGCGTTGAGTAAGATTGCTTATTATTCATGGAAGACATATTGCTCGCAACAGGCAACAAACCGGCTTTGGATGATAACTTTGGGGTATATTCCACAACTTCAACTCCTTCAATGACATACTACCATACTTGTATGGTAGTATGGAAGCGCTTTATCGGTTTTGTTTTAAATTTAGTTGATGGTTCACTTGCAGTTCAAGTGATTAAAGAGTACAATTCAGTTATTAGGTTCGAATGTTTAAACGAACAGACTCAAACAGAGAAAATGTACGTAGAAATAATGAAGAAGAAATAGTATAGAGGTGAAACTATGGGACAAAAAGCAATTAGCGTTTTTCAAACCTGTATTCCGTTATTTCAGGTGTTAAGTGACAACCATCGTCAATCTATTTTGCTGACACTTACCGAGAAGGGCAGAATGACGGTGAATGAAATTACCGAACAATCCAGCCTATCCCGGCCAGCCATATCTCATCATCTCAAGCTGTTGTTAGAGAAGGGGCTTATATCTGTGGAGCAGAAGGGCACACAGCGCTATTATTCGGCTTCATTGAATGCATCAGTGGAACTGCTGAAGGAACTGGTAGCTGCTTTGGAAGAAGAGTGTTTGTAGATTAATAGTGATAAAACATGCTTTTGCATGTGCCTTATAGGTTCGTAAGTTTAAACGCTTGATCAATAATGAGTAGAGGAGTATGTATATATGACAACGACTATACAGGAAGTAACCAGTCAGGAAGTTGAACAGATTTTGGAGCAGCAACGACAGTTCTTTAGTTCCGGGGCCACAAGATCGGCAGAAGCTCGAATTGCACGTCTGACCCAACTGAAGCAGGCCATTCAAAAGTACGAATCCAGACTGACAGAAGCTCTCTATAAGGATTTGGGCAAAAGTGAGTTCGAATCCTACACAACCGAGATCGGATTTATGATGGATAGCATCACACACACCATTCGTAAAGTGAATAAATGGGTGAAACCCGTTAAAGTGAAAACGCAAATGGCACTCCTTGGTTCGAGAAGTTATATCATACCCGAACCCTACGGGGCGGTTCTGATTATCGGACCGTTTAATTATCCTTTTCAACTCTTAATCGAACCATTGGTAGGTGCTATTGCAGCAGGTAACACAGCCGTGCTCAAAGCGTCAGAGAATACACCTGCGGTGTCCGCTGTTGTACGTGAAATGATTGCGAGTGTGTTCGAACCGGCATACGTACAAGTGCTCGATGGTGCAAAAGATACAACAACAGCGCTGATTAACGCGCCATTCGACTATATCTTTTTTACAGGCAGTGTACCGGTAGGCAAGATTGTGATGGAGGCAGCTGCCAAAAATCTCGTTCCCGTTACGTTAGAACTTGGAGGCAAGAGCCCTGTCATCGTGGATGAACAGGCGGATATCAAAGTAGCAGCTGAGCGCATTATATGGGGCAAACTGCTCAATACAGGACAGACCTGTATCGCACCCGATTATTTACTTGTGCATGAGCGCGTGAAGGAACCGTTAATTACAGAGATGAAGGCAGCAATCGTGTCTTTCTTTGGTTCGGATATCCAGCACAACAAGGACTATGGGCGAATCGTGAACAAGGGACATTTTAAACGTCTGACGACTTTGATTGAGCGGGATCAGGCCAAAGTGATATATGGGGGAGCTTCGGATGAGGAAGATCGCTTCATTGAACCTACACTGATTGATGCGGAGTCCTGGGATGCAGCAACGATGGAAGATGAGATTTTTGGACCGATTCTGCCGATCATTAGCTATCGTAACTTGGATGAAGCCATTGTAGAAATCGTCAAGCGGCCGAAACCACTCGCTTTGTATCTGTTTACTTCCGACACCCAGATTCAGGACAAAGTGCTGCGCGAAGTTTCTTTTGGAGGCGGCTGCATTAACGATACGATCACGCATGTTGCGAATCCGCGTCTGCCGTTTGGCGGTGTTGGTCATTCCGGTATTGGTTCGTATCATGGGCAATACAGCTTCGAAACCTTCTCTCATCTCAAAAGTGTACTGAAAAAAAGCACCAAATTGAATCTGCCGATTCTATATCCACCGTATGATAACAAGCTGAAGCTGATTAAGCGTTTGTTGAAATAAAAAATAAGAAAGACAAACAGCCTGCTAATGGACCTTATTCCTGAGCAGGCTTTTCCTGTCGGTAACGGGAGGGTGACATGCCGGACCAGCGCTTGAATTGACGACTGAAATGGGCAATATCCTTATAACCAAGCATGACAGCAATATTTTGAACGGACAGCTTCGGGTTGCCCAGAAGAAGCTTCGCTTCATGCAAAACCAACTGGGACAATACAGCACGAGGAGACTGACCGAACACCTCCTTGAACACGCGATTACAGTGAGAAGAACTGATGCCCAGCTCTGCTGCAATATCATCAATGCCATAGTGACCGTTGGACTCGTGTCCCTGTTTGAATTGCTGACTCATCAGGCCTTGCAATCGATTACGAATCTGGTGGGCGAGTTCGATCTTTTCGTGTCCGTCGGTAAACCATTGCGCTGCCTCTTGCGAGACCGCCTCCCACAGATGGCCAAATAGTTCAAATACCGCAGATTGCAGCTGCATACGCTGAACCATCGTATTTGCTGTTTCATCATCCGCAGATGACATCAATTTGCGCAAAACAGGCTCAATCTGCTGTGTAACTGGACTATCCGCACTGAATCGTACTTGTTTGATACGTGCAAGCAACGATAGGAACAACTGATCATCAATGTCAAAATGCATGCAAAAATACGTGAATCCCTTGCCGTTATGGCTCTGGCTGGAATGAATGCTTCCCGGAGGAATCAGGAGCAGTTCGCCAGCCTTTTGAATATATAAGGTACCGTTCACCATCATGCGTTGCTCGCCTTCCGTGACATAATTCAATTCATATTGAGGGTGCTCATGCGCCGGATAATCCCAGTCCATACCCACACTTCGTAAATGAATGGCGAACAGATTGACCGTTGTTTGCACATCTGGATAAAAAACTTCATAGACACTTTCTCCCAAAGTAGGAGGCAAATACGTTGAAGACATGGAAGATCCCCCTTCATAGAGGTTGTTCAAAAAAATGTGATTTTGATTACGCACGTATATAAAATGGAATGGTTTTGTGTAACCGCTTTAATCCATTATAGTCTATCAGCTTGATTTGGGTAAATATCCGATTGATTTGATCATGGTCTGAGGTGGAACCACGTGTTAGGATGGGGCTAATGAAAACGTATGCATTCCATTCTGAGAGGGGTTATGATTCATGAGCACATTCAAATCCATCTTTTATAATGCCCATCACGCACCGATTGGTGCTTTTGCGAGTTTTACACTGGGTTACAAAGGAGCCAAAGGAGGGCTGGGTCTTGAACTCGGCAAGCCGGCAGACCAGAACATATATATTGGATTACAATCTCGCGATGGCGAAAATTATCAGGCGCTTCCTTTTTATGAAGCTTCCGAGGATGAGAGCAGCCGCTATGATGTAGAGAAGTTGGAGAATGGGGACACGGCGTCGACAAACGCGACCAAAGCTCCACAACCTCTTATTACGGCTTTTCGCGATGAAGATATTACACGTGAATTTACCTCAGGTACGGATACGTGGACTGCTGGAGATCTGACGTTCCGTATCTACTCGCCTGTACGTCCAGTACCTGATCCAACGAATGGGGATCGTGAAGAATTAATGGATGCACTCGTACCTGCCGTATTGGTTGAGATGACGATTGACAATACGGAAGGTCAACAATCCCGCAAAGCCTACTTTGGTTATCAGGGCAATGATCCGTACTCTGCGATGCGTCTGATTGGGGGACCGGAAGGTGGCTCCATCACAGGTGTGGGACAAGGTCGACTTACAGCAATTATGTCTGCAGATGACGGAGTGTGGCCCGCCCGCGGATTTACGCTGGAGAAACTGTTGCAGGAGAAACATCGGGAGAATCTGGCTTTTGGACTTGGCTCAACCGCTGCACTACTGATGGAGGTTCCGGCTGGAGAGAAACGTACGTATCAATTCGCAGTATGTTTCTATCGCGGGGGCATTGTGACGACAGGAATGGACACAACGTATTGGTATACGCGGTACTTCTCCGATATTCAGGCAGCAGGAGAGTATGCACTACAACGCTTTAGTGAGTTGACTGCATCCTGTGGAGAGGTTGAACAGCGCCTTGGATCGGCTGCTTTGACCGAAGATCAATCATTCATGCTTGCTCATTCCATTCACAGCTATTATGCCAGTACTCAACTGCTGGATGCCGATGGTGAGCCACTCTGGGTGGTGAACGAAGGGGAGTATCGGATGATGAACACACTTGATCTGACGGCTGATCAGTTGTACTTCGAGCTTGCCTTGAATCCATGGACGGTTCGTAATGAGCTGGAGTGGTTTGTGAAACGATACAGTTATACGGATCAGGTTCGTTTCCCGGGGGAAGAGAAGTTATATCCGGGCGGAATTACCTTTACCCATGATATGGGTGTTGCCAATGTGTTCTCACGCCCTGGACACTCGGCATATGAGCTGGTTGGCATTGACGACTGTTTCTCACAGATGAGCCACGAGGAGCTGGTGAACTGGCTCTGCTGCGCGACAGTATACATTGAACAGACACAGGATCAAGCTTTTGCGAAAAACATGTTGCCTGTTATCCAAGATTGCTTCGAAAGCATGCTTAATCGTGACCATCCCGACGCTGAGCAGCGTAACGGTCTGATGGGTCTTGATAGTAGCCGTACCCAAGGTGGAGCGGAGATTACAACTTACGACAGCCTGGATGTGTCACTTGGTCAGTCTCGCAATAATATCTATCTGGCGGGTAAATGTTGGGCGGTCTATGTTGCATTGGAGAAGCTGTTCGCAACTGAGAAGTTGGCCGATCTGTCCCATCAAGCTGGGCTTCAAGCGGATCACTGCGCTGCCAGTATTGCTGCACAGTTGACTGATGGCGGCTACATTCCAGCTGTTATTGCAGAAAATAATGATTCTCGAATCATTCCGGCGATTGAAGGTTTGGTGTTCCCGTACTTTACAGGCTGTGAAGCAGCACTGGATGTCAATGGTCGTTTTGGACCTTATCTGAAAGCACTCCAAACTCATCTGAAAACGGTTCTTGTACCGGGAACATGTCTGTTCGAAGATGGAGGCTGGAAACTGTCCTCAACAAGCAATAATTCGTGGCTGAGCAAAATCTATTTGTCACAGTTTATCGCTAGAGAGCTGCTGGGTGTGGAATGGAACGAGACAGGCAAGGCAGCAGACGCGGCTCATGTCAACTGGCTGCTGCATCCGGAGGAATCCTACTGGTGCTGGAGTGACCAGATCCTGTCTGGTGTGGCGGTTGGCAGCAAGTACTATCCGCGTGGTGTAACGTCGATTCTATGGCTACTCGAAGGAAAAGGGAATCACCTTGGGCAGATCTATGCCAGCAAGGAGGCGGTACAATGAGCCAATCCGTCATTCAATCTGCCTTGTCAGGTCCACAGTATGATGCGTGGCTGGGGTATCACTCCGAATTGCCAGAAGCGAATGGACTTGTCCAAAAGACGGCCCCTACATGGAGCAAACTGATACTGGTGGAAGAGAACCATGGAGTGATCACAACAGCTCTGACCGAACTTTCACGGGGACTGGAGAGGTTATATGGCGTGAAACCGTCGGTCAGTCATCTGGCTGATGCTCAGGAAAGTGAACGGGACAATCACGCTTCCGCTCCCGCAATACGAATCGGCACTTGGACAGGGAGCAATTCCGTGGCTGGGTTGTTCAGCGAGACAGAGCGTTCAACTGTACAAGGGGAAGGGTACATCATTCGTGAGAACGAGACCGAAGGTGTACTGGTCATTGGATCAGAGACCCCCCAAGGTGTGCTGTATGGTGCATTCCATCTGCTGCGAGAGCTGACAATGGATCAAGGAAGTGCACATGAGGCGGATGAAGCTGTGAATAAGTGGAGCTTCATTACAGAGCAGCCAACCAATGCGCTACGGATGATTAATCAGTGGGATAACGTGGACGGCAGCATTGAGCGTGGGTACGCAGGAGAATCCATTTTCTATGATAACGGGGAATTCACGCTGGACTTGGGAC
The DNA here is from genome assembly GCF_030815985.1 of Paenibacillus sp. W2I17. Classification (NCBI taxonomy): domain Bacteria; kingdom Bacillati; phylum Bacillota; class Bacilli; order Caryophanales; family Paenibacillaceae; genus Paenibacillus; species Paenibacillus sp. W2I17. Next base: position 690,372 of record NZ_JAUSXM010000001.1, read on the forward strand.
GCATCCGGGATTACGCACGTTTGCTCGCTTCCACGGGAATCAATGCTATATCGATCAACAACGTCAATGTACACCGCCGTGAGAGTCTGTTTCTGACAGAACGTTATCTTAGTGATGTGGCGAAGGTTGCCGCTGAATTCAGAGCGTATGGCATTCGATTGTTCCTGAGCGCCAACTACGCAAGTCCAATTGAGATTGGTGGTTTGCGTACGGCTGATCCGCTGGATGCGCAGGTACGGGAATGGTGGAACATTCAAACGGCCAAGGTGTACGCAGCGATTCCGGATTTTGGCGGTTACCTGATCAAGGCAGACTCCGAGAATCGTCCGGGACCATTCACGTATAACCGTGATCATGCCGATGGTGCGAACATGCTGGCTGAAGCCCTTCGGCCATTCGGTGGATTGGTCATCTGGCGTTGCTTTGTCTATAACTGCAAGCAGGACTGGCGGGATCGTTCCACTGACCGTGCACGTGCAGCCTATGACCACTTTACGCCGCTGGACGGGCGTTTTGCCGACAATGTCATTTTGCAGATCAAAAACGGGCCGATGGACTTTCAGGTGAGAGAGGCGGTATCCCCGCTGTTCGGTGCCATGGAAAATACAAATCAGGTGATTGAATTTCAGATTACACAGGAGTATACGGGGCAACAACGTCATCTCTGTTATCTGGTTCCCCAGTGGAAAGAAGTATTGGACTTTGACACATACGCCAAAGGCGAAGGTTCAGAGATCAAGCGAATCGCGGACGGTTCTCTGTATAAACGACCATGCAGTGGCTTCGCCGCAGTATCCAATATTGGTGCAGATGCCTGTTGGACAGGACATCCACTCGCGCAGGCGAATCTATATGGATACGGAAGACTTGCGTGGAATCCGGAGCTGACCGCGGAAGAGATTGCCGATGAGTGGGTGAGACTCACATTTGGACATGAAGACGAAGTTGTGCGGCAGGTTACGGGCATGCTTTTGACTTCACTAGATATCTATGAGAATTATACGGCGCCTCTCGGTGTGGGTTGGATGGTTAATCCGGAACATCACTATGGGCCGAATGTAGATGGATACGAGTATTCCAAATGGGGAACGTATCACTTTGCCGATTGTCATGGCATTGGTGTAGATCGAACCGTGAACAGCGGTACAGGATATACTTCACAGTATCACCCTGAGAATGCTGATCGTTATGAGTCCGTTGACACCTGTCCGGATGAGTTGATCTTATTTTTCCATCACGTGCCGTACACCCATGTTCTGCATTCGGGTAAAACGGTCATTCAGCATATTTATGATACACACTTTGAAGGTGTTGCGCAGGCAGAGGCGTTAGCCGAGACATGGAGAGGGCTGGAGGGTAAAATCGACCCGGTCATTTTCAGTAAAGTTGCTTCATTACAGGACAACCAGGCCGAACATGCGAAGGAATGGCGGGACATGATCAATACGTACTTCTATCGCAAGAGCGGCATTGCGGATGAACAAGGTCGAACTATCTATTGATTGGTGATGTGAAGAAAGAAGATACCTTGTTTTCTTTGATGTACAATAGACAGCATGGACATACATGAGGAGGAGAACCGTATGGGACAACATCAACTGCCCGAGACCATGAAAGCTGCTATCATGACAGAGCCAGGACACATTATTATTGAGGAACAACCCGTCCCGCAACCGGAAGCGGATGAGGTGTTAATCCAAGTGATGGCTGTCGGGGTGTGTGGCTCGGATGTGCATTATTTTGAACATGGACGCATTGGCAGATTTGTGGTGGAGAAACCGATCATTCTGGGTCATGAGTGTGCGGGGATCATTGCTGCTGTTGGCTCGAACGTATCACGTCTAAAAACAGGGGATCGGGTTGCTATTGAGCCTGGGGTGACTTGCGGACGTTGCACGGCATGTAAGGAAGGTCGCTATAACCTGTGTCCTGATGTACAATTTCTGGCGACCCCTCCGGTGGATGGAGCATTTGTACAATACATGGTGATGCGTGAAGATATGGTATTCCCAATCCCGGATCATCTGTCTTATGAGGAAGCAGCTATGAACGAGCCATTCTCTGTCGGTATTCACGCTGCACGCCGCAGCAAACTGGCTCCGGGTACAACCCTGGCGATTATGGGCATGGGTCCCGTTGGACTCATGGCCGTGGCAGCTGCCAAATCTTTCGGTGTAGAGAAGATCATAGTAACGGATCTGGAGGAAGTTAGGCTGGAAGCAGCTCGCCGCATGGGTGCCACGCATACCATTAATGTGCGGAATGAAGATGCGCTGGCTGTGATTCGCGAGTTAACAGGTGGCGTGGGTGTAGATACCGCATGGGAAACAGCGGGGAATCCAAAGGCGTTACAATCTGCTCTGTATTCACTTCGACGTGGAGGAAAACTTGCGATTGTGGGCCTGCCTGCACAGGACGAGATCGCACTCAATGTTCCCTTTATTGCGGACAATGAAGTTGATATCTATGGCATATTCCGTTATGCCAATACGTATCCGGCAGGAATTGAATTTCTGAGCTCCGGTCAGCATGACGTGATGTCCCTGATTACAGATCGTTATTCACTCGAAGAGACACAGCAAGCGATGGAGCGTGCATTACACAATAAAAGCGGCAGTCTGAAGGTCATGGTATATCCGAACGGTATGTAAGAACAACCTGGAAGAGTCCTGCGGTATAGGACTCTTTTTTTTTTGCAAAAAAAGTATGGGTCAAGCTCCCATAACATGGTATAATTCATGAAGATTTTAATATATAAATGGATACACACCATATTGGTGAATAAGTACTTAGCGAAAGGAACCGAAGGTTGTGAGAGTACATGAATTTATGATACACGCTGATTTTCATCGGGATGATTTGATGTCGGTATCTTCTCAAGCGTCACGTTTTTCCTCGGATATTATTTTGTCGTATATGGAGTCTGAGCATGAGCATCGTGTAGATGTCAAAAGCCTGCTTGGAATGGCGTTACTACCCATTCGATATGGTAGTGTTGTCAGATTACAGACAAGAGGCAGGGATGAACTGGAGGCTTTAGAGTACATGTTGAATGTACTGGAGAAAGGGACGGCTTGACACCTGATTAGGTGCAAAATCACAGATATCATATTTTTTTTAGCTATTCCTCAAAACCTGCTGGTACTTTGTCCAAAAAAAGAGTATAATAAAATGTAGTTTGATTCTAAAGAAGTACCCATATTAAAGGAGTGTAAATAGATTATGCCAAAAGTTGACATCCATCCAAAGACACAACTCGTAATTTTTTACGATGCAAGTGCTGATTTCAAATTCCTGAGTTCTTCCACGAAGTTCTCTAACGAAACTATGGAATGGGAAGACGGTAACTCTTACCCAGTAATCCGTGTGGACACTAGTTCCGCATCCCACCCATTCTTCACTGGTAAACAAAGAAACGTGGATATCGGTGGCCGTGTTGATAAATTTAACCGTAAATACAACATCACCAAATAAGTTTGTCCATACATTACAAAAAAACCTCGGGATTTGTCCTGAGGTTTTTTTGTGTACATTAAAAATTAATTCAACCAATTATTGCGCTTACAACACATTCGGATGTACACTAGGAAACGAGTACGAACATATTGGAGGAGGAAATAGAGATGAGCAGCATCACACATATGGTAACGTTTACACTTTACGCGGGTAAAGATACACCGGAGGCCGAAGCCTTTTTGAAGGAAAGTTCGGATGCACTGGCTGTCATTCCTGGCGTAGAGCAATTTCAGGTTCTGAAACAGGTAAGTGAGAAGAATGAGTTCGATTACAGCTTCTCGATGGTCTTTGCAGATCAGGCTGCGTATGATGCATACAACAATCACCCGGTTCACCGTCAATATGTAGAAGAGCGTTGGGAAAAGGAAGTCAGTCGCTTCCAGGAAATTGATCTTATTCAACATCATAATTAATAGTCTCCACATATAGTAAAAAAGTTGAACTACCATATACAGCATTGAACAATGCTGTATATATCTCTGAATAACGCGTAATTAATGAACAAAAATAACATATTTCCGAAATCGTTTTCGACTATTTCGACCAAATAAATTCAAGGAGGTTTTCGCTGTTATGCAATTGGATCTCTCAGGAAAAACGGCTCTGGTTACAGGCGCAACCGGACAGCTGGGGAGAGTCATCGCCCGCACGTTGGCAGCCTGTGGCGCCAATCTGGCTCTACATTACATAAATAATGATACCAAGGCTCGGGAGCTTCAGGGTGAGATTGAAGCACTCGGTCGTCAGGCTGTTATTGTACAGGGAGATATTACAAAGCAGGATACAGCATTTCGGATGCGTGATGAGATTCAGTCTGTCCTCGGCGGAGTGGATATCGTTGTTGCCAATGCGGTCATTCAATATGAATGGACAACGGTGTTGGAACAGTCTCCTGAAGATTACTTGAGCCAGTTTGAATCCTGTGTCATGCAGAGTGTGTATCTTGCCAAAGCTTTCATTCCACATATGCAAGATATCAGAGCCGGTCGGTTCATTGGCATCAATACGGAATGTGCGATGCAAAACTTCGCTCATCAATCGGCCTACACCGCTGGTAAGCGTGGAATGGATGGTGTATATCGCGTGCTTGCCAAGGAGGTTGGTGAGTATCAGATTACCGTAAACCAGATTGCACCTGGATGGACAATTAGTGAACGTGATCGTTCCAGTGAGCCTGGACATGATGAGGCATATACGCGTACTGTGCCGCTGAAGCGCAGGGGGGAGGATCAGGAGATCGCCAATGCGGTAGCTTTTCTCGCTTCGGATCTGTCCTCATTTATCACTGGTGCCTATATCCCGGTAAGTGGTGGCAATGTGATGCCTGCTATCTAGTGTCTGATTTGGATTCGGGGAATCACATAAAAATGAATAAACTGAGTTTAACCGTAATCCGTTTGTCATTCGACAAGCGGATTTTTTGGCATTTTGCTAACAATGAAATAACGGTTCAAGGGGCAGGTTTTTGTTTCATATATCCAGACATACATATGAGTTGGTTCGGTTTTCGGAAGATTGGGGTATAAGAATAGGTATATTAACAGAGTGGAAACATAATCAAAATGAGCAATTAAAGGAGACCCATCACTTATGAAAAAAACAGTCGCGGACGTTCTGGTTGAATCCTTATTGAACGCTGGCATCAAACGTATATATGGCATTGTTGGAGACTCCTTGAATGCGGTACTCGACTCCATTCGTCGTTCTGGGAAGATTGAATGGATTCATGTACGTCATGAAGAAGTAGCTGCATTTGCTGCTGGGGCGGACGCTCAGGTCAGTGGAAGTATCGCTGTCTGCGCAGGTAGCAGTGGTCCTGGTAATATGCATCTGATCAATGGTCTGTACGATTGTCACCGCAATCGTGTTCCTGTACTCGCCATCGCTGCACATATCCCAAGTGACGAGATTGGCAGTGAATATTTTCAGGCGACCCATCCGGAGTATCTGTTTCAGGAATGTAGTGATTATTGTGAAGTCATTACAACAGCAAAACAGATGCCGCGTTCTCTGACGATGGCCATTCAGACAGCAGTTGCACGTTCAGGTGTGTCCGTCGTTGTATTGCCGGGCGATGTAGCAGGACTTGAAGCAGCGGATCTGCCTGTGCCTGAGCACGTGTATCATGCGACTAATCCCGTGGTACATCCTTCTGAGCCTGAACTCGTGAAACTGGCGGAGTATCTGAATCAAGGCAAGAAAATTACGTTATTGTGCGGTGCAGGCTGCGCGGGCGCTCGGGAACCCCTTATGCAGCTCTGTGATCGCTTGAAATCCCCGATGGTTATTGCGCTACGAGGCAAGGAATATTTGGAGTATGACAACCCCTATTCCTTGGGTCTTACGGGTCTAATTGGGTATTCATCCGGTTATCATGCCATGATGGACTGTGATGTACTATTGATGCTCGGAACGGATTTCCCATATCGTCAATTCTATCCTGAAGATGCGAAAGTCCTTCAGGTCGACATTCAATCTTCCCATTTGGGTCGGCGCACGAAGCTGGATTACGGCGTATGTGGGGATGTAAAAGCGACCATTGAAACTTTGCTTCCTTATCTGACAGAGGAACACAGTGACAAACATCTGCGTAAAAGTGTGGATCGTTATGTGAAAGTACGCAAAGATCTGGACGAGCTGGCCGTTGGAAAACCGGGTAAAAAGCCCATCCACCCGCAGTACCTGACCAAGGTCATTAGTGATGCCGCAGCTGAAAATGCCATCTTTACCTGTGATGTCGGTACTCCGACAGTATGGGCGGCCCGTTATATCGAGATGTCTCGTAATCGCAGACTGCTCGGTTCATTCAGTCATGGTACGATGGCAAACGCTTTGCCACAGGCAATTGGCGCTCAGGTCGCTGATCCGGGCAGACAAGTCATCTCTTTGTCGGGTGATGGTGGTATTACGATGCTGATGGGTGATCTGTTGACATTGAAACAGCATAATCTGCCGATTAAAATTGTGGTGTTTAATAATGGAGCACTCGGTTTTGTTGAGCTGGAGATGAAAGCTGCCGGATTCCTGGAATCGGGAACAGAGCTTGTCAATCCCAACTTTGCGATGGTTGCTCAAGCCATGGGCATGGAAGGTATTCGGGTTGAGGATCCGGATGAACTGGAAGGAGCTGTGCAGCGTGCGCTTCAGCATGATGGTCCTGTGTTAATTGATGTGGTGGTGAATCGTCAGGAATTGTCCTTACCTCCGAAGATTGATATCAAACAGGCGGAAGGATTCACCTTATGGATGATGAAAGCCGTGCTCAACGGACGCGGTGACGAAATTATTGAATTGGCAAAAACGAATTTGCTGCGTTAAAGTGTTTCAATAAGCGGATATGCACCGTTTGAAGTTGTAGAGATACCGACTTAAAAAATATTGTATATGTAAAAGAGGAGCATGCAACAAGACGTAATAGTTGTGTGCTCCTTCAATAAAAATGCTGAAAATGTGACAGGTGATATAGTATGAATACATATTATATGATTTGTTTTTATGTCGAAAGTCTATTAGAATAGGTAAAGTCAGGAAGGTTTTATGCCATTTTTGACCTACATATTGCATCATTGCATGTAAGTACGTTTCATATCGTATTCATCGATCCAATCACAAGATGACACACACACATGGAGGAGATCAACATGAGTCACGCAGGAAAAGTAGCCATTATTACTGGAGCAGGAAGTGGATTGGGCCAAGCAGCAGCGCTAAAGCTGGCTGAGAAGGGCGCATCCATTGTTGTTGTGGATCTTGTCGAAGAGACAGGTCTTGAAACCGTTAAGCAGATTGAGAAGCTGGGCAGTAAAGCTATTTTTGTACAAGCAGATGTGAGTAAAGCACCTGAAGTTGAGAATTATGTGAAAAAAGCGATCGAAGAGTTCGGACGAATCGACATGTTCTTTAATAATGCAGGTATTGCAGGTCCTGGTATTAAGCTGATTGAACATACGATTGAGCAGTTTGACCAGATCATTGATATTAACCTGAGAAGTGTATTCTACGGGTTGAAGTATGTAATTACTGAAATGCTCAAAACAGGTGGAGGTTCCATTCTGAACACGGCCTCCACAGCCGGTATTGTTGGTGTACCTGCAGTTGCACCTTACGCAGCAACCAAACATGGCGTGGTCGGCTTGACGCGTACTGCTGCAATTGAATATGGCAAGGACAACATTCGTGTAAATGCGATTGCTCCAGGTACAATTGAGACGCCGATGGTCATTCAGTTCGGTAAAGACAACCCTGAAGTGTTCAAGGCAACTGTTGACAGCATTCCATCCGGACGTCTGGGCAGACCGGAAGAGATCGCGAATTTGGTTTCTTTCCTGCTTGGAGATGAAGCGCCGTATATCAATGGTGCAGTATATCCGATCGATGGTGCAGTTACGGCCCAATAAGAGTTCTGCTTATCGGTAATAGAATAGCCGTTAAAATGGTTAAAGAGAGGCCACTGTATGCATACAGTGCCTCTCTTTTTGGTTTGTTTTTTGTACTACGAATTCATATCAGGCAATGTTGTGTGAAGCAGTGGTTTTTTTACTTTTCGTAGATGCTGAACGATACGAACTTATAACGATGATTATGGCAACAGCAACCCCGACAGCGCCAATCCAGGTAATGGATGACAATGAAACGCTGCTGACCGCGATTCCGCCAATACCTGCGCCGGCAGCCATCGCCAGTTGCATCACCGAACTGTTGAGGCTTAGCATAATGCCTGAGGATTCCGGAGCCATGGTGACCAGGTTATATTGCTGAGTTGGACCTGAGGACCACGCGGCAAAAGACCACAAAATCAGAACAAGGAAGACAGCGAGATGAGAGCTTGCCGTTATATTCAACAGGACCAGACTCACGATATGCAATGTCATGCCTGTGATCAGCGTTCGTTTGACACCCAATCTGTCAGCACTGAATCCTCCAACTTTTGAACCGATCAGACTTGCAATGCCAAATGCGAGTAAAGCTGAACTGAGTAGTGCTTCGCTCATTCCTGAAACGGATACAAGGTAAGGTGAAATATACGTGTAGGCAATGGAATACCCACCTAACCAGAAAAATGTCACCAGCAGTGCCAATACAATTCGTGGCTGTTTGAGCAAAGACAGTTGTTTCTTCAGTGGAACAGGCGCTTCTGCTTTGGAAGGCGGAATGGCGGCCGCGATCACCAGCATGGCGAGAATGCCAAGAACGGCGATACCTGCGAAAACAAGCTTCCAATCCCAAGATGCAGCCACAAGCCTTCCGAGCGGAACGCCAACGATCAAAGAAGCCGTAAATCCAGTGATTACTGTGGCGATTGCGCTAGCTTGTTTGCCCTCAGCCGCTATTTGGGAAGCAACCGTTAATGCCGTGACAACAACAACGCCCGCGCCTAAAGCCATCAACACGCGTGCTGCGACGAACAGTCCATAACCCGGCAACAGATAGGCAAGAACATTAGCCACAACGAATAGACCGAGGAAGTATAGCAACAGCTTGCGACGGTCCCAGCGCGAAGTCAGTGCAATAATGACAGGTGTACCTAGCGCATATACGAGTGAAAAAATCGTAATGAGCTGTCCGGCAGCGATTAAAGAGATATTCATGGTATCTGCAATACGATCCAAAATGCCGGCAATGACATATTCGGACGTTCCTACAAGGAAGCTGACCAAGGCAAGAACATAGATTTTGAGCGTAGAAGACATGGAAACATAACCTCTTTCTGATTATAATTATTATATTTTTAGAAATATAGAAATAAAGACGATAGAACAAGACATGAATGCTCTGAATGCAACCGATCTACGAACGGTGATGTTACAACTTAGATAATGAATAATGGTATAAGCGTAAACTTAGGTGACCTAGTTCTACTAATAAATATTGTACATTGTTTCAATATTTCTAATTATATAGAAATATAACTCAAATTTTTTATTTATTTAGCAGATAGGGAACAAACTTTTGTGCGGTCTCCGTGTTCAGGCTGTAGTAGATATAAGTACCTTTCTTTTGCGATGTAAGCAGGCCGCAATCGGACAGCTGTTTCAGATGATGAGACAGAGTCGATAGGGCAACCGTAACAAGGCGGCTCTCCAGATCGGCGGGACACAGGTTGCTTTCGCTCGATAAAATCTGAATGATTTTGTAGCGTGTTTGCTCGCCCAGTGCTTTATGAATTTTGACGACTTGTTCAATCTCATTCGAGTTTGATTGCATAATGATCTGTCCTTTCGTCTTTATTTCTTATTTCTAGTAATATAGAAATAACAGTAGCATATGTCGTTTGAAAAGTAAACTCTCGGACGAAGATACCATACTTTCTACTGCGTCTGTGTTAACAGCCGAAAGTCTGGAGTAACTTCCCCCGAGAGTTATGTGAGTTGTATATTACCGATCTAGGGAATCAACATAGTCTTTGGCTTCCTTCAACGAAAGACCTCGGGCTTCACGCAGTCGTTTGATCGCCATAATTTTTTTCCCTTGTTGTATAAGTGTGAGCAGTTCCTGATCCAGATCCGTTTGGGCTGGTTGGCTTGTGTGGGAAGGAGATGCTTCCTGCGGCGACAATGTGTAATTGAAGTCAGAGCGGGCGCTGACTGTTGAACCGTTCTCCAGACGCTCCACATCACTTTTCAATTCATTTAATTGGCGTTGCAGACTGGTGACTCTGACCAGTAACACAAGGATCAGAAGCAGCAGAACGATCCATACCAAGGTGTTCATTTCCATGATGTAATGTGCCTCACTTTCAATTATTCATAGCCATTATTTAAGTTGAACCGGGATTTCCTTGACACCACGAACAATCATACCAGGTCTCCATTCGAGTTCATTTACGTCAGCCTGAAGCTGCATATTTGGAAAACGATTCAGAAGTGTGCTGACCGCAATTTCACCTTCCAGACGAGCAAGGGGCGCTCCGAGGCAGAGATGAATGCCTGTGCCAAATGCCAGATGCGAACTCTTCTCGCGGGTAATATCAAAGACATCAGGATCTTTGAACTGCTCCTCATCCCGGTTAGCGGAATCAAGCGCAACGATAACAAGTTCACCTTGAGCAATATGCTGTCCACGGAATTCGATATCTTCCAAAGCCCATCGAGAAGTACTGAACTCCACCGGACCATTGTAGCGCAACATCTCTTCAATGGCGTTGTGAATAAGCTCCGGCTGCTTGATGAGCAGTTCGCGTTGCTCAGGGTGCTCCAACAGAGCAAGTATCCCATTGCCGATGAGATTAACAGTCGTTTCATGGCCCGCGATGACTAACAAGGAGACCACGCTAAGCAGTTCTTGTTCAGTTAACTGCTGCCCGGATTCTTCTGCAATGACGAGCTGGCTGATCAGATCAGTGCCGGGATATTTTCGTACTTTTTCGAACCAGGCCGTAAGGTAATCCGTAAACTCCCTGGCATGCTGCTCAAACAGTTCGGGGCTTTCGGCTGTGGAAGCATCGATTACCGTATTGGACCACATGCGGAATTTGTCACGATCCTCAAGTGGTACTCCCAGAATTTCACTAATGACAATGATGGGCAGCGGGAAGGCAAAGTCATCGATCAGATTCATTTTTTCCTGTGACGGGAGGTTGTCCAGCAGTTCATCAGCAATGTCCTGAATATGGCTACGCATGTCTGCGACCAGTTTGGGTGTGAATGCTTTCTGCACAAGTCCCCGAAGACGTTTATGATCCGGCGGATCGGAGAACAACATATTATTGGAGAAGATGCTTTGATTGTCAGCACCGTAACGTCGGACCATGTCTTTGCTGAAGCGAGGATCTTTCAGGATCTGGACTGCATCCTCGTATCGCGTAATAATCCAGCCGAATTCCCCATGAGGAAACATGACTCTGAAAACAGGCTCCTCGTTTCTAAATTTTTCATATACCGGGTAAGGGTTGCGTGTGAATTCTTTCGTGAAAAACGCTGGCTTTGAGGACTCGTTGGGTTCATTCGGGTTCAAATGCAAAATCTCCTCTCATATTCCTGCATAATACCTGCACCCTCTATATATTCAATACACAAGCTTTTGAAACCTTGTTTTTTCTTCATATGGATGATAGAGCAGGAAAATAGAGGAAGATGGAAGAAGACATGGTAGAGAGAATCGGTTATTATGCTTGGTAAAAATGAAAATGAGGTGAACGCTGACATGTCTTACGCACAACTTCCTTTGCATCACCACCAGATTCCGGCAAGTCGAATGGTTCTTGGCTGTATGCGGTTTGGCGGTGAATGGGATGGTCTTCCCATTACTTCAGATCTTGTTGTGGAAGGGCATCGAGCGGTAGAAGCAGCTATTGAAATCGGCATTAATCACTTTGATTTAGCGGATATTTACACACGTGGTAAGGCAGAGCATGTATTGGGGCGAGTTTTATCCGAAACTCCTGGTTTGCGTGAACAGATCATTATACAGTCGAAATGTGGTATACGTCTTGTGGGTGATGATGAAGGACCGCAGCGTTATGACACCTCAGGTGCACATATCCTAGCGAGTGTGGACGGTATCCTGAAACGGCTCGGTATCGATTACCTGGATATTTTGCTGTTACACCGCCCTGATCCGCTCGCCCATCCGCAAGAGATTGGAGAAGCACTGGCTGAGCTGCATCATTCCGGTAAAGTGCGCCATTTTGGTGTGTCCAATATGGGTTCTGAACAGATTCGCCTTCTTCAGCTTCATAGTAAAGTACCCCTGATTGTGAACCAGTTAGAGATGAGTTTAGACAAAATTGGATTCGTAGAAGCCGGTGTGACGGTAAATCGTCCTCAAGCGAGAGACAACGTGTTTCCCTATGGCACGATGGAATATTGTCAGGCAGAGCATATTCAACTGCAAGCTTGGGGTCCACTTGCTCAAGGGCGATTTACTGGCAGGGTAGTTGAGGGACAGCGGGCGGAGATTGAGCATACGGCTCAATTGGTTGATCGAATGGCTAAGGAGCGTGGGGTGACACCGGAGTCTATTGTACTGGCTTGGTTAATGAAGCATCCAGCAGGGATACAACCTGTCATTGGTTCGATTCGACCAGAACGTATTCTGGCCTGTCGTGATGCAACGAATATTGAGCTTACCCGTTATGAGTGGTACGAGCTGTATTCGGCTTCGTGTGGGCGTAGAATGTAATTAGTTAATTCTGAGAGATTGGTTAGTTACGATCAAAATTCATAGATGTTGGGTGAAATTTGAACATATAAGAAGACACAGGCTGCTAATGGCCTGTGTCTTCTTTGTAATAATCGGCTTCATTTGGTTGAAACACATGATCGAAAGTGTAATGATTCCTAAGTTCATATGGCCTACAATGCGTTTACATGGGTAATAAGCATGCTGATTCGGATCCGAAACCAATGTGTTGGCACGGCTGTAAGGATGTTTACCTTCATATTTGCGCTAGAGGCTATGTCCATGGACTTAGGAAGAGTGCTGATAAGAAGGACGTTTCAACCATTTTTATCGTTTTACGGGGTAGTTGTTCGAGGGCTGTGATAAAATGATAGGAATAAGAACATACGATCTGTTTACGTGAGAGGAGACACCTTGACGATGGAGATGCTTAAACCACCCGCCGAGACATTATATGAGGTTGAATTACGTGCACTGCGAGAGGAAGATCAGGGGAAACGTCCCCCTAACTGGCTGTTATCTCCCGCCTATGTGCGCGATTTTATTATTGGCAGGGATAAGCCTGCGTTATTAAATGGAGAAGAAATCTCGATTACCCGCAAATTCTATGGCAATGACGTGTTAATTGAACGTGCAGTGGTTACTCTGGCAGGCAATCGAGGATTAATGCTCGTGGGAGAACCCGGGACAGCCAAGACCATGCTTAGCGAACTGCTGACCGCAGCGATCTCCGGTACCAGTCTAAACACGATTCAAGGTACAGCAGGCACGACGGAAGACATGATCAAGTATTCCTGGAATTACGCCATGCTGCTTGATAAAGGCCCTTCGGAAGCTGCGCTTGTGCCATCACCGTTATATAACGGCATGAAGAAAGGCATTCTTACCCGTTTTGAAGAGATTACACGTTGTCCCGCGGAAGCGCAGGATAGTCTGATCAGTATTCTCAGTGACAAGGTCATGAGCATTCCGGAACTGGATGGTGGTGTACTGTTTGCCCAGCCAGGATTTAACGTCATTGCTACAGCCAATATTCGGGATAAAGGTGTTAACGAAATGAGTGGTGCATTGAAACGTCGGTTCAATTTTGAAACGATCAAGCCCATTCATAACGTAAAGATGGAAGCCAAAATCATTGAATCCCAGGCAAGAAGCCTGTTATTACATAGTGGAATTGATATTGAAATTAACCCGGATGTGGTTGAATTGCTGGCTACAACATTTATGGAATTGCGCACCGGCATGACACGGGAAGGATACAAGCTTGATACCCCTCAAGCATCCATGAGTACGGCGGAAGCGGTGTCTGTCTATGTTCAGAGTGCGATGACTTCCTATTATTACGATGATAAAGCTATTGCACTGGATCGGTTGGTGCAAAACATGCTGGGGACCATTGCAAAGGAAAACGACAAGGATATGTCCATTCTCAAAACCTATTTCTCCAAGGTCGTAAAAGAGCGTTCCAGAGAAGAGGGAATGTGGAAGGACTATTATGAGGAGAGAAAATGGATCGGTTAAGAGCAGTACTGGACCCTGATGTTGATCAGTTACAATCCTTGTTCGAATCCCAGGTATATAACCTGAGTAATCATACGGTCTATTATCCTATTAGACATCACAGCCCTGCATGTTCGTATCACTTGTTACGATTAATTGGAGAGTACAAGCCGGATATTATTCTGATCGAAGGACCAGAGAGTGGCAATCCGTTAATTCCGGTGCTGAGTGATGAGGCAACCTTACCTCCTGTCAGTCTGTACTATACCTACGAGAGTGAATTGGAGAGAGAAGCCTGCTATTATCCGATGCTTCGGTATTCGCCTGAATATGTAGCTTTGAAAGAAGCAAAACGGTTGGATATTCCGGCGAAGTTTATTGACTTGGACTATCAACACTTCTCCACTCGTGCATCCAAATCCGGCCAGACAGAACAAAAGGAGATCTCCATCCAGGACGAAACCTTGCTTGCGGGGTCTGACTTCATTAACCGGTTGTGTCAAAAAACAAACTGTCGCAGTTTTGATGAATTGTGGGAAAAGGTGTTTGAGATCGGTGGTCTGGAGAAATCCACTCAGGCATTCGTGCAGGATGTATTCACGTATTGTACTTTATCCCGAATGTGCTATTCCACGGAACGATTACAATCTACAGGTGATCTGGCAAGAGAAGCACATATGAGACAACGTATTCAACAAGCGGTGCAGGAACATGACCGTGTGCTTGTCATTACCGGTGGATTTCATACGTATGGACTGTTGATGTCAGAGAAACATGAATCCCAATTGGAACAGCCAGAAATGGATAAACAGCATGCAGACCAACGTTTGGATGGACAAGGTAAACCAGGTACGTCTCAACTTAGTTCGGTTAATCCAGATACGGTTCACCAACAAATGTACCCGATGGTCTATACCTTTGCTGAAGCGGATCGGCTCAATGGATATGCGAGTGGCATGCCTTATGTAAATTATTACGATCAGATCTGGAACCAGCTGCTTCGCAAAAAGAGTACACCATATAATCTAACGGCTCTGGACTTGTTATCCCGGCTGATGCGCCAATTACGGGACGGACACGAGCATGTATCAACCAGTGATGCAATTGAGGCATACAGTATGATTCAAGGTCTTGCCGGGCTTCGGGGTAAAAGGGAAGGCGGCGTCTATGAGTTGATGGATGCAGCACTCTCTTCCTTTGTGAAGGGGGAGCTTACCTTGGCGACCGATAAACCGCTGCAAGAGCTGCAGCAGTTATTGACAGGAGACGTCATTGGAAGTGTGGCTCCCAATTCATTCAGTATTCCCATCGTGGAGGACTTCAAGGCGCGTTGTACAGAGTACAAACTGCAGATTCGTACAACAGGTCAACACAAGAAAGTGCTGGATCTGTATGCGAAACCGGAGCATCGTCAGATAAGCCAATTGATTCAATGCATCACCTATCTGGTTCCGGAATTCGCGAAACGGCAATCGGGGCCGGACTGGATCGCAGAGCGTGACATGAATCTCGTACGTGAAACCTGGGTTTATATGTACTCCTCCCGTATTGAAGCCAGATTGATAGAAAACTCTCTCTATGGCGGAACACTTGCTGGAGCGGCTACGCGCAAAATGGAAGAACAAATGCAAGAAATACCGGATCATCATAGCGGTGAACTTGCCCGACTCATGCTTCAAGCGCTGCTCATGGGACTTCAGGACACAGCGATGAAACTTTATGAACAGGTGCGCTCAGCGCTGAGAATCGACGGGAATTTCCTTTCCTTATGTAACAGTCTACATGTCTTGAACCGAATTCATCAACACCGCAGGCTACTGGGACTATCTGACGAGCAACAACTCCCTGAGCTGGTATCCGAGGCTTACAGGAATGCCGTAGACAAGCTGCTACAGCTCTCCAGAGCCAATCCGGATGAACATGAAGCCATTATTCAGGGATTGAAGCTGTTAGCCATGCTCGCGGAGTCATCGGAGGAGCATTTTCAGGATGAGACATTCCGAATACATCTGAATGAGCTTCTGTCTGATCACCAGCTTCCGGCTCAGCTGGAGGGTGTGTGTGTGGCTATTTCCTCAGGGCTCGGTGACAGGCCCAGAGATGAGATTGTTGATCGTGCTCGCGGGTATATCCATGGTACACCGGATCAGACCCGTCAAACGGCACTTTTTTTACAGGGAGTATTCACTGTAGCACGTGACGCTTTTTTGTATGAAGATCAGCTCTTGTCTGAGTTGAATTATCTGATTGAACAGCTGTCATACGACGACTTCATCAGTATGGTACCGGAATTACGGTTGGCATTCACCTACTTTACACCAATGGAGACGGGCTTGATTGCTGAACGGGTGGCGAGTCTGCATCAGGTTGAGCCAGAGGAAATGTTGAGGCCTGCGGTGGATGAGCAGATGCTGACTCAGTCCAAAGCATGGGACGAAGCGCTTCGAAAGGAGTTTGCTGCATGGAAGCTAATATGAATGAAGCGAATCGGACAACGGAAGGAACCGGAGAAATCAATGAAAGTTCCAATCCGGATGGAAACAACCGAGGGGATCAACATTCTGCTGAAACCTTAAATCGATGGCGTCTGATTCTCGGTGAATCCGCTGAAGAAGGGTTGTGTAATACAGACCAATACACTTCGGCTGAATTTCAATATACGGAAATCGATGAGATTCTGGGGTATCTGTATAACCGTGAATACGGTGAAGAACAAGGTTACCGAAAAGAGGGAGGACGCGGTGCGTCTAATCTGACTGTACCAAAATGGCTGCACAAAGTAAGGGATCTATTCCCCAAACCAACGGTAGAAATATTGGAAAAACAGGCGCTTGATCGTTATAGGCTGACAGAATTGTTAACGGACAAAAAGCTGCTTGAATCCCTTGAACCCAACATGAATCTGCTCAAGAACATTATGCAGTTCAAAGGACGGATGAAAGGTGAGGTGTTAAAGAGCGCCAAGGATATCGTGCGAACCGTGGTTGAAGAGTTACGCAGTAAGCTGGAGTCTCAGACCCGAGCGAGTATCATGGGCAAGCGCAGTCGCTATACCTCAAGTTCAGTACGATCCTTGCGCAATCTGAATTTCAAGCGAACTATCACCAAGAATTTGAAGAATTACGATAAAAACAAGCGCAGGTTTGTGATTGATCGTCTGTATTTCGACGGGAATATACAGCCCCATAACAAGTGGAACATCATCATTGGTGTGGACGAAAGTGGCAGTATGCTGGATTCAGTCATCTACAGTTCGGTGATGGCGAGCATCTTCTATCGATTGAATGCGCTGCGTACGAAATTATTCATATTTGATACGCAGGTTGTTGATCTGAGCGACAGGCTGGAAGACCCCGTAGACGTGCTCATGAATGTACAGCTCGGCGGGGGCACACATATTACGAAAGCGTTGCGTTATGGCGAGACGTTAATCGATAATCCAGGCAAAACCATCTTTATTCTGGTCAGTGATCTGGAGGAAGGGTACCCGATCGCGCAAATGTATAAAGCCTGTAAAGATATTATCGATGCAGGATGCAAGCTACTGGTTCTCACCGCGCTCGATTTTAACGGGGATTCAGTCTATAACAAACATGCCGCACAGACATTAACCAATATGGGGGCACATGTAGCAGCAATTACGCCTAACGAACTCGCGGATTGGATTGGCGAGATCATCACTTAAATTCAAGGAGGAATGTGTAATGCTTACCGCAGACCGCGCAGTTGAAACTTTGGTGGAGAAATTCGCAGTAACCTGTTCGAACGAGTATTCATTAAAAACAGATCGCAGCTCCGAAATTATCGATTACGTCTTGGGAACGACAGACAAGTTCCCGGATATGTTGGGAAATTCGAGTCATTATGTGTATCAAACGATTGATCTGCTCATGAAGCTTGCCAAAAAAGACGATGGAGATATCTTTTACCGTGCCGGGGCTATTGTGATATATCTGGAATCCAATTATTCCAAAAGAAATTCATGGAGAACGGATGCCCTTTACTGTCTGTATGGGAAATGACTCCGAAGCCTACGGATTAAGCGGGAAGAGCAAAAGTGCTGATCGCATGGATGGATTGTTGTCCCGGTTGGAGAAGATCAAACAGTTTGCAGGCGAGAACGAAATTTCGACTGAATTAAAGAGTAAATTAAAGCGTGCCCAGTGGCTTTTTGATTCCAAAAAAGCGGACAGTCAAGGGGATTACCGGGATGTGATTAATGCATTAATGCTGCTTCAACTATATTCAAGACTCAGTGACACGGCTTCTCATCTTGCAGAGGTTCAATCTTCTGTTCAATCGTTACCAGTGTTGTTTCAACATGTGATGGCTAATGATGCAGATAAGTTGCGGGACGAGCTACATACGTTGATTGAACCTGTAGTGGTCAGTAATATTCAAGGAAAACATAACGGATCTTCCCAAGAATTGAAGGATGAATTCCTCAAGGAGAAGCGTAGTCAGCTCATAGCTGAACTGTATCCCAATACGTCTTTCTCTTCAAAAGAGCAATGTTCAAACACTGTATTCCATCAAACTATGGTGCTTGTGAGTGGTGCCTTGTTGTACCTGATTAACATTAGTGGAGGTAAACAACGGTTCCTTGATACAAATAGTGAGATTGGGCAAGTTTTGCTTCACACAATACATCAATTACATGAGATTTATCCACTTGAAGTTCGCCGTTACTTGCTGAGTATGGACCCTAGAGCCAAGAGCCCAAATGATCTGCTTGCTGGACTTGTGCCTCTGGATGAGCCTTATCAGTTGGTTGAAATGTTGCGGGACGAGCTTAATTCGTACACGGTATCTTGGAACATGTTACAATCTGCGATCGCGAATCGTCCTGAACAAGCGATTCGAGCATACGAGATTATGAAACCGCCATTCCTGAAACTCTGCATTCAGAAATTCATGGAGGATCAGGGATTGACATTGCCTAATGCGGAGGGGTCACTGGAGCAAGCGGTATTTAACGCTCTTCGGCATCCTTTGGACGGGGGACGTCAAGGACTGGCGATTGCAAGATACTTAAATGGGGAAAACAACCTGGAGGAATATTGGGAGGACCCGAATAGTCGCGGGTTGTTTAATCAACTGAATCGGGATAAGAAGCGTGTTCACAACCTCATTAGTATTAGTTTTCTGCCCTTGGACTCGGAGGCGATGCGCAGGTTCGCAATCCTGACCACTCATCCCGATTGGACACTGGATATTATCTCGGACATGTACAATTCATACGCGTTTAGTGGAGAGCAGCTGCTTCAACGTTATGGGCAAGATCCTGAGGTGCAACGTGAGAAATTGCTAACCAGCCTGATCTCACTTAATGGCATGACCGACTACAGATACAAATCCATGCCGCATGACGAATACCGCCGAATCATTCAGCAGAATCTGGACTATGCACTGACACAGTACAAGAAACTGCCAACAGATACGCGCATTTTAATTCTGGAGATTACCTTTGAACAGCGTGATGAGTTATCGAAGAAAATATTGGCCGAAGCGATTCGTGCCGGATTGCAGGATTCTTCCAAAAAGGCCAACGGCGTGGCGTTAGCGGAATTCAACCGTATTCCTGATCATGACTTGTATACGCTCGTCTACCTCTCGGAGAAAAAAGTGGGAATCAAAGAAATGGCTCTGACCGCAATCCGCAGTCTGGAAAACAGCAAGGAGCTGTACGGTGAGCTTTTGAAGAAAGAGAAGTCCGATGAGTGGAAGAGCTTGATCCAAATTCTGCTGGATACCGCAGATCTAAGTCCAGAGTATGCCCATGCTGCACTCGCTGATCAGGCGGATGCCAAAAAGTTGTCGAGACTGAGTTGGTTGTCCTTGAAAGATCTCCCTTCACTGATACGTATTGAAGACAATCAGCCTTTAGATGACCGGATTAAACAGTATGCTTTGGTCCAATCATTGGATCATACATCCGGTCCTAATGAACGGTTGAATGAATTACGAGATTACGTAAGTGAGGCATCGCTCGCTCGTTTTGCAAGTGAACTGCTTCAGGTCTGGATTCAGGAAGGTGCTCCTGCGAAAGAAAAGTGGGTGATGTATGTTTCAGCACTCTTTGGCGATATTCAGATTGTGAATATTTTGGCTCCGCAAATTAAGGAATGGACAGAAAACAGTCGTGGCGCGATTGCAGCAGATGCTGTAAAAGTGCTCGCTTATCTGAAAGATCCATCCGCTCTTATGGCGATTGATAAAATCAAACGTGGCGTGAAGAACCGTCAGGTGAAAGGTGCAGCAGAAGAAGCATTGCAGCTTGCAGCGGATAATATGGGACTTACCCCGGAACAACTGGAGGATCGGTTAGTCACCACGCTTGGTTTTGATGAAAAAGGAACCATGCAGCTGAGTTACGGAGAGCGTTCCTTCCTGGTTAAGGTTAATGGAGACTTGCAAGTGGTTGTTCTCAATGAAGAAACGGGCAAATCCGTGAAGAGTCTGCCTGCTCCTGCACAGAAAGACGATCCTGAATTGGCAGCGCAGTCCAAGGCACGTTTCACACAGCTGAAAAAAGATCTCAAATCCATGGTTAACATTCAGGCGCAGCGTCTGGAAGAGTCATTGTCCAAGCAACGTCTGTGGTCTGCCGATGAGTGGAAAGCACTGTTTGTACAAAATGTAATCATGCAAAAATTTGCTGTTGGTCTGATCTGGGGAACGTATGAGGATGGTGCACTGATCAGCACCTTCCGTTATATGGAGGATGGCACCTTCAATTCTGTGGATGAAGATGAGGTTGATCTGCCTTCGGGTGCGCAAGTGGGACTTATACACCCGCTGGAACTGGATCAGGCGACGCTTGAAGGTTGGACAACGCAGTTGGAGGATTACGAGATCAAGCAGCCATTTGAGCAACTGAATCGTGAGATTCACCAGCCTGAAGATGAGGACAAGACAAAGAGTGAATACGATCGTCTGCCTGAGTCTGATTTCTCACCAACGGCTTTCCCCAAAGCACTGGAGAAATACGGTTGGATCAAAGGACCGGCACAGGACGGCGGCTGGTATCATGAATTTTATAAAGAGTACGGAGATCTTGTTGCGGAATTGCAATTCAGTGGTACGAGCATCACGTATTACGAAGGACTGGATGATATTACACTCGAATCCTTACATTTCTTCAAACCGAGTAGCAAGCAACATTATTACTATGGTGACAACAAATCCATTGCTCTGGGCAACGTTCCAGGTCGCGTGTTCAGTGAAACGATCTACGATATTCTGAGAGCAACGGGGCGTTGATGACGTGAGTGGATTCAAGGAAAAATTCCGGATTTTTTCGAAGCTGTGTACGGAGGATTATCTGATTCGGTATGCCAACAAGGGGTTGTACAAAAGGTCTTTGAAAGAGTTGGACAATGGTGTAAGTGTAAAGTACACATGGAATGTATCATCGGTGAGTTGTCAGCTCAGTGACGGGACACAATGTACGCTTGAGAATACACTAGATCATTGGGAATGCTCCTGCCCAGCCGATCATATCTGCAAGCATGTGCTGATTGCAATTCTGTATGATCAACGGGAATATACGGCAGAGGATTCAATGAATGCAGACGAGAAGCATGCGCTGGATAAGGACTTAGGGATATCGGATAATGATCGGTTGGACGTACCAAAAGACTTATCAGTAACAGAATCATCATCAAACTTAGTATCAAATGTGGACGATCCAAGCGAAATTCCGCATACGGTATCACGTGAGATCGAGTCTCGCTTCCGCTGGATGACGGAGTCTGACCTTACCGTGTTAATTAAATCGTATAGTTCTTCCATGATTGAGGAAGTTGTTTTCCGACTGAGATACCCAGAGGAAATTAAGATCTTTGAAGATTCACTTCTTACGGTTCATCTGACCACTCAGAATATCGAGGTGTCTTTTACTGAGGAACCGAACCTTGCAAAAGCACTATGTAAGGTGCAGCAGACAGCTGGGAAAATCGCCAAGCTTGAAGCTTTGTTACGGTACCGGAACCTAAAAGGCCTGGATGATACGGATGCATTAAGTGGACGGGTGTACGAAGCCAAGTTCTCTCTTCAGACGGTGCAGGAATGTCGGGTTATGCTGGCAGGATTGTTGAAGACGGGACTGGCCCGCCTTCCTCAGTCCTATATGGCACAACTGGAGACCTTGGCAATCGCTGCTCATAGTGGCAACCTGCCTGACATAGAACGCAGTTTACGAGGGATTCAAGGAGAACTACAGTTGTTTTTCAACAGACATATACGTTTCTCCATGCAATCCATGTTGGATCGGGTAAGCAAGCTGTATCTTGCACTCCAGGTTCTTGAAGAAGAAAAGGTATCTGTCATTCAGCAGAGTCAGCTCATTGGCAGTTTTCGAAGTAAATACTTTACCGTTCCTTCACTCCACCTGTATGGACTGGGAGCTGATGCGTGGGAGACACGATCCGGTTTCCGTGGAATCACCTATTATTTCTATTGTTTTGATGATGAGGAAATCTACACCTATAGCGATGTACGTGCTTTATATTACGATGATCAGCAGTTCTCATATACAGAGCATTATGGTGCATTCACACCATGGCTGCCTAATCTGACCTTTCGCCAGTTTGTGGGTGAAGAAGTTCAATTCCATTCAGTTAAAGTGAATGAAGAACGCCGGATCTCTTCCGGGGAAGGTGCCAAACTTGCTATTTTGCCACGAACGGGTGTGGAAACGTTGAATCTGGGCAAAACCATGCAAGATGTAACGTCTGTACTTCAAGAGGAATCGCGATCGTTCGACTTGTTTGCTGCTCCCAAAGAACGATTGGCTGTAATCAAAGTTGCTCGAATCGTGGACCATAACTTTGTCAAACAAACGCAGGATCTTGTCCTGACGGTTGAGAGTGCCGAAGGAGAACGATTGGCACTTACTCTCCCGTATTCAACTGATTGGCAATCGATGATCCAAAGACTGGAGTCAGGATATGGTGCTCAATCGCTTGAGCACTTCTATGCCTTTGTGCGTGTGGAACCAAAACGGATTAGCCCAATCAGTTTCCTGAAGGGTCAAACGGTGCTCAGTCTGAAACTGGATATCGGTAATGGGAGGATGGGCAGACTTGGAAGAATATAATCAGTTCATGCAGAGAATTAACGGCTGGTCAGAAGAGTTGCTCCTGCGTGGGTTATCTCAGTTTACGATCCGGGATATTGAGGTACTTGAGCAGCTCGCAGCGGAATCCTTACGGTTGCAGATGAGTTTCCTGCATGAGTTGTTGAATCACCTCATCAAGGAAGGGCTTAGCGTGGCTCTTGGACAAGGTAATGAAGAGTTGCTGTTATTTCAGTATTGTCGTCTCACCCAATATGTGCAATTGATTGTGCAAGAAGAAGCGTAATATTGGTTAGTATTCCAAGCGAAGGTACATGAAGCGATATGATGTAATAAATAAGATGTATTATAGGATATAAGAAGATTTGCAGAAGGCCACAAGGTCACTGCAAATCTTTTTTATCGTGGAGTAAGTAAAAGTCATTTGTTAAACGAATATAGGTAGGTAGCACGAATCAATACGAGGATTCGTGATCATATGAGCATGGAAGGGAGGTACATGTAATCGTGGAAGAAGAACAGATACGGAAGGCAGTAGCGAATCGTGATCCTGAGGCCATGGAATGGGTGATGAACCACTACGCAGGTTTGTTATGGAAGATTGCTCATTCCATCCTACATCATGCATCTACAGAAGAGATTGAAGAATGCGTAGCAGATACATTTTTTGCTTTTTGGCAGAATCCGGATGCATTCCAATCTGGGCGAAGTAGCTTGAAAAATTACCTTGCAACAATCACAAAACATAAAGCGATTGATCGCTACCGGAAACTCAATCGAAGAACTGAGCTTACATATGAAGAGGAGATTCATTCGGTGCAAACGGATGATTTGTTGGTTCAGATGATCAGTAAAGAGACATATACGGAACTTAATCAAATGATTGAATCTTTTCCAGAACCGGAACGTGAGATTATGAAACGTCGGTTTTATGAAGGACAGAGACCCCATGAGATATCAGAAGCATTGTCCCTACACGTTAGGCAAGTCCATAACAAGCTTTATCGCTCCAGGCAACGATTGAGGACATGGTGGATGAACAGGAAATAAAGGAGGGGATCAAATGCGAAAATCCGAAAAAGAATTCACTGAGCAGAACCTCTTTAATATTAAAAAGTTGTTCTATGATAAATTGGCGATGAATGAACCACAAACCCTTACGAGATCAGATACATCATTTTATCCACCTGTATTATATCCATCCGATCCATCCGCACAGACAAAGAAGTCCATGAATAAAAGAAAAAAGTATCGCAAAGCCATCTATATTCCTGTAACCGCTGCGTTATCGTTATGTCTTGTTACAGGTGCAGCTGCATCGGTGGGCATCATTGACCTGCCTTCTATTCTTCATTTTCTAGGTGCAGATCGGATTGGCATTCTTCAGCCTGTTCATCAGGTGAGTGAAGATCAAGGGATTCGAATGGAGGTTATAGGTGCTGTCAGGGACGGAGATACAACGGAAATCTATGTTTCATTATCGGATCTGACGGGTCATCGCATTGACGATACACTGGATGTATATGATTACAGGGTAACCGGAGGTAATGCAAACAACGCTCAGATTATTCATTATGATGATGCGAATCAAACGGCTATTGTCCGATTCCTCATTCAAGGAAAAGTCAGCAAAAATCGAATTACAGTTCAGATTAATACGCTGATGTCGGGTACATCTCTTCAAGAGGGTTACAACGTACAAGTGGACTGGGAGAAGTTGCTACAAGAAAAGCAAATCAATAGCTATGATATCCTGGATCGAAATCGTATAAGTGGCTGGGGAGGTGAAACTGATATTCAAATGGAAACCGATCCAATTCCGGTATTGCATCAGGATGTAACGAATATCCCAGTTGAGGGTATTGATTGGATGCATATTTCCAATATGGGTTTTGTGGATGGCAAGTTACACATTCAGATTAATCCGGATAATGAGATTGGCGAGTATAATCATGGATACTTCTACTTCACGGATGAGCAAGGCCAAAAGCTCGATATTACCCAATATTCCATTAGCTACGGGAGATACATGAAAAATGGAGTAGACATTGGTGGGGATTACATTGAGTTTGTGTATGATCTGTCTGCTGTTGACCAATTAGATAAACTTAGACTCCAAGGCAGCTTTACAAGCATTAGTGAAGTTGTGCAAGGGAATTGGAAAACGACCTTTAACTTAAGTCAAAATGCTTTGAGAAAAACAGGAGACGTTCAGCTTGATGCAAATGGAGGCTTACAGGCAAATGTTACTCTTTCCTCGGTTGGCGTCACGCTTACAGGTGAGGCACTGAGCAAGATTCGGATGGAGGACTTGAGTATTGAAGTTCACCTGAAGGATGGTACAAAGTTGTCTGACAAATCTGGTTTCCTCCAGCTGGATCAGGATCTCATTAAGTGGATATCCCCTAAGACCATTCCGGGTGAATGATGTGAGCTACCTGCTAATCAATGGAGAGAAAGTAACTTTGCAAGATGAATAACTAAAAGGTGAATCAAAAAGATAAGTGCGATCGGAAGTTTGTTCTGTCATCGGAGTGGTAAGTGTGAATATTCTTTAGTTCAACTTATATAAAATGAATTACATGTCATATCCCGATTTATGACGCATACCATTAGGCGAATGCGGTCATAAGGGAGGAAACTGAGATGTCCATGAGCGAATCGCTGTTAACGCAAATTGTAAATCAACATATTCCGGCTGGTGCAACGGTCGTCACTATTGATAAACCTGTTCAACATCCAGCGATCTATGCGGCAGATCTTACCGGTGACGGTATGCCGGAGATTGCTGCAGTCTATCAGTTGAATGGTGAGCTGTATTTGCTCATTCTGAAATTTTTTCAAGGACATTGGATCAAGATGGCACTAATTAAGGGATTGGGGTATGGGGTGACTTTAATGACTGCAGCCCCTGTAACTTCAACTGCAAGGAACAATCTTATTATCGGTTGGCGGATTGGTTCTATTTGGTCTAAGCTTGCCGTATATGAGTGGACGGAATCAGGGCTCAAAGATCTGGCGCCTGACGATCTATATTATAGCTATGCAGAGATTATAGATATGCCTGGTCCGCATGGTCGAGATGGGAAAGTGGAGATTGCACTCTGGATACATGACACAGGTGAAGCCTATCGTGTGGAGATTATCCGATGGCAGAATGGGAAATGGGTTCCTGCACCGGACGTATATGCAACCTATTATCCAAAAGTGGTGCAATATTACGAGCAACTAACCCAGCAATATCCTGATTATATCTTTTACTGGTATTACCTTGCGGATGCTCAGTACCACGCGGGCCAGTATCCGGCAGCACTCGCTTCAGTTCAGAAGGCACTCAGTTTCCCGGAAGCGTATCCTTCCAGAGAGGTACTACAAGAGCTGGAAAAGAAAATTAAGCAGGCGATGGTCCCTATAAGCCATACCCGGGTAGCGACATGGTTATATCCTGTCTCCGTTCGAACCACAAGTGGGACGCGTTGGGGGTATATGGATGCCCAAGGCCACATTCGGCTTGAGCCGGTACTGGATGACGCGCAAGAGTTTCAGCCCAATGGATTGGCTGTGGTTGTGAAGGATGGTCGTGCCGGCGTTATTAATCTTCAGGGGCAGTATGTCGTTCAACCTGTATACGATTCCATCAATTCCTTTTCCGAAGAACGGGCGATAACAATTGATTCTCAAGGATTTAAGATGATTAATGAACAAGGTACAGTCCTGACCAAACGGGCGTACCCGTATATCTCAAATATGAACGACGGTCGAGCGTTATTTTACGATTCTAATCCTGGTCAGTCAGATGGTTCGGTGAGTCGGTATGGTTATCTGGATGCGTCGGGCAATGAGGTGATTCCGGCACAGTTCGCTTCGGCGAATGATTTTCAAGATGGTAAAGCGGTTGTGCAGATTAAGGACAATGAATATGCGCTCATTAATCGCAATGGACATCGGCTCGCAACGTATCCATATGCCTATGTGGGACCACTGGGGGATGGACTGCTTGCTTTTCAAAAAGAAACCTCGGGGAAATATGGATACATCGACGAACGGGGTAATATTCGCATTCAGCCCAAGTTTTCATCGGCATTTCCTTTTAGCGGCGGGCAAGCGATTGTTAATACAGCGGAGGATTACAAATCGAACTATGGTGTCATTAATACGGAGGGATCGTTTATCATTCAACCCGCCTATAATGACATCCGCGAACTAGGCGAGCATCGTTATGCGCTGGGGCAAGCGATTAACCCGGAGCAGCCTTATATCGGCTCTGTGTATGCGATTGCAGATACCAACGGTAGAAGGCTTACGGAGTTCCTATATCGCGAAGTAGGCAATTACAAAAACGGCCTTGCTTCCGCATCGGATGGCAGACAAACCTATCTGTTGGATCTGAGTGGAAGGCCTGCAGCTGGGTATCCTCATGTTGAAGGTTCGGGTACGCTGGAGGTCGTGGCACCAGATCTGATTAAGGCCTATGTAGACCAGCGCTTATCTTATGTGAATCGGGCCGGACAGATCATCTGGCGGCCAAATACAATCGTTCCGCTTCATCCACCGTACCGTGTACGCGAAGAGAAGTACAAACCAAACAGGGACTACCTCGTATATTATCCGCAGGTGGAGGGATTAACGAACCAAGCGGAGCAGCTTGCGCTGAATGCCAAGTTGAAGCAACTCTCCCAGGTTAAACC
Organism: Paenibacillus sp. W2I17; assembly: GCF_030815985.1. NCBI lineage: Bacteria > Bacillati > Bacillota > Bacilli > Caryophanales > Paenibacillaceae > Paenibacillus > Paenibacillus sp. W2I17. The sequence goes on from NZ_JAUSXM010000001.1 coordinate 718,275, forward strand.
GATCCCTGCGGATCAGCAGCTAGATTATACGTATACAGGTGATTTTGATATAACGTTTTATCAGCAGCAATTGCTGCAACTGCAACTCACAGGTTATAACTACCCGGCGGGTGCAGCGCATGGTATGCCTACGATGATCTATGCGATCATTAATCTGACGAATGGTCAGTTGTATGAGTTGAAGGATTTATTTAAACCAAATAGTGACTATGTAAAAGTGTTGAGCCAGATTGTGGGGGATCAGATCAAAAATGATCCTCAATACTCGTATGTGTTTCCGGACACCTATACGGGGATTAGTGCGGATCAGCCGTTTTTTGTCACAGCGGATGCTCTACATCTCTACTTCAATCCATATGACACCGCTCCCTATGCGGCAGGGTTTCCAACGTTTACGATTCCTTTTGTCCAGATCAAGGATATCATTAATACAGAAGGTTCGTTCTGGAAAGCTTTCCATGAGTGATTGAGGGTACAGCCAACATTTTAACGAAAATATACGCTAAGGACGTTAAGGCGCAAAGACAGCGAATTTTTCCTGCTTTAAGCAAATGTCCGCTGATACTTAGCGTATAAAACAGTCAAAATGTTGGCGCTACCCCATATAGAACTACTATAAATCAATCATTCCATCCTTTACATACATCAATCCACTCTGAATAACTAGAGTATTTTTCTAATTGTTTTATTGTAAGTTCAATAGCACTATTACTACTCCCGCAAGCTGGATAGATTGTCTCAAAACGTTTTAGAGATATGTCTAGATAAACAGAAACATCATTTTTAATAGCAAATGGACAAACACCTCCAATGGCATGACCAACCATATCAATGGCTTCATCAGGAGAAAGCATTTTTGCTTTTGTTTTGAAATACTCTTTGAATTTTTTGTTATCCACTTTTGCATCCCCGGCGGCAACTACTAAAACCGCTTGTCCATTCACCATAAAAGAAAGTGTTTTTGCGATTCTCTCCGGCTCACAACCTAATGCAGATGCAGCCAAATCCACGGTTGCACTAGAAACTTCAAATTCTTTAATTTGAGAATCCATACCATATTGTTTAAAAAAATCTTTTACTTTTTCAATTGCCATAATCATCACACCTCATTTTAAAATATTTTCTAGAAGATCATAGATGAAACTTGTCTATGTTCTTGGGTAAAAAATCATGTTGTAAATGACACATGGTTCTTGATAGGGATTATTATAGGAATGAAAAACATTAGCACGAAAGCGGAGTGCTTGATTTTCTTTTAGAACAATTTTTTTTGTGTTGACTACCATTTCTAACTTACCTTGTACCACAAAAACATATTCTTCCACACCTTCAAGGTGCCTTTCAGATGGATGGTGACATCCAGGATCAAATTCGATATAGAATATTTCAACGTTACGGGTAGGGTCAAAAGGAAAAACAGGAAATGCTCTCATTTTTCCATCATTTTCAAAGATAGCGTCTTTGGACCGTGTATCAACCATACTGCACTCATCTTCTAGCTCTTCCAATAATAAAGATAAAGGAACTTTTAAGCCGACTGCGATTTTCCAAAGAGTTGTAATCGTTGGTGAAGACTGTCCTCTTTCAATTTGTCCAAGCATAGGCTTACTTACATCAGTAAGTTTAGAAACATCTTCAAGTGTAAGATTTCTAGTTGCTCGTATTTCTTTTAACCGTTCTCCAATAGTTAATACTGGCGATTGCATTGCATCACTCCTTTTGTATGTTATATCATTTTAAAATATAATATAACATACTAACAGTTGGATTCAATAGGCGGCAGTTTAATGATGTAAGTAACTCCTTCACATATTTATCCATACTAAATGGAAAATATTACGGGAGTTACAGATCAAAGAAGTCATATTTATCTATACAAGCAAAAAAACGAAAACTTTCTACAACAACACTTCTTTTGCTTGGCGAGAATGTAAATACTTCACCAGTCATTCTCAAGTTACGCAACGAGGTCATATATCCAATAGGGCTTATAAGATGCTGTGAGACAACAATAATCCGTGATGAGGTATTATTGCTCCGTGAAGAGGTAGTGATCATTCAGGGCTTTATGAGATATTAATGTGCGTATATAGCACTGCGCTATATTGAGAATGATTATTAATATCAGGAGGGGTGAGATGAACAACACATCGGAAGTGTCCGGACTAATGCAAGTAACGAAGGAGCGCAAAGGTCTGCTGATTACAGCAAGTATCTTCTCGACCCTGTCGAGTCTGTTGCAGATTGTTCCTTTTGTCGGAGTGTATAAGATCGTCGAGGAACTGCTAACACATGCGGGCCAGCCCTCTGCCATGGACAAAGATCTGTTGATCTATTGGGGGATCGTCGCATTCGTAGCCCTGATTGCAGGGCTTGTTGCGCTCTATATCGGAGGGATGTGCTCACACATCGCTGCGTTCAACATTTTGTACCAGCTCAGAGTGAGACTTGCGGAGCATGTTGCCAAAGTACCCATGGGCTATCATACTCGGACGGCAACCGGTGAGCTGAAGAAGATCATCGAAGTCAGTGTGGAGAAAATTGAGAAATTTATCGCCCATCAGTTGCCGGATCTGGTGAGTGCGATCGTTATTCCGTTAATGCTGCTGGGTTACTTGTTCTGGCTCGATTATCGGATGGCGCTGGCGCTGTTGGTTCCGATTGGAATCGGGTTTTGGCTCCAAAGTCGCCTCTTCCGCAGCGAAAAAGGCCGTCAGGCTTATCGTGATTTTCAACTTGCCATCGAAGAGATGAATGCTACGGGTGTTGAATACGTGAGAGGTATGCCAGCGGTGAAAGTATTTGGGATAACAGCCGATTCGTTTCTGACGTTTAAACAGGCGGTGACGCGTTATCGGGATATTTCGTTGAGAATAACAGATCTGTGTAAAACATCTTACGGGCTGTTTTTTGTGATCATGATCTCGTTGTTTACCTTCATCGTTCCGGTGGGTATTCTGCTGTCGAGTGGAAATGCAGGCAATCAGTCGTTTGCGATCACGTTTATTCTGTTTCTGATCATTACCCCGAGTCTATCTGCGCCGTTATTGAAGTTAATGTATCTGGGTAGTGGGATGCGAGAGATTGTGGAAGGACAGAAACGGATTGAATCGGTATTTGCCGAGCCGGTTGTACAAGAACCTGAGTTGCCTAAAGTTCCGGATACATATGAGGTTGCTTTTCGGCAGGTATCTTTTGCTTATGAACGTAAGGAGAGCGAAGCATATAAACCTGTACTTGATCAGATTGATTTTGTAGCCAAAGCAGGCGAGATGACTGCACTTGTCGGACCCTCTGGCGGAGGGAAGTCAACCATTGCAAACCTATTGCTTCGTTTCTGGGATGTGCAGGAAGGTGAGATTACGATTGGTGGAATTCCGATTCAGGAGATGGGTACGGAGAAACTGATGGATACCGTGTCCTTTGTATTTCAGGATGTACATCTGTTCTACGATACGATTGAAGAAAATATTCGGATGGGCAACACATCAGCTTCACGACAGGACGTTATAGCTGCGGCTCAAACTGCTTGCTGTCATGAATTCATTGAGAAATTGGATGCCGGTTATGACACCAGAATCGGAGAAGGCGGTACGTATCTATCTGGCGGTGAAGCACAAAGAATAGCAATTGCACGAGCATTGCTCAAAAATGCTCCCATTCTGGTCCTGGATGAAGCGACGGCCTACGCGGATGCAGAGAATGAGCACAAGATCCAGCAAGGTCTGGCCCAATTGGTTCAAGGCAAAACAGTACTGATTATTGCTCATCGTCTAACAACGATTCGTGCAGCCGAGCAAATACTCGTGATCCGCAAGGGAACGATTGCCGAGCGTGGGACACATGATCAATTGCGTGCATCAGGCGGAGTATATGAGCACATGTGGCAAGCCCATATCAGTGCGGCTTCCTGGAAGCTTGGAGGTGCAGTACGATGAAGAATTATTTATACAATATATCTGGCGGTAACCCGCGTAGTTTGCTTCCTTCGGTAATTGCAGCGATTCTGGACGGGATTGCAAAGATTGTTCCTGCGGCGCTGCTTGTGGATATATTCAATACGATCTATAAATCTTTCGCTGATCCAGACAAAGGACTGGATATCAACCGAATGTGGATTGTATGCTGCATCCTGTTTGCCTGGCTTCTGGTGGAGTATGCGGCTTACGCTTCACTCTATGATAAGACCTATCGGGCAGCATATAGCCTCGCGGCTTCAGGAAGGTTGAAGCTGGCGGAACATATTCGCCATCTGTCGTTAGGATTTTTCGGAAAACGTGATCCTGGGGATCTGACGAACCTGATCCTGAGTGATTATGGTCAGGTCGAGCATACGATCTCTCACAATCTGTCACAGCTGATCAGCGCGATTGTGCTTCCGGTGCTTGCTTTTGTCGGACTTCTGTTGGTGGATTGGAGAATGGCCGTAGCCATGTTTATTGCGGTTCCCTTAGGTGTGGCGCTGTTATGGCTTACGGATTCCATTCAGGCACGACTGAGTGAGAACCATGTTCGAGCCAAAAATGAAGCCGCCAGTCGGCTGCAGGAGTACCTGAGCGGTATTCGTGAGATTAAGGCCCACAATATGGGGGGCAAACGTTTTGAACGGCTGCGTCGTTCTTTTGACGAATTGAAATCCGCTTCTATTCGGTTGGAAGGTATCATGGGACCGATGATCATGGGGGCGATGTTGCTCGCAAGATCAGGGATGACGTGGATGATTCTGGTAGGCAGTTATTTGCTTGCAGGCGGTGAGTTGTCCTTACCGGTATTTCTGTTATTTTTGCTGGTAGGTACAAAGGTATTTGAACCGTTAACGGTTGTACTGATGAGTTATGGGGAGATGCGGTATTCTGCGTATAGTGCTAGACGCATTATGGATGTGCAGCAGGAAGCCCCGATGGCAGGAACGGGAGATGTACAGCCCAATCAGGCGATTTCATTTGACCAGGTGACCTTTGGATATGATGATCAACAGCCGGTGTTGAAAGACTTGTCCTTTACGATTGAGCCGCATACCATTACTGCCTTGGTTGGCCCATCCGGTAGTGGTAAGAGTACAGTCACACGTCTCATTGCCCGCTTCTGGGATGTACAGCAAGGCACCATTCGCCTTGGTGGCAAACCCGTTGATAAGATGGACCCGGAGAAGCTGTTGCAGGATATCTCTGTGGTCTTCCAGGACGTGTATCTGTTCCAGGATACGATCGGTAACAACATTCGTGTAGGAAGAGAAAGACGCTTCGCAATTCGAGATTGAGGAGGCAGCACGCAGAGCTTGTTGTCATGAGTTTATCTCCAGTTTACCTCAAGGGTACGATACGCTCGTTGGCGAGGGTGGATCGACGTTATCTGGTGGGGAGAAGCAACGTATCTCCATTGCACGTGCTTTGTTGAAAAATGCATCGATCGTTTTGCTCGACGAAGCCACCGCTTCACTTGATCCGGAGAACGAAGCCGCGGTGCAGCAAGCGATTAATGAGCTAGTCGCGGACAAGACTGTTATTTTGATTGCACACCGATTAAAGACCATTCAAAATGCCGATCAGATTATTGTATTGGACAAAGGTCAGCTCGTAGAGCAAGGAACTCATGCGCATTTATTAGATCACTCAGGCATCTACGCTCGGTTGTGGCAATTACAACAGGATGCAGAAGGCTGGCAGGTAAAAGTGAACGGATAATGAGTTCGATGAGATAGATAAAGTAACTGAAGCAAATAAGCCTAATGTGGCTAATGAACTGACATAAAAGGAGAATGACAACGATGTTTAAACGAATTCCTTTATGGATTGCACTATGCTGTATGCTCACGTTGGCGGCCTGTGGAACGACCCAGACGACCAATGAAGTGGCGAGCTCCTCAGAGGCAACCACACAAGCGACGACCAAAATGATTACTAACCCGAATGGAGAAGAGATTACGATCCCTTTGAATCCAGAGCGCATTGTTGATCTATCCGGCTCTACAGAAGAGCTACTGATCATTGGGAAAACACCTGTGGCCACGATGAGCGCGGATTACGGTAACCCGGAGGAAATCACACCAACCATTAAGGATCAGCTGAGTGCAGATACCGTTAATCTGGGCTGGTATGGTTTCCCGTTCAGTATTGAAGCTATAGCGGGTGCTAATCCGGATCTGATTATTCTGGGAAAGGATTTTAACACGGATCAATATGAAACTTTATCAAAAATTGCACCTACAATTGCATTGCCTTACTCTTACTATGATTGGAGAGAACGCCTGACATTCTTGGCAGATACGTTTGGAGAAGAAAGCAAGAAAGATGAATATCTGGCCAAGTATGATGCGAAATCTGCAGAGTGGAAACAAAAGCTTGAGGCGGCTGTACATGGTGAATCCTTTGCCGTAATTGAGACATATCCCAACAACCTGGTCATCTATTCCAATAAAGGTGCAGCTGAGATGTTATACAGTGAATGGGGCCTGAAGCGCACAGATGGTATCCCTGATCCAGAGGGCTGGGGAGGCAAAGAGATCGCACTGGAGGCACTAGTTACCGTTAATCCGGATCGTCTGCTATTGATGGAGAATAGCGAGAATAAGATGGTAGACAGCAAGGTGTGGAATAACATGAATGCAGTGAAGAATGAAAAGATCTATAAAATCTCTAATGTCGATAATTACAATTATTCGTACACAGCGATGGGGAGAATGGAGCTTATGGACCGTTTGGGCACGATGATCCTGGAAGGCCAGAAGTAGTCGTTGGATTAGGGCAATTGAAACGATAGATTAAATTTAACAATTAACAGAACCTAATAACGCCTATGTGTAATTGTGTAATTTGTTCGAAATCATGTAACTTGAGCGGTTCTGGCTGCGTTTAGACATTGGGGTGATCTGATGTTCGTGAACGCGGTTCAACGGTACATGGTATTAGAAGTTATATTTATCGGGATCTTCTTTACAGACTCATCGTTCTTGAAAGGATTGAAGGATACCATATTACAACGACAGAGTATTACGGTTTACGTAATCTAGGGGGCTTGATATATATTTTGTCGCTTTTTATGTTGTTATTCTTAGCCCGATCTCATGGCTGCTGCGGAAATATGTATGCTTTCCTATGGTGAAAAATTTCATCTATATGATCGGGTTTGGATGGGGCGGGCTGTGGGTTTTTGATCTCATGTACAATCCATATTTCGTGAATGGATACCATCTGAACCAAATGACATCGATATGGATCTTTGCCATTGCTGGTGTAGTATATGGCATCTTGGAGAATAAGATTTGGCGAAGAGGGCAGATGCAGAACGAACAGAAGGCTACTTAACAAATGTTGAGTAGCTTTTTTGGTTAACATAATTATTATGGTGTTTTCATTGGAGACTCAGAAGCTAAATATATTAAAAAGGATTATGTAATAGTAAGTAGTAAACATGAACAGCGGTTAAGTTAATTCGATAGCTTGTTACAAAATTCACAAAGGATGCAAGTAAAATGAAATAGGAGTTTTATCGTAAAAAGGTAAAATTCTCTGTTATACTATTTGAGTTGTTTACATAAAGTTAGATATTTTAATGAAGGGAGTTCATGAAGTAAATTAGCCGTTTAGTTTAAAATTGTAGTTTGGAGGAAAGCATTTTGTATAAAGCAGGTTTTTGGATTAGATTAGGAGCAGGTGTATTGGATAGTCTTATTATTTCAATTCCGTTAGTGATTATTGCAGGTGTGCTGACGGGTAACTTTGATACGGATGAGCCGATTGCCAAACTACTTAGTGCGTTATACTCAATTTTATTGCCAGTTTACTGGTATGGTCGAACCATAGGAAAACGCATATGTGGAATTCGAATCCGCCAATACGATACACACGAACCGCCAAAAATTGGTACGATGCTGATGCGAGTTGTTGTAGCTGGACTTGTGTACGTATTAACTTTGGGTATCGGAGTTATTGTGAGTGCTTTTATGGTCGGTATGCGTGAGGATCGACGTGCGATTCATGACTTCGTAGCAGGAACAGAAGTAGTTTGGGATTAACTCGAAGATTATAAAGAATTGGCTGTACAGGGGTAAAAATCACTGTGCAGCTTTTAAATCATTACAACTGTTTCACAAAACTCGTATTTTGTACATATGTCTATGACATGTTCATGCGATTATAAAACTTTTCATGATTCCATACAAACACGTCATCTCTGCAAATTCCATCTTGGGCTACTGGAAACGCAAACAAATCACCAATACCACTCTCAGCAGAAAACTAGATTTTCAAATGGCATATAATACTCCTCTAAAAAACCACTTCTATAGTGTCTGTTTTCATTTATTATTCGGTCCAATGGCCAAACCAGTCCAAGATCATAACTCCCTTTCACTCCATTCAGATTGTCGAGGCCATAGGCCGCATAACTAACCGAACTATTCCTTACGTTCAAGTTCCGTTGGACGCGTTGCGCCAGCATAATGAAATCTTGGCCGGCGTGTTTCAATGGTTAAACGAAGAAGGCCACGAGGTCGATATTTCTGTTGTACGCAAGGCTTTCCCCGATCTTACGGATTTCGATACCTGGGTGGAAAGGCAAGGAAAAGTGAAGTTTGAGACATTGTTTCTTACAGAGCTTGCATGAGATTGTTTGTTGACAGGTCTGGCAATCGAAAAGCTCAGTCGTAGCCATCGTCTTAATTTGTGGTGGTTTCCATCAAGAGGCTGTCCCATAAGTAACCCCGACTTGATGCGACAATGATCACGGTCGACGGCTCTTGGACGGCTCGCTAAGGGTTTCGAACGAAATAAAACGCCAAGGAAGGCGCATGCCTCCTTGGCTGTTCTTCGTACTAGACTTCAATCGATTGAATAAGGCCCTTCAGCTTCTCGGCCGACTTGTGCAACAGCGCCTTCTCGGAATCCGAAATCTCCAGCTTCAGCCACAAGTACGCATCCCAATCTCTTCTTCGAGCTATAATTTCAAGTGGTCAAAGTGAGTTGCGAAAAGAAGAAACAAGTCATTTTTAATACTACTTATTTCAAATCATAAGCTCACTTTATATGAAGGTATAATTCGGTTTGGACTTAAAAAGTTGGAGGCGTCGACACGGCAATCACCAAGGTCTCACCTTTATATACATTCTTATAGCTATGCGGTGTCTTGGCATCGAAATATATACTATCTCCCTCTTCTAACGTATATCTATCATTCCCAAGCATGAACTCCAGGCAACCAGAATGGACATACAGAAACTCCTCTCCTTCGCTGTGTCCTACGCCAACATCACCAGAAGTCGCACCTTCTTCAAGCACCCCCCAGATTGGTCCCATCTTATTTTTACTTCCCTCGCTAAGGGAATACCATGTAATACGTGAGCCTTCAGAATGTAACAACGGTTTACGTTCGTTTTTTCTCACAACGATGCTTTGTTCTTTCTCTCCAAATAGATCAGTAAAATTCACGTTTAACGCATTGGCAATCCTTTTTAGGACACTTATCGACGGATTCGCTTTGTTCCGTTCAATTTCGCTGAGAAAAGATACTGAGATAGATCCTGCTTTTGCCACTTCTTTAAGAGTTAATTTTTGCTTTTTGCGGGTATTTCTAATGACCTCGCCTATAGAATTCATCTCTCATGTCTCCTTTACATTTAAATTTTTTTCGCTCTCAGCGAAATTTATAATTTGATAATAATTAAAATATCTAGCAATAGCAAGCTTTCTTACGGTCGTTCAATTTCGGTGTAAAAACGTTGATTTAAGAAGATTATTGGATTAATATTTTAACAAGGCTGATGTGCAAATACGTTCCCGGGACATGTACACATAATTCTTTTTAAATATAGAATTTCATTTCCAGCGAAATTTTCAAGGAGGGCGATGAGCTATATGACTAAGCTACCTAAGATTTACACCGTAGGCGATACTACTGTTACCCGAGTCACCGAAATGGTAATCAGTGGTGTTCCACCAGAAATTTATTTCCCAGGTACGTGGGATCCCTCTGTATTAGAAGAGAATCAACAATTCTTCCCTGAGGGCTTGCTTGACGAAAATTCGCAACTCATCGTGAGTATTGGCACCTGGGTCGTGAAGACACCCCATCATACGATTCTTATTGATACAGCTTCAGGTAACGATAAAAACCTGCCACTAAATCCCGATCTTGCCAATCTGCAGCTACCTTATCTCGAGCGACTTCAAGAGGCAGGCGTTACTCCTGAAGAAGTCGATTACGTATTACTAACTCATTTGCATGTGGATCACGTCGGTTGGAATACGAGGCTAGTTGACGGCATATGGGTACCTACATTCCCCAATGCCAAGTACGTATTCCCTATTAAAGAACAAGAGTATTACTCCAGCGAAGCGAGCCATAACAAAGAAAATGAAGCAAATTTCAATGTTTATGAAGAGAGTGTACTTCCTATCGTTGAGGCAGGCTTGACGGAAACTATCGGACCAGAAGGCGGAAAGTTTCTAGATATATTTACATTCATTCCGACTCCAGGTCACAGTATCGGACAAATGTCTATTCGTCTTTCATCGGGTGGTGAAGAAGCTTTGTTCGGCGCCGATATCATGCATCACCCATTCCAAGTTATGCGACCGGATTGGAATTCTATGTACTGTGAATTTGGCGATCAGGCCCGAATCTCACGCCGCTGGGCTTTGGAATATGTTGCCGATCGTCCAATTATCTATTTCAGTACGCACTTCCCAGAGAGTTCAGCGGGATACGTCACCCGAAGCGAAGACGGCTTCAACTGGCGCTTTATCTAATACATTGAAGAGAGGTGAAAAATATAATGTCTAACAACACATTCAACAAATCTATCTCCATCGTATCTGAGAACTTTAACATAGCTAGCGATACGCCTGGTATTGAGCTATCGGTCCTTAATAAACGTCCTACATCTATGAATGTCTTCTCTAATGAGAAAACGATCGTCATGGTCCACGGTGCTACTTATCCAATTGGCAGCCTATATGATGTTGAGCTAGACGGTTTCACCTTCCTTGATTACCTCGCAAGTCACGGTTATGACGTCTATGCAGTAGATGTTCGTGGCTATGGTGGATCCACAAGACCGCCAGAAATGGAGCAACCTGCTGATCAGAATCCTCCGCTTGTCCGTACAGAAACCGGAGTTCGTGACTTTGGCTCGGCCGTAGACTTCGTCCTAAAGCATCGAAATCTATCGAAGGTCAATGTACTTGGGATGTCTTGGGGCGGTACGGTGGCTGGGGCATATACAAGCCGTAATAATAACAAAGTGAACAAGTTAACCCTTATTGCTCCTCAGTGGCTGAGCAACAAACCAATCCCTATTGATACAGGCGGCCCGCTTGGCTCTCATCGCCTTGTGCCCGCAGCTACTACTAAAGAACGCTGGTTAAGTGCTGCTCCTGAAGGAAAACGTGACAACTTGCTCCCTGAGGGTTGGTTTGAAAAATGGGTTGAAGCAACGCTGGCCTCCGATCCTAATAACAAGACCGTACACCCTGAGCATATCCGCGCTACCAACGGACCGATTCTAGACATACGTGAATATTGGACGGTTGGCAAAGCCTTCTATGAACCTAAAGATATCACCGTACCTGTACTCCTCATTCATGCGGAGTGGGATATCGATGTACCATTAGATTTGGCACAAAACTTCTTTACTTCCTTAACTGGAGCTGCTTATCGCCGTTGGGTGGAAATCGGAGAAGGTACTCATATGGTACTGCTCGAAAAAAATAGAGTTCAAGCGTTCCAAGCTGTTCAATCATTTCTAGACGAGAATTACACACCAGCGGGTCAATAACGACGCGATTAGCGGATTTTAATACAATCTCGCACACGCAGCTTATTACTGCGGGTTCTTTATTAAGCGAACAAAAACGACAATCATTCTATATTCATTAAAGGAGGAAAATTCACCATGAATCATACTATGGTGAGCTGATCACCACATCAAATTGTCAGGATGCAAAATCAATATCCTCAATCGCCATACGCTGGTACTCGATATGAGGGTCATCCGTCATCTCGCGTGCACGCTGCAACATATTCTCGGACAAATCCACGCCAATTACAGAACGTGCACCTTGCTCACGTGCATATCAGCAGTGCCAGCCAAAGCCGCACCCGAGGTCCAGTACGCTCTTGCCCTTCAAAACCTGCAGCATCGTTTGCAATTCATGCCACTCGCCAGCAGCCTCCAATCCCTGTGTCGATCGGGCCATCTGACTGTAATTTCCGAAAAATTCGGCTTCATCGTATTTATTTTGCTTCATAAAGATCCCTCCGTGTTGTCATCCAAAATAATCCATTCATTAACTCTACCATAATAAACGTATTAACAAGCTAAAGACCCGCCTGATCCGCAAGGATCCGGCAGGTCTTTTATTGGCCGAATGATATTTGAATATCTATAAATCGCTTTGCGAGATTCGAGCCTCCGATTGCTTTGAAGACGGCCCAAAGGTCCTTAAGCTCACTTTGACATCTTACTTGGACAAGCCGTACGCTTTTCGGATCAGCGAGAAATATTCGTCCGCCTTAACCACCTGGAACTCGGCTCCAAGAGATTCCGTAATCGCCAGCACATCCGATGGGGTCATGCTCCATGCATTAATCCCAACCGAAATAAACGTTGGAGATTTGCCATCCCATTCGGTCTTGGTACGATTCAAAATATCTTTACCATCCTGCACCGTTGAGATGCCTCGCAGAATGGAAACCGGAAAGCTGCCAATCATGATTTGAACATTGGCTTTGTCCTCGCCTGCGAGGAACAGGCCTGGAAGTTTATAGTTCTTCTCGTACGCAGCTGCAATCGAATCACTCAGCGGAACGTCTTTTCCAAGTTCACGATTGAGTACAAAAGGGTACGACATGTTAGTTTTCTTCAGATAAGAGAAGGTTTGTTTCAGATACTCCGGGAATGTGCCTGTTGGCCAGACATTTGGATTGAAGTAACCCACTCCGGATGGGCCTGCAACAAGCTGATCATTTGGTGTCGCGGTTGAACGGTAATAGTTTAGGATGGCAGGAGCTGCATCATAGAGCAACGGACTAGAAGTCCAGTTGATAGGCACTTTACCCCGAGCGGGATCAGCCCACAGGTTGCGCATATGATTCTGATCGTATTGCATGTTGTCACCTTCGCCAAAGGTATAGGTTACATAGATTTTGTTCTCTAGATTGGATTTTACCGGTTTGGGAGCAGGCTGTTGTTTTACGTTTGTTCCTGAAAATACGGTCATGTTATGGAACCAGTCGGAAGGAACAACATAGACACCATGACGAGATGTGAGTTCTATGCCAGCAACTTCGCCTTCAAAATCATTGTCGAACCAACCCAGATAAGGTGTCCCTGGCTTTACATCAGACAGGATCTTCTCGAACAGCGCCTTTTCCTCTGGCACACTGGTAGACAACCAGAACACCATGGCTTTGTTCGCTACGGCATAATCGCGGAGATAGCCATAAGGTTCCTTTTCTTCAGACGAGAGTGGTTGAACATTGCTCGCAGATACCTTGTATTGGTTCCACATCTCGATCGATACGGTTAGTTGCTTTATGTCCGCTGCAGGCTTAAATTCGTATACAAAGTAGTTTCCATTATCTGCGAAGCGGTGATCGCTTCCAGGCAAAAATTTGGAGTTATGTCGGTCATAGAGAAACGCTTCTTCCTCAGAAGAACCCGTTTTGAAATCCGCAATAATCTGTCCATCTGCTTTCACCGTCACTTGATGAACGGCAGGTCCCCAGCCATCCTGAGGAAAGGCATCATTAAAGCGGAGGTAGACCGCTTCTTTTCCCAAATAGGATGACAAGTCATAGTCATAGGTCTTCCTGTTGCTTGCATCACGAACCTGTTCCTTCTCGACTCCAACCGTTTGGAATGAATCAAAATTTCCGGACGGAATCGGGATGGAGGTGTCTGGACTCAATCCGACCAACATTCGTTGAGTGGTCTGGCTCCAGAGATGCTCATACTGCCAGTTGTATGCATCCATACGATTCTTGAACTTGCCCTGCAGGTCTTCGATTACCGACAGGTTATACGGTGCAGCAGTCAATTGTTGAGCCAGTTCAGGACTGGCAACAACAGCATTTTTGAGTCCGGCAAGTGTCGTTGCCACGTTAATGGAGTCCGGCAGCTGCGGATCATATACGATAATGCCTTTGATCTCTTTCGCATATTTCTTGAGAACATCCAATACGTTGTCATGCTGCTTATAAGGGACGTTCAAGTCCTGCAGCCAAGGGTCCACTTTATTCTGTTGAATGTAAATTCGTGGTTTTTCCCGATTGATAACCCCTTCAAGCGTCGTCAAAAGCAATTTGATATCGCCAGATTCCTCATATACATTCGCCACATCCAAACGTTCGACTTTATTGAAAGTTGGAAGCGCTTGATTTTGAGGCCACTTCAAAGAGTTTGTATGTTTCAACTCATCTGTGGCAGCAAATGCACTAGCCGATAACACGGTTGTACAGACCAGGGCAACACACAAAACGGTTAATTTACGAATCATAAAGTTCATATCTCCTTTTAATGTTTTTTTATGATTTGTTGTGATGTTGCGTCTGTGATGTTCTTCGCGTTCGTCGGATTAACCTCACCTGTCCATTAATTCCTGATGTCAGCGCTGACTTTCCATACAAATTCTCCAGTGTATTTGCGGCATGTAAGTTCATTTCATTCAATCCTTCTTGAATATATGGCGTTATGTTCCATTGGTAAGGCGGCCATAAACGAATACCTACTTCAATATCATTTACATATAGGCTTGCTGTCTCCCTTATATCATCGGCTACCAGCCATAGCTCCTCATTTGCAGATAAGTTTACGTTAGACAGATCCACCTGCTGCGAGTAGACACCCGTACCTGAATAATAAGGATAGCCAGCAGTATTCCAACATCCACCCCATTGTTCCACATCGGTATTTAACGTCGTATGGTTTTCTATCGCGAACGGACCAATCAGAAATGCTGGGAATGAAATAGCAGGCATCGGCTCCAATAACGAAACCGTCAGAATTTCCAGCTCATTCTCGCCAGCCAACAAATGTGGAGTGAGATCTACACTGTCATAATCACCATCCTGCCACGAAGAGCGTCTTAACGCTTCCTGACGTACCCCATTGACGAATATTTCCAGATTACGCCTACGCTGCAAAAATCCGATATGGGATGGAATGTTCTGATCTACATCATCCAGAATCAATTCCATCCTGCCCCATGATTCTTCTCCCGCCTTACCGGAACGATCCGTACCACGCCGGGATTGAAGCCGTTCAATCAATTTTGGCGCCATGCCAAACGTCGTGCGATACGTATTTACTTGCCCGGGCATGGTCGCGTTCATCCTGGAATGTCGGTCATTCAATGTGACATGCCATTGATCTAGCAGAAGAACGTTGGGGCCTGCGGTCCTGAACCGCCACTGCTCATCCAGAATGACCTCTACCACATTCGTGGAAAAAGATTTATCTCCCAGGCACGCTTGCTCTGTATGCTCCGCATGATCCGTACGTTCTTGCGGAAAAGAGGAGCTCTCTTGAGGGCTTACCGACAGCACACGCAGCTCTCCGGGTACGAACGAAAGGAACGATTCAGCGTCAATGCTGCATACTCTTCCACTCTCCAACTCCCACTCTTCCAAGTGACCTTTCTTTTCATCGCAAATGAGCCTAATGGTCACGGAGTGCTCTGACCAATTCATCAGCCATACATACACCAGATTTCCAATTCTGCGTTCGACGCTAATCAAATCGTCAGACTGACCTTCAATCCAATCCCATCGTATTACCGGTGGTTCTCTAATCAACTCCCCTAATTGAATACAAAACGCTTCGAGTTGATCCAGACGCTGACTCTGACCGCCTTGATGAACAGCGTCATCCATGGAATAAAAGAGGCTGTGCCCCTTGCCAACAGCACGTAATTTTCCGTGCGGCGGATCGGAACCAAACAGCTGCTGGATATCCTTCAACAACACCGGATCATGCCGCAAAGATTCACTATGCTGCGGAATCGTACCTATCGCAATTAACGTGCCGCCCTGGTTAACAAAGGATACAAGCCTGGCTGCAACATCCCTTGACATCACCTCTATTTCCGGCATAACGAGGATCGAATATCCATGGCCATCAAATTGCAAACCCTCTCCTTCAACAAGGAGCGCTTCGCGAAGCTGGCATTCATCCACATAGTCGTAGTCGATAGATGATCGCAGCAAGCGATCTGACAAAAGCGAGAACAGCACATCTGATGAAGGATGCATATCCGCTTCGCCTGATGTGAACATGGTTTCATATACCGTATGGATAGGCGATAACAGCAGAACTTCCGGCGTTCGTTTTCCTTTTGCTCCAAGCAAACTCAATCGCCCTATATAATCGGCAAAAGCACGATAATGCAGCCAATGGGGTGCATGTTTGAATTCAGTCGGTGGAAAGTCGGTCTTCCGATACCCGGCAAACGAATAATAGAATGCATGCGGAATAAACAGATTAACTCCCAAAAAGGCCATAAAATTGGCATCAAGTCGCCGCTGGCGCATGGAATAACCGTGACCACTTGCACCAAAGGCTTCACAGATCACTCGTTCCTTCCTGTTCAGCTGCGCGACAGAAGCCGCCGTCTTGACGGACACAATGCGATGCGGATTCGCCTTTGACCCGATGCCGGGAGTGAGATAATCCACGCCTGCATAGTGGAATTGCTGCAATACCCGGGTCTGATTGCCTTGAGATCGAGCCTGCCCCCAGACAGGCTCCTCCAGCGTATGACCGATATAGAGCAGACCGGATTGTTCACACCATGAACGAATCCCGGCATGATATCCCTCCACATACCAACGGGTGATCGTATCATAATATTGCTGCCTTGTGGATCGGCTGCCGTCTGCCACTCGATACAACAATGCACCTAACCGCGGGATTAGATCATACCCGTTCTCTTGCTGATATCGTTCGACCATCCCCTCAGTCCAAGCGAAGACGAGCCCAGGCAAAGTAGCCTCCACATCATGAACTGCGGTTCGGATTGCCTCCACGCCGAAGAAACCATCATGAATCATAAGCCCCGGCTCGTCTGTAAATACCCCTTGGATGGTTGAGCCATAATATGGCTTTAATGCAAGAAACGGTTCATAAGACATCTGAATGAAAGACTGAACCGCTTTCGGGTTCAATGTATCCAGGTAATACCCTTTAGCGAAGGTGATTCCCTCGGCAATCTCACATGACCAGCAAGCGAGAACAATATAAGAATCATGGGCGTGACCCGGACTCCACTCCTCTCCCCAACAATACGTGATATTTTCCGGTTCATCATGAAGCAACCACTCTCCATCGCGGTTAACCGCGCGATAGGCCAGGATGGCAATCAGCTCATTGTGATCATGGGAGGCAAAATCCAGCTTCAAGCTTTCCTGCGGCGCATCTCGCACATATCGCTTTTCCTCTATTCTCAAATAACGCATGCGATATTCCGGTTGTTCCCGTGTCAGTCTGCCGCCCAAGGTTCCGCTCGGCCAATTCTCCTCATCGTACAGCCAGACGACCATATTCCGTTTCTTGCATTCTGCTGTGCAAAACTCCAGCACATCCATAAATTCCGGCGAGAGATATGGGATTAGCATTCCGTGCCGGGCATGCAGAACCACACCGCCGACACCCGCTTCATACATGGATTGAATCTGACTCTCCAGTTCGGTCTTCTCCAGCGCATGATTCAGAAACCAGAAAGGCTGCGGACGATACGTTGCATCCGGATTCGCAAATTGCTGCTTGAGCTGCTGTAAATGATCACAGACTTCCTCTGCGCCTGCCTTCATATTCACCACCTGCCTTCACCCATTCGTCTGCAGACTGCTGCATGAGTAATTGAATAAAGAACCCGCCAACCACAGAACGATTCTGAAAGTTCATTTGCTTTGCGGTGATCGTATCATACCAATCCGTTACGGGAACACGAGATGAGGTTTCGTTCATGAAATCCCACAGCGGTGAAATGAACGATTCAAACTGCGCTTTCGTTGCACTCATAGAGGCACACCAGACCAGCCAATCGGATTTGGTATACGTTTCACGACTATCCAAGGGCAGACCATAGCGGTTTTGTTTGTTCATGTAATATTCGATTTCTGCAGCAGCAACGTCTTTGGGGAACAGGTGCAGGTCGAGCAGATGGTCCCACACAAGATTGTACTTCATGCTCCATGACTCGGTCGGACTGTCAAACGTCAGCTTATAGTGATCCCCGGCATCTGCCATGGCCACCCACTCCTGTGCCATTTTTCGAGCTCCCTCAAGGTATGTCGCCCCTTCCTTCATTCCGAGCCTGTCACACATATAGGAATAAGCAGCAATGCCCAATATGGCCTTAATCGATAAATTGGTATTGTGCGCCAGATGCCCGGCGAAGTCATCCGTGCACAGCTGGTTTACAGGATCGAGTCCATTGTGCAGCAAATAATCTGCCCATCGCGTAAGAGGTTCCCAATGCTGCCGAGCAAATTCGATATCTCCCTCATATTTGCTGACCGCCGCAGCCATCAGCAGCATATTGCCGCATTCCTCAATCGGCATCTGGTATTCCAGCTTATTCTCTCCATACACCTGACCGTTGGCCCTAGGGTAGGTTCCTACATCATGAGGAGCAAAATCAAACGTCCAATCCGGGCTCATCGCATACTTGTAAATTGGACGCATCATGCCCTTGATCAGTTCAGGGTTGTATCTCAGGAATAATGGGATCGAAGGGTAACTGACATCCACCGTAGCGATACATCCGTTGCTGAAATTCTCTTTGGAGAAAAATAAAACATTTCCCTCGTCATCGGCAGCCAGCTTATGCGCCGCAATCGCCTGTCTGTACGTCAGGGCCACCATATCCCGATATTTATCCCCGCCTGCGTCCTGGCTCTCTTCCAGGAGCTCCAGGTTAAAACGATCACAGCGCTGCTGAATCTCTTCGTATTGTTGAGCTGCCATCAACAGCATTTCATGAAATGTTAATCCACTTCGCTTCCAATACGCAGGCAGCGGTTGTTGAAAATATTCAATCGCATGGATATCGTCATACGCAAGCATTAGATATTCGGATATCGGTTCGTCCCGGACAGCCCCCAGATCGATCTCGGCGGCCATAACCGGCATGTTGTCCGATACAGCTCGCGGCTGAGGATGATCATCTTCGATCGGCAATTGTCCAGTGCGTGCATACTGCTCACGGCCTGTTACTGAATGAATGGCCGTCTGGATATCGGAAGATTGGGGAACAGCCAGAACCATATATCCCCAATCGATTCGTGTATCATCACCGGCAAGCTGTAATACGGGCTGATCCACAGTGCCCATGGACATGACATTCCATTGCCCCTCAATCACATGGCGTTCCCATGTAATGTGTTGGTCGGATGTGTTTACACACCATTCACCTGTCACATCAAAATATATTTTGACTTGATGGGATGCCCCATCGATGGATTTGGCCTGAAAAGTCAAATACGTCACCGGCCTGGATAACAGGTCCAGATCATCCAGCAATAAAGGTGTATTGAACTGAACATGAAGTTCAATTCCTTCCCCTTGAAACGTATATCGAGTCGTTACGGGCTGGACAGTCAGGTTGGTCTGCACCAGCACTTCAGGTTCCTGGACAGCTGTACGCTCCTCCGATCCCACTTTCCCCATAAATCGTCGAAGCTTTCCATCGATCACCGCCAAGCCCACCATGCCATTCGTTTTGTTCGTCCAATGCCGGGTATGATCTTCATACAGATGGTCCGCGGCCGACCATACGCTAAAATAAGGGTCCACAGTAACCAGAGGTACGGAAGGCGGTCTGAACTCAGTCGTCATATGAATGCAACTCCTTCAAATTAAAAGTAAGAATATGGAGGTGATCAGTTCGGCATCTGAACGGTAACTACGTCTTTCCCTTTCAAGTTTTCGTTCGTAAACTGCATGGCTTGATCATATCCGGTCTTTCGAAGCTGCTCGCGAAGCTCGTTGATAATGCCCAACGCCGCTTCATCCGACTTTGCAAAGATTGCTTCCTTCCAGGCATCACCCATCCGGTCCATGGAAGGCTTCAGCATCTCCCATTCCGGTGCTTTGGTAATCACATCGCCCGGGTTATAGGCTGTAATGACATGAATGCCATTAGGACGCAGAATTTTTCTGGCTTGTTCCATGGCATCAAGCCGTTTCTGATCGGCCCAGATATCTCCGCCTGCGACCGAATTGATTTGATCAGGCCCCGTGATGGATTCCAGACCAATGGAAATGCCTTCGTTCTTGCGAACTTTACCCGATTGATCTGCCGTAAATTTATCGAACCACTCCTTATTGGCAACAGGTTTACCCTCCTTCATATCCCAATGAACGCCCTGCACTCCGTATCTTGCCAGCATAAATCCTTCATCGGAAGCCATGTAATCGAGGAACTTCAGCGCCGCATCTACACATGCGCCCTTGCAGTTTTTGGTGATCGCTGTTACGTTGTTGCCCTGAATGCCCAGATCCGCAGGGCGATTCGGTTCAACATCTGCACGCTCCAAAGGGCCGATCGGGATGTAATCGCTTCCAGGGTGTGAAGTAATATATTCTTTGGAGGCATCCAGAATGGCCGGATAGTGTGCGGCCAGAATGGCGATGCGGCCCTGATTGATTTTCTCCTTGGCGATCGGGTCAGTCTGGGTGAATGCTTCCGGGTCCATTAACCCTTCTTCAACCAGTTTCCGATAGAACAGGGTGTATTCTTCATAACCTTTGGTGAAAAAGTTATGCTCTACCGTTCCGTCACCTTTGTCAACATAACTGCCACCCGAATTGAACATGGTATTGCCGATGCCGACGGACCAGCCGTTGCTGAAGCCACCCAGTGGAAAGACCGGCTGCCCGTTCTCTTGCAGATTGGCATCCTTGATTGCTTTGAGGAAGTTATAGAATTCCTCCTTTGTCACGACCGATTGAGGGTCTATACCCACCTTATCCGCGATATCCTTGCGAACATAGAAGCCGTACAGCCAATCCATGCCATCTTCATTCTGGGCAGGCTGGTTTTGCAGGAGTAGATATTTTTTGCCGTCATAGGCATTAATCGCTTTTTCATAGAGCGCTGGGGGTACATTTTCTTTAGCAATGGATTTCGCGAGGTTAGGATAGTCCCCCAATTTGTCGGAAATATCGACGAGCTGCCCTTCTTTGGCCGCCTTGATAATGCCATCCAGCTCACCACCCCATGCGGGTCCGGTATAGATATCCGGCAGATCCTGCGTGGCAAATATCTGGTTTACCTTCTCGGTCTCACTGCCTTTGGTATACTCCCAATCCAGCGTGACGCCAGTCTTCTCCTTGATGACTTCTTCCACAGGCGTTATTCCGTTATCCGAACCACCCGAACCGTTCCAGTTGTGCAATATTTTGAGCTCGTATGAACCATCAGCTGCTTCTCCGTTATTCCCGTTTCCTGATGAATCCGTGCATCCGCTCAACGATCCTCCAACCAAGATGGACACGAGTAATACGGATACGCCTTTCGACCAAATTCGGTTCAAACCAATCGCCTCCTGAAATATGATGATGAATGATCTGGGTCAAGCCTGGTAAAAACTCAGCAAATTCCGGGTCAGGATCACCTAACCTTTCACCGAACCGATCATCACTCCTTTTACGAAATATCGTTGCAGGAACGGGTAGATACACAGGATCGGGAAGACCGTAATGACGAGCAAAGCCATACGCAGGGATTCGGGTGTCGCACCCGCTCCGCCTGAACCGCCAATCGTCTGCCCGCCCTGTTGTGCTGCGCGCTGCATCGAATTGGACAGCGACTCCGCTTCGGTCAGCATCTCCTGCAAGAGGGTTTGCACCGGAATCAGATCCTTGTTGGATACATAGTAGGCACCCGAGAACCAGTCATTCCAGTGGGCGACCCCAATGAAGAGGGAGATGGTTGCCAGTACGGGTCCCGAGAGAGGCAGAATAATGCGAATGAAGATTTGAAAATCCCCATACCCGTCAATGTGGGCTGATTCTTCCAGCTCTTCCGGAATTCCTTGCAGAAAGGTCCGGATAATGATGATATGCATGAAGTTGAATAACAGCGGTAAGACGTACACCCAGAAGGTATTGATCAGATGCAGCTTCTGAAGCGTAATGAAGAACGGGATGAATCCGGCACTGAAAATCGTAGGCAAAAAGATGTAAAAGGTGAAAAATGAACGGCCCGGCAATGATTTCTTCGAGAGCGCGTAAGCCATCAGTGTACCCAGAATCACATGAAGGAACGTACCCAGCACGGTTCGCATGATGGTGATCTGGTACGCCTTCCAGATGCGTGCGTTATCAAATACCTGGGCATAGTTCTCCAGTGTAAATTTTCGTGGAAGGAAATAGATCGCGCCCTGCATGGAATCTTTGCCGTCATTCAGCGAGTACGCCAGGATGTAAATAAACGGGTAGATCATGGAGAATCCGACCAAAGCGAGAATGGTATAGTTTATAACTGAAAATAAGGACCATTTGCGTGTCATCACATCACCTCCTTAGAACAGGGATACATCACTGACTTTGCGGGCAATCCGGTTGACCGTTAGCACCAAAATCAGCCCAATTACACTCTGGAACAGCCCCACAGCTGCCGCGTAACTCAGACGCCCTTCGCGGATACCCGAGTTAATGGCGTGCACGTCGAGTACACTGCCCATGCCAGCAGTCGCAGGTCCATTCAGGAGAAGCAGCTGCTCATAACCCGCGCTCATCAAGTTACCCACGGCGAGAATAAATAATATAATGGCGACATTACGGATACCCGGCAGGGTCACATGCCACATCTGTTGGAAACGCCCTGCACCATCGATCTTGGCAGCTTCATATTGCTGCTGGTCAATTCCGGCAATCGCAGCCATGAATATGATGGAGTTCCAGCCGATGTTCTTCCAAATATCCGATCCAACAATCATCTGATAGAACCAGGTGGGATTGTTCAGGAATTGGATTGGATCAGTTCCGAACGACCCCAGCAAATCATTAACTGGCCCGCCGTATGGCGTGAGCAATCTCTGCATCAGGGTGACAACCACAATCCAGGATACAAAGTAGGGTAAATAGGAAAGTGTCTGAACGGTTTTCTTGAACCTGATCATGCGTATTTCGTTTAAAAGAATGGCAAGAATGATTGGCATCGGAAAGCCGATTAACAGCTTCATAAGACTGATAATCACCGTGTTGCGGATGATATCACCGGATTGATAATAGTTAAAGAACTGTTGAAAATACTTGAAGCCTGCCCAGGGACTTCCGGTAAAACCGCCAACGAAGGTATAGTCCCTGAAGGCAACCTGAATTCCATATAAGGGAACATAAGAGAATAGGAAGAACCAGATGATGCCAGGTAACATGAACAAGTAAAAGAGCTTATGCTTCCAGATTCGCTTCATTAACACACTGTTCTTAATCACATTCCCAACGCTCCTTTCCCTTGCGGAAGGTTGAAACCGTTATTCTTGCTAACCTAACCTTTCAATCGCAGTGAGATGATCTCGAATGGTGTAAAGGACAAAACTACGTCGGCTTGATCCTGAAGCTCCAGCGATGAAATGTTATTCTCCATGAGATCCACTTCCCAGACTTCTTCAGCATTCCAACCGATTGACAGTTTCGTTTTGACCCGGGTTCCCGAGGTCTCATACAGACGGACGATAATGTCATTGCTGTCCTCGGCTTTTTTGATTGACTCCACCATGATGTGCGGATGATCCGGCTGCAGGAATGCTTTCGTGTAAGGTAGCTTTTCCTCTTCTACATCCATTGAAGGTGCAGACAAGGAACTCAGGCGCAGCGGAATATTGAGCTCATTGCCTCTTCGATAAATTTCAGCCTGAACATGGTTCCCCTGATGCGGATATAACGAATAGGTGAATTGGTGCTCTGCACGATCCGCCACCGGATCTGGGTAGGAACTGCTGCGCAGCAAATGAAGGTCAAGTACATTGTTAATGGCTCGATGTCCGTATTTGCAATCGTTGAGTAAGGCGACTCCGTAATCCGGTTCTGATATATCCACCCATTGGTGAGCGCAAATCTCATCCTTGGCAAAGTCCCACATCGTATTGCGGTGAGTCGGCCTGCTCAGGCTGCCAAACTGGATTTCACAGTGAACCTGATCGGTACGAATCTGCACCGGGAACGAAGTGCGTAACATTTTACCGTATTCCTGCCAATCCACGACCGTTTCAAAATCAATACGCCGACTGCCCTCAGTTAAAATAACGGTTTGGGTTAGAGACGACTCGCCGTAGCTGTAATCAAAAACCAACCCAACTCTTGGACCATCCCGAAACTCATGGATATCATTCAGAATTAATGGCATCCCTACTTGCGCTGAATAATCATGGCGGAAATCCCAGGCATCGCCTTCGTCATGATATACACGAAGATCGTTCCCCCGCTGTCCTTGCAGGATGATTTCACGGGACTCCAGTTTATCCAGGATCGAGGTAATGCCGCCATTGGGGTCAAATTTCACGATGAGAATGTCATTCTCCATACTGTACTCCTTGGCTGTGTCACGGAAATCTGTTTCCAGCGCAGCAACATCCGTTTCAATACCAGTTGCGATCTCCCCCATGACCTCCTGATCTTCATGATCAGATACCACGGTGTAGCCCATGGATGGAACCTGCACCTTATGCCATCGTCCGTGGAGGTGCAGCCACTCCTGACGTTCCCACGGTAGTGAGTTGAATACCACAGTTGAATTGGAGCTTTCCTCTTGGGAAGAGATATAATCTGTAATATAGCTGTAGGTTTCGGTGATCATGCCTTCCGTCTGCTGGAGCAATGCTTCATACCGTATTAACGACTCATCATATACTCGCTTAATCGAAGATCCGGGGAGGATATCATGAAACTGGTACAGAAGCACTTCCTTCCAGATCGTCTCCAATGCTTCGGCCGGATAAGACTTGCCCATGCGGGCAGCCAGTACAGCAGCAAATTCCAGCTCGCGCAGAGCTTTCTCCATCTTGCGGTTATACCACTTGCTCCGTGCCTGACTGGTCAGGGTTCCTTGGTGCTTTTCGAGATACAACTCCCCACGCCAGGTCTGGAATCGCTCTCTTTCTTCATTCAATCGTTCAAAAAATTTCCAGGAAGGTTCCTGCACAACAGGCGCCAGACCGAGCAGGTTCTTCTCCCGCTCCAACCGTTCCAAATGCTCTTCTCCCGGCCCGCCGCCGCCGTCTCCAATGCCGAAGAGCATCAATGCGTGGCTGGAAACATTTTTGTCCAGATACTCCCGCTCTGCTTTGGCAATGGAACGTGGGGCGGCCGGACTGTTGTACGTATCCTCAGGTGGCATATGTGTTAACACCGAGGAACCGTCGATCCCTTCCCACAGAAAGGAATGGTGAGGATGGCGGTTGTACTCACTCCAGGAGAGCTTCTGGGTCATCATGTAATCTACACCGGATTTCTTCAACAACTGCGGCAAGCTTGCGGAGTAGCCAAATACATCTGGCATCCACAGCGACTTCATCTCCATTCCAAATTCCTGTTGGAAATAACGTTTGCCGTACAGAATCTGGCGTACAAGAGATTCGCCACCCGGCACATTGGTATCCGATTCCACCCACATGGCCCCTTGCGGTTCCCATCTGCCTTCCTGCACCCGTTCATTGATCTGGTCATACAGCTTGGGATAGTGCTGCTTCATCCAATCGTATAGCTGAGGCTGACTCGCTCCGAATACATAATCGGGATAACGCTCCATCATGCGAAGCACCGTGGAGAATGTTCTTGCGCCCTTTCGGATCGTCTCACGGATCGGCCATAACCAGGCCAAATCAATATGAGCATGCCCAACCGCACTTATGTTCAGCACAGGATCGCCGCCACGACGTGATAATTGTTCGTTCAATAATAGCTTGGCGCGATGTATGCGGTCAGGCGTTAATTCCGTCAATACTATGGAAGCGTCATACAGGGATTGAAGAATCCTTTCTCTGCGCGCCATGTTGACAGGAAGGTGTTCTGCCGTCTCCAGAAGCACTTCGGTGTCGTAATACAACCTTCGTATATCTTCACGACAATGTGCCAAAATCGCTTCTTTTACCGTACCGCCCTGGTATTTTCCAAATAAGTCGTTATTGCCGGCGTCAGCCCACAGTTCGAATGCTCCGTCCGTCACCGTTATCGACGAATGGTCCAGTTCAACAACTCTTTTCCCAGGGAGACCCAGTGTGAATTCAAACTCTGAATTAATCGTTGTCAATCCCTGTACAGGCGTTCCTTCGTGGTCCACCAGACAGAGTTCGCCGTTCACGTCCAGCAGAAGAACAGCCTTGGCGTCACTACCGGACGGTGGAATGCTCCCTGTAAAACAAAACCAGGCACAATCCCATAACTTCCCCCAACGCTCGCCCTGTGAAAGAGTGATTTGCTGACCTGACATTCTTTCCTCGAATGGAACAGGCTCCGGGGTAACCCATGCCGTCACATTCAACTTGGCAATGGGCTCATATATGGCTTCACGGAGTTTGGACAGCATTTGATTCAAATGTCCGAGTCTAATCGGTTCATATGGCATAATTGTTTTGTTCTCTCCTCTCGTTCATCAAGCTTTTGCTTTTGCATTCTCACGATCCCACCTTACTTGAATCTCCACCTTGTTCTTGCTGCCATGCTCATAGTTCAGCAGTACGGTTTTCGATTTTGAATCCCATTTCCATTCGGCAGGTACAGTCTGGTGTTGATCTATACTGCAAACGGATATGGGTTCAAATGGGCAATAGAATCTGGCAGT
This sequence comes from Paenibacillus sp. W2I17, assembly GCF_030815985.1. Classification (NCBI taxonomy): domain Bacteria; kingdom Bacillati; phylum Bacillota; class Bacilli; order Caryophanales; family Paenibacillaceae; genus Paenibacillus; species Paenibacillus sp. W2I17. The sequence continues at coordinate 745,058 of NZ_JAUSXM010000001.1, forward strand.
GGCCTGCATGTTGGTCGGACCCTTGGCTACACATTGAAAACCTGTATTCGTTATCGTCAGATCTTCAATTCTGGAAGAGGCAGAGATCAGGCTCACCTTGTCTTGCTGTGGCCTTCCGGCCGTAATGTCGTATAACAGTGCTTGCTCACCAGGAGCCAACCTTACTTCTTGCCGAACATGCAGGTCAGGATCGAACAAGTCCACCACCGGACCTGGGATAACCAGTGGTTCTTCGGATATGGACTCTTCCAGGACAGAGGCTATGATGTAGGGCCCACGTTTAATTTTAAAATAATGCTTGGCTTCCCAACGGAAGTTGGAATCCTGTAGTCTCTCCCATGTTTCTTTCACAGTCTGGCGAAGTTGATCTGCACTCGCTTTACTTGACGTACATGCAGCCGGATGTACAGGAAGCCAATGCACCGCCCCTTTGCCCACAGGATGAATCCCTTCCTGTTCTACCTTAAGCCCTAGCTGTTCAAACAAGTGCTCGCGTGGTGAGGTATATATGGTATTCGTGCTTTCCCTGCGCTGGTCATCATTCCACCATGCCCGGATGTTGTGATAGGGGTCGCTGTCGTCTCCCACATAGATCAACGCACCACCGTCCTGTACCCATTGGGCCAGTGCATAATGGATATCGGAGTGCTCCGGCTTCATGTACTCATAACTCAACAGCAGGACACGATATGGAGCCAGGTAATGTGGATAGCGCCTCACATTATCAAGCTGGACGGGTCTCACAGGTATTCCGTGTTTAAGCAATGGCAGAGCAAGACCATAGAATGAAGAGAAATCCAGCAGCTCCGTGTCGCCATCCGCTTGGAATCCTTCCGGATCTGTACCGTCATATTTTCCAGCATTCGGTGCCTCCGGCTCAGGCTTCATGCGTTGAAACATGGCCGAGTCGGCGATCAATGCACCAATGCGGGGAGATTCACCATCCATTTTCAATCCGGTCCTGATCCATGCTGCCAAGCGTGTGCATGACATGCAGCAATGTCGTTGCATAGTCAGGTGGAATCCGCTCTTTATGCGTGCCTTCATCGGAAGGATAAGTTCCTTTGAAAATTCTTCGCGGCCAAGGTGCGACCTCGTAATGGGAAACCCCGGGATGAAGCAGGGAAGCAGCAACGGTCTTCAGGTAGTTCTGTTTATAGTCGGCCCATGTATAATTCGGATTGTCCTCGATAGGGTCATGCAGAAACCACATTCGTCTGTCTGTACCCCGCACAAGCTCTTGCATGACACCATATTCCAAGTAAGCGGTTTCAAAAGTGCGTTCTTTGCGCACCCCTTCATACACGTTCGGTGTTCGTGATGTCCCGGTCCAGATTTGTGCAATATATCCATCTACGGAGGGAAGCTCTATCAATCGAGACTGCGGGCTAACAATTCGCCACTGCGTATAATTGATCAGGCTGTGGGTCGGAACGTAGAATCGCAAGATGCGATTGTAACGTTTCAGAGCGTAATCTTTCATCTCGGTACACAATCGGTCTAACACACGTGTGTATAAATACGCTTTCAATTTGGAAGCCCGAAACTGTGCATCGGGTGAGGAGTGAGGCGGACTCCAGGGTTCTTTGTAATACAACTGCCATTCTCTCTTAAACGATTCCGAGTACCCCCCGTTTACCCAGAATTCAGGCTCCTCCAGATGGATCGCCTCCACGCCAGAATCAACAGCTGCACGTATGCGTTCAGCGATATATTTACCAAAGGAAACCGTTGGGACCATGTAAGGAATAATAGGTTCCTTCCCATGGACAATCATCTCGCCATCGCGATCCATCTGGGCTTCATCCCAGTGCGTTTCCCCGTCTACTTCCCCGTCCAGATAGTCGTTATAGGTCCCCCATGCTACTCCTGTCATTAAATGAACCACGTACCCTTTATCCTTCCATTCCTGAATACGTTGCGGCATCGTATCGTCCATTCCATAGACCATGACAAAATCCGTTTGCAGATCATAATCAGGATGATAGGGTGCTGATTCCTGAAATCCGGTTCGTTCTTCTTTCCGATCTCTAACCACAGCTATGACCTCCCTGCCCATGTTGGATTGGTCTTTCGTTGTAAATATTCACCATTTCATAAAATATAATATACATTAAGAATATATTCAATATGTTTTTTGAAAAAAAAGCCCTTTCCGTACATCTACGGAAAGGACTTGAATTTAAGCATTGAAATGATGATTAGGGACAGCTTCCAGTCGTTTGACGAACGACAAGTTCAGGTTCAATCAGAATTTTGCTGAAGCCCGTAATCTCGCGGCTATTCCGAATGACTTCGAGAAGCTGGTTGGCTGCGCGGATTCCCATCTCTCTCTCAAATTGTTTTACATGCGTAAAAATACTGAATTCCTCCACGATGGAAGTGGGGTCATCAAAGCTTACAATCGATACATCTTCGGGAATGCGAAGACCAGCTTGCTTAGCCATTTGATAGATCTGAACCCCCAGCCTTCCGTTAAGCGATATATAAGCAGTCACCATCTTGTTGCTGATATATCGGTACAATGGATGGGCTTCTGCATCCTTCAGAACAGACAGCGGTTTGAAATCTGTAATCATATGTGCAGGGTTAATCAATGCTCCTTTATCCTTCAGTGCTTCAATATAACCATCAATCCGCTCCTGGACCGTGACGGTTTGCAATGGAGAATCCGAGCAGATCGCTATATCACGATGTCCAAGCTCCCATAGATGTTCAACGGCCAGCCTCACGCCCAACCTTCCATCAGCCGCAATGTAATGGGTTTCGACGCCAGGCAAATATCGGTCAATCAGCAAAAAAGGGAAGCCGGATATCTTCATGCCGAGAATCTCCTCGTTATAGTTACCTTCATCCACAGGAAAGATTAATAGCCCCTCAGTTCCAAGTGCCTTTAACTCCCTGATCGCATCCTTTTCTTTCTCGATGTTGCCATGCGTCAGCATGATCATGCTGCGATAGCCTTCCTGATTGAGTGACTGCTCGATCCCTTCGATGAGTCGAATCGCAAAGTAGTCGTGAATCGTAGGCATGATCACCCCAATCATTCTTGTACTCGATCTGCCTCCCTTTACTGCCGGAGATTCAGAAAATGCGGTGTCTGCTGCATCTGTGCCTTCCGCGACAAAGCTTCCTTTCCCCGGGACGCGTGCAATCAATTTCTCGTTAGCCAAGCCTGTCAGGGCATTCACAACTGTAATTTTGCTAACGTTAAATCGATCCATGAGTTCCTTCTCTGTCGGTATTCGATCACCCGGCTTCATATTTTCGGAAGCAATGAATTTGCGGATGTAGTCTTGAATTTGTTGGTACAACGGTATTCGATCATTCGTACTCATGATAATCACATCACCAATTCATTCATTATATTTTTATATATAAAATATATTTTTACACATATAAGTACAATAAACAACCGTATAATGCCTGTCAATCCTTCATTCCTTGACTCACCTTCTTTATTTGGGAGACAAACAATTTTTCTGGGCGCAGAATCATCAGGTGTTGATCCCCTACTCTCGTGTGCGCCATAAACTAATCGTGCTCGGTGACCCCTCAGGAGTTGCACTCCCCATACTTACAGCCGAGTTAATCAAATTGATTTCTCGACAACCTAAGATGTAAGTTTGATACACATTGGCTCGATGTTTTAAACAGTTACATCATCTCTTCTAAGAAGCAAAATCTAAAATAAAGGAAGTTGATTTCATGACTAATCTAAAATCCTCCTATAGATCAGAATGGTTGTCACTGCTATGGCTTTTAGCAGTCCCCATTCTAAATATTTTTTATGGGGTCTTGAACCGGGCGGGAGATCGAGTGTCTAGTCTTCAGACAAACTTGGACGTTCTAATTCCCTTTATCCCAGGCTTTATCGTCCCCTATTTAATTTGGCATCCTTTCATCACGGGGGTATTGATTGCTCTTGCATTCGGAACAGAATGGTCTATTTTCAAACATTAATTGCATTATGTAGCGGATTGATAATCTCTTATATTTTCTTCGCTCTATTCCAAACTTCTATTCAACGCCCGGAGATGCACACCAAACCGGATTAATTGCTCAATTGGTTCGATTCGTTTATACGACGGATCAACCTTATAACTGTTTTCCAAGCATTCACGTTTTAACAAGCTACCTAATGTTAAGAGGTGGTCATGTCTTTAACCGTACTATACATTTAATTATTGCAATCAATTCTATACTCATTATTATTTCAACAGTACTAGTCAAGCAGCACGTGGTTGCAGATATATTAGGTGGTATTTTAGTTGGGAGTTATGTTTTCGGTTGGCAAAAATGGTTGTCATACGAAAAAAGGTAATTCTTCTTAACCCAGAATAATGTTAAATCATATTCAGAGATGTGTTTACTTGATTTGAGTTCTTGCTTGAGAGTGTAAAAAAAACTAGGTTGCGAACTGGCACCGGTACTCTAGCCATTGGAAAAGAGTCTACAATCCGGGAATTCGGCAGCGCCCTTGGCGTCGCTATCGTCGGAACCGTGAAGACCCAAAGCTTCACTGGGCATTTGCCAACAGGTCTTCAGCACGCAGGTGCTCACCGAAGCTGTAGCTGCGGCTACCACCTGCCGACACATGATCTCTTAATGGACCTATAGGTGCAGGGACTGTGCTGGCTAGCTGCTTCAGCGGTGCATTTCTTAGTTGTATCTACTCATTATTCAGGTTTTTGTCTAATCGGAAATGGGAACAAGTTCGTGTCCATTTCGGCAATTGGTACAAGTTCGTGTCCCTCGACAGCGGACTTGACGGAGGACAACCAGCCAGAGCTAAAACTAAAACAACCTGACGTCGGTGGAATACCGGCGCCAGGTCGAAGCCTAAGGGCTTTCATAATGTCTACTGAATGGAGCCTTGACCAGTGTTCATAGGAGTCAATTCCAAACTTGTTCGGTCAGCTCTAATATTTTCTAAATTGATTGGGCGACATCCCCGTCTGTGATTTAAAAAATTTGGAAAAATTGGCCGGATATTCGAAACCAAGCTTATAAGCAATACTAGAGATCGGTTCTGAAGTACCGGACGTTGATCTGGCTTTCTTTGTATTATTGAGCCATAGTTTCTTCGTTAGTTCAATGCGTTTTAATAGTTTCTTGCCAGTTAGGAGGAAAGTCATAATTCCTAATGTGCTTATACTCAAGAACCACTATTGATCCCGAGTTATCTATACTAAACCTCATCGAGTCGAGTCCAACATCCAAATGAGGTCCTACATACGGGATAGTTTTAACCTGAACATCAATATGTGAAGAATGATATTTAACGTCTACATCAGTTCCATCCAAAAAGGGCGTAAACGTAGGTGATACAGTTGATTTATTTTTGTAGTAGTGGTTAATCTGTTCCTGTATTTTTGGAGCTAACAAAGTAAGTACAAGCCGTTTCAATGGTTCATCGTTTGGCTTTGCACAAATGGGCTGGATTACCATCAAGAAAATGATGGCTGTTAGCAATGATCCTATAAATCTTTTCATTTCTGAAACCCTCATTCCCAGATTTTTACGGGTAGTTTTCACTAAATGAAGATAATTTATTATGCAAACCTGCCCGTTAGCTTAATGAAACAGATTAATATATTAATCGACATGGTACCATGTTCTTAACCTTTCCAGCAAATACTAAGTTCTTGCGTTAGGTCCGAAAAACCTATTCTTGATACAGAAAAATCGTTATTCAAGCGAAGTTTTATATTTATGTGGCTTTTATCTCGCCATGAAAGTTCCATCATGATGCTATTTAGATATCTACCTAATCCGAAATGACACCATGTTCTTGTCCTTTTCGGCAAAGGAACCAAGTTCTTGTCCCTCGACAATAGCCATTAAGACCATCTCGGCAAAACGTCATTTGAACTGTTTCTCTGCTCTCCTTTCATTACCGTCATTTCCAATATAAACTTAAACTCCAGAATATCTGAACCTTGGATCGGTAACACATGGGTGTTCGCGAACAAAAAGTTGTCGTGGTACTTTTGACGAAGAGTGCTCATTATTTGAGGATGCAATTCGATTACCAATGCCTGCTGAATTAACGAACATTGAGTTGTGTCTGTTACTGGCATAATCGTTATCATTGCGCAAGTGGTCCATAGTTGTTTCCACGATGCACATACTATTAATATACGACCATTCGCGAGCATTGACCACTCTTCGACAAAACTTGTACCATTAAAAACAAGAAAAGTCGCTAGAATAGCGACTCTCAATGACCTTTATTCTTTTTCCTCAACCACTGTCTGTTGTATATCTTACGCTTTTGAATCGTTCGTCTGATAGTTACAATATTTCAATATACCCTTCTGTTCCATGAACCCGAATTCGCTGCCCATCTTTGATCCGCTTGGTCGCATTCTCTACTCCGACAACTGCTGGCAGTCCATACTCACGTGCGATAACGGATCCATGAGTCATCAGTCCTCCCACTTCGGCGACTAGGCCTTTGATGGATACAAATAAGGGGGTCCAGCTGGGATCTGTGAAAGCAGTGACTAAGATATCTCCATCTTCGAGTTTGGCTTCTTCCATGTTTAAGATCACACGGGCCCGTCCTTCGATCTCTCCGGAAGAAACAGGCAAACCTATAATCGCACCGGCTGGGAGATTTTCTCGTTTATACTTACCTGTTATAATTTCACCATCAGATGTGATAACACGGGGTGGAGTTAGTTTTTCGTATACCTTGTACTCGTCTTTTCGTTTGTTAATGATCTGGTAATCCGGTTTGTTGGTGCGTACGATTTCGTGAAGCTCTTCAAAAGTAAGATCGTATATATCCTCTTTTTCTTGCAAAACGCCCGCTTGTACAAGTTGTTCGGCTTCCCTTAGTAAAGCCTGCTTATAAATGAAGTAGCGATTAACCATGCCGTATTTGGGATACTCTCGATACCCGCTGTAATTTCGGATGAGGTCGATCTTTTGCTTTGTTTCTTTCGCTTTTTGTTCCCCATCAGGCAATTGCTTCAACCGCACAATTAACTCTTGTTCTTTTTCCAGAGCTTCCTGGCGCCCTTGCTCAAATTTCTGACTGCTGGCATGGGGCTCAAAATTTTTGATATTACCCAAAATTAACGGGACAAGTGTCATTGGTTTTTCGATCCAACGAGTTCTGGTCAGATCAATCTCTCCTGCACATCGCATTCCGTATTTGCTTAGATAAGCGAGAATAGCTTCTCGGCTTTCCCGTCCACCATCAAACTTTACGAGTTCCTCCAAAAAATGATCATCTTTTACATCCTGTAAATAATCAATGACTTCCGGGTAAGGACGAATCGCATCTGCAACATCCAATAGCGCGAGGCCCATTTCCGATGTAATATTATTTGGAACAGATTGGGAAAGCGTATCTGCTGCGTTTTTTTCGCCTAACCACTCGTTCATTTTATCGTTGATCCATAATGAAGCGTCCATAGCAGCCATAATTACAGCCGAACTTTGCGGGTCAAATAATATCTTCTTTAATCGCTGGATATCTTCCAGAATAAATTCAAATAAATTGGATCCTGCTTTCGTGTGAATGGCTCGTTTTAACTCTTCGATTGATGCTTGATTGCTCTTAATCAATTCATAAACGATGGTCGGATCTTTTTCATTGATTGGCGTTTGAAAACTGGCAGACGGCAAGCCTTTTTTACTCTCACCGGGACTGCTTTCTTTTTTGTCATTCGGTAACGATTTTATAAAATGGCCTCGCTCAATGACAGTCATTAATGCGTCTTGAATGAGCGGATCGGATTGTCCCAGAGCACTTAATATCGTTTCTCTAGTGGCTGGTGAAGCCAGCATTGATGTCACATCAACATACAACCTTCCACCAGCGGTCCGCATCGGTGCAGGAGTTGTTAACAGGTAAAATGATAATCCAAGTGGTTTCATGGGATCAGTCATCATTTGTTGATGAGCGACAGATACGTAAACGTGGTTTTCATGATCATATACTTCAGGAATCGGATATAAGGTCGTGATCGGCCGACTCTGCACAATATAAAATGTGTCATTGGCCAAACACCATTCGATATCCTGCGGGCAACCAAAATAAGCTTCGATTTGTCTTCCTATTTGGGCCAGTTTTAGAATTTGTTGATCCGTAAGCGTTTGTTTTTTTTGCTGGTCAGGATCAATCATTCGAGTCTCTGTTCCGCCCTCTATTCGTCCATAGATAGCCAGTTTTTTGGCTGCAATCATTTTATCTGTGATTTCCTCTTCCCGTACTTTGTAACAATCCGCTGATACCAAACCGGAAACTAAGGCTTCTCCAAGTCCATAACTGGCATCGATGGATAACATTTTTCGATTGGATGTAATCGGATCAGCAGTAAACATAATCCCTGAAGCGTGAGGGAAGATCATCCTTTGAATAATGACGGATAAATATACTTGACTGTGGTCAAATTCATTTTGTATACGGTAGGTTACCGCGCGATCCGTAAACAAGGAAGCCCAACATTTGCTAATATGCTGTAATATTGCATCTTTGCCGATGATATTTAAGAAGGTGTCTTGTTGACCAGCAAAAGAGGCATGTGGTAAATCTTCAGCAGTCGCACTGGAACGCACCGCATAAGCATGTTCATCACCAAATTGGGAGAGAGAGCGACTAACTGCTTCCACCACGTCGGAAGGAATTTCTGAGTCCAAAATGATTTTCCGAATTTGCCCGCTGATTTCACCAATTTGATCACGATCTTCTACTTTTAGCATACGAAGACGGTCCAATAATGCTTGGTATGTTTCGTTTAGTTCAATGGTTTTTTGATATCCTACTGTTGTAATACAAAATCCTTCCGGTACTTGTATCCCTCTCGTTTTTGAGAGTTCCCCTAAATTTAAACCCTTCCCGCCAACGAGCCAATGCTGTGTCTTCTTGATTTCCTGGATGTTAAGAACCAAAGAACTCATTCAACATCTCTCCTAACCACCAAATTAAAAAAAATCCTTTGACAAGATTTTACCGGCATGTTACAATTAGATTGTAAGATGCATTAACTATATATTAATATTATTTAATAGACGCAATCCGATCATATCATTGTGACTGTTAATATGCAATGAAAAAAGAACCTGAGCATTTTGGCAGGTTCTTTTTTCATGTTCGCGATCGAGAGGTCCATTAATAAGATTATTATCAATCTAAATAACTTTTTTCTCATTAGTTAATTACGGCATACCCCCCTTCCAATCAGGCTTGGGATATATAAACTTAAGAAAATTCCGCCTAATGCAGATGGAAACAATACAAAGGCCGTGAATTGGAGTGCTTTCATGCCTTCTATCCATACATACCCATGAATTGAATCTAGGAATTGGGCAAACGTCATAATGGCTGTATGAAAACCGATCGCAACCCATACTGTTCCTGACACTGCTCGGAGATAGCCTAGGATTAGAGCAAATCCAGGTATAAATTGAATCTGTTCTGAAGAATACAATGCACCGATTACCCAGGCAAACAATGAAAAGAGTACCATTTGAATCATCACAACAGACCACCAAAGTGGTAGAATTGATTGCAGAAGTTTAAAAACAAACCCCCTAAAGATCAATTCCTCAGGTAGTGCCTCAATGAGAAAAACGGAAATCATGAGAAGTCCAGCACCTAACAGCATATCGCTAATAGGAGTATTTAATATGCTGACATTACTCCAACCTAGAGTGATACATAGTGTCACCCCCAATGTTGCGGGTATGAGCCAGATTAGAAAACCGGTAATAAATGAACTTAGTTTTGTTCTAAATGAACGATGTTCCCTCCATTTTAAGTTCTCCTTACTGCATCTCCCGGCAATATACAACGTTATCAATACCAGGAGAGTTATAGTTACGCCCATGAGAAGATGATGTAATTGGCTATAGCCAGACTTCATATAACTTTGTTGAAACCACAACATTAGCCGCCAGTATAGCGAGGCTGACACCAGAATAATCATTATACTCACGATAACTCTACGTAACCTAAACAGATGGTTAATCACTGTTATCCCCTCTCTCTGCTCATGAGTTATATGTGAATACTACATTTCAACCTAGTCTCAAATTTTCGTTTGCCGAATCATGCATGGTGCTGTTTTCAGCCCTTATTGCCAGTACGGACACACTGATCTTCTGTTATGCTGAGGAACTGAACAGATCCAGGTTAAGGTAGCCTGACTTTAAAGGTGCGCATCGCTGACTTAATTCATTTAGCAATCGGTTCGTTGCCATCCGCTTCCGCACCACCGCGATGTAACTGAGCATAACACCCTGGTAATCGGCAATAGGACGAAGTCCTGTTCCTTCATTAAGATTATAAACTACGAAAGCTTAATTTGGTTATTAAATGGGCAATTCGGAAATAATTCACTCATACCGCCTATAGGAGGGAATAACTTCATGAATTCTAATGATTCTCAATCATCAGAGCAAAGTGCTTATTTGAAAGAACTGAACGCCCTATTTATCCCTTTGGATGGCATGGAGAATCTGGACCGCATGGTTGACGCGATCGGAGATGCAGATATTGTATTGCTCGGCGAAGCAAGCCATGGGACAGCTGACTTCTACCGATATCGTGCCGAACTATCGAAGAGACTGATTGCAAGTAAGGGATTCAATATCATCGGCGTGGAGGGTGATTGGCCTGCTGCTTATCGGCTGAACCGGTATGTGAAAGGAATGTCGGGATCCGATTCTTCGGCATCCGATGCACTGGGGGATTTTACCCGCTGGCCAACCTGGATGTGGGCGAATACGGATATTTGTGATTTTGCCGAGTGGCTGAAAGAGCATAATGCAGCGAATCACACTGAAAGCAGTGAAAGTCCGAAGGTTGGATTTTATGGTATAGACATGTATTCATTGTGGGAATCGATGGAGGCCATTATCGGTTATTTGGAGGAAACAAAGTCTCCCCAACTGGAACAGGCACGCCGTACATACGCTTGTTTCGATCCTTACAGTAAGGATCATCAGAGTTATGGCATCGCGGCAGGATTACTTTCGGAGAGCTGTGAGAATGAAGTGGTTGAACTGCTAAAACAAATGCAGAACCGGCGCATGGCGTATCCGGGTAGTGAGGAAGAACTGAATGCTGAGGTCAATATGCTGGTTACTTCAAGCTCCGAGGCCTATTACCGTACGATGGTCCGAGGCGGTCAGGAATCCTGGAATGTTCGGGATAAACATATGGTTGAATCGCTAAAGAGAATCATGTCCTTTTATGGAAGATCTGCCAAAGCCATTGTCTGGGAGCACAATACGCATATTGGTGACGCGCGGGCAACGGATATGATACAGGATGGCATGGTGAATGTGGGTCAGCTGCTGCGAGAGGACCCGGAACACCGTGTGTTTGCCGTTGGCTTCGGAACCTATCAGGGTGAGGTACTCGCGGGAAGAGCTTGGGGAGATCCTGTGGAGAAAATGATTGTTCCACCTGGACAGCCAGGAAGCTGGGAGAGGATTACATGCACCGGGCAGGTGAAGGCCGGGATGGCCTGGTCATGCTCTCCGATACATCCTCCGTCTTGTATAAAGTCATTGGCCACCGTGCTATCGGTGTGGTATATAATCCTGATCATGAGCGCTACGGCAATTATGTACCTTCCAACATGGCGGATCGTTATGATGCGTTTATTCATATCGATCGGACCAGCGCTCTTCAGCCACTGCAAGTGCATCAGCCCGTTGCAATAGAAGCTTTATTTCAACATAACGGATCTTCCTAAACGTCTGGGTGTCGAAGGCAGATTCCAACATAAAAGCAGCAGTCTCTGAATCGTTCATTCGAAACGGGAGACTGCTGTTTTTATTGGACTATCGTTTAGCGTCAGTAAATGAATAAAGAACTAACATGGTCAGCTCCTTCGAACTTAGTTCTGAATCTTAACTATGAAAAATATCGTCTTATAAAATAACTTGGAGTACAGCTCCATGCGTGGCAATAGCTATTGACCAAATTACTGCCGTAAGGAGAGAACGTTTTGTCTTCCGGGTCATAGAACTCCCAAAACGTGTCTGCTCCATTTTTCAGCATGCCGCCCCAATATTTTCGGATTTGTTCCATGGCTTTTTCCCTTTGCCCGCTCAGAACCAATGCATCTACGTAATGATGAACCATATACGGGGTGGCCATGCCAATGGCATTTTCGTTGCGTTCCAGTCGTTCGAGCAGCTTCCTGGCAAGAGGCGCATCAACAACCTCGGCAAGAATCATCCATACCTGAGATGCCCAGGACACCTGTCTCGCTTCCCACTAATGAAATATTCCTGTTCTTCGTCTCATAAATATCGTATTTGAACCCTAATCCAGGCCTCCTGCTCCGATTTTCCCAGATCATGGGCAATCTTCAACGCTCTTCTCATGTTGTAAATGAGCACTGCCTAGGCACCAGCCTGCTTGTTAAGTTCATCATGCCAGTCGAGGAAGCAATACCACGTGTCATCATCTTGTACAAGTCCATGCCCGTCTAGTCTGGCAAGTGAAATGTGAATCTGCTCGTATGCCACTGGCCAGAGTTCTTCCAGCGTATCCCGGTCCCCGTTCGCTTCGTAGTAATCGTACAGGGTTGCTATAAAGAATAACGCGTAGTCATATAGATAAATATCGTCCAAGTAAGGCTCAGGGTGCTTCCGGTTTGTTGATAGTTGTCATTGACTTCCTTAGACAGTTCGTTCTCCATTTCTACGTCTTTGTACTCGCTGATGGAACTGTTGGCTTCTACAAATGCCTTAAAGAGATCTGATTCTCCATCAAACAGGTAGTTCAGTACCTCCTTGGCAGCATCCAGATTTGCCGATTTCGCATTCAAAGCGTATCCCGCAGACGTTGCAGCTGATACAAACACAGGCTGTTCGGGCTCATTATCTGGCAAAGAGGCAAATCCTCTTGTAAATTTTGCAGCGCCTTTGGACGTCATGGAAGCATAATCCCATGTTCCGGTAAGGTCATGGTTGCTTTCCCGTCGATGAACAGCTGTGCAGATTGGGCACTTCCAATGCCGAGCGAGTTTTTAACCACATAGTTTTTATCATAGAGCTCCTTGTACTTGGAGATGGTTTGAACCCACTTTGGGTAGGTCAGTGATTTTTCGCCGTTTTGCAGTTTGACATCGAAATCCATCTCATCCGGATACACGACATTGGTCGCAATCGGATACATGCCGAATTGGATCATCCAAGGGTCCTTATCGCCCATCGCGATTGGAGTTACGCCTGCAGCCTGCAGCTTCTGGCACAATTCCAGGAAGAAAGGCCAATCCTTCGGAAACTCGGAATATCCTGCTTGCTGTAATAATTCCTTGTTGTAATAAACGACCTCCTTAATTAACAATCTACTCATTCAACTCCATCATATTTGTCTAATCGACTATGACACGATGTCCTTGTCCTCAGTTCGAGAAAAGCGCTTGTTTCATTAAATAAAAATCGCAATTTACGCGACTTTTTATGTTAATTTCTTTTGCCATGCGACATGAATTCCAGCATGATACTATTTAGATCCTTACCTAATCGGAAATGACACAATGTTCTTGTCCTTTTCGGCAATGGTACAATGTTCTTGTCCTCAGCAAGGGACAAGAACTTAGTTCCTTAAATCAAAAAAACCGCTATATAAGCGACTTTGAATGGAACAATGTTCTTGTCCCGCGACATTTCTATAGAACGTTGTGTTAAACGTCTATTTTTACCTTTGCATCCTACAGGTGCTGCAATAAACGCTTGCTATACTCGGTTCCTCTATGCGTTCTGTTTATCCTGCGAATGGGTCAACATTCGTGAGTGAGTCGTTCTTTCCTTAGTGTGTGCGGTTTTTGTTATTTTGTTATTGTTGCGTGCTCTGGTTAGGCTGCGATACGTTTCTCCATGCTGAACCATACCAATGAGAATACGAGCTAGCTTTCCAATAAGTTTAACATAGATTGCATCTTGCCCATCCCCCTTTTTCACATTCTGCTTATGCCAGCGCTTGAAGTCCGGTTGGTGACGCGCAAGCTGGAGTACCGCCAGAAACAAATACTTTCGCAGCATGCTGTCCCCGCGCAATATTACGGTTGAACGCAAGACCGCTTCTCTGGCTTTCTCAAAAACTCCATTGCTCTTCCTGCATGATCTCGCTCGATGACCTTGTATACACGGGACGGTGGATAGCAAGAAAGGATGGGATCGTCCTTCCATAAGGAACCATCGATGGGCATTCTGGAATGGACACCAACCTCCTTCCAATGCTGTTCTACGTCCGCAGGCTTTTGAATGCCTTCCAGCCCTTAGTTTCGGGCTAGATGTTTTTGTTTGTCAGTAAAAAGTATTTTCGTATAACTTCCCTGTATGCGCATCAAGCACTTCGGGCGTCCGCTCGTGCTCGCTACCAATCATTCGATACACTAGTTCGTACGGGGCCTCTTCCGCCCTAGCATTGTGCATCCGTTCCCATTGCAGACGCAGCTTGGCCTGTGCCGTCCATCGGAGGATGGCTGTCTGGTAATCAAATGAAGGCACGGTCTCCAGCTTCTTTAACTGTTCTGGCCTTATGGAGGGGGACATCAAACTTTTGACCCTCCCATTAGAGCGGTCAACAGCTAGCTGATAGCATTCATCCCTGACAGATACGTCTTGAACATATACACCAAAGCGAATGATTTCCAAACGATCTTCGTCGTGGGTCTCTTCAGTTAGAAGCTTGAGATACGGCAACATTTCGGCTGCTAGTCCTCGGACATAGTCCATAGCTACTTCTATACATGCGTCTCGATCCCAGGTTAATGGAGCTAGTTGATCTGGCTTACCATGCGAAACAAAGTCAATCAGTTGTCCGGTTTGGCTGTCTACTCGCGCCTTGACCGCTCCCTCCATCTGATCAGCCCAATAGGCCTTCCAAGACCGGTCATTCTTGGCTGGACGCTCTTCATTCTGTTGCTTCCACACCATCAACTTGGTGTTCGAGCCAATATTGTCGTCTTGTACTAACTGAAATTGGTCGTTGTCTACGCCAATCCACTCTTCTAGGCTTCGTGCGGGCGGGAACTCACCTGGCCACTCGTCCAGAGTTCTTGGGTCAGAGGGGACAGCTTCTGCCCTATAGGCTGTCGGAACTTCCTCCTGTGATGATGCAGTATAGATTAGCCCTCTACTTCGGGGGGCGTAAACAAGATGGACCTGATCGTCACCATCCGTGTACACGGCTTTGTCCAACACGCAATATTCCACATGTAGCAAAAAATTCGCCTTCATACACGCCATCTGTTCCTCTTCTGGTGTGATCATGGTTGGGAGTGCTGGCCCTGGAACGGTTCCGTAGTACCTAAATGCGACCACTCGACCGCTGGGGTGAACCATAATCAGGCATCCCGTCTCAGGAAGCGGCAGCCCCATCGCCTTCTGCTGTCGTGTGTAACCAAACATCCCTTCCATCCAATCCATCTCACAATACGGAAAATCACGCAGTGCGCCGGGATAATGATCTTCCAGGAATTGCTCTGCCTGCTGTTTGAGCTCCTCCTCAGATATCCGTGTCTCGTTGTCCAATGAGGCCCAGGAAATGGCATAGTCTAGCAAGTTGCCGTCCCTGGAGAGCGTGGCAGAAACGGCGTCATCACTCCCCGTTTTAACCCATAAGAATCCCGCTTCTCCCTTCCCTGTTCCCCTCATGGTGTTCTCTTGATAGTCATTGACGATCAGATCATAATCCCGTGAAACGGCAAACTGGTGCTCTGCCTGTTGTCTTAACTGCAGGCGTAATGTATCCAGGTCTCGTTCGAGAAAATCTTGAGTCATTTCGTTGCGCAAATGTTCCAGCCCCTTCCGTAATTGTGTTTTTACAGTACCTAATGGCATATCCAGGAGATGGGCGATTTGCTGCTGGGTCAGGTCCTTCTTATATTTTAAGAACAGGAGCTGACGCAGCTTCGGATTCAGACTGGCCAATGCACGCTCCAGATCCAGGGTTTGATCGATATCATTAACGACCAATGGCTCTTGCGCCTGCGGGTCTTCGCTCAGGTGAACACGCTTGGATTTCTCCAAATGATTGAGCGCCCGGTTCACCACAATTCTGGTAAGCCAGCTCTCAAACGCTTCGGCTTGCTGTAGCGTTTGCAGTGACTCATAAGCCTTAACCAGGGCATCCTGAACGATATCCTCCGCATCTTTGGACTCCCGTACATAATGGCGAGCCACTCGGTGCAGCTTATCCGTTCGATCCTTTATAAGAGAAACGAAGGCATCGTGATCTCCGTTTTGTGCGGCGTTGATTTGTTGCTGTGCATCGATCATTGTCGTTCACCTCCTGTTATATAGACAGCTAACTCGGGGGTTTGGATTTAATTAATGTAACATTATTCTGGAACTGACCGATCAAGTGACCACCCGCATGCGGCAAGCACGGGTGCCAAGGAGTACGTCACTCTTGGCGTGTTCCTGCTGAAGCTCCTTCATCCACTGAAGCAGTTCTTCCAGCCCGGTACGGGTATTGGAGAACTCACAGTCCTTTCCCCGTTCGATCCCCCGGTAATCGATGGCGCGAGCGACATGGATTTCTTTCGCAATATCCTCATGGGTTCCACGCCCTTGAACGTACACCCAAATCATCAATCTTCCATTGTCCATCCACTAATTTGGCCTTAATGATATAAGGCTAACATACTAATATTGGTTTGGCCTTCCTGATCGGTATTCGTGAGTACTTTTTTAGTTCCCGGCTGAAATAATTTCTTCTAATTTGATCCAACTGTAATCCTCGATTCTCCTGTTGGGTTTTTCAATTGATGTAACAACCCCGCGCATAACTTCATCGTCGAACGAATTGAATACAGTCAACGTGATAGATCTACGAAAACACGTTACATGCAATTTTAGTCAGCTATTTAAAAGCTCGACTTATTTTAAATTTCAGGATAATCCTGTAATTCTCTTGATCTTCAGATGAAGAGAATTGTCCTATCATCCGATGCATAACTTTTTCTATGATTTTTTCACCCAATTTATAACTTTCTACAGATTCATTATTTATTTTTAATTTGTTTTCTACAAAAATCACAAAATGATGATCTTCTATATAAGTAAATAAATTAATTTTTTGCTCTCGATCTGCATATTTTAGTATGTTCGACAGAAAATTATCAAATACACGTCCAATATTTTCTATATCCACAATAATTATGACATCCGTAGGGGAGGCATTTACAAGCACCTGAAATCCTTCCGCTCTAAGTACAGCTGTAATATCTGACAATACATCATGAATTGATTCCCGTACTGAAAGGGTTACTAAGTCTGCCTCCCTCTCTTTATCTAATAAAAAATATGAAAACAGATCGTCTGTACGATTCTTAAGTTGGAGAGCCTTTTGATACGCACTCTCGATCTGATACCTTGTTTCTACACATAAATCTTCTGGTGTATTACGGGCAAACTCTAAATACATGATGAGAGATGTCAGTGGCGTACGCATATCGTGAGACATTTCGGTTGCAAGATTTCTACTCTCATTTTGCAAATTTTCTATCCTTTCTAACCTGCCTAAAAATGCTTTACGTAGTTCCTCTATACTTTCCGCAATCATCGCCAATTCATCATACCCTCGTACCGTTATAGAATAGTCTAATGAGCCGCCTTCAAGGATATGAATTTCTTTATTAATTGTGCGTAAATATTTGATCCCTCTACGTATTCCAAATAAAACAATGGTTATAAATAACATTGCGGACAGCAATATTTCAAGCATGTAGGCCACATTATAGTAGTGGGAAAAATAAAATCCATAGATTGAAACGTTACCTGTCCCATCCTTAAATTGTACTGGGTAAGAGTTCCGTCGATCATAATCAGTTTCAGGCTGACTTCCATATGCTCCTTCGTCATCAGCATGGTACAAGGAATCATATTGAAGCACCTGGTTCTGAAATACGTATAAAAATAAATTACTCTTCTGACTTTTAATCCAGTCTGAAAACGCAATACGATCTGTCGTTGACAGATCGTTTGCTGAAACATATTCTGAAAATTTTTGGACGTAAACTTGAGATTCGGACTTTAAACGCTCATCAGAAGTAAAATAATGATCCATAACCCGATTGCTTATGGACTGCAAAAGTAAAAAACAAAGAACACTTATGGTGAGAGCAATAATTATTAAAATAGTCAACTTTTTAGTTATAGTAAGTTTATGAGTGGCCAAAACGGTAACCTCTTCCCCATTCCGTTAAGATATACGCTGGTTTTGCTGGATCTTCTTCGATTTTCAATCGTAATTTTCGGATGTGTACTACTACCGTATTATTTGAACTGTAGAAATAAGGTTCCTTCCAAATACTCTCATATATATTTTGGGCAGAGAAAATTTTATTTCTTCTGGTCATCAACAGTTTAAGTAGACCGTACTCCAGATCGGAAAGCTCAATCTTCTGACTGCCTTTCCATACATCGTTAAATTGTTCACTTACTTTTAAGCTTCCTCCGATAAGAAATGTTTCGCCATAATCCTTTTTATCCTGATAAATCGTATACCTACGCAACAAAGCAATAACTCTTGCCAGAAGCTCCTGTTCAGAAAAAGGTTTAGTTAAGTAATCATCTCCACCAGCAAGCAAACCTTCCGTTTTGTCCAAAGTTCCGGATTTAGCAGTTAGAAAAAGAATAGGAACATTGTATCGTTCTCTGATTCGTATACAAGCCTCCAGTCCGTTTATTCCAGGCATCATAATATCCAGAATCACCAAATCCAATGACTCATTTACTAATTCAATTCCCTGTTCTCCATCTTTAGCTGTTGTTACTTCATAACCTTCACGGACAAGAGACATACGTAGCAGATCACGAATTTCCTGATCATCTTCAACCACTAAAATCCGGCTTGTCATAGTTCACCTCATACTTGATTTAACTTTTAGCTATCCGTGCGAAGCAATGGCTGTGTACTGCAACGGAAAGCTCCGCCGAAAGAACGAGAAATTTCGTAATCAACATATTCTACTTTGATTCCTCTTTTCTCAAGCTCTTTTCCAATTGTATTTTTGAATGCAATGTCCGTAACATATACTTTGCTACTGATTGGCAATCCATTTACCGCCAAATCTTGAGCATCCTTGTAACTCACTTCGATTTTGTCCCAATTATTAAGTTCTTCTGGGAGCCCATTGTCTAACGAATCCATGCTAACAATCATTAATCCATCTCTTACAAAACTGATAGCACAATCCAGGTGCAATGTGCCAGGCTCTAGCTTCACCTCAACCACCTTATAACCTGATGGTATCAAATAGTTTCTGAGCCAATCAATACCGGCTTTGTTTGAAGCTAGACCAGAATTACCGACGAATACAGTCTTTCCATACACGAGGATATCTCCACCTTCAAGGTAAGGACCGGCAGCAGAGTTGATTCCTTTAGAAACGTCTGGTTGCGGGACAGCTACATGCGGAACGTTATTTTGGGCTGCTTCCTTATCCAGAATACTTCTAACAGGTAAAACCTCAAGTCTCCGGTAAGCCGATTTAAATGAACCTTCAATTAGATGATTTCCGATTGTGAAGAATGGATCTCTGACAAAGAAATTAGTTACTCCTTCGCCACCTGTAATGCCATCTTTCACAGCCCCTAGTTGTTTTTCCTTTTCAGTTAAAAGGCGTGGACGTTGAACCTCAACCCCGTATTTTTCAAGAACCTTTTTAAGGTCTTCACGCTCTTTTTCCCACTTTTTCTGTGCCTCTGCCGGATCCGTATTCATTATAGACATGCCTCCTTCAGGCATAGGCATGTCTCCTTCTGGAAAATCATCAAAATTGAAGTGCATAAAAGCTTCAGATTGTGTCAATACAACTCTTTTTAGCGTGGCGAATTCACTCTCTACATATACATTGTTTTTCTCACTTTTTGTAGTCACAGTTCCATTCACTTCCGTAACTCTATTAACTTTAGACACACCAGTCGCCCCTGCCACTGGTAATATGCTAGTTACCAGTACAAGTGATAATGCTGTTGATCCAACCCACTTCAAATTCTTTTTTTTCATATTAATGCCCTCCTAATAATTTGTTTTAATGCTTACAGTTTGAATTATAGAGAGTAATTCTTAACAGTTTATGAAGGCATACTATTTTAATTTAAACTCCTTCCCGTAAGGTCTGACAAGAGATCTTTAAATGAATCACATCTTCTTCCATCAAAAACTTAGATACCCGCTTCTCCATGTTTTGGCTCACGCAGTTTAATAGAAGGATTGCTAGATAGATAGGTTTCTTCATGTGCAAAGCAAAATAAGGAACGTACAAAACGGATACGGTGCCCTAGGTTGCTTGGTTTTAGACGATCAGATTGCTTTGCTAAGTATTCCTTCAGGAGATTTAGAGTTACTCCCGAAATATCTACATCCCCTAGATCAGAAACCAGCATCTTGAGTTGTAAAGCATACGCACGCAATGTATTCAGGCTCAATCCTTGAATTCGTTTATCTGCCTCATAATGATTCCAAAGTTCACTTAAAATCATAATAAAACCTCCTATTAAGAGCAATTAATTTTAGGCAATAGGAACAAGTTCTTGTCCAATACGGTAATCGGGACAAGAACTTGTACCGATAAAACAAAAAAGCCGCTAAAATAGCGACTTCAATGGGAATATGTTCATGTCCCTCGACCTTCCATCCACATAACACCAGCGACTCCATCATATCCTAAGGATATGATTTATAGTACTTCGCCGTTTGTGGCAATGACATTTTTAAACCAATCAAAACTATCTTTCCTATGACGAGAGTAATCACCTGTTCCATCATCGTGTCGATCTACATAGATAAAGCCATAACGTTTGTACATCTCACCTGTACTAACGCTTACTAAATCAATGGGCCCCCACGCTGTATATCCAATTACTGGAATAACTTCGTCTACTGCTTCTTTCAAAGCTCCTATATGTTTTCTTAAATATTCAATCCGATATGGATCATGGATAGATCCATCCTCTTCCATCTTATCAACACCACCGAAACCATTTTCAACAATCATAAATGGTGTATGAGGATAACGATCATGCAGGTTTTTCAAAACATACTTAATTCCTTCTGGATCAATTTGCCATACCCAGTCCGAAATATCCAAGTAAGGATTTTTTGCTCCTCCAACAATATTCCCACCAACGATTTCTACTGTAGGATCGGCTGTGATACAGTTCGACATGTAGTATGAAAATGTATATAGATCAACTGTTCCTTCTTTCAAAGTTTGCTTGTCTTCTTCTGTAATAAATGAGGCATCGATATTATTTTTCTTAAAGAAGTCCAAGACAAATGTAGGATATTCCCCGCGGACCATAATATCTCCACAGTAATAATTAAAGATTTGATCTCTTGTTTGGGTTGCAAGAACATCTTTTGGGTTCGGGGATAATGGATACCAAGGAATATTACATAGCATACAGCCCACCTGTAAGCCCATATCCAGTTCATGTGCTACTTTGACTGCTAATGCAGAAGCTACGAATTGATTATGAACTGCTTCATAACGTTTTGGTGAACTTGGCAGAGCGCTTAAAGCAATCGGTTCTTTATAAGTTCCGAACTGATTCATCAACCATTCCAAGATGATTCAAGCCTGTGGGAAGCGATAAAAAAGGATGTTATTGATTTTATGACAGAGAAAACGTTGATCATAAAACTTTATATCTTCACTATAGGGATAAATTTGATTTGTTAGATACGCTCTCTGTGTCATCTGCGAAGCTGGATCTTCTTCAGAAGGAAATTTCGGTTGGTTTAAGTATTTTGCAGAAAAACATTCATTTTGTTTCGGTGATGCTGGCTAGTAAAGGAGCTCTTTTATTTCACAGTTGATGCCTTGATTTTATTATCATGGATATTCGCAATGGTTGGAATTTGATTGAAGATAAAAAGATCGGTTAAAAAGAGGAGGTTATCATACAATTTTTCAAGCCAGCGTATGTAGGACTCCTAGTCAATGGAATGCCTTATCCATCAAAGGTTATGGAAGAACAAGTGGGATTATGTAAGAGAATAACCTGTTATAGGTCATACATAATAAAATACTTGAAGCAGGCGTATACGTAGACTGCCCAGCACGAACATCTTCATGAGAGCTGTCCTTTACTGACAATCACTGTAAGAAGATGCATGCTTCTAAGTCTGTAAATTCTAAAAAAGGCTTTCGAGTTTATCTTCTCTCGAAAGCCTTTAAAATGTACACAATGTGAACCTCCGAAAAAGAAGAGGTTTATGTGATGATGCCTCAAGGCATTATTTATTGAAACTAAGACAAGTTCATATCTAATATATATTCTGCTTGTTTATTCATAACGCTGGGGGGATACGGCATCTTATTTACAAACCACCATTCCACGAGTCCTACGTATGCTGGAGCGAAAAAATTCACCAGAATATCCTCATTTAATCCCTTCGTTCTCGCTTCGTCGAACTCCCACCCCTGTCGGAAATCTTCAATAACAAATTCAAGGAATCTGCTGCGGAAGAACGGAGCTCCTTTACCCGCCAGAACAGCCGAAAAGAAGCAATAGTTGCTTTCAAAATACTCAAACCAGGTTATTTGAGTTTCATCTGAGGTTTCTGATTCTGGATAACAAATTAGTCGGAGTGCTTGGATGTGTCCTTCAATGAGATTATCCAATAAGTCGTATTTATCCTTGTAATGTAGATAGATCGTTTTTCGGTTAACGTTTGCTCTGTCTGAAATTTCTTGCATTGTAATATCATCAAAGTCTTTTTCAAGTATCAATTCAACAACAGCTTTTTTAATTGCTCCTTGTGATTTTAATATACGTCGATCCACTTTAGACATACGTAACCCCTTTCTAGTTGAGTACTAAACCCCAAACCCTTTATTTTTGTTACTTATTACCCAAAAAATACTCATTTGGTTATTGCATTAGAGTGTTCCCTTATATAATAATACACAAATGATGATTATTCCATAAGGGGGAAACAAAATAAGAAAGGGGCTGATACACACAAAATAAGAAAGGGGCTGATACACACATTTAGAAAATGTTGAGATCTTATTCTAGGCTTTGGCGTCTTAAGTGAGGGTGCGAACATTGTGATCATATAGTATGAACAGTATTTTCTGTTCTGCTCTTATGTGAGGATATCACTTAATTGATACGAGGATATTTAAAAACAATGTAATAATCAAAAACAGAAGCGGTGTCCCAAAAGGAAAGATGATTTGTTACTAAGAAAACTTAGGATTCGTGATGCAATTTATGAAAACTTAAAATGAGCAACGAAATTCACTGAAAAAATTTCAAATGGCTTATTTAAACTTTCAAATAATACAGGTCGACTTAGTTGTTTCTTGCCCTATTCCGACCGTTTAGGATTTAATAACCCATTTAATAATGAAGTGTGAGTAATCCTTAGTAGATGAGTACAATTAAAACTGAAAATCATCTGGTTGTATTACATTGGTTGAGCTTAAAGAGGAAATATTGTTATTGAAAACTGTTCATAATGAAAGAACCCATAGAATTCTTCAATCTCCTCGAGCAAGATCATGGTTTAGGTTGCTTTATTAGATATGAAGAAAGTTTCGTACCCCATTCGGACAAACACTCGAAACATTCTTTCATCTCCGTGGGGGTCATACTCTCAACATACAACAACCGCTTTCTAGAAGCTGAGTCTGTTAAAACTCATCTCATGTAATTCTCTTTAGCCTAGACTTTCTCGGTTCTTTCCATGGTGTTCTTTATTTAGGAAATGAACAACATGTCTGCCGAGTTGGGCACAGCTCACAGAGACAGATGGACACTGACGAACGGTCAGTGCGATCATTCAGATACTCCTGCTGTTTTCTGTCCAACGCACGATTAACGCTTTTGTCATCGCCCTCCTTGGCTAAAAGTATCCTGGGAATCACAGCCATAGCTCTACTTTTTTTCGCAATGCACACTCTTATTCCAGACCTGTTACCTTTAATTTGTTAGATTATTATTTCCTGTATGACGCGTAATATCCGAAGCTTATCACTAAAACGGAATCAACTGTGTTCTCGTTATTGGGCATCAATGACCTACCTGTTGACTCCTTCTTCTATGTGGCAAGCAGAATTACTGAACTTTTGTATTCTCTTGCTGCAATCACCGCAGAATAAGTTTAAGGTTCAAAGTACAAAACTCACTATGTAATTAAAGAAAATCAAAAGATAGACACTGTCATTACAGGAATCGACAACGAACTTTTTGACCACCTAAGAATATGGAAATAATGAAATTATCTTTTTTACTAGTGTAATTAAAACGAAAATGAAATGAGATAGGAGTAATACAATGATATCGAATACATGGAAAATTTATATGCTCGCCATTGTTAGCTTCCTCGTCGGTACATCGGAGCTTATTATTGCGGGGATTCTGGATAAAGTAGCTGCATCAATAGGAGTCCCTGTATCAGTGGCTGGGCAGCTAATTACTGTTTTTTCATTGGCGTACGCTTTTGGGACACCTGTTATAATGGCTTTAACGTCACGAATGGATCGGAGAAATCTACTCATTTACTCTCTTGTCGCATTTGTCATTGGCAATGCCATGACAGCCGTTTTGCCAGGATTTCTCCTTCTATTCATCTCGAGGATCGTTCTGGCACTTAGTACCGGCGTATTTATTGTTACGGCCTTGATGGTGGCATCCAAACTCGCTCCGCCCGATAAACAGGGGAGCGGTATTGCAACAGTCGTGATGGGCTTTTCGACCGCACTGGTTGTCGGCGTTCCGCTAGGCAGAGTTGCAGCTTCTATGTACGATTGGAAGTTAATATTTGCAGGTCTCGGTGTGCTTGGACTGTTGGCCATTTTCGGAATGTACTCCCTGATTCCAAAGTCGGAAGGAGAAGAGCCGGTTCCGATTGGCAAGCAACTGGCCTTGTTGAAGGAGCCTAGAATCGCCATGGCGTTGCTGATCACTTTCTTCTGGATCGCCGGATATTCGATTGTTTATACGTACATTTCACCGTTCCTGCTCTCTGTTACGGGAATGAGCGAGAAAATCGTAAGTATTGGGCTGTTCGCTTTCGGCATTGCCAGCCTGCTGGGATCTAAGTTCGGAGGCTACAGCTCGGATAAATGGGGTGTATCCCGCACGCTCATCGGTAGTTTGCTGGTTCATGCGCTGGCTCTGATCTTAATCTTCATCGGGGCTATGTCGCCAATCGTCATGTTCCCACTGCTCATGCTGTGGTCCTTCGCCGCCTGGACTTCAGGCCCAACTACGCAGTACAATTTGGTCCAGCAGGCACCGGAAGCATCAGGTATTATGCTCAGCTTGAACAATTCTGTTGTGCAGCTAGCCATGGCTTTTGGTGCAGGCCTCGGTGGAGTTGTCGTGGAGCAAATATCACTTTCATCCATCAGTTGGATCGGTGCTATTATTGTATTTCTTGGAGTTATAACCACAGTTGCGTCCTCACGCTTTTCGCGTTCGGAGGCCCTCGACAAAGGGTAAATCTGCTGCTGCATCTTTAAGTTGCGTATCATTCGTTAATGGTGCTTAATTGAAAGAAACATTAAACACACCTATAAATAGTCATCAATTTGAAAGCCACCATTAATCATATTTTAATGGTGGTTTTCCGATTTTAATGATTTTCCTTGTTGGCACATCTTAAAGATATAATATGTACTTCTTAAATCTTGAACACATACACTAAAATTGATTTCAAACACATTTCGTTTGAAGTATTATTTTATCAACCGTGCTCCTAACTCGGTACAAGTTCTTGTCCTTGGCTCGGGACCCGAACTTGTACCGATAAAATAAAAAAGCCGCTAAAATAGCGACTTCAATGGGACCATGTTCTTGTCCCTCGACAACAAAGTTCCCCAACATTGTTCCATAGTATGAATCTCAATCAAATAGCGGCTACTATATCCGAAATCCAAATTTTTTTTATTCATTAAGGTACCACAAGATCAAATAACCACAGTCGCTATAAAATGCGACTGTGGTTATTTGCCCATAATGTATTTCTGTTATAATGTCCGTTTATTTGATAGTCGGATTAGTGTGATGTGCGCTGAGAGTTCCAAAGGTCTAAATATGATTCGATGTTGGCAAATTTATTTGTGTACCGTATTTAAGAAGTAAATAATCGAATGTTTTTTTTATCCTTTTCAGACATAGACGCCTCTAAAACAGAACTAACTTCTGTAATAATATCTCTCGTATATTTCTCACCGTTTGGAGTAAGAACAACATAGAAGCCTCTCTTATCTTCTTCATACACAACTCGTTCTACAGGTTGAAAAGTATGGTTTTCCAATCTGGTGATTAGACGAGTAAGAGCACTCTGGCTTAAACCAATCATATTCGATGCAGTAGCCAGACGTAGTTTGTTGTCTTCGGAATGATAAAGGTACATAAGCAAATAAAACTCTTTTAAGCTAAATTGATAACGTTCCTGAAGGATATGGTTTAAAGCATTATTAATTCGATCATGATATTTGGAGAAATTGACCCAGTCATGAATTAGATAATCCGAATCGCTCAAGTATATCGTCCTTTCATTCTATACGTTGTATTGTCCCACATATAGTATTACCTTAACTTAAGCTGATGTCAAAAGATCAAATCGATGCCTTTTCCTCAAATTGTGTATAGCTATAGTGCATGCATTTCCTTAGAATATACGAACATAGGGACAGCATTACTTACATGATTAGAAATTTTCTCTGTGTAACAAATTTCTTATATGGTTGGTCATAAGTGCAGATGTTATGGGGTAAAACGTTTTGCTTCACTATCTTCAGGGTAGTTTAATCCATGCGGTGTATAGCTAATGAGTTCAATTAACATTCCCCATGGTGCACGCCCATATACAAAATGACCTGTTCCATCTTCAACATCTCCTAACAATTCACCGGGATCATTTAATAACTCTCCACCTGCTTCAACAAATGCTTTAGCTGCTTCTTTAATGTCATCCACATAGAAACCAAAATGTTGAACACCCAAGTCAGAAGCAATTGACGGTTTCCGTTGATCAGCATCGACGTAATTAAATAGTTCGATACTAGCGCTATTATTAAAAGAAAGCAAGCGCATATGGATAACTTTGGTTCCCTTTTTCAGACCTAATGTTTTCTCAACATTTGGTCCAGCTAAAGGCTCATCTTCTAATTTTTTATTATCATAAGCAATTTTAGCGCCAAAAGCCTTTTTAAAGAAAACTGTTGCTTCTTCGATATCGGGAACGGTTACTCCAATATGGTCGATTCCTCTTGTAATATTTTTCACGTTTTATCTCTCCCTTTATTTAAATTTATTTTTATTCTTGGCTATTAAGCAAAGTCTTATGAATATAAGACTACATCTTTAACGAATTCCTCTAGAATACTGAAAAGGTGGTTCCACTATCTTTGTTGTCGTTTTGATCGCATGCAATGTCCAATAAGGATCATTCAACATTCCTCTCGCCACCGCAACCAGATCTGCATCGTCATTTGCAATAGTTGCTAGAGCGAGTTCAGCATTTTCAAGCTTTCCTACAGCAATCACAGGAAGACCAAGACGCTCCTTAAACATTCTTGCGAAAGGGACTTGGTAACCAGGCGTGTTTAATGGCTTCAATTTTCCTGGGATTCCTTCACCACCGCTAGAAATATGGAAAATGTCTACACCTGCAGCTTTAAATCTCTCTCCCATATGCAATGCATGTTCAAGGTCATACCCGCCATCAATGTATTCAATTGCAGAAAGTCTCATAATCAGGGGCATATTTTTGGGCATGACACTTTTCACCGCTTGAATGACCTCTACGCCAAATTTCGATAGGTCTGTTCCATATACATCTTCTCTGATATTAATACTAGGTGACATAAACTGATGAAGTAAATACCCATGAGCACCATGAAGTTCAATGGTATCAAACCCGGCTTCAACTGCACGTCTAGCAGCATCCTTAAATTGACTAATTACTCGATTAATCTCTTCGATCGTTAGGGCTCTGGGGGATTTCAACTCTCCATATTTCGTCTCTTCAGGTAGCGCTACACCTTGAACAGAGGACGGAGCTACTGGTTGAATAGCATCCTCTGCCTTTCTGCCGGCATGCCCAATCTGTATACCTATTTTGGATCCATGCTTCTGAACTTCAGAGACGAGACGTTGATATGGAGGAATTTGATCATCGGACCACAGGCCAAGATCACCATCTGTGATTCTTCCATCAGGATCAACGCCGGTCATTTCTACAATGATTAGTCCTGTTCCACCAACAGCTCTGGAAGCATAGTGCACAAAATGCCAATCATTGGGTACGCCATCTTTTAGATCAACAGAATATTGACACATCGGAGCCATGACAGTTCTATTTTTGAGTTCCAGGTTTTTGAGTTTGAAAGGTGTGGATAAATTATTCATTTTTAAATTACCTCCAATACTATTTGTTTGCACATGCAAATAATATCACTCGAATCTCTTCTTGTCAAAACAGTAGTCATTTCATTAAAGCCACACCAAGCTATCCTTCCCATTAGCTTAATAAAAAGACAGCCGACTAAATTAATCGGCTGTCTACTAATTGGTTTACATTCTACTGCGTTCATTTGGGACTCACGACAAAATATTATGCTTCACATTTCATTGAAGAAAGCCCATAAAGAACTGAATCTGGAGAGTTATACGCCATACAATAAAAGATAGCTTTCTATGCAGGATTGAAATATAAAATGTTATATATCTTATCTATTAATTAGGTCACTTATGTTATTAAGTACATTTCGTTGACATTTAATGAAAAAAAACTGAACAGGGAATAATGCACCTCTTGGTACTAACCAGCCGCCTAAATGCAGGTTTCTCGTTTAGCGTCTCACCTCGTGCATTTATCATCTTAGATCCGATTTTGTCATCTTTAGCTCAAGAAGGTACCAAGCCCCATCGGAGTGAACTTAAGCGATTACCATTACTGGTTGCAATGATTGACGGGATAAATTGCATAGGGGCAGCGTTATAATTTGGACGATAGTCAAAGCCTTTGGTGTCTGAAGCCAAGTGTCGTTCCATTATGCTATCAATGGGATCAATAATTGTAAATCTGCCGCACATCCGAATAGACCTAACTATAAAATTCGTTATAGGTTCAGGTGGGAAATTGTTATTCTCCTACACTACGCACCTCGTTATGCTTCTCAGTCAAACCAACTAGTTCCTCTCTACTTGTTTAATCTATTCTAATTTAAACTAGTCTTAATTATTGCAATGATAAAATAGCCGGTCGTTTTACCGTCTATAAGACAATTTTCTTAGTTTGTAAAAAAAATCTTTCTTTCATAAAAAGTTATCGATTCTTATTCTAAATTGTAATCTCCCCACTCGCACATAGTTTGAAGGATTGGTAAAAATTTCTTACCAAGAGGGGTTAAACAATACTCGACTCTTGGTGGAACCTCTTTATAAATTTCACGATGCAGGAGTCCATCACTTTCTAACTCTCTGAGCTGCTTCGTTAGCATCGATTGCGTAATATCCGGAAAAACACGATTTATCTCCCCAAACCTTCTAGTTTCCTCGGCAATATACCATAAGATCGATAATTTCCACTTCCCTGCAACTATTTTTTGGACTTTATTTAGTCCGCAATCAGACGAATACTTGTTGTTGTGATACATATTTTCCCCTCCAAAATAAATATACAGGCTCTTAGAAGCGTGTAAAAACTCTTTAGTATTGTTTTTTATAGTATGTTCTAAAAAAGATCGTACTTGTTTAAAGTAAGATACTTTAATAAGATTACGGAGCGAAACAATATGGTAATTATACTTTATAGAAGATGGAGGAATAAAGGGTTGAAATCTTTGGAATTGAAAAAATACAATACGAGTGCGATTATGGCAGCTTTGCTTATATGTGGTTTTTTCGGCTATCTAAGCGAAACGGCTATCAATATTGCAATGACTAATTTGATGGAAGTATTCCAAATTTCGGCTGCGACGGTACAGTGGTTAACGACGGGCTACATGTTGACCATAGGCATTTTAACGCCAATAAGCGCAATGTTGTTGCAGATGTTTTCTACAAGAAAGCTCTTCACAGTTTCGCTCATCAGTTTAATCGTGGGTACATTGATCGCGGCGTTGGCGTTAAATTTTGAAATGTTGATGTTCAGTCGAATTTTACAGGCAGTAGGCATGAGCACCTTGATCCCCCTGTTGTTCAATACAGTTCTCGTCATCTATCCGCAAAATAAACGGGGTGCAGCGATGGGATTAGTCGGGCTTGTTACCATGTTTGCCCCAGCGCTCGGCCCGACCTTTGGGGGGCTGGTAGTTGGATATTTAACATGGCAGTATATTTTCTGGTTCTCACTTCCATTTTTAGTCGTAGGATTGTTGATGGGGTTGAAGTATTTAGAGAACGTTACTGATGTCAAAAAGCAGCGGATTGATTTACTGTCTGTGTTGTTGTCAACGATTGGATTCGGCGGAGTTGTTTTTGGCTTTAGTCAGGTAGGCGAAGGATCTGAAGGCTGGGGGAATCCGGTTGTGATCACTTCAATCATTGTCGGCCTCATTGCACTGGTGCTGTTCGTGTTGCGTCAGAACGTTATGAGTAGTCCGATGATGAACCTGAGCGTGTTCAAGTATCCCATGTACCTTGTTGGGCTGATTCTGGTAGCGTTATGCCCGATGATTTTTATGACGACCCTGATTATCCTGCCAATGTTTTTGCAGACGGGCGCCGGATTGTCTCCGTTCACTGCGGGACTCATGCTTTTGCCGGGTAGTGCGCTTTTCGGTCTCCTCTCCCCGCGCATAGGGCACTTATTCGATAAACATGGGCCAAAATGGCTCGTTATCCCCGGATTCGTGATCGTTTTAGTCATGTTATGGTTCTTCACTAACCTATCTCCTGCTTCTTCAATCGCCTTTATGGTGGCTGTGCATATAGGGCTCTCTATTGGGACAGCCTTGATCTTAATGCCTGCTCAAACGCACGCGCTAAATCAATTGCCGCCAGACTTGTACCCGCACGGTACGGCAGTCATAAACACATTGCCACAGGTTACGGGAGCGATTGGAATTGCTGTAGCTGTCAGTATCCTTATGGGCGGTATGGATAAATACCTGCACGGCTTCTCCGCTCTTTCCAAACAGGTCGAGATGGCAAACGCGATGTCGGCAGGAGCATACAACGTATTCGTGTACATGATTATCCTGGCCCTAATTGGCTTGGTCACAGCGTTCTTCATTCGCCGCAGCGTAGTCAACCGCAAAGAGGTGCATTCGCAACATTAATGTTTTGTCAGCGATTCTCTTATCAGTGCCTATGAAGAACGTTCACACAAAATGGTAGGGACCTCTATTTATCCATAAGTACAAAAAAGTGTACTAAGGCAATTTAAATTGCCCTCTTCCAAAAGATGAGCAATGATTTTATTCTAGAAGATGAATGTAACAAAAATAATCAATAAAATTCAATCATATCCAAATAAGCATGGATTTATCAAAAACATTATGTGAAGAAACATCGAAACACAAGAGGAGGTTATACTAATGACTACTAAATCTTTTCAAGAAGTTGTACGCTCTCGACAATCTGTGCGTCAATTTCTCTCTACACCCGTTACGGAAGAAGTGATTCGTGAGGTTCTCGAAGATGCTCAATATACACCGTCTAATTGCAATACGCAGCCTTGGAATGTTCATATTGTTTCAGGTGATAAGAAGGATGAATTGAGTAAAGCTTTGTTACGCGCGAATGAGGAAGGGAATCATACACCAGATTTTACATTTGATATGAACGCCTTTTACGGCCGATATGGCGAACGCAAAAATACGCATGGAAAAGCTTATTATGAATCACAAGGAATAGCACGAGAAGATTACAAAGGTCGCAAGCAGGCAGCTGCACAAAATTATAATTTTTTTAATGCACCCCATGTTGCTTTCTTATTTATGCCTTCATTTGGAGATAATGTGCGTGTCGCATCTGATATTGGAATGTATGGTCAGTCATTTCTACTAGCGCTCGAGGCACGTGGGATAGGCGGTATTCCCCAGACAGCATTAGGCTTTTCTGCTGATACTGTCCGCGAAGTTCTTGGAGTATCGGGCGAACTAAAATTATTATTTGGAATATCATTTGGTTACCCAGACAAAGAAGCACCAGTAAATGGTTTTCGGATGGGTCGTGACTCAATCGAGGATAGTGTGACATTCCATCGTTAAACAAACTCTATAATGATGATATCATCGTTCTCGATATCAATATCCAATGGATCAGTTACATCGAGTTCTAGAATTAGTTTGAAATAAAAGCAGCTAATCATTTTGGTCAGCTGCTTTGTTTGTTGTATGAGCTATCGTTTCCCGTTAGTTGAACGTTATCTTTTTAATTATGATATGTTTCACTTGTTTAATTGGTTAAATGGCCTTTATATAGCCATTGATCCCCAGTTTTCAAAAAATCAATATAGATGGCAACATTCCCATCATCTACTTTTGCCAAAATAATTGAACCTCATTCTCACTCACTGGATCAAATCCGCGATACTCTAGGTTCCCTAACTCAATTTGTGATAAGACAGAAACATTTTGCTCAGATTCATCATCTTGTAAAGTATACGTATCATTCTGATCATCCCACGCCACTTCAGGGACAGATAATGTTGCTAAGGCTTCGTAATCTTTATTATTCATAGCGTTAATTATTCTGAGTGCTGCATTCAAAGGGCCTCTAACTGTACCCATATCCATTTCATTCAAAGTATTCTGAGCCGCTTCTAATTCAGCCTTAAGTTGCTTGTTTTCAGCTTGAAGATCCTGAATTCCCTGATCATCTTGGGTAATAGGTAGATCTTCAACAGAATTATCACAAGCAGTCAATGCGGAAGCAAAAATAAACATCATTACAAATCTGTTCATTATACACCTCCTTGAATACGGTCTCCCTATATCTTGATTAACGAGCAATAAACAAGTTTAGTTACGCTAACCTGCCCGTTAGCTTAATGAATTAACGAGGAAAAGAACCGTCTAGTTTTATGCCTAATCGGTAATCGGACTATATTCTTGTCCATTCCGGCAATCGGTACAAGTTCTTGTCCTTGGCTCGGGACACGAACTTGTACCGATAAAATAAAAAAGCCGCTAAAATAGCGACTTCAATGGGACAATGTTCTTGTCCCTCGACATTTAAAGCATTCGGATTTAATCCGAATTGCTTTTTCTAGCGATGTCACTCTTCGATCGAATTCATAATAACTTTAAGCCTTGCGAAGCATTTGTCTCTCGCTTAGCTGTGAAAGCATATCCTTCGTCATGGCCTTCAGGTCGTAGCGAGCATGAAATCCCCATTCTGTTTTCGCTGCTGTCGCATCAATGGAATGCGGCCAGCTATCGGCAATCGCCTGTCTCTTCGGATCAACGTCATAATCGAGGATAAAGCCGGGAAGCTCATCCCGAATCGATGCAGCGATCGCCTCCGGATCCACGCTCATTGCGGTGACATTAAATGAATTTCGGTGCATCAACCGGGAAGAATCCGCTTCCATCAAATCGATGATAGCGTTCAGGGCATCCGGCATATACATCATGTCCATGTTTGAGTTCTTGGCGATATAAGATGTATACCGGCCAGACGTCACGGCTGCGTAATAAATTTCCACGGCGTAATCCGTCGTTCCTCCGCCGGGAGGCGTCATATAAGATATCAAACCCGGGAATCGTAGCCCCCTAGTATCCAGGCCGTATTTGTGAAAATAATAATCACAAAGCAGTTCGCCGGACACTTTGTTCACGCCGTACATCGTATTGGGCCTCTGGATCGTATCCTGAGGGGTATTGTCTTTCGGAGTCAAAGGACCAAAAGATCCAATGGAGCTTGGAGTGAAAAATTGGCAGCCGAGCTCCCTGGATATTTCAAGTGCATTCATCAATCCACCCATATTCAAATTCCAGGCAAGCAGTGGTTTCTCCTCTGCGGTAGCCGACAGCAGCGCAGCCAAATGGATGACGGTATCAACTTCGTACCGCTTGGCGATTTCGAACATCTCCTTATCATTCGTCACGTCCAGCAGCTCGAATGGCCCGGATCGGGTAATTTCGTGGGCTGATGACCTGAGATCCGTAGCAACGACGTGATCCGCACCATAAATTTCACGTAATTTAACAACTAACTCAGAACCGATTTGGCCCAGTGCTCCGGTCACCAAAATCTTGATCATAAGACATTCCTCCCGAAATGTACTCCCGCGAATGCAGCTAAATCAGCTTCATTTCCTTGCCAACTTTCTCATAAACGGAGATCACCTGGTCGAGCATCTCCTTGGTATGGGCAGCTGTCGGCATGTTGCGTATTCTTCCGGTTCCTTTCGGAACCGTTGGAAACAGGATTGCCTTGGCGTAAACGCCTTCTTCATAAAGCCGTTTGCTGAACAGTTGGGTGGTTACTTCATCGCCAATGATACAAGGTGTGATTGGCGTTTCGCTTTGGCCTACATCATATCCAAGCCGGCTCAAGCCATTTTTCAAATCATTGCCGTTCTCCCACAGCTTCTCGATCAACTCTTTGTCATTCATCAAAATGTCGACAGAAGCGCTGCAAGAAGCGATTGCAGCCGGAGGTAGCGATGTCGAGAACAGAAACGGACGGCTTCTTAGCTTCAACCATTCGATCAGTTGTTTTTTACCCGCCACATAACCGCCGACAACGCCAATCGCCTTGGAAAGAGTACCAATTTGAAAGTCAATGCGGTCGGACAATCCAAAATGCTTCACGGTTCCCGCACCTGCTCCGAGAACGCCCGAACCGTGGGCATCATCCACATAAGTAATCAGATCGAATTCTTCTGCTATTTTCACGATTTCAGGCAGCTTTGCTATATCACCATCCATGGAGAAAACCCCGTCGGTGATGACCATAATTTTATGGTACTGACCGGATTCCTTGGCATCTTTCGCCTGCTGTCTTAAATCATTCATATCCGAATGCTTAAAGCGAATCACCTTGGCTCTCGACAGGCGGCAGCCATCAATAATCGAAGCGTGGTTCAGCTCATCTGATAAAATCGCATCATGCTGGTCCATTACCGCGGATATAGCAGCCATATTGCAGTTAAATCCCGATTGATACACGATAACGGCTTCCGTTTTTTTGAAACGGGCCAGTTTTTCTTCAAGCTCAATATGAAGATCCATCGTACCATTAATTGTTCTCACAGCCCCTGCGCCTGCCCCGTATGTCTGCGACGCCTTAACTGAAGCATCAATCAGGCGGTAATCTGTTGCCAGTCCCAAATAGTTATTGGAAGACAAATTGATTAGGGACTTTCCGTCGATACGAATAACAGGACCATTTGCACCCTGCAGCGTATCGATGACGTTATATAGACCTTTAGTCTTTAGATCTTCGATGTTCGAACTTAAAAATTGGTCCAATGCTTGACTTGACATTCCATTCCCTCCTCGATATACGTATGTCCTCGTACAGGAGACATAGTATTCTTCAAAAAAACCCTGTTATAAAAGGAAATAAACTAATTTCAATGTATCATCATTTTTATTTTTTGTACACATGTGGCGGACAAAAAATAAAAATATCCGCAAAAAAACATAGCGATTGCTTCCCCCATTCTCGGAAGCAATCGCTACTAAATCTTTGCTTATATCTTTTGCTGCTCTGTAGTTTGCGATACCATGCCGATTAGATACACGACTAATCGGTAATAGGAACAGGTTCTTGTCCAATACGGTAATCGGTACAAGTTCTTGTCTTCGGCTCGGGACACGAACTTGTACCGATAAAATTAAAAAGCCGCTAAAATAGCGACTTCAATGGGAATATGTTCTTGTCCCTCGACAAGTTCCCTACCAAAAAATAAAAAACTTATCGGCTGATATCCGGTCCCAATTACAGGTTCCACAGAAAAACTGATTCCTTGTTTTTTTATTAAGCTATCGTTTCCCGTTAGCTTAATGACTTGTGACGCCTTTCACCGTGATGAATTCATTCAAATGCTAAGTAAATACTTCATTATACAAACAAAAAAACCACTCCCGACATGAACTGCACCCCAATTGTTAGACACAACTACCAATTGGAGGTGCAGTTTTTTTATGACTAAATTCAGTTCAGAATTTCTCCCTGAATCGCTAGGCTTCCAATCGCCTTAAATCGTTCTACCTCTATGGTTTTGCCGAAATAATCGGCTGGATCAACGTCTTCCATCAGTCCCCATTCGACCATATCTGGCGTACGGGTCAGCAATTTCCGATGCGACTGTCGAGAATCCTCTCTATCGCTGGATATTCCTCGAATCTTCTTTCGATGAAATGTTGAATAACCGCCCCGTAAAGGGGCGGTTTTCTTAGGCTTGCATAAATGCTTCTAACGGTTCCAGAATCGCGAACGTCTTCTTTGCATCCTTCTTCCGTTGCTCCTCATAGAGTTTGGTCAACTCTTCGAATGATTTAGCTTTAATCTTCGTATAACTCGATTTGGTGTATCTGATTATGTACGTCTCTACCCCTTCCTCTTCACTCCACTCGTAAACGACATCATATTTGTCCCTCAAATTCTTTAATTGAAGTGACCGGCGCAACACTGCAAAGTGTTCTTCAATGGCTTCATCGCATTCCTCTATAATCTTCTCGTACGTGCAGCCAACTCGCATCAGAATCTCCGATGCCCGTTCATCGCCGTATCTCGCGAGAAATTCCTTCAACGAAACCAGCGCATATAGCAATATTTGTTCCTGGTCATTCGGATTCCTGTATTCATAACAGCCTACAACCAAATTGCGGTCGGTCATCTCCTCCTTACTGAATTGCATATTAAACAAATACTCGAGTGTCTTTTGCTTCATAACGGTTTCCAACATCTGTTCTTTATCAATCCTGATGCCCGTTGTCACCCACGGAAACGGTAGTTGGCCGTTACCTTCACGCGGTATGCTACCCCTAAGATTCAAAATCGGCATACCCGT
Source organism: Paenibacillus sp. W2I17 (assembly GCF_030815985.1). Lineage (NCBI taxonomy): Bacteria > Bacillati > Bacillota > Bacilli > Caryophanales > Paenibacillaceae > Paenibacillus > Paenibacillus sp. W2I17. Next base: position 781,992 of record NZ_JAUSXM010000001.1, read on the forward strand.
AGCAATTGCGTACGACCTGTTATATCCTTCGCCCGCGAATATTTCCTGTTCTTCTAGCATGTGTCCTGCCTCCTTTTAGTACCAAGTTCCATTCGGGGACTATTGCATCCATAAAACTACCACTTTTTTGTGCTGGTCTCTTATTAGTTCATCAGCGCTTTTCATTAACCCACGAAGATATTTCTGGGATATATTTTACCATATGAGAACAATAAGTCCATCTAATGGTTCCGTTATCATGCCCGTTGGCTAATGCCGGCTGCCAGTCTAAAACTTTATTTTTACGGTCTAACAATTTATTTTCACAGAACAGCTGAAGCCCAGGCGACCGACACGCCGCTGCTCTCTCCGATCCGGACGAGATCCGCGCAGCTTCATACATGGTGCCCAACGGTGCAGCTCACACACAGGACGTTCCTATTAAGCTAACCTGCGCGTTAATTGAATGGATTAACGGGCAAAATAACGATTAGATATACGCCTAATCGGCAATCGGACTATGTTCTTGTCCATCGACAATAATAAAAAAGCCAATTATATATCGCAAATAATCTTCGTAAGCAAATGATTTATAGGGGCCTTTCTCAAAGATTATAATTTCGGCATGTTCATCCGGACGGCGGAAGATAATGAAAACATACCAAAAAGAGCTATTTCCTTTATCAGAAATAGCTTCTTTTTGTATTTGACGTAGACAACCCGCTCATAGCGGCAATCTCAATCTAACCGGACACCCCGATTCCGTGTAGCCGGCACGAATAACAACGGGTATCCAGCTCATCCCGAGAGGTCCGAGCCATCATGTCCGGTGAACGACAGACACGCAAAAAGTTTGGATCACGCGCTTTTTTATCCGTTTTTCTTCATTCGGTACTGCCCGGGCGTCATGCCTTTCTGCTTGCGGAACAGCCGGATAAAATACGAGGGATGATACCCTACTGATTCGGCGATCTCGTTCACTTTGAGATCGGTCGTGCACAGCAGCTCCGTGCCCCGTTCAAGACGAAGTTCCATCACATAATCAACGAAGTTTTTGCCATACGCTTGCTTGAATGAACGGCTAAGCGTATAAGAACTAACGCCAAAACGTTTCGCACAGCTCTCAAGCGAGAAATCTGCCGTATAATCACGTTCGATCTCCTCCTTGACTCGTTCCGCGAAACGATCAGTATACAGCCTATCAGCACCGCCGATCTCGCGCCCGTAAGGTTCCAATACCTGTGTACGCACAAAGACGGCCATCGCTTTGGGCTGGCGTATAGTGGCAAGACGTTCATACAGTCCCATATGGTCGACGTGCTCGGATTGAGCGCCGTTCTCCATCATCGTGTGCAGCAGACTGCCGAGCAGATGAAAAGTCAGATTTCGCAATTCTGGCTTCGAGGTGGCTCGGCGCGCCAGCTCATCGATAAATTCATCCATCAGCTCGCCGGCTTCCTCGATTTGGCCAAGCTTGACGCAGCGGAGCAGCTCACGTTCGAGCTCGAACGGATAAGCGCTCTGCTCACCCAGATTCGGCATCCATTCGTCGAGATGCAGAACCCGACAATCTTCGTCGTGCGGAATATGACGCAACGCACCTCGCAGGGAATGAAGCAGCTCTGGCACTTCCAGAATTTTTGCAGCGCTGCCTGTGCACACCAGGGTTTGCAGCCGCAGCACAGAGCGTACCGTACCCGCCAACTCTTCTGCCAGCGTTTTCCACAACGCGTTCAGCGGCTGTCCATCGCTTTCTTCATTTGCAGCATCACCTTGGGTCTTTTCGTCTGAACTTTGCAAACCCTGCATATATTCTCGATTCATTTCGGCCGTAATGCCGTTTTCATCTATGGAGTAAGGAATCAGCACGGCGGCGGTCGAATCCTGAAAATTCACTACGATTGCACGCATCATGCGCTGTTCCACAAATTCACGGGCTACATTGGCGGCGGCGAACGTCATCAGCAATTCGTCTTCTTCACGAAACTTCGATTCCGGCGGCGACAGCACGCCGACCTGCATCAAGAAAACCGACAACCGCTCGTCGGGATGGATCGACCACCCGAATCTTTCCATTCGCGATAGCAGTTCCCGCTCGCTCAACGTCTGATAATGCCCCTGCATCAACTGCATCAAAAAGGCGGATCTCAGTTCAGGATAAGTGTGTTCAAGCCGAGCCTCGGCTTCTCTTTTGGCGTCAGCCAGACCGCGCCAACTCGTCTCAATGTAGTCCAGTTCGTCGTATGGATGCCCTGCCTTCTCGATTCCGGTACCGTCAGATCCATTTTTAGGCTGCTGGCTTACGTGAATTTTTCGCAGCAGTCGGTTTAGGCCTCTTTCTTGTTCAGACGTTTCTGCTGTCCCCGCAGCCCCGTCCGCCGAAGAGTGGGCTAGCGCCGGAGAAAAATGGTTGCCGAGGATCTCTACCAATCGACCGATCGGCCGGTGCAGCCGGTGCGAAGCCAACCAGGCGACTAGCAGCGCCAATAGCATACCGGCCAAACTGACCGCCAACAGCGAACGTGAGAGCAGCACGACAGGGCGAGTTAGCGCTTCTAAAGGCGAAACCGTCACATAAGTCCATTCGACCCCCGGACGCTGCAATTGGCTATGGGAGACGGAGTAGGTTTTGCCTTGCCATTTGAACAGATATGAATCCGGTGTGTCCGAGACCTGAGTTCGAAGCTTTTCACGCAGCGCGGATTCGAAAGTCGAGGTTCGCATCGGATCGTCCGACGGCACATCTGACATGCGGATTAAGGGTGGCCCGGAACTTGTATATAGAAACGAAGCGCCTTTATCATCGAAAGATGCCCGGCGCATCCGTTCTTCAATCTGATTTCTGTCCAGGTTCAATAGAAGAGCTCCATAAGGATCTCCGTAACCGGGCAGCTTCCGGACCAATACGACCTCTCCGTTCTCAGAAGCCGTCCAGCGAAAATCATCCAGCCAATACAAAGCAGACGGGGCATCGACAATGTTTTGAAACCGCTTACTATCCTCTGTAAACGAAATCTTCCTTAACCCGTCCGTATCCGATAGCAAAAGCGGCTCGTTGCGAGCAAGCAGCAGCTTTGCATCTTTCAGCTCCGGATACGACGCTTTCATCAGTCCCAGAAAGCGATACAGCTCCTGGGTTCTCTGGTATTCCATACGAAGATTTGCTTTTCTCATATCGCCATCAAGTCTTGGATCTAGCGCCCAACGGGCCGCAGACTGTTCAACCTGCACGAACAGTTCGTCCATACTTTCTGCCGATCGTTTAACGAGTGCCCGGTTGCTGCTCATCACCTCACGTTCGATATGCTCGGTTCCGAGCACATAAGACGAGAAACCAATAACCGCTGTCGGGATGCTCGACATACACAGTGCCAGAATCAGGCTGTAACGATAAAAGCGTCCTTTTACTTCCCGGCTTCGACTCAGCAACCGAAAATTTCGCCAACTTCGAATGTCAGTCACTCTTGTTCCCCCTTTTTTTCTAACGCTATCAACAGTCTATATAATTTTATGAAAAAAAAGGAAACAAATACAAGAGAACTCCCGTTTCCGGAGGCTCTCTTGTTTACATCCTGCTTTTTCGGAATGACTCTGCCAGCCCCTTACTGCGCCGCTTGACGGTCGGTATAAGCCTGATTTAGCTCATCCGTAATTTTTTGCAGATCCGAATCGTTTTTCAATTTCTCGACATAATTGTCCCAGTCCGACAGCGACTGCTTGCCGAGTATAATTTTGGTTTTCATATCCTGAATATTCTTCGCCAGCTCAGGTCCCACTGAAATATTCGTTTCCGAATACAATCCAATCGCTTTGTCAGGAATACTGATCGCTTCACGCTCATCGATAATTTTCATATTGCGTTCATAAATGTCCATCGGCATACCTGCTCGATATGCGCGCAGATACTTGTCGTACGGCATAAAGATCTGGCCGAGTGCCTGCTGGGCAACAATATCCGTTTTGGCCTTTTCGGTCGTCATCTTGATTCCGTTTTCTTCCGTATAATGCACATCTTTAAGACCATAACCGGCCAATGTCCCGCCTTCTTCCGATGCGCCGTAGTCCATCAGCTCAAGCAGTTTTTTCATTTTTTCTTCCGATACCGTTTTGGGAATCACGAACATACCGAAAAATCCACCGTCCTTGTTGACGTAGCCGTTCATCGAGACAAGCGGCAGGAAGTTTGCGTCCGGATTGCTTTTCAGCTGCGCTTCCATCGGCTCCCACGCCGCTTCGACGGTGTTGACGGCGGCGCCCGCACGACCTGCATTCAAGTGGTCTTTGGTCTGGCTTTCTTTCAGAACGGCGAGATCTTCCGAAATCACCCCTTCTTTATACGCTTTGCTTAGCCATTCCAGAGCGTCGCGCATTTCAGGCATCAGATTCACGTTGACCAGCTTGCCGTCGACGTCTTTCCAATCTCCGGTAGTCTGCGTAAACGCGCTGACGATTGCCCAATAGCTGCCCATGTTGTTTTGATTGACCAATCCTGTTAATCCGATCGTATCGTCTTGACCGTTTCCATCCGGATCGTCTTTCGTAAATGCTTTTAGCACTTCATACAATTCATCTGTAGTCTCCGGAACTTCCATGTTCAGATTGTCGAGCCAGTCTTTACGCAAAAACAGGAAGGCTCCTCCTTCTACCGGCCGTACTCGGGGGATCCCGTAGTTATTGCCGTCAGCCTGCTTGGTGTTGATCCAAGACTCTGCCGGAAAGTTCGCCAGGTTGGGGTAGTCTTGAATATAAGGCGTCAGATCCCAGAATGCTCCCTGCTGCACCATGGTACGTACCTGTGCCGAGAAGGGCTCGTCGACTAGCATCAGATCCGGAATATCGCCCGAAGCCAGCGTAACGTTCACCTTGTCGCCATAGCTGTTCGGCGATACCCAGGTAATATTGAGATCGGTATTCGTTTTCTTCTCGATCTCTTGAACGATTACATTGTCCGCTCCGGGCGGTTCCGGCGTAAAATACATCGACATGATACTGACCGGCAGCGGCTTTCCATCTTCCGGCACGCCGGATGCCGCATTTTTACTGCTGCAGGCCGCTGTAACCAGGGACAGCGCCATAATGGACACCAATCCCAATTTTGCTCCCATTTTCTTCTTCATGCTCAATCTCCCCTTTTATTCGGATAGATAACCCATTCTGTCTATACTTGCTGCCTGTACTTGCGTTCACTCTTTCACCGAACCGACCATCGCGCCTTTTGCAAAATGCTTTTGCAAAAATGGATAGACCATCAGGATCGGAATGGTTGCGATTACTACAGCAGCCATTTTCAACGTTTCCGACGGAATCTGCTGCTCGGCGGTCATCTCGGCCGCTGCCGTTCCTCCCGACGCCGTCGACGAGTCAATCAGCATGTTTTGCAGGAGGACTTGAAGAGGCTGCTTGTTGAAATCGTTGATGTAAAGTAGCGCCGTGAAGAAGGTGTTCCAGTACGCTACGGCGTAAAACAGGCCGAATGCGGCCAGCGATGGCAGCGACAGCGGCAGAATGATACGCCACCACACGCCGATATCGTTACAGCCGTCGATACGGGCCGCTTCTTCCAAGCTGGGCGGGATACTATCAAAGAAACCTTTCATCAATAATACATACCACCCGCTGGTCAGCACCGGCAGAATCAGCGACCAGATACTGTTGATCAAATTGAGATCGCGTATTAACAGGTAGGGCGGAATAATACCAGGATTGAACAGCGTCGTCAGCAGAATCAACAGCATCATCACCCGCCGCCCTTGCAGCCGTCTTCGTGACAGGGCATAAGAGAGACAGGATGTCACAAATAAACTGAACACCGTGCCGACGGTAGCCAGAAATGCACTGTTGCCCATGGCACGGATAAAAGAATCGGTGGACAACAAATACCGGTAAGAATCAAGACTCCACTTTTTCGGGAAAAGCGTCGCTTTGTTGCGAATGAATTCTGCCGGGTCGCTGAACGACACGACCAGCACGTAATACAAAGGAAACAGCGTGACCAGACCGATCACAGTCAGAAAAAATAGATTGGTCGCATTGAATAGATGATCGCTTTTGGACTGGAGCATAAAAACTCGCGCCTCCTTTCGTTTCTTCACACTGGTTGGAACTTCCTATGAACCTTTTTTAATAAACACCTTCTTCGCCGAATTTCTTGGCTAGCTTGTTCGCTCCGATAACCAGGATCAGACCTACAACCGATTTGAACACGCCGACGGCAGTACTGAAACTGAGTTGGCCTTGCTTGATACCTAGCCGGTACACATAAGTATCGAATACATCTGCAACTTCGGATACGGCGCCGTTCATCATCAGGAAAACCTGTTCGAAACCGACGTCCATAATATGTCCAATCCGCAGAATAAGTAGGATGATTACGACCGAACGGATGCCCGGCAGTGTAATATGCCATATCTGCCGGAAGCGTCCCGCTCCGTCGATCTTCGCTGCTTCATTCAACTGCGGATCGATCCCAGCCATTGCGGCAAGGAACAATACCGTACCCCAACCTGCATCTTTCCAGATCGACTGGACCGTCAGCAGACCCCAAAAGTAATTGGGATTGGTCAAAAAGTCGATCTTGTTTAGACCGGCCGCCACCAAAAGCTGATTGATAATGCCTTCGCCGGTAGACAGAAGAAGAAACGTAATGCCCACGATAATGACCCAAGACAGAAAATGCGGCAGATAGACGATCGACTGGATCGTTTTACGGAACTTGTTGCCGCGCAACTCGTTCATCATGACCGATAACAAAATTGGCAGTGGGAAGAAAAAGATCAGCGACAGCAAATTGATCGCCATCGTGTTTCGGAACAAGATCAGAAAGTCGGGATTCGAAAAGAAACGGATGTAATGTTTGAAACCGACCCACGAACTCGCCCACATGCCCTGATAAGGCGAATAATCTTGAAACGAGATCACAATTCCCCACATTGGCACATACTTAAATAAGATAAAGAACACGATGCCCGGTAGCGCAAGCAGATACAAAAAGCGATCGCGCTTGACGCCGTTCCAGATATTTCGTCTTCGCTCCGCAGCCAGGCTCTTTCTGTATACGCTTTCTATTTTTCTTTTGGCGGCTGTGTCCATTTGGGAAGGCATATCCCCACACCTCCATCTGGTGGTTTACCGTTCACCCAAATCATCCGTGTTCTTGCATGCTTGGGAGCGGTTGATGTCAGCATAGCGGCTGAGACGGTTTCCGGCAATCAACGCTTTTTGCGGCAATCTATTCAACGAAGTAAAGGCATATCATATGTTGTGTGTGCTAACGAAAACCAAGAAGAAAAAGTCCGAAAATAAGCTGACCCTCCTACGAATTTCCATGCATTGACTTTTCTTGCAAGCACAAAAAATCTTACTACCGAGTTTAATGTGAATACTTTTTTAACTAATTAAGCCTATTCTGCTCACAAGAAGAGGAACCGAAAGAATCGTGATCTCCACTAGAGAGCCACAAAGACCTCCTTAATATTTATAGAGGAGGTCTTTTCAGAAAGTCGGTGATCATACTTCCGGTCATTTTCTGTTACTTGCCAGTTTCAGCGAACGTTTTAATGCGCTCTCCAATCTGGTCACGGACCCTTTTGAATACAGCCCATCATACGAGAAATGGAGAATGGAGAATTGAAGGAGTGTCCGATCCCCAGCTGGAACCTTATAAGAAGCATTTACGCAGTAAGACATCGCAACAAACTTTTTCTCCTTCACTGAATCTCTAGTATCTGATCGAGGGTTTCTCTACACCATAACGAAAAATCCCCCCTGTTACAGGAAGAGTTCACAACTACGTGATCTCTTGCCGCCCTGTTTACGTGAAGGGGATTTTCAGCTCATGCTCAGGCTTTGCTTGATGCACCGCAAGCTTCATTAGATTATTTATTACATCATCATGCAGAACATATTAACACTACCAGAACCGTTCTTGATGTCCCATTAACAACGAAATACCTTCTGCAAAGTAATAATCACCGTAAATCAATGGAACATTAACATTATGCTTTTCAGGGAAATGACTCGTACCATGTAAAATGAGTCCTTCCTCTGTATCCGAATCCCAGGCTCCATAATTCGTATACAATGAATGCAGAATTTGCTTTCCGCGTTCGCGATAGATTCTTGCCTCCAGTCCGTCAACCTGTTCCGCTAGGAGCAAAAGTCCACAAGCAGCGCAAGCTCCAGCCGAGGAATCACGAATCGCAGGAATTCCTTCTGACGAACGGAAATCCCAGTAAGGAACATGGTCTTCCGGTAAATTGGCCATAAAGAAGTGAGCGGTTTGTTTGGCTGCATTCAAATATTTGGGGTCACCTGTGTACTGGTAACTTAGACTCATTCCATAAATCGCCCATGCCGTCCCACGAGACCACGCAGATTCCGGTGCGAATCCTTGTCCTCCCTTCACTCCAAGCTTTTCGCCGGTATCGGGGTCAAAAACCACGATATGAGCAACCGACCCATCAGTCCGATAAAAATGCTTCAACACCGTATCAGCATGCTTGATTGCAATGTGCTTATATCGTGGATCTCCGGTTATACTGGATGCCCAATAAAGTAACGGCAGATTCATCATACAGTCGATAATGGCCCAACCTGCAAGTTCTTCCCCATTCCACGCTCGAATGAAGTTTCCCTGGGCATTAAAGCGCGCAGCAAGTAGGTTGGCAGCAAGCAGCGCCCTTCGTTTAGAATCCTCTGCTCCGAGAATCTTGTATCTTGCTCCACTTGTTAAGGTCCACATAAAACCGATATCGTGATCAATCTTGTTTGAATCGGTCAGCAATATATCCAACTGGCTTTCGCATGATTCTGCTGATTCCTTTAATTCATTATCTTGCGTATCTCGATAAACAAGCCACATCAATCCTGGCCAAAAACCAGAGGTCCACCAAGATGCTGGCTCAAGCTGATACTCTCCATTTATACTTGCATGCGGGAATCCATCTCCGATTCGATGATGAATACGCTTTACTTTTGCCTTCGTCTGATCCCAAGCTTCTTGCACCCATTCCGTTTTGACCGTCATTCATAATTGCTCCTTCCTTTAGGTGAACTCCTATATGTCGTTCGACATTGCTTTATCCAACTTGAGGTTTCTACCTGACCATATCATTAGTGACGTCCATTCTGCCTCTCCTTGCCAGAATTCAGCGTCCGATGGCAGGCCCAAGGCGAGAAATACCGTCGTGCATAAGTACAAGCTACCTGTCGAAATATATCCTTCTCCGATATCAGGCTGTCTGCCAGCAAAACCAATGCGAAGCCAACCGGAATCATCGAACGTACCCGGCATCTCGATTTGCCTCCTGATCACGGCAGTAAGCCCGCAGCGTACTTGAGTCGGTAGCAGTTCTTCAGGGAGCTCATCCCTTAGAGCCATTAAAGACAGATGCTGAAATGCACCGAAACGATAGGCAAGTGATCGTCCAATTGGTGGGAACGTTCCTTCAGGTGATATCATCCGTTCCAAAACAGCTGCATAACGTACTGCTCTTTTCATCACTTTATTCCGAAGTGTACTCCAATCGCCAAATTGATCTCCTATCACATCCAAAATATCAATCATCATGGGTTGAATGACAAAACTGTTGTAATAATCCCAATGAAATGCGGGACCGTCTCCGTATACCCCGTCTCCTTTATACCATTGCTCGTGTTGCCTTAGTGCATAATCGACGCGCATACGATCCCAATCCTCTGCTCCCATCCGATACAGAGCGGCTTCAATCATGGCGCTAAACAATAGCCAATTACTGAATACGGGACGGATAATACGCGTTGCCTTCAAAGCTATAACTAAATTAGCCTTCACTTTCTCATCCAGCAATTCATATAGCTCGTTTGGAGCACGGAGAACTCCGTTAGCGAGAAAGGCTGCGTCAACCAAGGGCTGTCCGCCTTTCGTGAAATTCATAAAGTCAGGCGAATTAGGGTCCGTAGCAGCCTCGATGGCCAGTCTGGCCATACCTGCGATTCTAGCTCGAATCTCTCCCTCGTCTCCACAACGCGGTCCATGCTCAAGCCAAGGTGCAATTCCCGCAAGCGTACGTCCCAATGCCTCCAAGTATGTGTAATTAGCCCGATCTCCCTCCCCTGCTTCAACAGGCATATCATTAACCAACCGACGTTCCGATAAAGAATGAAGAACAGGATATGCAATTCGAACCAAGGTTTCCACCCAATACTTCCTATCGCCCGTCATCGTGCTACCCCCTTAACCTGACAGTTGTCTAAAAGAATTATAGTCGGTTGTAACCTCTGCTACAATAAACTATAATGATCAAAAACTGACCTATTGTGCTGAGGAGTGTTAAAGTATGCTGCAGTTGTTCTCATGCGGGTTCCATACTATTCACCATGAAGGAATCATAAGGAATCGTCCGTATGGCTCCGGTAACTACACTTTTGTATTTTTTAATAGCAACGCAGAGGTGAAGCTACAGAATGACACGATGATCATTGAAAAGAATACTTTTATCTTTTTTCAACCCCGGACCCCCCATTCTTATCGCGAAATCGAAAGCCCTTTCATAAATGACTGGTTTCATTGTAATGGAGATGATTTACCGGAATTTCTTGCGGAATTGAATTTCCCTTTGGATACGCCCGTGGAAGCATCTGATCCGTTGCTTATTTCTAGGTGCATCATGGAATTACAGAACATCTATCGGCTTGACGGACCGTTACGTGAGCGAATTATGGATTGCGACCTTCGGTCTTTTTTTATGAAATTAACCGATTTACGTGAACGAACTGCTCCTCACCAACTGAATCGTTATTATATGCGATTTACGGAACTACGTAATGATCTCTACCGCTTTCCCCATCAGAACGTTTCTGTGACGGAATTGGCTGCACGACTAAATCTAAGTAAATCCTATTTCCAACATATATATAAGCAGTTATTTGGTTGTTCTGTGATGATAGATATTATTAACGGAAGGCTTGAACGCGCGAAGTACCTTTTGGATCATAGTGAGATGTCAGTAACCCAGATTGCTAACTCATGCGGCTACGAGAATGACACTCATTTCATGCGTCAATTCAAGAAGTTTGTTGGCATCTCGCCGAGACAATATCGATTCAGAAATGAGTGATTTCTATATATGTTGAGAGCAGAGGTAAAAGCCTTTGCGAACGTTACGTCCACAAAGGCTACAAAGAGTGGCCTGATGTTACTTTCATTTGGTTCCTGCCGAGGGTAATGTGCGAGTACACTGTCGTTCCATTGCAAAAGGGAAGTTTGTTCCGAATATTAATTTGAAATTATCAATTTACTTCATAATAATGCTCACTATAAAAACTAAGTAAAGAACGAGTTCTCGAAATAAAAAAAGCCGCTATTTTAGCGACTGAAGATGAAACTATCTTCTTGTCCTTCGACAGCTGACTCCTTGATTTTATTGAGCTATCGTTTCCTGTTAGCAGACATTTCGACGTAAAACCGCCCGTCCAACCTCCAGCTAATGTGTACCCTGATAGTTCTAATACTACATCCTCGCCGTATTTAAGCATCGAATAGTTATATTCCTTCAAAATTTTAGTCATATAACTGCTGACTGAGTTAAATACTTCATTTGATTGCAAAAATTAACTTACATAATAAGCCGATCCAGAGAAATGTTCTTGCCCAGTCACAGTTAAATAGTATAAACAATCCAGTCAAACGGGTTCTCCATGTTGATAAAGCAATTAGGGATAAATCCCTCTAGAAGTTCAGCATTCTAATACTATGCAGAAATTTCACCTGTTCATGTTACAGCTACCCTTTATCCATTCAGAACTTTCTAGGTCGATTACAATATTAAATATAGTACTCGTTAGTATTACCTCTGCTCATCTACGCCACATCCGAACTGCACGGGACTATCAAAGTTAATCCGCGCGGGATAACTTCAATGTCCATTAGCCCAGTAGTGTGCATCTCACCGTCAATCCCCACTTTTGCTATGTTATCACCAAATTGAGTAATTCTTAAACGCTTTGTCTTAAAATACAAGACATCTGAGCGGTCAAGATGGGTTCCATTTTTTATATCTAAAAGAAGTTGAAAGGTATTAAACAATGATTTTTTTTGAATTACTAGTACATGAAGTTGACCGTCATCCATCTTGGCATCCGGAATAATGCCCTCAATTCCGCCAATAATCGCTGATTTTGAAACTAAGTAAAGAAGTGCATCATGTTCTTGTTCTAAATGATCACATTCAATCTTAATATGTGTTCCCGATAATATTTTGGGAAGTTTAGGTAGAGCGGACAAATAATAAGCCTTATCCCCTATAACTTTTTTTAGGGTTTGGTTGGTTGTGTAACTGATTGAATTCATTGCACCACCAGCCAAAACGTAATGAAAATATTCATTTCCAGCCAACCCGATATCTATCTTCTTGGTCATTCCTTTTTCGAGCATTCTAGTGAAACCTTCATATGATCGTGGTAATTTCAAAGCATTTCCAAAATCATTGACTGTACCTGTCGGTAGGTAAGCTAGAGGTAAGTCTAGACCTAGATTTTTAATGGTGTTAATGGCGTAATGCAGGGTTCCGTCACCACCTGCAACAACCAGTGAATCACAATCTTCAAAAAATGAAGTTCCTAAATCATTATTCTCCTTACTTGTGTAGAAGATATCATTATCATTTAAAGCGTATTTCTTTTTCATATACTCTATAACTGAAGCCTTCGTTTTATATGCTGTATGCTGCCCTGAAACGGGGTTTACAATCATTTTTGGTTTCATCACTGGAATGCTCCCTCTCAATAGATTCCCTTTCCTTTATGATTCAAGTCTATATTCTTTACGAATGTACAACATCGTACATAAGGGCGAATGTTCCTTCCCTTTCGGGTATCTATGAATAAAATGAACATCTAAAAGACGCGTCGTTCATGGAATACTTCATTTTTAATTTATCAATTTTCCTTATGTAGTAAGTACCATATTTTATTATTCATGCCTGAATTCATTTACTTTGGTCTGGCTAGGTTATACATAATGCCCGAAAGGGCAGAATAAATCTGCCTTTTAGAACGATGTTACAATTTTTTTTCAGTTGTAGTATATGTATAAGCTATTAATTTTGTTTTTGGTATAGCGAAGCATGATGTTTATTCAACTATTGAGAGGAGAAAGATTATGAAGAATACTACGATAAGAATGTTGACGGCAAGTCTGACAGCTTTGGCCATTATGACAGTTGCTGTGGGTTGTACAAGTAATACAAATTCGAGCCCTTCCAAAGTTGAGGAGAATTTGAACTCGGGCGAATCTACGGTCAGTATTTCTGACTCTTACGATAATACCGAAGAGCTAGCGGCTACTTTCCCCATCATTAACCCCACACCAATCGAGACTGAGATGGAAAAGAATATACAGAATAGACTCCTAAACGGCTTTGAGAACTGGAATCGAGGTTATGAAGCCTGGGAAGCCTGGGGCGACATTCTATATACAGACGACTCCCTCTATAATGTCCACAGCGTGAAACTCACTTTGAAAGAATATCAAGATGCCATGAATGCGCAGCTGAAGTCTACCAATATTCAGATGGGTAATTTCAACAATATGATCATTAATGACGATTGGGCAGCTATTCGATATGACATCTCTTCGACTGCCAGAGGGAGCCAACAATCTTCCGATGGAAGCGTGATGGAGTTCGTCCATTTCAAAGACTATGGTGATCCGCTGGGAACTCGGGTTGTTGAAGGTTGGGCTGGTACAAAGGGGACGGATTTTGACGGGTTGACAAGTTTCCAAACCGATGAGGCGAAGGCGGCACAGCAAGCTGCATTGGATGAAATAGTCAATGCAAAGATCCCTGATACCACAGATCTCGAAACAAAATATCCTGTTACTTATCCTACGCCTATTAACACCGATATGGCTAAGAAAATTCAAAGCACCATATTGAGCGACTTTGATAAATGGAATCAGGGCTTTGATGCTTGGAGTGACTGGGCCGATACGTATTATGACAGCGACCTGCAATATCATACAAATGCAGAAACAATGACTTTCCCGGAGTATAAGGATTTCGTGAAGAAAGATGCGGAATCGACCGATGTAAAGCGTATTCGTTTTGATAATATGCTTATCAGCGGTGACTGGGCAGCCATTCACTATAGAATTACCAATGAGGACACGAAGACAGGGAAAAAAACTGCTGGCGACATAATGCAGTTTTTACACTTTGCCGAGGAGGGTAACAGCTTAAAAGTTATTGAATCCTGGACCAAGTGACCCAGGTGTTTATGAGAAAACCAATAACACTTATTAGAAACTGCGGACTACAAGTTCAGATTTGTTCAGCAAGCATAAAACACATTACGGGAAGTATCCAGCAATGGACGCTTCCCGTATATGTTTTATGAATGTATTTCTGATCATCACTAAAATAATGAATTATTCCAATTATATGTTCCCAATATAGTGTACTTAATTCATATTTCAATAATCAGCTTGCTTGTTTGATCCGATAATGATAAGCGTTTATAGAAAAACCTAAAGTAAATAAGATAAAATGTACATCCACATAATTAAAACAATGACATTTGCAAAATCTCCGTACAAATCGCTGTATTGGTTGTTAAAATGATTAAGATAATACGAGTATGCAAATGTTGAAACTACCCATACTGTGCTCGTAAAAAGCGCTCCAAAATTCGTATACTTTCCTGGAATTCGATATCTAGGAGTAACCATATAAACAATTTTAATTGTAAAAAATAAAAACATTAAAACTACAGGCCATCTCAAAATAGCTAACAACAGTTTTGTTATCTCATTAATGCCTTTAAGTAAATCGAAATGCAAAATAATACTACTATAGCTATATACCAACAAGCTAAATATGATAATAATGACCAACATGATGGTCAGAAGAAGTGCTTTCAATCGACGAAGAAAATAGTTTCGATGTTTAAACCCAAACAGTGTGTCCGAACAGACAAGCACTGCATGCATTCCGTTAGAAGCTAGAATAAATGCAAAGACCGTCCAAACACCACTATGAAGTGTGAGCCCTTTGATCATAATCAAGATTGGAATAAGAGATAATTTTGAACAAAAGCCCCGCCATAGAATTGAATACGGCAGAGCATATACACTCATTCACTCCAGAAACTAAATGGAAACCTAGCTTTTAGGAATAAAACCAATTTTATCATATATCAATATCCCAAGATTTGCATCATTGATAAAACAGGTTCTTTAAAATAAATGCCTAAAGCAAAATAGGTTATTGTCCAGGTCACAGCACTTGAATACGTAAAGATAGCAAATTTCTTGAAATGAATCTCGCTCATTCCTATCAGTAAGGGCATGATATAGCGCACCATCGGAATGAACATTCCAATGAACATTGCTAAATCGCCCTTTCTCTTCAATATAGATTCCGCTCTTAAGAAGTAACGATTGTCTAACCATCTTTTTTTGAATTTATGACCAAAAAATCTTCCTATGGTATAGGAAATTGTGATTGCCGTCAATAAGCCTGTTAGAATGGAGCTGTAAGCTGCCCAATAATTGACGACACCTGTATGGCTTAATATCGATCCAGATACAATAATAATTTCGTTAGGTACAGGAATGCCAAACGGACCTAGTGAAAAAGCTAGAAAAAAGAATACATATCCATACTGAGTAACAAGTTCTAATAACGTATCACTAAACATTATACTGTATTCAGCTCCTCATGCTGTCGGAGTAGTTCTCGAAATAACCATGATATTAGGACGTGTCTCCAAACTCGCTGAAGTGCATCTTTCACCGCCTTTTCGCCCTCTGCTGCGTCAGTTTCCCTTGATGTTCCCCGGCACGCCTGCAGAAAACTTCCTGGCTTGGAACAAAAATTTGGCAAAATCTGCCTCCTTCAGAGTTTTCAGACACGCCCTAGATTCCAACTGTGTTCTCATGACTGTCTCGTTTCGGCCAGTTTAATTCCCTCAACACGAATGTGGACTTGATCTGGAGAAATACCCGTCATATTATTCACCGCTTCAAATATGCTGGACTGTAATTCACGGCTGACATATTGGATTTTCACTCCGTAAGGTACAACAATTCTAAGCTCGATGATTAATTTTGAGTTTGAGAATGTAACAGATACTCCTTTATGCATTTTTTTCCCACTCACTTGTTTAATCATGCTATCTACGGCTCCTGTTGACAACAGTATAATCCCAGATTCTAACCTTGCAACTACGGAAACAATTGTTGTAATCGCCTGCTCTAAAACATTTATCTTCCCTATATCTGTATGTATAATCAATTTTTAACGTCTCCTTTAAAACAATTTAATAGAAGGTATGTACCCATTTTATCTTTAATTAGAAATTAGCGTAATGTACCTTGGGGCAGAGAGCATTGTACCTTTGGGCATATACTTCAATTGTTGAATATCTCATTACATCCCATTTCAGGTCTATTTAAAATTGGATACAATAGGTCTAATCAACCACACAAAGGGCTTAGTTCATATCTGAGGAACAAACGATGGGAAACATTATTACATACCTAAAATGGCCATACCACTTCCTGGTACATCTTTTTTGCAGGTACCTATTTAATTATTTCAGGCGCTGCAGAAACAATGGCAGCAATATACAATATCACTTATAGACAACAAGCAAAGGGAGACATCGACTAAAGATGTCTCCCTTTGCTTGTATCCCTAAGGACGAAATAATTAATCTTCAATCATTTCATGCTGACTCTCATTCTCCCGATTACTGTAGATATCAGGTAACTGTAATAAATAGCTATTGGAAATGTCAAGTAAATACTGGGCGGCCGAGAATTGAGATGGAGTAGATCCCCCTTCCACGCTACTGTTATTACTTAATTCATAATGTACTCCGTCGGCATAATTATTACCTGTCATATATAATATTTTATCATTTATAAAAGAACCCTCAGGTAGAAAGTGTCTTAACGGAATCAAATTACTCTCTTGATTAAACAGGTCTTCACCTAAAACAAGTTGATGTCCCAAGGGAGTTCCCAACAGGTTGGCTACGGTTGGCAGAATATCAATTTGTCCACCTGTAGTGTTTATTACAGGAGGAAGTTGCCCTGAAGGCGAATGCACAATGAAAGGGATGTTCATCATATCTGTGTACCCATAGTCATGATCTAACAAGGAATTCATCAGTTCCTTTTCTTCTCCTGTAAGCCCAGTCATTGGAATCCCCTGGTGATCTCCATAAAAAACGACCAAGCTGTTATCCCATAGTCCAGATTCTATCATTTCGTCAAGAAACTGACCCAGGGCAACATCGGCATAATTTTGAGCCTGAATATAATCACCGATCAATGTATCCTTGAAACGATCAGGCAGCTCGATTTTAACCTTTTCTTCAGGCAAGTGATAGGGATGATGTGCACTCATGGATATGACCATTGCATAGAACGGTTGATTCCGTTCATCCAAAATGGACATTTCAGAAGATGTTTTGGAGTACAAAACTTCATCTGATGCGCCAAAAGCAATAGGATCATCTTCTCCGAAAAATGCTCGATCATAATAACGTTCAAAACCAATTGCACGATACAATTTATTGCGATTCCAAAAATCCACACTATTGGTATGGAACGTCGCTGTGAAATATCCATTTTCCTTAAGTAAATGTGGTAGACTTGGCAGTTGTTTATCCATATATTTTGATGAAGTTGCTGGTTCATTCTTAGGTACGTAAAAGGATGTATTTACGACGAACTCGGCATCCGAGGTTGTCCCCTGTCCAGCATTAGAATAGAAATGAGGGAAATAAGTATTGTTCTTAATTAACTGATTTAAATTAGGTGTGATCTCTTGACCATCCATTTTGAGTTCAATCAAAAAATTTTGAAAGGATTCCATCTGTACGAGAATTAAATTCATGCCTTTATTGATTCCATGAAACTTCGGTGCATCTTTAAGTGGAGAATTTCCTTTGGTTTCATTGATTGCCTCTTGCGAGATATCACCAGGAGCTATAAGTACTTCCTTCTCCAAACGATCGGCAACAACCTTATAGACTTCATAGTTAAGAATCCCCATACTCTTCGCTTTATTGATTTCGTTCATACTAGCATGGACCGGCCAGATTTTGAATAAACATAATGCGAATGATGCGCTGATCGTACAAGTTAACACCTTGTGACTCATACGTAAAGCAGGCTTCTTCCAGATTGAACCATACTTAGGTTGGATAATTAAAACTAAGAATAAGACAATGTCGATAAACAAAAATAGATAATAGGGTGTAAGCAATGATAATGCGCTTTCTCCTACATGAGTAACCTTTTTGGCTTGTTTAAGTGAATGATACGTAGCGATAACACCATAATATTTGTAGTACATGATGACCGCAAAATAAATTAACGTCATGCAGAAATTGACCAGCATGTAGTATAAAACTTTCCTCTTGGCAGCAAACCATTCAATCAGGCTGAACATCAGGATAAAGAAAGGGAGCTCTGTTTGAATAATAGCCCAATTGGCTCCATCATGAAATACAACAGACCATGCTACTACACTTTTCAACAGGAGAATAAAACTAAATAAACACAGATTTTTATAGGCTCGGCGATGTAATCTACCCGCGCCTTCATTTCTTTTGTACATACCATTCATCCTCTAAAATTATTAAAAAGGAGAAGGAGCAACTCCTCCATCTCCTACAGCGTTAACCTATCTATAATTTTCTGAAATCTATAATTCTCAAGGCACAACCAATTTACGTCTATCCTCTATTTATGGGTTCTGGAAAGAGATCGTGTGAATTCGTACGTGTTTGGTGCCGTTTTTCAACGATTTCCATTACCTTCTCACCCTCAACATCCAAGTTCGGCAGAAGTCGATCTAACCATTTCGGCAAGTACCACGCCGATTTACCCATAAGTATCATCACACCTGGGACAATCAATAGACGGACAACAAATGCATCAAACAATACCCCAAAGAGAAGTGCAAAACTCATTACCTTGATACTTGGATCATTCGTCATCATAAACCCTGCAAATACGGATATCATGATCAATCCTGCAGCTGTAACTACGCCCCCACTGTTCCGGATTCCCGCCAGTACGGATTGTTTGGCATCACCGTTCTTTTTGAAGTCCTCACGCATGCGGCTAACCAGAAATACCTCATAGTCCATAGCCAATCCAAACAAGATTCCAACAACCATTATCGGTAAAAAGTTAAGCACAAGTGATTGTCCGCTGAAGCCGAAGAGATTTTGAAAATATCCATCCTGGACAACGTAGGTAATGAATCCCATTGTTGCTCCAAGCGAGAGAACAAAACCCAGCACTGCTTTAATTGGAACCAAGATAGAACGAAATACCATCATTAATAGGAGAAAGGCCAAACTAACAATTATGACACAGAACTCAGGTAATGCTTCGTTCAGTTTTTGAGAAATATCAATATTGATTGCTGTACTGCCCGTTATTTTAAGTTGCACATGGTTCTGACTTTCAATCTCAGGAATATGACTGCGAATCGTTTTAACAAGTTCTACCGTTTCCACATCAGCATGACCTGTAGCCGGTATAATGTTAATCAAAGAGACTTTTCCAGATGCACTTTTAACCGGATCGGCAACCATCCCAATGTTTGGATAGGTTTTAAGTTGTTCTACTGTTTTCGCCAAATTAACATCAGCTTCAGCACTTCCATCCGTTTTTGCAAGAATCATCAGAGGGTTATGGTAACCCACACCGTATGCTTCAGACAACATATCGTATGCTCGTCGTTCCGTCATACTGGTTGACTTTAATCCATCATCCATAGTACCTGTTTCCATGTGTAAGAATGGTACCGATAATGTCGAGAGGAGTGCCACTCCGAGAACCACTGTGATCCAAGGTCGTCCTGTCACTAATCTCCCCCACAGATTTCCTCGAGATGTTGTCTGATTCAATCTCCCAGAGTTCTTTATCGGCTTAACCTTTATCTTGCTACCCATTGCGTCAAGGACTGCCGGTACTGTGATTATTGCAATTAAAACAGCTACAAAAATACAAAGCGCAGCAGCTAACCCCATTGCTGTAAGGAAAGGAATTCCTACGACTGCCATACCTGCAAGACCAATAATTACGGTTACACCTGCAAAAACAACTGCACTGCCTGCTGTACCGTTAGCTATTGCAATAGCTTCTCTTTTCTCAAAACCTCGTGCACGCTCTTGACGGTATCTTGAAATAATGAATAGTGCGTAATCAATACCTACTGCAAGTCCAATCATACTCGCCAATGATAAGGCAAATGAAGGTGTATCTAAGAAATTAGACCCCAGGATGATCAGCATTACGCCGGTACCAAGACCAATGACTGCTGTTAGAATCGGAATGATTCCAGTGAGTAGGGATCCGAAAGCAATGGAAAGTATAACAAGTGCAATTAGAATACCAATTCCTTCTGTAGCTCCACCGATCTCCATCTTCACATAACCAGATCCAGTGAGCTCCGCTTGGAGTCCAGCATTCCGTAAAGCTTCTGCGGCATGAATTACGTACTCTTTAGAAGTTTCTTTAACATCACCATCAGCCTTGTTATAAGAGATTGACGCATAAGCGATTGTGCCATCCGCGTTCAACGATTTGTTATCAAATGGGCCGGAGACTTCAGTAACAGCAGGATCTTTTGATATGCTCTGAAGTTGTGTTTCAATCAGTTGTTTTATCTTTTCAGATGATAATGTTTCGTTAGCAGGTGCTTTGAGAACCAGCTGGATTTCTTTACTGGTATCTATCATTGACGGAAACTCCTGGTACATCTGTCCCATCGTTTCAATTGACTCTAACCCGGGTATCGTAGTTTCTTCACTAAGTTTCGGTCCCATTCCCATTGCCACCATTGAGGTAATCAACATGACCATAATTGATCCGATGATTACCTTCATGCGGTTCTTGGCAGACCAAAATCCCAGTCTGTATAACATTTTTGCCATTTCAGTATCGTCTCCTCTGCTCTATATCTTAAATATAATCTTATTTTATAATTAGTTTTAGACAGCAACATCGTCCCAATGGGCATTTGAATCTGCCCTTTGGGGAATGCTATATCAAGGGAATATTCTTTTTTTGGATCTAATCTACAATATATGTACTTAATGTCATCAAATCTATACCAACGGAAAAAGCATGCAGGTCGGTACCCTGCATGCTTTTTCAGTTGATCAATAATTATAGTTTCAGAATACCTCGATCTAGTGCAGTTGCTACTGCTTGTGACCGCGAATCTACCCCAAGTTTATTGTATATGTTCGTTAGATGAGCCTTGACTGTTCGTTCTCCAATATTCATGTCAAATGCTATTTCTTTGCTTTTATACCCTTTAGCCACGCATTGCAAAATGTAGTTTTCTTTATCACTCAAAAGTTTGACATCTTGCTTGACTTCTTGTTGCGATTTTAATTTAGCAGCCATTACTCGCTCTAGCATCTCCTCAGATAAGAGCATTTCCCCCTGCATTGCAGAATCAATGCTTCTGAACAAGCTTTCTCTGCTTGTATCTTTTAACAAATACCCTTTGGCTCCCAAAGCCAACCCGTTAATCATCAGTTCATCCTCGTTATACGTGGTCAGGATAATAATAGGGATCGTAAGGCCTTTCTTCTTGAATTCCTTCATCGTTTCGAGTCCACTCAGAACAGGCATATTCAGATCCATTAGAATTATGTCAGGCTCAAGCTTTTCAACCTTCTCAAGCGCATCCTGTCCATTTACAGCTTCCCCTACGACTTGATATTTTTCGCTGGTCTCTAATATGAGCTTGAGTCCTTCACGAACTACAAAATGATCGTCCACCAACATAATTTTATAAGGGCTCATGTTGACCTCCTTCATTAATTGTCACCGACATCGTTATGGTTGTACCTTCTGAGCTGCTATCGATCTTGATGTGTCCACCAATCAATCTTGCTCGCTCACGGATTCCAAGTAATCCATAGTGACCAGGTTTCTTTCCGATCGCATCTGGATTAAAACCTTTTCCATTATCTGATATTTCTATCTGAAGTTGATTGTTCGAGACGATAACACTGACTTTTACTACATTGGCATTGGCATGGCGCGCAACATTCGTCAACACCTCTCTGACGATATGAAGACTATGTTCCATCACAACTCTTGATAGTAGTTGATTCAGTTGTATATTCCAGTCTACCTGAATACCCGTTGAATGTCTGAAGTGCCTTACTTCATCTTCGACAGCTTCCTTAAAATCGATATCAGGTGCTGATTTAATTCTAAGGTCATCTATTGCCCTGCGTGCTTCAGCCAGTGTTCTACGTGCTTGCTGCATGGATTGAATTATAATGTTATGAGCCTTTTCCGTATTCCCCTGCATAATGTGCGCGTTGGACGCTTCCAATTGCATAATTAAACCAGCGACTCCTTGGGCAAGAGTATCATGTAAGTCCCTAGCCATTCGCTGCCGTTCATTGGACAATGTAAGTTCTTCGACCTTTTGATGAGCCACTTGCAGTTCATTCAAAAACTTTTGCAGCTTGACTCGCTCATGAACTTGATGAAAAAATAGTATTCCATAAGCTATTACGATAATTAGCATCATCACAAAAATCGGAATGAATACCAGCAGTTCCTTTGTACCTCCGACTGTTAAAGAAGAGTCGAAAAATATGATAATACTAATCAAAGCTATAAATATCACCCTACTTATCCGAAAAGAAAAACCTAAACTTTGGGCAATTAATACGGGGAGCAACCCCACCAACACTGCCTGATAACTTCCAGGGAAAAGTATAGCGCACAGGTAAATTAAGATCCCTTGTATTCCAAAGTAAAACCAAAAATGTCTTTGGCTAACCCGATATGAAATCCAATGCAACGCGGCGTGGAGAACAAACAGTCCCGTAAATACGAAACTACTGATAACTTTAGGATCATCCAAAAACTGAAGTGTAACAGATCCTGCGTATACGAAGATCAACCAAATGAGAATGGGCTTTCTTGTTGCAAATAATTCATGTATAGTCTCAAGTTTATTCTTCTTATTAGTCACCATAATAACCCCAGTCCAAGTTTTATCACCTTAATCTCTTTACGTATATTAGCAAAGATACACTTACTTAATGAAACAATCCAGTACCCAGTGAGCTTGCCTTCATTTGCTCGAAGTTATCCAAGACTTGATTATTAACATTTTCAATATAATGTACAAATTCAATGTTAGGATGGCTTCCTGTACATGCTTGATTACTCCTGTGAAAGCTCAAAACCATCATCTAAATTACAAATTTTCTTGGGTAAAGGTGCATGCAATCTAATTATAGTACTATAATCCATTCACTACATCGCCTAAATGGGTATGTTTGATTGCCCTTTTGGGCAAAACCTTAGGTTTCGTGTTAGCCATAGCTTGATGAAAAAACAGAACTATCAGATGTAGTGATCAAACATGATCTCGATTTGAAACCTGGAACATATCAATTCAATTGTAGCATGTATATGTATACGGAACTATAACTGTCGTTTAATAGCATTTGTAGAACATGCTACACAATAGAGTTGAATAGTGAGGGGGCTCTCCCTAACAATGACAATCAGCACAAAGTAATCTATCTGCATATGTTTCCCCTCCCTTTATCCAAAATTGCATTCTGTATCCTACCCTTTTATTTGCTAAAGTGCTTATTGACGAGTTTATTTTATCCATTTCAAATGGGAATACAGTTCCAGGGGAAACTCTCCCCAGAATTGATGTTGGTCTCTTGATCATAATCCATCCTTTAGCCTGTTAGTCACTCACAAGAGACTCACTACTCACACTTAGATATTCATCTAATCGGAAATGGGAACATGTTCTTGTCCCCAGACAGATGTGTGTGTTGTGTGTGGCTTATCGTGATTCTTTCTCGAAGTAAGGAAATTCCAAAGATCGCCACCAGTCAAAGTCTTTGACGTATCCATCAACATCCGTTTTTTCAACGACTCCTGCCCCTTCATAACCTAAAAATATAAGTGCTTTCAATTGAGCGGCCTCTTCTTATATATTTTTCAAGAACTCACTTATTTATGATATGATTCTCCGGGATAACTGGAGCGGCAAGTTTTAAGGCAACTTACCATAACTTGTGGTACGGTTCGGCGTATTATCTGTAGTGCGAAATCGAAGGCACCCAGTAGGGTGCCTTCGATGTTCTTACTGTCTCTCTTTGGCAAGTTGGATAAACGAACTCAAATCCATCAACCAACCTTGTTGGGACACTCGTTCACTGTAAAGAACGTGCAAGTGCTGCAACAGAGCCGCGGAAATCGGGTCTGCCGTCAGCCGTCCACAAAAGCTCTGTCACAAATGTATGGCGATTCGGATCGTACAGTGGATCTCCTATAATGTTCTTGTACGTTCTTGCGTGGAACACAAATAGCGTCTTTTCGTCGGCCTCTGACACCGTGAAGGAATTATGACCGGGACCATACATAGAGATGCTCTCATCTGTCGAGAAAACCGCTGCTTGCGACTTGCGCCATGAGGTGGCATCTAGCAAATCAGCATCCGCATCGGCTTCAAGCAGGCCCATGCAATAATTGAAATCAGTGGCGCTAGCCGAGTAAGAGAGGAATATCCGATCACCCTTGCGAAGAAATGCCGCGCCTTCGTTCACTTTATAACCAATGATCTCCCAGTCATATTCCGGCATCGAAATCATCGTTTGCGGCCCAGTCAGCGTCCACGGATTGCTCATTTTAGATATATACAGATTAGAGTTGCCTTCGATATTCGAATCCTTTTGTGCCCATACGTAATAACGGCTGCCATTATGCTCAAAGGTAGTGGCATCGAGGGCGAAGCTTTCCCACGCGGTACGAACCTGTCCTCTTTCCGTCCAACTGCCTTCGAGCGGATTGGCATGTTCATTCTCCAGCACGTACATCCGATGGTCGAACAAGCCTTCAATCGTTCCCGTCGTGCGTGCGGCAGCGAAATACACGTACCATTTGTCATCAATAAAATGAAGTTCAGGCGCCCATATATTGGTACTAAGAATACCAGTCTCGCGCTTTCTCCAGATCACTACAGGAGTTGATGTAACAAACTCCTCAAGGTTCTGGGCTCTACGGATTTCAATCCGATCATACTCCGGAACGGATGCTACGAAGTAATAATAACCGTCCGAATGTCGGTACATAAAAGGATCTGCTCTCTGCTCAATTAATGGTTGAATGTCGTGTAACGCTCTTGGCTGGATTTCCATCTTATCACCTGCTTCATCATAATATTTTCTACCCTTTAACAGCCCCTGCAGTCATACCGTCTATGAAATATTTCTGGAAAGCAATAAACAGTATGAAAATTGGAATGATGGAGAAGAAGGAGCCCACGATCAAGAGGTCATAGTTATTGCCATAAGGAGTTAACAACGTTTTCAAACCGATTGGAAGTGTGAATTTACTCTGATCTCCGAGCACCATGAATGGCCACAACAGATTATTCCAGCTATTCATACCATTCAAAATGGCCATTGCCGCAAAGGAAGGCTTCATAATCGGCATAATTAGTCTGAAATAAATCGCATACTCGTTTGCGCCATCAACCCGCCCAGATTGAATAATCTCTTTGGGTATGCTTCTTAGATATTGCCTGAAGAAAAATATTGTCGCGGCATTGGCTATACCCGGCAGAATGATTGCTGAATAGCTATTCACCATTTTCAAATCATTAATTAGGCTGTACAAAGGAACCAGCAGTATTTCGAAAGGCACCATCATAATGAGCAAAACACATATAAAGAGGAAGTTCTTCCCTTTAAAATCATATGCTGCAAAACCATATCCAACAAATGCGCTTACAAAAAGTGTTAAAACTACTTGAACGATTGTTAAAGTCATACTGTTCCAAAACCACACAAAATAATCATGTTCTCCTGTAAACAGATAGATAAAATTGTCAAAACTCATAATACTAAAATCCAAACTTAGGTTAAGACCATATCTAATTAATGATTCACCTGGTTTGAAGGAAGATAGGGCCACTGCATAGAATGGAATCATTATTATAACGAATAGTATAATGAACAAACTAATAATTACTATTCTGGATATGAATTCATTCCTCGTCTGACTTTTGCCCACTTTAATCCTCCTCCTTTTTGAACATTCCACTAAATTTCAACTGCGTTAAATTGATAACCATAGCAATGACTAACAGAATGATACCAACTGCAGCTGCGTAACCCAGCTTATTTTTCTCAATCCCTTGTCTATACAGATATCCAACAATGGTTAAGCCAATATTTTTGGGTGAATTGTTACCGTTAAACATCATCAGGCTCTCGGTAAACATGGCTAACCCTGCATAAACACTAATTGTCGTAACATATACCGTGGTCGGCTTCAATAATGGCATTGTGATCGTTCTAAACTTCTGCCAAGCAGATGCTCCGTCAATTGAAGCAGCCTCATAAAATTCATTGTCAATGCTTTTCAAACCGGATAGATAGTAAAGCATATTAACACCTGTCCATCTCCAACATGCGAGGATTAACAGTGCTGCCATACTCCATTCTCCGTCTTTCAAGAATTTAATAGGCTCTACACCAAATAGACCCAGGAAACTGTTCATTAATGAACCTTCCATTTCACCGAATGTAAGGCGGAAAATGGTACCCGCAACTGCGACAGATGTCAATGCAGGGAGAAAGAACGAAGATTTAAAAAACTCTCTTCCCATCATTAACTTACTGTTGATCATAACGGCGAATAACATGGGAAAGGGAATTAACAACACTAAGGTTCCTAACATGTACACAACGCTATTTTTAATAGCCGTCAAAAACACTTTATCTGTAAGCAATTTCGAATAATTCGCTTCGCCAATCCATTTAGGATCCTGTCCCAACATCTTATCTTGAAAGCTCATTACGAATGAATTTACAAGCGGATAAAACCAGAATATCAAAAATATAAGTATAAATGGCAATACAAAAACATAAGGCGCAACTTTTTGAGAGTATACAAATTTCTTTATCATATTCTCAATCTCCCTTGACTATGGTTAAACCTGCCGACCACATACCTGCCGACAGGTTTAATCAAATCATTTACTTATTATATTTATTTCAATTCTTGTTCAATTGCTTCTTGTGCTTCATCCAGCGCTTCCTTCACGTCTTGGCCATCTTCAAAGATCGCATTCAAAGTAACCGTATTGAAGACATTGCCGATCGTCGGTGACGCTTTAACGGATTTGATTGCTTGAATTTCGTCTTTGATTTCATTCAAAGTATCAAATGCATTTGTTTTAAAGTATTGGACGTACTCGTTATCAGGGTTTTTCGTTACTGCATCATCTTTCCAGACTTCCATGTTGATTGGATCGAATCCAAGCGTATTCCAGATTTCAGTAGTAGCTTCTTTCGAAAGCTTAGCAAAGGCTACAAATTCTTTGGCCAATTGAACGTCTTTACCATTCTTAGTAACAACTGTGCCGGTACCGCCTAAGCCAACGGAACGAGGATTACCTTCTTCAAATACAGGCAATGGAGCGATTGCATACTTACCTTTAAGGTCCTTCATTTCGTTTACAAAGCGGGACATGTACCACTCAGGCATCAATGCACTTGCGTAGTTGCCTTTGTTGTATTCGCCTTTTGCTTCTTCTGTGTCGGGTTGTCCGCCAGGGATCGTATGAATAACATTGTTCTTCTGCAGATCGACCAACATTTCATACGCTTTAATCATTTCAGGCGAGTTAACTTTTGGATTACCATTTTCATCTGTAAAATCAGCGTTTTGCTGAGCTAGCAGCAGCGATGCTTGCCACGTAGCTGATGTATCAGCAGTACCTAAGTACTTGCCAGTCTTTTCATAAACTTTTATGCCTGCTTGTTTGTAATCTTCCCAAGTTTTGATTGTCTTGTAGTCAACACCTGCTTGTTCGAGAATTTCAGTGTTGTAGAAAGCAAGCGTAGCACCTACGTGATAATCAAAGCCATAAACCTGGTCGGCTTTGGAGTAAATCTCGACACGTGAAGGAACAACAACGTCTTTGTATGGTGCAAATACATCATTCAAAGATTCCAGTGGAACGTTGTCACCTTCCAAGAATTTAGGGAATTGACCAAGCTCGATATCCGCGATATCAGGCGCACCTTTTCCGCTTGTAACTGCCAATAAGAGCTTGTTGTGCATATCATCGTAAGGCATAACCGTTACATTTAACTTAATCTGTTTGTCTGGGTTCTGTTGGTTCCATAACCCCAGCATTTTATCTAAATGCTTGCCGTGCAAATCTACGAATGTCCAAAATGACAATTCTGTTGCATTCTCACCGGCATCAGCGCCTAATTGCTGTGTTTCCGTTTTTGAATCAGAAGGATTACCACATGCTGTAAAAACAAGTGACATAATAAGGACCGTAACGATGGAGATTATAGTACTGCGTTTTTTCATTTGTTCGTCATCCTCTCTTTTTTGTTATGCATTTGAAAAGTCGGCTGACTAGTTAGTTCTGTTAATTTAAGCGGGTTCAATCCACCTTGGCACCACCATCCTTAACATAATTCTAACCGTTCAAAGAAAAGACCCCTTCGCAACAATTTCTCAGATTCAATATTGTAAGCGCTTTACATGCCGTATTATAATATAGATGAAATATGCTTTATATAACCAATTGATTATAAAATCATAAAGTTTATGGGGAGATGCAACTTTTTGAAAAAGCTGGCGCTCTACAAACAAATTCGAGAAGATATTCTTCAGAAAATTAAATCAGGGCAGCTTCGACCAACGGACCGCATTCCTTCTGAGCAAGAACTAATGGACGAATTCAGAGTAAGTAAAATAACCGTCAGGAACGCCCTAACCCTACTAGCTGACGAAGGATTAATTATACGCGTACAAGGCAAAGGCTCATTCGTCTCTTCTAGTCTTGTTGTTTCTAGCATCAATTCTCCGCCATCCCCATGCAGCGCGTCCTCCATGCCGCTCATCGGCTTCATCATTCCGACGATGAGGACCCGTGTCATTCAGAAGCTCGTTGACTACACGGAACAATTCCTGCAAGAAGCCGGCTTCAGCATGATACTAAGCATCACGCGCGAGTCCTCCTCTATCGAATCAAACGTCATTCGTACACTAACGGAGCTCGGTGTGAAGGGGCTGATCGTTTTTCCGACAGAAGATGAGAAGTACAACGAATCATTACTGCGTCTGTCGCTCGATAAATTCCCGTGTGTGTTCATCGACCGCTATCTGCGCAATATTGAGACGTACACCATTACATCCGACAATTACGGCGGTGCGTACAAGGCGGTCTCCCATTTGCTATCCAAGAGTCATCAGCAGATTGCGCTCATCTCACCTGAAAATGCCAATACAGCCGTCGAGGACCGCACGCTCGGCTTCGAGCAGGCGTACACAGATCAAGGCATCTCGATTGACAAGCGCTTGTGGTGTCACATTCCTCTCGACATTCTACGCAGCGAGCAAGCATTGGACTATGTAAGCAACTTCTTGCAGAACCACAGTGGAATTTCGGCAGCCTTCTCCTTGACTGAAGAAACAGCACGCCTTACATCGGCCGCTATCAGTCGTCTGAACAATCACTCAAATATCGATTTGCTATCTTTCGATAATCCACATCTTTCAGGCGTAGCTTATGTGCAGCAGGATGAACAGGAAATGGCACGAACAGCCGTAAAGCTGTTACGTGAACAAATGGAAGATATTTATTCTCCTAAGAACGCCGTCATCCCCGTGCAACTCATCTTCCCTTAACACGACAAAGGTTGCAGCCAGGCGATAGATAAACTGGGCATATTGTTTGGTTTTACCGGCGATGTTGTTCATGATTGTCTGCCTAGAAAAGTTAGTCATGATACAAAAAAACTTACTCAAGCAAAATATTCAATTCATTTAACTTTTATCTCGCCACAGGATTCCATCATAATACTATTTAGATAATTACCTAATCCGAAATGACACAATGTTTTTGTCCTCAGCTTGGGACAAGAACATTGTTCCTTAAAGGACAACAACATAGTTCCATTGCCTCTTTTACCTTTAAGTATTCTTTTACTACAACAACAAAAAAAACCGTTAATTATCATATCACATGGTCAATTTAATGAAACAGATCAAATAATTAGATTAGACAGTGACACCTTGTTCCCACTCTTCTTCCAAATGGAACAGAGTTTTTCCCTTTAGAAAACGATTTGAGCCTTATCTCAGCACATTAGTTCCGTCATTATAAAATTTAGATAACAATCTAATCCGCAATGACACAATGTTCTTGTCCTCAGCTTGAGACAAGAACTTGGTTCCTTAAAACAAAAAAGCCGCTATAATAGCGACTTTGAATGGAATAATGTTCTTGTGCCTCGACATGTATCTCTTGCTAATTGAAACTGTGGCTTAGTGACTTGCCCCCTAGTAATTGATGAATCCCCACTTCCAGTTTTGAAGAACCCGGAGGAGTCCATTAGCTGCTCGGTCAGTCAACCACAGATGGCTCAATCCCACATGTTCCTGCGCCCTATCCCATTAATGATATGTTGGCTCGTTTATTGCTGCATTATTTGCGCTTTAATTTGTTCTATTGAAGAGTTTCTTTGGCTATCGATTTGAGTTAATTGAGTATCGTAAATTTGAAGAGCTTGGTCCCTTCTTTGAGTAAGGTCATTCAAATTCGCCTCTAATTGCTTTAACTGCTCATTATCAGCAGGAACACTCCTCGCTTTTAAATCGTTGATACACGCTGAGATCGGTATCAGTGTTTGCTCGAAACCACTAGCAGCAGCTGTACGCATCACCTCAACACTGCTACGAATACATTGAAATAGCTCGCTCATTATGTGGGGGAACAATATAATCTATAATGATTTGCTTTATCTGTCCTTTGAGCTCTTCTGATTTAGCTTCATACTTTTTATTCATTTCATCTGCTTTTTCATTCAACTCATGAGATGCTTGGTCTACCGGCTCGTCTACCGCTCCCTACTCCAAATCCACATTACACATTGACAATTTGGCTTCAATGATTTTATGATGAATTAAAATTCATTCAATAAAGGAGATTCCAAAGTGCCCCGTACACCTGAGCAATACGAGGCTATGCGCCTTGCAACCCGCACCAAAATTCAGACAGCGGCGATGCGGCTGTTTGTTCGTCAAGGATACGGCTCCACCAATGTGCAGCATATTGCCGATCAGGCTGGCATTAGCACCGGTCTGCTGTACCGCCATTACAAAACAAAGGATCAGCTATTCGAGGAACTGGTGCAGTTTGCCATGACCGGACTTGAGACGCTGATCGGGAAATTTCAGATCAGCGATGAGCCTGCTGAGGAACTGGCACGGTTCGCGAACGAGGTGTATCTCGATCTGTCTTCCGGCGATGACTTGGGACACCTCTTATTGCTGATGTCGCAATCCTTCTTCTCCACGGAGACGGACGGTCGGAAAGCGGCTCTCAAGCAGATCAATACCGACCTACTGCAAGCGACTGCCGCGCTCATCGTCCAAGGACAGCGACAGGGAAAGCTACGTGAAGGGAACGCTTATGAGATGGCTCAATAATTTCTTTTCTTCCATTCAGGGGCTGGCGATGATGAAGGTGATGCTGGAGGAAAAATTCACGATGCCGTCGAGATCGCTCTTGACCTTAGTACTCGAAAAGGAAGGTGAAATGTTATGAAGTACTCGGGCGCATTTGAGGTTGTCCGCGCAGACCACGCGGGTGTAGAGGTCAGAAACCAGATGGCGGAGATTTTCGCCGACGGCTTCTCGCAGTGGCTCACGTATTTTTCTAAAGACCGAGATGTCACCGCAAAGGCGTTCGCCCATATGTTCGTGCTAGATCAATTTTATGTGGCTCTCGCTGGCGATCGGGTGGCGGCCTTCGGCGCATGCACGGACTGTCAGAGCTTCTCCCTAGAACTTCAGAGCGCACCGCTCCGCAGGCATCTGGGTTGGTTCAAGGGTTCGATGGCGGCACTCATTCTGAAGAGGGAGTTCCAAAAGCCGTTTGTCGACCCGCCGGCCGAAACGGGATCGGTCGAGTTTATCGGTACTGCCTTATCCTTCCGCGGCCAAGGAGCGGCTTCGGCAGTTATTAAACATATGCTGGTTCATTTGCCGTACCGTAACTATCTCATAGAAGAGGTTGCCGATACCAATGTCCCGGCCATCCGATTGTATGAGAAGCTGGGGTTCACGGAGTACAAACGCAAGTCCCTATCTCCCAGGCAGGCCCGTATATCAGGTATCAATCACATGGTCTCGTTGTGTTTCGAGAAGGCCTAAACGCCACAACAAGCTTGAACAACTTGCGCCGACAACATTTATAAGATCTGCGTATCTTTCAGATAAAAGTTATATTTACTAGGTTCTTAAAATTATCCAAACTATAAAATACCCGAGAACCGATTGAACTATTCTGCCCATTAGTTGAACAAAGAAGCAGCCGATCACATTGATCAGCTGCTTCTTTGTATTATTGAGCTATTGTTTCCCGTTAGTTCAATAAGAACCTAAAAATTCTGTTTGAAGTTCTGTCTCTATAACCTTCTTTTCGAAGGAAACACTATACGCCTTAGCGTTAGGTCTTGAGCTAACTATTTTACTAATTCCTTGTTCTTTGTAATGAATAGCAACCCCATCATCTGTAGCAATCCCTGATTGAATTTTTTTGATTCAATAAGTTTGTGATATGCAGGTCTTCTTTCTATTTCTCCATCGTAATGCGGACAATTACTCCCCTTTAAAAAACTCAAACATTTTATTGGTTCAAGTCCATCCCCATACGAGTCAGTAACCCCTTCTTCAAACCAACAAATGGAACCTGCACTTAACCCAGTTAAAATAACGCCTTGATTCCACGCTTTTCTTAAAATACTGTCTAACCCCCATTCTTTCCACAAAGCTAAAAGGTTTTTAGTATTTCCTCCACCAACATAAACAATATCCTTCTCTAAAATAAAGCTCTCAAAATCCCTTGTCGGAGGTTCAAATAAAGATAAATGAGATGGTTTACATTCTTGCTGATTAAAAAAGTTATAATACCTTGATATATAATTATCAGAATCTCCACTTGCAGTAGGGATGAAGCAAATTTGCGGCTTAACTTTCTTTGCTTGTTTTAATATATACAAATCTAACAATGGATTATCTGGTTCCATTGAGAATCCTCCACCACCAAGAGCAATTATTTGTCTCATCTATGTACTCCTTTCATAAAAAAGTAATAAGTAATTAGTTCTACAAATAATAAACAACCCCTCTTTGAACTATCCTGCCCGTTAGTTTAATGAATTGAAGGGCAAGATGACGATTAGATATATGCCTAACCGGCAATAGGAACATGTTCTTGTCCAATACGGTAATCGGTACAAGTTCTTGTCCTTGGCTTGGGACAAGAACTTGTACCGATAAAATAAAAAAAGTCGCTAAAATAGCGACTTTAATGGGGCCATGTTCTTGTCCCTCGACAAATTTTGCTTAGGGATTGCTTGGACATCTGACCAGTAGAACAATGAAAAGAGACAATTGTGCTGGTGTGGTCATTAAGGGGGATTAGCACTTGTACCCCTCAAGCAAAAAAAGTCGCTAAATTAGCGACTTAAACAACCTATCAAGCTTCCGTTTATTCACGGCTGAATCAATGCCCCTGTAAACGTAATTGCTCCTATGGCGTTTGCTCCACCTGATGTGGTTAGAGCAACTAAAGTATAGGTAATGTTACCCGTTCCAGGTGTTACATCAACATGATTAACACTCGTTGCTCCAAATGCATTGTTAGCAACTGCATTCTGATTAATGCTAAATATTATAGTTGCCCCACGACGAATTTGGAATTGTAGTGTTGTGGAGCCCGCAGTTGCCTGCCAACCAACGATCCCTTTAACCAAACTCTACTCCCTGATGGAATTGTTGTCATCATTATGGTCTGTAATGTTGTTGGTGCAGCTACTATCGGTATAGACGAACTTCCTGTCGTATTGGGTGTGTTTTCAGATACTTGAAACTGTTGAATTGATCCAGTAGCTCCGGTGACTCCAGTAGCTCCAGTAGCTCCTATAACCCCTGTCTCTCCAGTGGCTCCAGTCGAGCCAATGCTTACTAGCAATGTAAAATCTGGAGATGTGCCTGGTATTCCTAAAGGGTCGGCAGTATCGACAACATAGGAACTACCTTCATAAGTAACAACTTGACCAGGTACATATGAACTAGCATTAAAAGGATTGAACGGTTCAGTGTTCGGTAATCCCAGCGGTCCTGGTGGAACCTGTATTCTTTAGGCATGAGCCCGGTACAATACATAGCTCATGCCGAACAAGTTGCATAATAATATTTGTCTATCTTTAAGGGGTTACTTTAACGTTGGTCTGCTGCTTTCTTGGTTTTTATTGAGCTTCTATCGTTTCCAGTTAGTTTAATAAAGTGGATTAACCTGCCTCTATGAATCTGCGTCCAAGCAATTAATATTTGTTGGCATAAAGTAAGAATAGAAGAAAGAGAGGTGTAAAGTATGCCTATTCAATTTTTAGATTCACGCATGTCCCTTAATAATACCTTTAGTTCGGGTACTACAACCTTAGTAACAACCCCTACGTTACTGGGTGATATCGGTCTGCAAACTGTCGCTGCAATAGGAACCCCAAACGAAAGTGATGTGCGTATTTTACTTTGGGGAACAGTTGGGGTTTTTAGATCTGCAACAAACTTAGTCAATATCTATGTTGAAAGAGGAGGTACTGGTATATTCGGTTCAGGATTACTAATCTTCAATTCAACAATTGATTTAACCTCTGGCCCAGGCACTAGACTCTTTAGTTTTACCGCTGGCGACTTCCCACCAGTATCTAATGTTGTAACAGGCCAGATTCGCTATACCATGTATGTTGCAAGTGCTGCAGAAACTCCTGTAACTATTCTAGGCCCTGTATCCTTTAACGGTTCGGCTCAAGCAGGCACATCTTAATCAATTTAGAAGAACTTAAATGCTATACTTGTTCATCTACTTCACAGCTCCCCACTTAATTTTATGTAATGATTTAATGTATATATTAATAAAGGTGTGAAGAGGAAATCCACAGTCTGATGCCGTGTTGTTCGGCCCCGTGTTTCATTTGCATCAATTTAGGCATGGGATTCCTTCTCAACTAATTAATTGAGGTCCATTGATATCACTAACCTGCCCGTTAGTTGAACAAAAGCAGCCAATCACATTGATCGGCTGCTTTCTTTGTATTATTGAGCTATCGTTTCCCGTTAGCGTCATCGTTTATGTTATCAACGCCTCGTTTTGTAGTCGCATGATTATTTCTTTAACCGTCTCTTTAGGGGACAAATCAGATGAATCCAACCAAAGACCCGAGCGTGGAGTTTCATTTCGCAATACGCGATCCAACTCATCTACGCTCCAAATCCCATAACCCTTCTTTGCCCGCGTAGCCTCTCTCGTTGCAACCACTGTAGAGTTTGGACAAAGCACGACTAAGTAAAATGGCCGGCTCTTAATAAACGAGATGAAATCAGTAAGTAATGGTCCGATGACAACATCTTGAACAACGACTGTATATCCCGCCTTATAATACATCTCCGCTGATTGGGCGGCGAGCTGGTATCGTAACCTCAACTGATCTAACTCGTCACTTTCTGAATCTGGACGAACCTCTTTGCGGTTATTTACAATCATTCTGCGAAAAATATCACCTCGTAAATGCACCGATTTGTCAAATTGTTCGGACAGTAATTGTGCTACGGTAGATTTTCCACTGGCCATTATTCCTGTAATGAGTATGATGTTTGGATTTTCCACTAACGTAAAACCACCCTCCTTTAAGTTATTATATAAACATAATAGTTGATAAGAAAAATCGAAAAAAGGTCGATTATAGATATATTCATTTATTACGCTACCCTGCCCTTTAGTTGAATAAAGGCAGCTGACCATGCCACATAGACGATCGTCATGGTCCAACCTACCATAGGGAGTGACTATCAAGCATTAACCATTCATTGAGATGATTCCCGATTGATATTTAGCATAATTGAGCTGTAAAGAAAATCTGCTAAATCCTCATGACCATATTGATTAAAGTAGCTTTTGAACCGTGCATCAAATTTGTAGGTATGGGCAATGCAAGCCAGTAACTCTGCATCGCATGTCATGAATTGCATTAGATTTTCTTTCCACTCTTCGATTAATCGCTGCACTTCATCGGAGGAAGGATCCTGATGGATACAACACGTAATTTGTTTATATATTTCTTCAATCTCGGAAAAACGTTTCTCTTTTTCATCTACTGATAAATTTCCCATGGTTTCACTATATACTTTGTACGCCTCTGTTTCGCCATAAATGAATCTTGCCTCATTGGCGTACTGTTCTTTCAATGGCAAAACGGAAGAACGGTTTAAAATGTTCAAATTACTAATATCATTCCCCGAAACGAATTCATCGAGGACAGTCATGATGTTTTCCAGTCTTTGTTTTCTCGATAATAAAGTTTGTCTCTGCTTCTTTAATATTTGTTTCTGTTCTTGCTTGTTCAGCTTTAAAATATCCGCAATATCTTTCAATGAAAATTCCAATTCCTTTAATAATAAAATGGTTTGAAGTTTTTCCAAACTGCTTCGATCATATAGACGATACCCTTTTTCCGTCAGATGTGTCGGTTTAAATAAATCGATTCTATCGTAATAATGCAAGGTACGAGCTGTAATGCCTGTTATCTGAACAATATCTTTAACCGCTAATAATGGTTTCTTCATCCCAAAATCCTTTTACTTCGTCTAGTATTTGAGCAGCAGGCGTTATTGTTGCCTCAAAGATCGTTCTTCCTGTTTTTCTTAAATAATACTGAATTAAATAATATCCGCAAGCGTAGCCGCCGCTATAGGGCATATTGACCGGTTTAAAGTTCTGAAGTTCTGCGATCTCGTCACCGTAAAGATAAGGGGCAATTTGATCAAACCCCGTTAATTGCAATTGCTTCCGGAGCACAGGCTTAATGCACCTGTTAAGTGTTTCTGCATTTGTTTTCGTTACCCAAGGGCCGAGCAATTCTTCTCCAAACATGAACGTAGCAAAGTTTTCAGCTAACCCTTCACTTACAATGAGCTCGCCCAAATTAATGGTGTGATCCCACTGAATAAATTGATATCGCACATTATGGTTGCATTCGTGCGCCAGCGCAACCTGCATTCGAGGAACCGTGTACTCATTTGGCAAGAGTGTACCCCAGATAAACCCGGGAATTCCCCCAAAGCCGCTATATCCTTCATTTATTGTTAAGGCACGGTTTTCCGGATTCCCTAGTTGAATGGTAAACAAATAATCAGATACGGGGAGACTTATTTCATGTTCTATAAATAAACGGAGGCTTTTCCTTACAGCGTGCTCACACTCTAACCAAAAAGAATCTGAAGAAATCAACTCTATCTCAGGTGAAATCTGCTGGGTAATCTGATCAGGGGATCGATGCATCATACTATTAAACGTAATAACGTCAAAATCATTCGCTTCTTCAGCTCTAAAAGGGATTTGTTGAATTTTCCATTGTTTCATAAAGGGAGCCATCATTTCGTTTCTGAATAATTCAAGCTTTTCCTCGGGCGAAGCTTGGGCAACTTTTTGATAAATATGATCTGAACGCAATGATTTTATATTCATCTCTCTCACTCCTAGTTATATATTCTTAGAGAGAATTATGTACTATGACCTAACGTCATAGTCAAGAGCCTTGAATCAAAATTATTGTACATGTTTTTAAAACTATCCTACCCGTTAGTTCAATATCCTAGCATAAGTAGTCGTAAAAGATTAAAACAAAAATTAACGTGAATAATCTAATATCCTAATGGTACTATCTCCCACCTCAAATTTACTTTTCATAAGTCTCATGTGTGCAGGATTGCCTAACGGGCTAGCGACTTGCATTGGCAAAATTTACTCATTAAACTGTTTTCTCATCTTTGTTAAAGTGGATAAGCATTATGAAGACAAAGATATTGAATTACCCTGCCCCCGTTAGCGCAGCCGATCTTAGTCGTCGGCTGCCTTCGGGTCATCAGTAAGCTATAGTTTCCCGATAGTTGAACACCTACCGTCAGCTCAACGACTTGAGCATACTCGATGTGTCGTTTTCTCAAGGATTTGTAAGTGCTATTCTAAAACCAAGATCATCTATTTTGAAATTGGGCATGCTTTTCCTTCTACTCGTAGAACCACAATTGTTCTCCACTTCAGCCCAACTGCCTCCCCTGAAAACTCTATAGTTCCCATATCGTTCAGCATCATATAGATCCCAACACCATTCCCAGACGTTACCGATCAAGTCATAAAGTCCCCATGGATTAGGAAGCAACTGTCCTACTTTATGAACAGATCCATTGGAATTTCCTTGATACCATGCAATTTGATCAATTCTTGCATACCGATATCCCGTTGATCCTGCTTTGCACGCATACTGCCATTCAGCGTCTGACAGTAATCGAAATCCATTCGCTATTTTGTGATATATTGTGTTCTCACTTTCGTTTGTAACTGTGTAACATTCCATCCTGCCAAGCTTTCTCGATAACTCATTACAGAAAGCGATAGCATCCATCCACGAAACTTCCGTAATTGGCAGCTTACTCACAATCGGCTCTATTTCTTCTTCATGCATGACAAAATGAAATAACTGCTGTGTTACTGGATACTTCATTACATGGAATGGCTCTATAGCTTCAGTCCACGTTATAGTCTTTTTACTACTTCCTGGGTTAGATAAAGTGTAATCAGTACTAAGCCATTTATCTGTATTAAGAAAATCGCGTAGTTCAATTGATCCGCCTTCTATGGGTACCATCAAATCCATTATTTCTTTTAGAAAACGTACCTTGTCACTTCCGTACTTTTCCATATCTTATCCCCCCCATTCTAACTTACCGCCAACCAAATTCGACCCAGAAAACTGTATTATCCTGCTTAATAGTTGCTAACGACGATAAACTCGTCGATACTTTTAGTGTGGTTCACCGCGTCTAATCTTGAAAGTATCCTATCCGTTAGTTGAATAAAGCAACCAATCACAATGATCGGCTGCTTTTTTTGTTTTATTGAGCTAACGTTTCCCGTTAGCTTAGTCCACAATAGCTAAAGGTGTTTGGTACAGTTATATAATTGGCATGCCCACTAATATTCTTTTATCAACATATTCTTTAATCAGTTTCTCGAGAAAAGTTAGACCTCGCTTTGCGACCACTTTGAAATCTTCCATACCAAGGTTTTGCTCACGCCAATTTGCTCCCCAACGAGTGATACGCTCTTCCTCGGTGGTGCCCTCAATTAATCTCTCTAATACGTTCATCATTGAATACGGGTACTCCTAAACATTGCTGAATGATTTCGGCAGTTTGCCTAGCTCTCGTAAGATTACTGGAGAATATAACATCCCATTCTTCGCTTGAAAGTCTTTTTGCCAGTGCAGCTGCTTGCTCTATCCCTTCTTCGTTTAGCGGTATATCAGATACTCCTTGAGCCTTGCTAAGATTATTCCATTCAGTAACCCCATGTCTAATAAGACCTATTGTGGTCGCCATACCTGCCCCCTTAATGACTACAATTTCCCCATCATTGCCCAAACAAATAGTACCACATATTGCGACTTCTACTTTTAAAGGGTTTACATTTGTATCTTCAAAAACAGATCACATCAGAGATTCTATGTTTTCTTTAATTTGCCCCTCAATCTTCCTTCAAATATAAATCATTCAATTTCATCCAATTCAAGTTTACCATCTTTAGTCCTACTAAAACTGAATGTATATAATTTATCTAATAGAATTGTCTCCCATTTAGACTTATCTTCCACATAGATACGTATTAAATCTTCATTCATCGTTCTTACATCTAGCCAGCATCCCTGGGAGCATTCTTTTTGCATTACTTTACCATTAGTATTTACATACTCAGTACGGGTGTACTTTTTTCATGACGGCTTCCAGGCTTTTGATCAGGATTTCACCTATTTCTGCAGTTGATTTTTCTTCAAAAATGCGCAGAACCAGCAAGTTCCCTTCTACTGCATTCAGCTTTCCGAGCACCCGACTCAGTGGTTGGCTAAACAGCTGGCGTTCCATTATCTCCGCAGGACTATTTTTCGGCGGATCCAAGCTGGCTTGGTCGGCAGTCCTTGCGTCATGGAGTGAAGAAGCGGTCGCTTCCTTGCGCAACAAGGTTGATACAACCAGGATTGTCCGGGAACAACATGATACAGTCGAATTTCTGTAATCGTTGAAAGAGCAGGACCCCCCTACTCCAAAAGGGTGTCCTGCTCTTTTTTTATTTCGTATGTTTTTCTAACCAGTTTTAATCCAAGCTTAGCTCTTCAGAAATTCGATCAACGCTGCATTAAATGCTTCAGGATGTGTCGCATTAAAGCCATGTGGTCCACCTTCTACAACAACAAGCCGGCTGCCAGGGATAGATTCATGTGTACGTTGTCCACTGACTTCAAGCGGCACAATGGCATCGGAATCGCCATGAATAACCAGGGTCGGAATATTGAATTTCTCCAGGTCCTGACGGAAATCGGTAAGAGCAAAGGCAGCAATGCAATCCAGGGTACCCTTAGGGGATGCCAGAGCAGCAATATCCCGGTTATATAGACGGAACGGTTCGCTCACAAGGTCTGTACGATCTCCTGCAGCGAAAAAGTTATTTGTAAATCCATCCAAGAAGGCTAGACGATCACCCTTAACCCCATTTTGGAATTCAGCAATCGTTGCATCGTCCAATCCTCCCTGTGGATTGTCCTCGGACTTATACAGGTAAGGAGGAACAGCGCCTGCAAATACAGCTTTGGAAACCCGTTCCGTTCCATATGTTCCGATATAGCGAGCTACTTCGCCGCCTCCCATGGAGAACCCAACCAGTGTAGCATCGCGCAGATCGAGGTGCAAAATCAATTTATGTAAATCAGATGCAAAAGTATCGTAGTCATAACCATCCCAAGGTTGGGAAGACTGACCAAAACCACGACGATCATACGTGATAACACGGTAGCCCGCTTCAATCAGGATAGGTACTTGTTTCTCCCAGGATCTCCCACTCAAAGGCCAGCCATGAATAAGGATGATGGGTTTCCCCTCGCCATGATCTTCGTAATACAGTTCAATTGGTTGTGCATTCTCTTCGCCTACGTTTACTTTAGCCATGGAAAATCCCTCCGTTTAGTTATGATCGTTTAATTGTTACTATTCAAATGCTACATATGCAATCTACTATTGTCAATCGTACCCAAGAATTAAATAGAATCGTTCATTGTAAATTGGAAACTTCTACACTCCTTTCTCCTGCAACTCTAAACCAATCAATAAAAAGTGATCTCTTATGATTAATGGTAATGGTCCTCAATAGAAAGAATCATTTTCTCCTGTTCTACACATAGTCTCACAGTAAAAATATTCTTTGTTCAGCAGAGATTTTCTTCAAGTTTGAGTAACACAACTGATCCTCCTATCAAAAAAGCAGCCCCGTCAGGAGCTGCCTCATGTTATGCCTTATTTTGTAATCCTATCTGTTTCCGCTAACTCGCCAGCTTACTCGCCACCCGGATAAGGATTGATCTTCTGGATCGTTCCGTCTTCGTTGTATTTCAGTTCGGAATATTTAACGCAGCGCTTGTGGTTGACGCCTTCCGACAGGGAGCTGTCGTGATAGAACAGATACCACTTATCTTCAACTTGCACAATGGAGTGGTGGGTTGTCCAGCCGATAACTGGAGAGAGAATCTCGCCCTTGAACGTGAATGGTCCCATCGGGTTCTTGCCGATCGCATATACGAGCTTATGCGTGGTTCCTGTAGAGTAGGACAGGTAGTAATAGTCGTTATATTTATGCATCCATGGGCCTTCAAAATATCTCCGTTCCTCATCCCCGGCCAGAATCGGATTCCCGTCTTCATCGACAATTGATATCTCGGCAGGCTTGCCCTGGAAGGACAGCATATCGTCACTAAGCAGTGCAACTTGCGGTCCAAGCGCTGGCTGGTCAGGAGCCGGTCCTTCTGCATCTGGAACGAAGCTGCCGGTCTGCCATTTCTCCAGCTGGCCGCCCCAGAGTCCGCCGAAATAGATGTATGACTGATTGTCGTCATCCACCAGTACGGCTGGATCGATACTGAAGCTGCCTTCCATATAATTTGGCTGCGGCGTGAACGGGCCTGCCGGAGACTCTGATGTTGCCACACCCAGACGGAAGATGCCGTCATGGTCCCGTGCTGGGAAGAACAGGTAATAGGTATTGTTTTTATAAGCGGCATCCGGTGCCCAGAGCTGCTTGGAGGCCCACGGAATATCTCTCAGATGCAACGCTTCGCCGTGATCGACCACCGGGGAATCGAAGTTGTTCATCGAGAGGACATGATAGTCTTCCATTTTATACTGGTCGCCGTTATCGTTGCTCGGCTCGTCATGATCGAGGTCATGGGAAGGATAGATGTAGATTTTGCCCTCGTAGACATGGGCGGACGGGTCTGCAGTGAAGATGTGGGTTACGAGCGGCTGGTGGGGCTTAGGTAGTTGTTGTTGTTGTTGTTGATTCATAAGGCATCTCCTTTGGTATTGGAATAATAGAATCCTTCATAATAAGCAGGGCTGACTTATCTGTACAGTTGCCCGAGGCGCGCAGCCCCAGGTAGATGCCGGTGAAGCCGTTGGCTGAGGCACGCGAACACGGGAGGCGCCTCATCGTCCAGCATGTAGGCATTCCCGCGCTCGGTCCAGGAATAGCGCTCAAATATCTGGCGATTACGGTAATTCATTGATTGCATCCTTAGAATTCAAAGCAAGCGTTTACAATCCCTAATGTTATTGTATAAGCCCCGCTTATTCTTTCCTATACACATAATAAAGATCTTTCCCCGAAAAAATGTACAATTCCCGCCTATCTCATAATTCTTATATTCTACAATGAAGTGATTTTTTTTGCGTTGTCTTGTCGCACATATTATTTCTTCTCCTCTGGATCGCAATGAATTAACAGGCAAAATAACAATTGGATATTAGCCTAATCGGCAATCGTACTATGTTCTTGTCCTTGGCTCGGGACAAGCACTTGTACCGATAAAACAAAAAAGCCGCTAAATGAGCGACTTTGAATGTTGTGCAGCCGATAGAAAATTAGATAATCCAAATTGCTAAGATTAATATAAGTTTTTTGAAATTTTTTGGGCCATGCACTCAATTCTAGGGATCATCAAGTTGTCATCCATCATTTTAATTTTATCAGGTTTAAACAACTGAAATTTCTTTAGATTGTAATAGTCAAATAACACCTGATACACTGTCAAATGGTTCTCCATCAGGTACTTTACATCTAAA
The DNA here is from genome assembly GCF_030815985.1 of Paenibacillus sp. W2I17. Taxonomy (NCBI): domain Bacteria; kingdom Bacillati; phylum Bacillota; class Bacilli; order Caryophanales; family Paenibacillaceae; genus Paenibacillus; species Paenibacillus sp. W2I17. The sequence continues at coordinate 825,304 of NZ_JAUSXM010000001.1, forward strand.
ACGTTACTTAGAATCTCATCTTGCATAATGATAAGCCTACCATCAATCTTATTAAAAAAACCCTCTTTTATTCCTTCATTATAAAAAGCCAATTCCTGATATTCTCGTTGCTTCATGGCTTCTTTTAGTCGCTCATAGTTCTCAGGATAACTATTTTCAAGTTCCCTTAAGAAAATGTCTGTGATGAACTCTTTTAATAAGATGGTTTGTTCAAATGTTTGCTGAAATCGCTGAACAAAAACTTGATCAGCATCAGAATCTTCAATAATTTCGTGGATATATTCGACAAATGTACTCACAATAAACGAAATAATATCTTCTTTGGTAGAGAAATATTTATATAAAGTCGCCCTGCTTATATCCATAATCTTTGAGATTTCATCCATTTTCAAACCTTGAAACCCATTTTTTCTAACGTGTAATAACAATCTATTAGTAAGCTTTTGCCTCATCTGATGTTGTTTTTCAATCTGCCGTTCCATCTAACTGCCCCCTTATAAATTATATTATATCTCATAATCATCATTTTAAACAAACTATACTAAATAGACACTTTAAATGCTTTTTGTTTACTTTATTCAACTCCCATGATATTATGTTTTTTGTTCCTATGAATAAGAGTGATGAAAATTCATATTGAACGAGTTAAGATTGGATACCTTTATTTAAGGAGGAACAAAAATGCAAACCCGAAGTCTTGGTCAACAAGGTTTAAAAGTCTCTTCTATTGGTTTGGGTACGATGGGGATGACAATGGCATACGGTCCTTCAAATGAAGATGAAGCAATAGCAACTATTCGTCGAGCTTATGAGCTTGGAGTTAACTTTTTTGATACGGCAGAATTATATGGATATGGAAATGGTCACAATGAACAGTTGCTGGGTAAAGCTGTAAAGGATTTTCGTGACAAGGTAGTACTTGCCACCAAATTTGGCTTTGATATGACAGCCGAGCAGATTGGAACACGTTTTAACAGCCGGCCAGAAAATATTCGTAAGGTAGCTGAGAACAGTCTTCGCTATCTGCAGACTGATTACATTGATGTGTTCTATCAGCATATCCCAGATCCCGATGTTCCTATCGAAGAAGTAGCAGGGGTCGTCGGAGACCTTATCAAAGAAGGCAAAGTTAAATATTTCGGTTTGAGCAACACCGGTTCAAACACAATTCGTAAAGCTCACGCGGTTACCCCGGTCTCTATGCTTCAGACTGAATACTCGATATTCGAACGCGAGATTGAGGACAACAATATACGAAAGACATTGAATGAACTCGGTATAGGTTTAGTGCCGTACGCTCCTTTAGGCAGAGGGTTCCTGACAGGTGCTGTTAAACCAGCCCAAGAATACGCGCAAGACGATATGCGCCGTTACGACGAGCGCTGGCAAGGCGAAAATTATATCTACAATTTACGAGCAACGGAACAACTTAATGAACTGGCTTCTAAGAAAGGTATTTCTGTAGCCGAATTGGCACTAGCTTGGCTTCTCGCCCAGGGAGAAGATATCGTTCCGATCCCGGGTACACGAAGTGCTAAGCGGGTTGAGCAAAACGTTGCTGCTGCTAACGTTAAACTTACAGAAGCTGATCTTCAACGTATTATAGAGATCCTTCCACACGGATCAGCCGGTAGCCGGTATCCAGCTGGAATGATGGAGAATTTCACAAGAGATTCATAACTTTTATAGAAAATTAAAAAGATGAATAAAAAACAGCTAACTAAGGACATAGTCATAGTTAGCTGTTTTTTTATCATTTTTTATTCAACATTTCGAAAAATCAAGTATTCGAGGTTAATAACACCATAATTATTCCACGTCAATGGGATGTTTAATCTGTCAGCAATTGACCATCCATGATACACAGTCCCGATCTCAGTTCTTTTCTACAACAATAAAGACACGATCCTCCCCTTCCGGGTTATCAATCGAAGCTGATAAATCCTTCAATTTGGAAAAGCGGATTTTTTTTCCATCCTACTTCTAAAAGAGAGGCCTTCACTGCATCTAATCTAAAACAGGTATTAACTATCGAATGTACGAATCTTTCATAATACCCATTTGGTTTTTTCGAGAAACCCGTCATATGAGTAACGGCTCTTGAATTCATCTCATCATAGAAGCTTCTAGATACAATCATCGATTCCTCATTGTCTTCAATTACGATATTCGTCCATCCTTGAAGACCTTTATTCGTATTTAAATCAAAAATAAAGATCCCATGATCATCCGTCACGTTATAAACCGCACGAAAACATCTTTTTAAGGCTTCAATATCAGGTAAATGGTTAAGGGCATCGAATGTTGAAACAACCAGACCCAATTTCTCTTCCAAAGTAAAATCCGTTGCATCGCCTTGTACAAATCTAGCCTGTCCCGTCTCTACATACTTCGAATTGTTGCGGTTCGCGTAATTCAACATCCCCGAAGACAGATCGATCCCCGTCACTTTATATTCTTTTTTTAGGAAATAATGAGCCAGGTGTCCTGTTCCACAACATAAGTCAAGAACATGGTTGTTATTACGGCTAATGTCCTGCTGTTCATAGTATTTTAGAATTCTTGGTGCTGCTTGCAGGGCAAAATTAGACCATTTTTTATTATATAATCCGGCAAAAACATTACCATACGTTTCCATTTCATCACACTCACGATCTATTTTGGAATCGATACGAAACCTCTTGCAACAAACCTAAGAGAACACTTTTAAACTGTGATTGAGCTTCTTCACTAAATTCGTTATTCTCTAATAACTCTTTCTCACACACAGAGACTTGTTGAGGGATAACATGGGCGTGTAATGACCGAAATATCAAGCGCATCGAGTTAAGCGTATTAATGCCTGACTTCATTCCACCTGAAGTTGACATCAGTGCAATCGTTTTATTTTTAAATCCTGATCCATCTTGGTAGTCGAGTAAGTTTTTGAGTGCTCCAGAGTACCCACCATGATACTCCGGAGAAGAAATAAGAAATGCATCAGCTGACTTTATTTTTTCCGAAACCGTGATCATTTCTTCTGTTAGGGGTGCTACCGGACTGTACAACGGAAAATTGGTATCACATACACAAATGATCTCTGTATCGTGCCCTTTCTTCTCCAGCATTCTACTTGCCATATTTAATAGTTTTTTACCTAAGGAGTTGGGATTCATACTTCCATTAATTAGAACAATTTTAGCCACTTCGCTCCCCCTCTTTCTTCTCCACAAGTTTTATCCGTACGATCCAGGACTTCACTTCGTTGTCGGCATGCAAGCGATAAGATTCTTGTAAGGCTTCCAAAGCCAACGGATAGTTTTTCACCTTCATATGACTCATACCGAGCAATCGCCAGCCATATGCATCCTGGGGATGATCTTTTACATATGAAGTAAGCAAGGTGCATGCTTCTTTTTCTTGATGTGTACGGATGTAAAGCAGCGCAAGTTCTGTTGTTGCCCATTTTTTATGAACGCTATCAACATAATTTAGATACAGCTCCTTAAGATCATTCCTTCTATTTTGCTTTTTAAGAATTTGTGAAAAGAGAGTGGCGTATTCTAAATGATCAGGGTGCATTCGGCAAAGAGCTGACAAACCAGTGGCTGCTAGTGTCCATTCTTCTTTCGAAACTGCTGCTTGTACTAAATTATGCCAGGCCTTCGAATGACTCTGATCCTTTACAACTGCGTTGTTCCACAATTGCATTGCTTTTATTTGATGTCCATGAGCAAAATATACATTTCCAAGATGATATAGGGAGCTGGCATCTCTTCTCAAAAGATAAATAAAGCGCCAAAAGAAAGTTGAGATATAAAATCTCGCCTGGAATCCGTTATGAGGAGATTGTTGCTCCAGTTTCTTCAACTAATATTCCCCCCGTATATAACTTGAGTAGCAACTTTCGTACGGAGGCCTCCTGCTTTTCTGGAAACTTTTTCAGCAAATCACGTAAAGTGATTGAATTTTTGCATTGTGCCAGAACTGCTCCAATGGCAGGAGAGATTACCATACAGCTATCTTTTTTACAGTCATATAAGACACGTGTGTCTTTTCTTAGAATAACTTCGAACGGGTACTCTTTTTCTTGGCCTGGAACGGTGGGGTGCATATTCTTTTCTAATTCAGATAGTGAGTAAGGCAAAGTGTACATTTTACATGAAGGAGAAAGCGACAATTGCAAATCTTCCTTCAGTACAGGTTCAGCTTCTGAATCTACCAACCTAGGTGCCTCAATGAAAAGTTCCGTATCATCAACAGCCAGCACATCACGAGGAAAGTCGTATCTTTCCTTTTGCTGAAGCTCACCCACGAGCGAAGAGGCAAAGGGAAGAAAACGTTCACTGTCCCAACCCGTTTCAGTGCGGAAATGATAACTACGTTGAATGTCTTTCTCTGGGTTTTTCTCAGCTATCCATTCAATTCCATAGTCTTTAGATTCGTTCCAAAAGTGGCTTCCTTCATAAAGGCGGAAAATTCTAAAACGAATATAACGAGTTGTGCATTCCGAATGCTCTTTTAAAAAAGATATGAACTCCGTAAACCCTTCCGGAGAAGTGAGCGGATAACCCAGGACGAGGGAATGGTACAACGGTATTTGTTCCGACCTACATGCGCTCCAGGATTGAAGCATCTTCTGCTTGATCTGATCAACATGATCTCTAACGAGCCAACCTTTCAACTCCCAGTGAACCCATGTCAGCCCCCTACTCTTAAGCCATCTCACCTCATCCTCATTCAAGGATTGATCAAACTTTAAATATATCCCCCAAGGGGCTTTAATATGAAATTTTTCCAAGCATTCTCCAAAATATAGGGCTTCTTCTACGGTGGTAGGTTCGTACAAGTAAAGACGTTTATTCTCGATGTGCTTGCTGTCGGATAACCAAGAAAAAAGTGAATCTTCGTGCATCCAGTTCTTCTGCACCCGAATATCTAGATAGGGAGTCCAATATTGATCTGCTTCTAACTCTCCGAATCCCCAGCTGATGGTTTGCTTGGAGCTCCTATGCTGAATGAAATCTTGTGGATGTCTAACAGCTATAACTTGGTTTATGTTCATAGGAGGATGGTTTACTAGGTTTTTACCAAAATCTGAAAAGAACGGACCTGCCCATGAAATACGCGCATCTTTATTCTTCTCACGTATAAAATCAGTTAATGTATAGGCCGGAACTAATTGTTGATCTGATTCAATCCATATGACCCATTCCCTCTCTTCATGTTCTACTATCGATTCCAAGAAGGGTTTAAACGGATTCGTTTTGTTGTCCTGGACACTCTTCTCCAGTTGTTCTGTACTCTCGGTGGAATACAGTAAATTAACATCATTCATTGCTAATTGAGTAGGAAGAAAAGGGAGTTGAAATAGCTCTATTGCATAACGGATAAGATTCCTTGCCTCTTCTCGTTCACGCACATCGCATTTCGTCTTCATCGTTTGAATAGCTTCTTGAAGATTCTTCTCTACGCTTTCCCTTCTCAAAAAGGCTCTAAGCAGGCCTCTCACATACTCTTGATCCTTTGCTTGAATTTCGTTTTGAGTATGCAAGCTGTTCCATTCATTTTCAAGATGTTGGTATCGTTTTGTTACAGCATGCGAGTCTAACATATGGTTCCAAAACAGAAGATTTGCATCGACTAATTCAATCTCCATATGAGAAGCTCGTACAGAAGAGATACAGGACGTTAACAGAAAAGGAATCTCGGAGGGATCTTTTAAAGGTGGATAGATTACTTTAATCGGAAGAGTCATGTCCATTTCCCCTTTCAACAAAGTAGCTTAATCTCAATTCGGCCGTGTGGCGTTGCTTATTACCTTTAGTCAGCCATGTCTCGCTCAGACCAGGTAACATTTCACTTAAAGTACATTCCTCTTCAGTCCCAAAAGCATTCCACATCTCAAGAAGAAAGTAGTTATCAAAATGAATATAAAAGGGTTTCGGTTGATTGGCTATTTTAACGAATGCTTCGTTGGGAAGTCTGTTTTCCACGTGATATTTGAATGCATCATAAAAAAGCTCGATGGAAGAGCCTGGATATACTCCATTCCAGAAGGTCTCTTTTGTGATCCGCCATGTAGCTCTTTGCACGACCACATCCCCCATCATCAGTCTTGGCGTAAATGCGCCTGTATTGACAACAAAAGGCACCGCCTTAGGTAAAGAAAAGAAAGAATGCACCATGGTATGAAGCTCACCGTTGTAAGTACGATAAACTCCATCATCATCAGGTAGGGATAAAACAACGCCATCCTCCAAACACTGGACCATCGCATGAGCCAGGGAGATCTTTTGGTTTGAACTATTCGATATACTGCTCATTTGTGCGGTTATGCCAGGATACTCGAAGGGAACAATTTTAAACCTTTTATTGGATAGTAAATTCAACATTTGTTGATTTGTTGTACTGTTTTTGATTTTCTCTTTTATTTGTGCTGTAAGATGTTCTTCATCACGATGAAATTGCAATGCCCATCCCCATAGCATAACGGTATCGTGAATTTCCCCAAGGATAACTTGATAAGTGCCATCGTTCCTTTTGGCTAGCATAAGATCGGGAGAGTTAATCCAGCCGAGGTCTGGATCAAACTCGCAGGATGTATCATCGGGAAGAGCAACAATAAATTCATCGCTTTTTTTCACAAAGGCTTCCACTTGTTGCTCTATATCCGTTCGTATGTTACGCCATCGATTTTCCCAGTGCTGGGCTTCAGGATGCTGTGTGACATCATATATAAATTTCAGGTAGGGCACCTCTTGTGTTGACGGATACAAGGTGGTGAATATCTCTTTCGCAAGCCTTTGCTGCATTTCATCCTTTTCTTGTCCATGTTTAGCGCAGAGGTTTAGCCATTTAGGCACACTTTCTCGGATCACACCTGCAATGCTCCCACCAATCTGAACCTCGTCTAATGGACCATGGCACTCCTCATATAGAAGAGTGCGGTCAGCATATATAGCTCCACCACTTCTTCTAGGATTTTCCCCTGTCCATTCCATGAAAGACGTCTCAAGTCGTGTTAATTCATGTATTTTGTCTTCCAACATCAAAGAGGGATATGAACTTTTTAAGTCCCATAGCCAATTGATCCTTTGTCTCCATAAGATCACGTCCGGGTGAGGAGGTAAGGTTGGGTTATTGATCCACTCTCTTAGACTTCGTAAGGCATCCGGTTCGGTGACGGGAATTGGTATTTCAATATCAACCAACTTTTTGCTCTCGAGCCTAGACAGCAATGGTTCTGTTTCTTCAATCGTCCAATTTAAATGATTTGCCAGCTCGGATATGGTTTGAAAATCATGAGACAACCCCTCAACTAAGGGGTGATAACGCTCCTGAAGTACAATTCGTTTCCCTGAATGAGGAAAATAAAGTGTGGAGCCCTCTTTCTTGAGCAGGTAAGATAATTTCACACTACAATAGGGTCTGAGCTCTTTTTTGATTTTTAATACATTTATTAAACTGGAAACTGCCCAGTACGGTAGAAAAGCTCTACGTTCCCTTTCTTGATCCAAAACTTTATATTTCACATCTTTGTTTATCTCTCCTAATCTGCCGTATTGAATAGGACCAAAATAACTTGTGGTTTCATTCTTCGTGCAAAACCTCTGAAGATAGGAGATTAATTGCCTCTCTGTTCGCTTAACATCTGCATTTCTTTTCACTAAAGCATTCTGCAAATAGGGAAGTAATGCATTCTTATACATGGATGGACTTTGTTGAAAAACAGCTTCTTGTAATCGCACGTCCTTATAGATATCCTGTAGTTCACGTTGTTTTAAAGCGAGCTCCTCTCTGAATACTTGAGCACTTGCTTCACGGATGAATTCCAAACGTTCTACGTTCATTTGATAATGCTTTAATTCATGTAATACGTTTGTGTCTAATCCCTCAGTCTCCAGGCTCGAAATGAGTTCTGAATTTATTGGTTTTCTTTTGGCAATCGTTTTACGTGCTTTTTTCCAAAAAGGAAGTGCAGCGTCTGAGATGCAGTTAACTCGTTCTAATTCCTTCATATGAGTGATACGCTGCTCTATATTTCTCTCAATCTCATATCGTTGATGAAACGTTTTAACCGTCTTCTCAAAACGAAGTCTTTCAATCCATTCCGCTGGAAATCCGGTAGAGCGTAGAATAAACTCAGGAAAGTGCTCCCACTTTGGAGTCCCGATATCGCCCACCTCCTAATCGTTCTGATGCGGATGCCCCTTTTTGAAAAACAGTTCCCCTCATTTCGAAACAGTACTTGCCCTCCTCATCCTTAAGCCACAAATGATCGGGTGAGGGCTCCATTTCAATAAAAGTAACAGTTTCATTTTTTTTAAGTAAACTATGGAGCAATTCGATCGCGAAGCAATTTTCAAAATCAAAGAAAAACGGCTTTTTCTCCGAGTTCACCTTGAAAAATACATATCGCGGAAGCTGATATTTATCCCGGAGACGCTGCATTTCAATAAAAATCTCAAACAAATTTTTTCCGTTACGTAAGCCTTCTAATTGTTCGTCTCCAAGCTCCCAACGTTCGCGCTGAAAAATGACACCGTTAATTTCAATCCTTGGCGTATGTTCGGAAGTGCGAATAACCGGTGAACTCACACGCGAGGGAGCAAAAGCCCATAGATGAATGTTCTCGTCTCCGCTATTGTATAAGTAGTGCTGTCTTTTATCTTGATCTATTAATTTCACTTCCTGATTTTCATACGTCACATATAAATCACGAATCGACACCACGCCTTGCGCTCTTGTTGAAGGTGTGCCAAATAGTTTGATAATCGTACCCGGGAAAGTTTCATGGATAAGCCCTTTGTGCCTTCTTGTATTCAATATGACAGAGAGATTTTGGTACATGGGCATATCGGAGAGCATGTCATTAATCTCCTCATTCACCTGCTCTCTTCTAGCATCAAAGAGAAGTTGTGAGCCCCACATCGCAATAAATTGGTGAACCTCACCCAATATGACTTGGTAATCCCCTCTCGATAGTGCATCTATATCCTTAGCTGAAAACATCACATCTGGAGAAGTATGACACTCCTCATATTTCCTGAAGCGATTAAATTGCTCGACATCCTCAGAGGTTATATGGGCGATTGAACCTTCCTGACGCTTCTGAACCAACTCATCCAGTAGCTCATTAAATTGAGTTAATGCAGGAAAAGAAAGGTCAACCTTTGCTTCAGCTAATAAGGTCTGGGATTTATATATAAATTCTGAATATGGAATATGGTTTCGATGGTCCTTTATATGCTCAAAGATACGATGTGCAATGGTTTGATAATAATCTCTCATGACATCGCCGAAGGCGGCGCTTAGATCGAGAACCGGTTTGAGCTTTTTCATAAAATCATCATAGAAAGTCTTGCCAAAAGAAAGTTTATCAATGGTTCCCTTACATTCCTCGTAGTATAACGTTCGATCCGCATACATTTGCCCTTGGCTTCGCCGTGCAGACGAATGAGTAACTTCTTCAAATAATTGTTCCATGCGCCGGGTGACATCTTGCCGATGGTTTAAATCTTTTGCCAATGCCTCTTCTTTCAATTGTTTAAACTGTTCCAAAATCTCAAGCCAGGTTCTCTTCCTCCCTTCGTTTAACGGAAGCTCCTCTAACCACGAGTGCAAATAGCTAAATGGATCAAAAATAGTGGAAGGGATTTCGATTTCAAATAGAACTATATTTTTATCGGCCAGTTGTTTAATGTACCGACGAAGTTCAGAAATACTCAGATCCAATTTTTCTGACAATTGATGAAGATTTAGCTCTTCACTCGATATTTCCTGTACGATCGCATCGTATTTATTGGGAAGTGAAATTTCTTTATTCAGGTGTAAAAAGAACAGTTTATTTTGTTGCAGTGCACACATCGGGTGCAGTCTAGGGATCAGAAAGTTGCTGATCTCCTGCTCTTCGGCTATACGTTTGGCAAGCTCTTTAACCATCCAGAAGGAATAATGGATGACACGTTCTTCAAATTTACCCGACTTAGCTTCAAAATGCATGGACTTGTCCAAATCCATATCCCATTCTGCATAATTCATTGGCCCAAAAAAACTGGCCGTATCATTTTTTGAACAAAAACGCTGCAAATAGGAGTAAAAACGCATTTCCAGTGTTCTGATTTTTGAAGGGCGGCTCTCATACTCCTGATGCGATATAAAACGGGAATAGGATATATTAAATACATCCGGATTAGAAATATAAACAGCCTCCGCCAGATAAGGATCTTTGAATATCTCTTGAAGTTGTCGCCTTTTCATTTTGAGTTCTTCATAAAATATTGCCTCAGTCCGTCTCATGTTTTCTTGGATATGCAGATCCATATCAAGCCATTGCTGCAAACCTTTACGCAAAGGATGATCCATAGTAAAGAATTGGTTCACTTCCTCTAATTCACGTGTTCGTATCGTATGTTTAGCTAGATATTTTCGAACTCGGGATAATACGTGTAAAATCGATTTCTGATTCTGTTCTGCATGCAGGTTGACAGTCTGAGGAATGATGTCATGCAATAAATGTTCCGTGAGAGATTGCTTGTCCTTCTCTAAGGTAGTGATCTCAGATAGCTGCTGAATGGTTTCGTTCCAGTGGAGCTGCTCTAGTGTTTCAAAAGGGAACCCCGTTTTTCTGACGACAAGTTTGGATACAAACGTCCAGTCCACACTCTTTTTGATATCCATCCTGTTCATACCTCCAAACATCATATTCTAATTACTGTTGGATTAACGGATTAGGAATATGGATCGGATAAAAGGGACGGCCGATTTTCGTGATCGGTGAACCCAGATCCAATTCTTGCTTCATTATCATGGATTCATTTTGTTGGACTAACTTGGTTCTTCTCTCCTGAAGAGAAGCAAAGGCCTCATCACCAAACTCTAAAGCCATAGAAGCCGAATGTTCCAGCCAGTGCACAGTTTGGGCAAAATCATCGTCATTGTATGCATAAATGGCTAGCTCTTGTGCGATAAAGGCGGCATGAAAAACGTCATCAATTCTTTTGGCAATCTCATAAGCTTGCGTGATATAAGCAATACCCTCTTTTTGTTGGCCGCTAGCTACTTGAAGTGCTCCCAAGCGGAAGTAATAGGTTTTGCTAAATGCTGCAGTCGTGCCGCGTGTTATAAATTGTTCGAATTTTTGCCAGGTTGTCAGCGCTTTTTCGCTCAAACCCATCTTTTCAAAAAGCACGCTCAAATTGGAAATGACATTAATTTTTAAATGAAGTGCATCTCCAGCCTGATGATTCATAATTCGTTTTAGGGCAGCTTGACTGTATTGTAACGCCTCACGGTAGTTCTTCTCCCGGAAAGCAGACAAAGCCCGAACATTATAAAGCCAACCTTTTTCAATATCTGCTTCTTTCCCTTCCAACATTACGGCTTCTTGCAGCCCTTTTTCAATCCAAGACTGAGCCTCATCTTCCTGATCTAGTCGCTTGCTAGAGAGCAGAGCCAGGTACATACAGGTTGAAGTTCGCTTTTGAGGACTCGTTGAAAGTGAAAATAGATGCTTATAACAAACTATTGCTTTGCTGTAGTTTCCGCAGAAGGCATATACTAGTCCTTTTTTCATCCATAAGGTTGCTAGTCGTTCCTTATCGAAAACCGTATGGATTCCTCCTTGAATCAATGTTAGAGCAGCCTCATAATTCCCGCCCATAACAAACCGTTGGATGATTTCCTCCATATCGTATGCGTGCATGGATTCCCTATTTTGAAACCACGATAATGCAGTTTTCTCATCAGAGGACAATGACCGGTTTTTGTTCACCGGCTTCTTTCTCTCTTCATTTTCTTCGGTCTTATGAAGGTTCTTCTTCCACATCTGTAGAAGTTCATCGCGCAAAAGTTTGCATTCTTCATCCCAGCTTGTTGGAACCTCGCCAACGTGTACCTGCAGATCTATATTTCCCTTCTGAGAAGAGAGATAACTGATAAATTGAAGGCTCACCCTGTCTGCCTCGGCTACGTTATAAAAAAGGATTTGAAGAGGTCTATGATAACTCACAAGCTGAATTAACTTGGATATGCCCCAAACTAGGCGAAAGATCTGTTCAGATTCTTTGGATAATCTTCTTTCGGAAGAACCTGCAGCCAGCGCTTCTAAGGGTTCTGTATGCTTATTTAAAGATGTCTCCGGGAACAAAAATTGTAACTCAGCTGAAAATTGTTGCTTTAACTCTGGATAATGTCTCTCAATAACATCTTGAAGCTGCCACCAGCATTCCTTTAACCCGTAAAATGAATGGAATAGTTTGTCTTCAAAGGAAATACCAAGCCTGATTTCATCATGTGTAACAAGGGCGGAAGGTTCCTTATGCATGGCCTTCCACCTCCTTTGTTCCAATTTTGTAAACGCCCATTCTGAGCTCACAAGAATGTCTTCCTTTGGTAGAGCTTAACCACAGATGATCAGGATCGGGAAGCATCTCTTCTATCATCACATTTGCATTTTCCATTACAATTTGTTGCATGAGTTCAAGGGAAAAATAATTTTTGAAATCAATCCAATAGGGTTTTCTAACCTCAGATCCTTTCATATAAATGATGTCCGGAAGCCCCTCACTTGTTCTCCATTCCTCTACCTTTTTCATCAACTCAACGCTATGCAAGCCTTTAAATGCTAGATGTAAGGGGGCTGCTTCAAAGCTCCAACGCTCCCTTTGATATACAACACCATCGATAACAATTCTAGGCGTATGTTTTCCTGTAGATATAGGAACATGGAGCAGCATCGGTTTACTAAACATGGCAAAAGGCAAATAAAATACTTGGTCAGCTAGGGGAACATAGAGCTCGATTTGTTCCAAAGTGCCTTTTCTCAGAAGCACAAGGTTTTCCTCATCATTCTTTGTTACAACCAATTCGGACAATTTGATGGATTCCTTACCCTGTGCAGGCTTCTCCGCAATTTCAACGACTTTGGATGGATAGTCATAAAAGGCTTTATTTCTTCTCATCACTTCGATTCCGGCCAGCGTAGTCCCATCAGCCAGATCGACCTTTCTTAATAGTTGGATCAGCTCCGTCTCAAGACTTTCTTTGTCTTGATAAAAATGAGTCATCCAGTTATTGATCAATAAATGATGATGCAGCTTGGCCAGAATGATTTCTACGTTGCCCGTTTGTAAATCTTCAATACTACTGGCCTGCAGGAACAAATCCGGTAAAGCATATAACGAACGATTGGAGTGTTGTATTGGCAACAGTTTGGAAGAAATCTCAACTTTCTTCAATTCTGATCCGTTCTCTTCAACCATTTCTTCTAGCTGTTGCGTAAACGAAAATGACGGCAGAGTTGGTATATCTGGATAGTGTTCTCTTAATTGCTCTATAAATTTGGAAAAAGGAATTTCTTGACGATGTACAGTTTGCATTTTTTCGAAAACATTTTTTCCAAGCAGTTGATAGTGGTTCCATACTTCTTCTCCATATGCTGCGCTGAGATTCAGAGCACCAGAGAGTTTGGATTCTAAATCTTGAATAAAGGGTTCTCCTAAAGTAAATTGTTTAATATGCCCGTGGGCGTCTTCATAATAAACAAACCGGTCTGCATACAAAGATGCTTTGCCGCGTCGGCTTGGCTTGCCAGTCAGCTGCTCAAATTTTTCTTCAAGTTTTATGACGAGTTCAATCTTTGACGTTATTTTTTGTTCGGCCAAGCGCTCCGTAATCTTAGATAGCTCCTCCAATTCACGGCACCATTTTTCTTTTACTTTATGATCTGGCAGTGATCGAATCTGTTCTAAAAAAACAGATAGTGGATGAACCAATGAGGATGGAATTACCCATTCCTTACGTAAAATACCTTTTGAAACCAGTTGATTGATCCAGTTTTCAATTTGTGCAGGTGAAATATCGATATGAGCCTCGATTACTTGCGCAAGACATGGTGAATACTGCTGAATGTAGTGCAGAATAGACATTAACCGTTCGGGTAGTTTGATTCGATTCTCTGATGAGGTTAAAATGTGTTCTTCCTCTAAAATGGTCCAAGCAGAGATGTGCAACGGGACATAGGGACTAAGTTCCTTCTCAGCCCCCGCGGCTTTCATGAGTTCCTTAACAGCCCAATAGGATATAAAGGACTCTCTATCTTGTAAATAGCTATTCTGATCCCATTCTCCAGTCCAGTAGCGAGGTTCTTCACGATTTACCTTTCCATAATTCAGTGGACCAAAAAAGCTAGCCGATTCATTTTTAGCGCAAAATCGCTGAAGATAAGTGAACAGTTTTTTTTCGATCCTTTTCACCTTGGAAGGTCTTTGGGAAGTTGAAAAGTGATGCATATATCGATCAATATGCGGATACATGTCCGGATTCGATATAAAAATAGCCTGCCGAAAGTCTTCCGTATCAAACATGTCTCTAAGTTTGGATCTTTTTTCAGCGAGTTCTTTTTCAAAGACCGCTTGTAATCGCTCTTCCTCTGAATCTTGGCTCAACAGAAATAAGGTTTGCTCCATCCTTAAATCAGCCAACCATTCAAAGGGGAAACCTGTGCTTCTCAGAACAAAATGTTCGAACCACTGCCAACCACCGGAATGACTATGCTCACGCAGAGAAGTATTTTTAGAATTATCTGTTAACAGATTCATTAGCTAACACACCCTCTAACTTTGTTGGTAATGGTTGATGGGAGTAAGTAAATCCCATTCTGAATTCACAGGTTTGCTTACCATGTTCACCTTCCCAAAATAGCTGTTCTGCTCCGGGTAAAAATTCGCTGATCTCAATACAAGACGAATTTTTCATCATACGAAACAACCAATCTAAAGCCCAGTAATTCCGGATATCTACAAATACTGGCTTTTCAGTATTCGACCATTTGACAAAGAACTGCGTTGGAAGGTGATAAGCAGCCTTGAACTTGTACCCTTCTTTTAGAAGCTCATATCCAGAGGGGATCGATGTGCTTTTATAGTCCTGTGTGTTTATCCTCCATTTTTTTCGCTGATATACCATTTCTCCAATATAAATTCGAGGTAACGGTGTATGTTCAAGCGCATCCAAAAGGTCTATCGAAATGATTCTGGGTAAAGAGAATGCCCCATGAGCTATGGTTCTGACATCCCCGGGATACAGGATGATTTCCTTCCCTCGATAATCCAGAGTTAAACGTTCTCCTTGTTTTACAACGTTCACTTCGCCTATAGGAATTACTTGCCTACTGCTTTTGATCGATTTTGAGGCCAACTCAATGGTCCAACCCGGTAACTCTGGAGTGATGTGTTTATGTCTTCGGTTCGATACAACGCTAGACATTTGATGTGACATCGGGAAAGCAGAGATAAAATCCTGCATCTCTTTTTTCAGTGCCTCATTCTCAGGATGATAGAAGCCAAATACCCCATCATAAATCGTGCTCCAGTCATCATGAATTTCCCCTAGTACAATCTGATAGGTATCCTCTTCCAAGTCCTTCATTGAACGGGCTGCGATCATGAGATCTGGGCTAGGAAAACTAAACGGTGCATGGGAATATACTTGATCTATCGTATCTTCATATTCTCGAATTAGCTGCGCCACTTGTTGCTCATCAAGAACATATCCCTCCGATGTCTCTGTGAGTAAAGAGCTTGCTTTTTCTTCAAATTTCTTCACTCTCGATGAAACAAAGGGGACTCCAGGATCATCCAATCTATGAATGATCTCGGTATAAGCTATAGAGCTTCTCTCTTCTTTTAATTCGTCAAAAATACCAAGGGCAGCTTCTTGATAATCTAACCAGCGTAAGGCGGCAGGGATCTTTAGAAATTCCAATACAAGCACACTTTGTTTAGATAGTCGCTCATAAAGCTTACCGCCTATTTGTAAATGGCTTACACTGCCAACGCAATCTTCGGTAAGAATTAGCCGATCACCATAGAGCGTGCCGGCTTTACGCCGAACCTCATCTGGATGCCAGGACTCAAACCACTGTTCTACTGCTTCAAAAACACGGGCTTTTTCAGGCCAATCAGAAGCTTCAAATTGATCTCTCAGTGTGACAGCTTCTTTCACAAACGAAATCCAACGATCCCGAGCATCAGGAGGCAATTCCTCTACGATTCCCTGTAAATCTTCTAATAATGGAACCCTTGTTGCACAAAGTTCAATTTCATGACGAATCACTTCAATTTTTTTAAGTTGTCCTAGCATATACTCTATGTTCTCCATCGGTACTTCTGTTAAACGAGACAACTCATCGGGCTTTGTTTGGCCGTCTATATGTTGTAACAAAGAGAGATAGACATCTGGAAGCGTCCTTGTTTTGTCCGTAAAATGATATTTCAATCTGTTATCTTCAATAGTTACTAACGGATTTTTCCTAGGGGCTATATGTCTCCGTACAGCCGGATCGCTACTGATTCTGGAAGTCATTGCACGAATGCACCACTGACTAAAGGAAACGGCTTTTCTTTGCAATTTTCTTCCTTCTGTATGTTTTATCTCAAGCGAATGGGTATTATTTCGATCAAAGCGTCCATAATTAATCGGACCAAAAAAGCTGGTGGTATCGTTTTTCGTACAAAACCGTTGCAAATATCCAAAGATTAAAGATTCATTTTTTCGAACCTCTTTATTTAGGGCAGGCCCTTCCTCGCCAGATTGTTGCCATAATTTCATATGCCGTTCTAATGCTTGAAATGCAGATGGGCTGCTAAAATATACGGCTTCTTGGAAATGGGGATCTGCTGCAACTTCCATGATTCCTGCTCTTATTTTGCCGAACTCGTTTTCAAATTTTCCCTTTGCCTCTAACAAAACCTCTGATTCTTTATGGAAAAAAGCGTTCCACATAAGAGGAATCTCTTGCCATTCCTTTGGATAATCTCTCGACAACCACCAACGTACCAATTCTTCTGGAATCGGGGTTCTCTTAAGGAAGTGCCTTCTAGCCTTTTTCACCTTGTTATACTGTTGCTCTTCTCCCACCTGGCTCCATTCCCAGCTCATCATCCGATCGTATATGGTTAGAAGATATGTTTTAGCCAACTCTTCTTTGCGCTGTTGAATATGTTCCCAATGCTCTAATGAAACCGCTGTAGCTTTAGAGTTCAGCTTCTCCACCATCTGAAATGGGAAACCTGTTGTACGAAGGATCATTCTATCCATCAACGTCCACTTCATCTCACGATTGGATAACAGCATGCTGAGGTTCCTCCTTAAGACTGTTCTGCTTTATTGGAGGGCGAACCATAATGCCCCTGAGTTCACAACAATAACTTCCCTTCTCATTTTGAAACCAATTCGACGTTCGGTTCGGTAGTAATTCACTAAAGGTTACACTTTCCTCTGGAACCAGATGTTTAAGTAGTAGATCAACTAAATAATAATTTTTAAAATGAATGTAGAACGGCTTTAGCTCGCCCTTCAGACGAACGAACACCTCATCAGGAAGCTGATACTTCTCCTTTAATATCCAAGCTTCGATAAACCGCTTATCCTCGTCCGCCGCCAAAACAGTATGCCACTCCTCGGTTGACATTGTCCAAGTTTCACGTTGCAGGACGATGTCACGAAACAGAATACGTGGTGTATGTGCAGGAAGCTTAAATTTGGGCACCACGACGTTCGGTTCGGAGAAAACTAGCGATACCAAATCATCTGGTTCTCCCATATGTGGAATGATTCGCTCATGATGTATATCCCGAATCACTAGCTCTTCGTTCTCTTCTAGCACGTATAGTTGACTAAACGACAATACGTTATCTTTGTCTTTCCCCGAATGACCCATGAGTGTAATACTTCGTTCAAATATTTCTAGAAAGAAGTTTTTTCCGGCTCTCTGCTTTAACACCACATTTACGATTTGCTTTCCGTTGGGTAAACTCTCAATCGCCTGTGTGGCTTCTTTAATCCATTTATCTCGATTAGGATGATAATACAGCAGATTGCTCATCCCTTGTGTACCCCAATGAACTTCACCGATAATCCACTGGAAATTCCCTTGATTAATCTCATCTATACTTTCGGCTTGAATCATGATATCTGGGGATGTGACACATACATATTGTTCTGCTTCTGGAAGCTCAATTACATGTTCCACCCATTCATCCTTTAATTCGATAACCTTACTTTGTTGCAGGTTTTCTTCGGTAATCCACTTTTGCAAGTGCTCAGAAGGAGATTCACCCTGTAGCTCTAATTGAAATTTTTGCTGCTGTAGAGCAAGTAAAAACACTAAAAAAGGAACGTGTGGTGATCCTGAATCGTTGATTAGTTGTTTGAACAGATGTTTAGCTTGAGATTGTGCCAGCTTCTTTTTCTTATTCGCTAGTGTCCAGCCCCAATCTAATAAAGGAGATAAACGATGTTGTAAATCGTCCTTCGCTCGGTGGGATAGAGTGAAACTGGTCACATCACCTGCACATTCTTCACAATACAAACTGCGGTCCGCGTAATTTTCCCCCGATGAGTGATACGGATCCAGGCCTGTTAATTTTTTGAAAAGTGCCCCTGCTTCTTGAACGATCCTAACTTTGTTCTCTGCGTTCCCGTTACTGTACTCCGATTGCCATCTCTGAAATTGTCCTAAATGTAACAGCCAGGTTTCTCTTAATGGACTCTCGGGTAACTTTTCGACGAACAGGATCAAGTCCTCAAGTAAATGATGCGTGGATGGTGTTAACCTGTACCCTCGAATGACCACACCTTTATGGATCAAAAGTTCCATTTGTTTTACTACAGAAGCTGAACAGTTACCTAAAAGTTCGTGCGCTGATTTCTGTCCATTACACTGCTGTAAAATGCTAATGATTTCCGGTTTGATTCCTATTTTTTTCCCGCTCTGAGGGTGCATAATCCCGGTATCGTCGAGATAAAAACTATCATGCAAAGATAGTGGGAAGTAATCGTTCCACAGTTCTTCACGATTGATCTGATGAGATAGAGACTGGACCACCCAGTACGCAAGAAATGTACGTCGCTGAGTTGGGATCTGGCCTGTTCTTGTAAAACACAGATTTTCTTTTTGGTCTTTGAACAGTCCATAATTCAGTGGGCCAAAAAAACTGGTCGTATCATTTTTGAACAAAAAGCGCTGTAAGTAACTAATGTAAGCTCGTTCTTCATATCGCCTTCTGGAAGGTTTCATTGTATTTGTGTCTTTTTGAAGATACCTGTGCAGCGAATTCCATACTTCAGGATTGGAGTGAGCGATGGCTTCTTGGATGTCAGGTTGACTTAAGAGGGATCGTAGCTGAATTGTTTTACTGTTTTTCTCTTCTTGCAGAATGTTTAAGGTGTTCTCTTCTTCCATTACAAGTTCTGCTCTTTGTCTTTCGTATTCTTTAAGCCATGTGTCCCCCGGAGGCAGATGTTGAGGCCACTCGAATGTTAATAAAGGAGCGTTTTTCAACATTCTTTTTTTCACTTTGTATAACTTTTTAAACACAGGATCTCCCTGAGGATAGATGTTATGTGCTGCAGTAACCCATTCATCAAATGTAGTGAGAAACCATTGTCTTTCTTTCTCTAATTTCTCTCTAAGCCGGGTTGTATGTTGAATTTTATTTATCGTCTCCGAAAATAAAAGCGTGTCCATCAGATGTTGAGGAAATCCAGTGCTACGTACAATATAATCGGATAAAAAGGACCACATCGTCGATCTCACCTCATTCCTACTGCTGCAAACCGCTCGAAGCAGAACGCCTTCAGCAGATGGGGAGTTTTGTTATTTTCCAGTTCTTGCGCAACTAAATGTCCCGTTAAACCACTGAGCAGGACTCCGTGTCGAGTGTGACCTGTCGCTAAATAAAATCCTTCCCATCCAGGAACAACACCGATGATCGGTTGTCCATCTGAGGTAGCAGGACGAAGGCCAGCCCATAATTCCTGTATTTCGCATTGTTTAAGTTCCGGTACATAGTCAAATAAGGGGAGCAATTGTTCAAGCCCTTTTGGCGTAATGGCTTTGTTGAATTTTTCTCTCTCGTTGGTTGCTCCTAACACAATGGTGCCATTTGGCTTTGAGAGTATATAGCCTTTAGAAGTGTTAATCATGACGTTCAGATCGACATCTCCCTGTTTTAAAACCATAATCTGTCCTTTCAAAGGATACACAGGAAGCTTTAATTTAGCCCATCTTGCGAGTAAACCAGACCAAGCTCCTGCAGCTAATACGGTAGTTTTAGCTCGGATCTGATCCCCGTGATTCGTTAATATTCCGTACAGACGTTGATTCTGTTGAATCAGTTGAACGGCTTCGGTCTGTTCTTTGATCGCTACACCTAACGTCCTCGCCATTTTTGCTAAGGCATGAGAAAATTGTACCGGGTCTAAATGGTACTCCCCTGGACTATGAACGGCCATTTGAATATGGGTAGACAGCAAAGGCTCAATCTCTCTAGCTTTTTCTGCACTCAATATAGTTGTCTTAGAATTAGCTGCGGATTGAATTTGAAAGGTCTCTTCGAGAACCACGGTCTCTTCTTGATTTATTGAAAGTCGCATTAAGTCCTGTTGAACAAGTCCACTACTGATCTGTGTTTTGCTGTGTAGTTCTGGAATCCAATGGAGAAGATATTGGAGTGCTTCTCTGGATAACTTGGAGTAAGGATGTTCCTCACTTGATCCTTCTGAGACCGTGGTTAATAAGCCAGCACGACCTCCTGATGCCTCCTGACCAAGTTTTCCTTTCTCTACGATGACTACTTTGGCTCCCTTTTGCGCTGCATGGATAGCAATAGACAGGCCAATGACCCCGCCTCCTATTACACATATATCAAAGCTCTCTCTCATAAGTTCCTCCTAACATAAACGTCATGCTGCTAGGTCAGATTCTCATATATGACACTGAAACGGAATTCAGAAGTATACTTACTTTCATGACGTTCAAACCATAGCTCATCCGCTGCGGGCAACATCTCCGATATAACTAAGATTTCGTTTTTCTTTAGGAGCTGGATCAGCAATTCCAAGGTGAAAAAGTTTTCAAAGTCAACGAAGATGGGTTTAGGTTCGTTATCTCCCCTTACATATACACACCGAGGCATAGAATACTGCTTTTTGAACGCAATGGCCCATTCGATAAGCAACCATTCGTTGATGTCTTTGTCACTAGCACTCGCTAAAATCTCTTTACTGTTTAGTTTCCAGCGTTCACGCTGAAAAACAACTCCGTTTATCTCGATTCGTGGCGTATGTTCACCCATTTGAATAGAAAACGATTTGACGCAAGGAAAACTAAATATCTGATTCAGAGGTTCAACATCCGTCTCTAAGTCCATGATCTTTTTATGCCCGGCCTCTAAAATGTAAAAACGCTGATCATATACTAGATCTAACTCAGAAACCACTCTTACTTCTCCACGGGATTTCATTGAGCGCCCTAAGTTTTCTACAGTTATGCCTCCGCTAAGTTCGGGTCTAAAGGTTTTCCCAGGTGCTCTTGGTCCGACATGTTCGAGCCAAAGGGACTGTAAGCCTTCACCTAAATGATGATAGATCTCCGTATTTAGGTGATTTCTTTCAGGATAAACGGAGTCTAACACACTCCATACCTGAATGCCGCTGTGAACCTCTCCTAATACCAGTTGATAATCCCCCTGATTTATTGCTTCAGCATGGGGCGCTGCGATCATTAAATCCGGACTGAATAAAGCCAACTCTGTTGTAGGATATTGAGAACAAAAAGATTCAATCTCTTCTTCTGTAAGACTAATTTTCCCTCTATCAAGCGAACAGGCTTGAAGTGTTGTGATCAGCTTATGATCAAATGCCTGAAGTGCTTTATTTACATACTCCAGTGCATCTTCTTTACATTTTTGCATGTGCAGAGCAAAGGATAAAAAATTAGGGTTCTTCTCAAATTTTTGATATTCCTCATAGGCAAACTGTGTGAATGCCTGGTGTTCAACAGCAGCACGGCAAGTCAATAATCGAAAAATTGGGGTTAATTGCTCTTTCCATTTGTCCTTTACTTCCTGGCCAATCAGACAAGTGGAGACATCTCCGTGTGCCTCTTCATATACGATCATTCTGTCGCTATAATGCTTTCCCTGATCTTTCCTAGAAGATAATCCAATATGTTTTTCGAAGGATGTTTCAAGAGACTTTAACAGCTTGCGGCGTTGTTCAAAGCTGCTGCTTTGATTCCATTCCTTTAAAAGGGTAGACCATTCATCAGCAATTTCTTGCCAGGTTGCCTTTGACGCACAGTCCTTTGGTAGCTGACTGGTCCACTCTTTTAGCTCGTGAAACGTTTCAAATACCGAAGTTGGAAAATCAACTTCCAGTACAAGTACGCGTTTTTCTTTTAATTTCAAAATTCGTGATAGACATTCGGTTATGGGTAAATTCAGAGCATGTGCGATTTCAATAACGTTCTTTAACCCATTACTTTCTTCAATAATTTGATGATATACATCCGGAAGCCGGATCAATTTGTTATTTGCTGCTTGTCTGAGCTGAGTATGTTCTCTTATAAGGAATGGGCTGAGTTTAGGTTTAAGATAAGGCTGTACATGTGAATCATGTGCAATTTTGTCGGCTAGGCTTTGTACTGCCCAGTAAGCAAGAAATAATTGACGCTTTATTTTACCGTTAATACGGATCTCCAGTTGGCCAGGCTGAAATGTAAACACGCCGTAGTTAGCAGGGCCATAGAAACTGGCTGTTTCATTCTTGGAAGTGAATCGCTGTAAATATTTCGCTGCCATCTTTTCCTTTTTTCGTTGCTTATGTGTGCGAGATGAATCCAACTCATTTGTTAGAAACAAGTTTAATCCATTCTCATATGCATTTGGAGATGAAAGGTAGGTCGCTTCTTGAAGATTTACATTTTCAATAAAGATTTGCTGCAAATGTCTCCTGTTTCTCATTAACTCGTCTTCAAATACCGTGTTTATTTGTTTGTATATTTCCTTTAATGTATTGATTCTTTCCTTTGCTTCTATGAGCTGATGATCGTCTATTCTGCTTAGTAATTCACGACTCCCCTCACCCTCTGGCCATGTATAAAGATCCAGTTGGCGATGCAGTCTCTTTCTTTGTCGATTCGTTAATTCAGGCATGCTACTTAGTGCGATTTTAAAATCCTCTAGTGCTTCTTTACACTTGACTTCATGCTTTTTCTTTTCATAAATCAACTCTGATGTTTTTAGAAAAGAAAGCTGTTGTAACCAGTGTAAGGGAAACCCTGCACTACGAAGAATAACATGCGGGAAGAAACGCCATTCGCCTTGGTCTAATTGTTTCCGTTGATTATCCGTTGTCATTTCTAACGTCATTGTTGCACCTCCTAATTACTGATGTTCTTCGCGATGCTCTCTGGTTGTTGGATGTTGTCTTGCGTGTATTTCAGCCTGATTCGAGCAAAGATCAACATTCCGATCGCCAGAAGTCCTACGATTAAACCGGAAGTTGCATAGACCATAGTAGGGGTAAAAGCCCCAAACAAATATCCAAATAACGCATAGGCCATGAATTCTCCAATCCAGATGGTTACCGTATGAAATCCAAAAACCTTACCTAAATGTTCATCTGCCACTCTTTGTTGTACTAAAGTAACTAAGGGTACATCAACGAAGGGTTGAGTTAAACCAACCATGAACAACAGAATGAGAGGAAGCCATATGGAATCACTAAATGGCATGAAAAGAAATGCGATTCCGCCGCCTAACCAAGCGAGCATCATTGTACGATATTTGTTTTTAATCGCAAGACGAGCCAGAATAATTCCTGCAACGAGGTATCCAAATCCATCAGCACTCGAAAGAACACCAAAACCTGACGAGTCTAATCCAATTTCGTTCGAAACCATCAGATTACCTAGGTGGGCAATCCCTCGACCGAAACATGTAAACGCAGCAAACGTGATAAAAATGGAGAAGATAAGTCGATCCTGAGAAACCAGTTTTAATCCGACACCTAGTTCTTTAAAGAGATTTTTGTTTTTATGCTCGACCTTCACTTGCTTAATCTGCACAGGCATAAGTAAAAAAACGGAAATAACAAATAGGATCGCGTTCATAATCATAATTTGACCGGTACTAAGTAAGGTTAATGAGAATCCAGCAAATAACGGTCCAATCAGCCAAAAGCCCATTCTTACACTGTTGGTGATAGAGTTGGCTTTCATTAATTGCTCTTTATGAACGATACCTGGCATGGCTGCTCTGTAAGCGGTCATTGCAAATAAACGCAAGAAACCCAATATGAACGAAGCCAGCATAAAAATGATTTCATTTAAGAGACTAGAAAAGGCTAAGAGTCCCATCACAACCATGAGGACTGCTCTTATTGCATTACAAAACATCACAATTTTCTTGCGGTTAAACCGATCCGTTGCGACTCCAGCAACCATTCCAAAAATAATTTGTGGGATCGTCGTAAGAATCAAGGTTAAAGCCAGGAGTGTAGTTGAATTGGACTCTTTCCAAATGGTCCATGTAATTAGAATTGTTGAGAAACTTTCCGCTATTGGCGAAACAATTTGGGCGGATACCCAAAAATTAAAACTTCTATTTTTACGTAAAGGTATGATTTCTGACAAATGAGGTTCCTCCCTTAAAACCAAAAATGATGAAAAGGATAAAAAAATCTTGAATTCGGTTTCGGGATGATTTGGTAAACTTCAATCTCCCCTCTTTCGATTTGTTCTAATTGTTCTTTTCTAATCCTCAATTCAGAAGGAGATAAACTCTCATCTCGTCTGATTGGTGATTCCGATGGCTCTTCTGATACACCAATCATTTGGTGGACTGCATATAAAGCTGTAGATACACTTATCAACTCAGGCAGGAGATGAATTTTTTTGCATAGATCTGTGCTTCTTTGTAGCCATAATGCTGCTCGATCCATCTCCTTTGACTGAAGTAATATATATGCTGTACTTCTGGCAATCCATTCTTGCATATAAGGGTCAGATATTCGGTTACAAGCTTCGTACGCTTTGTCTAACCAACTTAGCGCTATTTGAAGTTCACCTTTTTTTCCAGCTAGAAATCCAATACGGAACCAATGTGCAACTAAAAAACTGTCGTCCTGGCCTGCGTTTTTCTGGATAAATATCTGCTGTGTCTGTATTGCTGCATCTATTTTTCCAATGGCTTCATAAAGGTAGCTTGAGTTCTGAGCATATGCAGATGAAAGCAGAACCGTATCCTCCTTCCCTAGTTGCTTAATGTATACCTTAACTTGTTGTAAGGATTTCGCTGCCTGGGGCAGTTGTTGAAGCCTGTAATAAGTTAAAGCTTTTACATTATGTAACCAAGCCATCTCTCTGACCGCCGATTCATCATTTATTCCACTCAGAAACGTCATCCCTTGATCTACAACGTGAATTGCTTCTTCAGGACGTTTAATATGATTCGCTAATAACAATGCATAGTAGATCGATGCTCTTGCACGAATACTGCTGGAGTATTTATTAGTTTGAATGATTTTTTGCAGTGTTGATTCTGCTGCAGAGAGCTGTCTCTCGAATAGGTACGCACGCATAACAAGAAATAAAAGCTCTGCCTCTTCTTCATCCTTGCATACCTTAGTAAGCAATTGGTTTGCGTGTGCCAATACTGAGTAGCCGTCACACCAAACAACTGCTTTTTCTAAAGGTGTTTTTAATAGTTGGAAACGTTCATTGCTTAATCTGGTCTTGTCCGTTTGATTTAAGTGGTCTACACCTAATGATTTATAAAAATCCCGTACACGAATATGAATGAGTTGATTTGCATCTAGATCTTTAGATGAGATGTGTTCTTGGTAGAAGTAATACGTATCTATAGCAATCGGAAGTTTTTTCGTCCGATAAATAAGTCGTTGCAAAAATATCAAACTTACCTTATCCAAGTAAGAGACATTTACTGGTAGAATCCAGGGGACTTGTATTTCGGTTGTCTGCTCGCGAATCTCCAGTAAACAGCTCACCGTATCATTAGCTATACGAAGTATTTTCTCCATATTGGTTGAAAATTGCCGATCCATTGGGTGAGCTGGAAGGGGAGTTAACCAGCCTGTCTCATCCTCTTTAAGAGCCTGATGCAAAGCTTTGTAGGCATTTTGAATGGTAATTCTTTTTGCAATATAAGGATCAATTAAAACATCCCACACCTTATAAAGCAGCTTGGCCGGCAGATATGTGTCCTCTTTTAGCTCGATCAAGATGGACTTTCTTTCGTGTAAAGGAGGCAGCTCTTGATGCTCCCGGCCCGTAATACTCGGAGAAGCGGAAAACCACTGATGCTCTGCCCCCTGGTCTATCCAATTCAAAAGGTCGAGTTTATCGGATTTCATTACCTTCATGATCTCACCTCTTTAATAGATTACAGATACGTTTTCTACATACAAAGATGGAGATATAAATCCTCTACCTGATGTATTGCTGTATCCATCCGTTGCAGGATCAATTGAACGTAACATCTGAAATAAAGGCGCTTCAATTTGGACTTGGGTTAATCTCTCTACCAAGGTGTTATTATGAATTCTCCAACCTTCCGCTCCAAAAACGAGCTTGCCACCTCGAATATGTCCGCCGTAGCTGCGATTCAATAAGAAACTGGAAGGGTTTCTATTTATCAATTCTTCTGTTGAATGTGAGCCTTCCTCTACCTTCAGGTTCGTATATTGAATTTTAGGCATAGTCTGATAATCTTTACGAAACGCTCGGCCATTAGCCATCTGCTTATGCCTGGTTGAAGAAGAAAGTGAATGCAAGGCTTCGTTAAATACACCATTTTTAAGTAATGCAATGTCTTTACACAGGGCTCCTTCATCATCAAAACTTGAGCTTCTCAGCAGCTTAGGGAGGTGAGCGCAATCCGTTAATGTGAGTGCTGGACTTGCAATTCGTTTCCCTTGTTTCTGCCAAAGTACGGGTACATTCGTATCCATATAGTCAGAAATAAAAAGGTTTCCGAGAGCTTTAAGCAGCTCTTCTGTTCCCTGCTCCGTTAATATGATGGATGAATGATTTACACTTCTTTTTGGGCGCTCTGCTTGAGTTTGCAGTTGACTATTTAACTCTCCACATAGTGACTGCCAATCTAAATCTGTCATGGAGCGAAAAGAGAATGTCGTACTGGCTCTATTGGATTTCCCTTGAACCAAAACAGAAACGGTATGTTGAGTCTCTCTTTTCTCGTGTTCTCTTCCCTCCGTATCTTGGTAAAAGGCCGTTTTCTCTTCCGTTTCGAAAAATAGGGTTGGGCTCACGATAAGATCAGCGATAGAAAATATCATTTCTTTTCCTTCACGCAGGATATGATCTACGGTATGGGTTGAGACGGGTTGGTAAATTTCCAAATGGGGTTGATATATATTCTTTGGATCTGACCGGTGTGGTACAACCCCTGAGACTCCTGTATCACAGCTCCACTGACTCCAATTTTGACTTTTCACATTAGTATAATTGGATAAAGGACGAATACATGAATAGAATTGATCATCGTTCCACCTCCGTAACGATGCTCCGCATCCTTTTCTCTCCGAATAAAGGGATTCCATTTCGGTCATGATCCATGATTTCTGACATAATTCTGTTCCATAATAATCCGCATATCTTCTCATGAGTCTATGGCCTGCACTTCCCAATCAAGTACTCTTACTGTTGGTGATCCAGCCGAGACGGGTAAAGGAGATTGCCCTAGTTTTCCGCATCCACCTCTTACT
The DNA here is from genome assembly GCF_030815985.1 of Paenibacillus sp. W2I17. Taxonomy (NCBI): domain Bacteria; kingdom Bacillati; phylum Bacillota; class Bacilli; order Caryophanales; family Paenibacillaceae; genus Paenibacillus; species Paenibacillus sp. W2I17. The sequence continues at coordinate 852,880 of NZ_JAUSXM010000001.1, forward strand.
TCCGCATGAATCTGAAAATCATTCCCTACCCTATCAATAGAACGAAGCAGCTTGCGCCCGTCCCCCTTTAATATGGAGGGCGTTATTGGCGTTGTTAATTTACCGTTTTCTATGAGATAACCTTCGGTAACATGAATCTTAAATTCCCCAGTGATCATATTTACGTCTCCATTAAAAGCATTTTTTATATAAATACCTGATTTCGTTTCTAAAATGATTTCTTCTGGTTCATCTTCCCCGGGCAATACGAACGTATTAGACATTCTTACCAGGGGAGGATGGGCATAATTTATGACACGTCCATGTCCGTTGCTCTGTACTTTACTGTGCAGGTGACTTAAATAATTTGAAATTCTGCCCTCTTCCACTAATGTGGTGCACTTGGCGGTGATTCCTTCGTCATCTATGTTATAGCTCCCGGGCAAACCCAAACTTGTTGGATCATCTACAATGGTAAGTTTGTCGGAGCCAATTCTTTCACCTTTACTGTTATGAAATGCAGCGCCTGTTAGAGCAGCTATATCTGCTTCGAGTCCATGACCCACAACTTCATGAAAGATGCCAGGAGCTGCTAAAGGGCCTAAGACTAACGAGTATGCTCCTGAGTGAAATGGTTTTGCATTAAGCTTGTCCAACGCTGATTCTGCAGCGTACAGAACTAACTTTTCAAGTTCCACCTGGTTTACATATTTTGGGGAAATCCAGCTCTTCGTCACACTCGACTTCGTTGTTTTCTTATTTTGTCTCGCAAGTACTTCCAACTCCAACATGAAACAAGGCCTGATATCTTCTCGAAGTCCGACTTCTGTCGCAAAAAACCATACATGTTGCTTTACAGATTTCCAGTAAGCTCTTGTTGATATGACCTCTGGTGAAAAATGAAGAGCTAAATGATTCATGTGATGATTCCACTTGTCTATTTCGTCCGTTAAATCATCCTCAAAAGCTTTCTCCTGCTTGGGCTCCCAATGTTTAAACAACGGTAATGGATCTCCTGTTACAAGATGTTTGGAAGCAGAATAAAGTGAATCCGGATTCAAGTCCGAGATCGCGATGACTTGTCGATGAGCCCCATGATTCAATCGAACAGCACTGCCCATCTCGGTCAGGCTCTTAATTTCGCTTTTTTCAAGATTGTCAAATACGCGAAGCTCCGTTTTCTTGTATTCAGCAAATAGGTGAATATTCTGCATGATATCCCCCTTTTTGTTCATTCTTTACTTCATTTTTTGCGTATCAGAATCGGCTGTAAAAGCCGATCCCTATACGCAAAAATTGGTGTGACTAAAGGGCTAGAGGGGCAATCTTATCCTCGATCTCTTCCAATTCAAAATCGATATCATCTAGGTCTTCTAATTCCAGATCCAATTCTTCCAATTCAACTGTGTCAGCCATCTTTATCACCTCCTTACCAAGGTATAATAAAGACTATCGTTAACGCTAAATGGAGTTTTCTTTTCTATATACAAAAGTACGCAGCTCACAACAGTAGTGCCCCTTTTCATCTTTAATGAATAAATCCTTTGGAGAAGGATCCATTCTCGTAAACATAAAAGAGGTTGCTTTTTTGACTTCGTTAAAAAACATATCCGCACAAAAAGGATTATCAAAATCAAACCACATGGGCTTCTGTTCATGTGAGAAATGAAGAAAACCCTCGGTTGGTAAATGAAATCTTTTTTGGATCGTCTGCAGCCGTTCAAACTGTTGAAACCAATCCGATATGTTCTGCTCCCCGACCCAATCTGAAGGTTCAAACCTCCAATGCTCACGCATTATGGTGACCCTCCCTACTTTAAGGGATGGGTGTCTACCTTTTGATGTTGATTTAGGTGGATCAAACATGGGTGAACAGAACAGCGCAAACGGAAAAAAAGTTTCTTCTTTAAATCCAAGAGCAGGAGCATAAAAATGTAAGCAATGATGAGTGTTTTTGATAAAAAGGGCTACTTCATTATTTTTAATTCGTACTTCAAGTTGGTCTAAAGACAAAATGTTATCTTTGCTGGATGCAGAAACACCGGTTAATTCTACGGAAAGACCCGGATATTCCTGTGGTGTGCTTTTCATTGTGCGTTTAAATATCCAATTTGCCCACGATTTTTCACTATTCTCTACATGTAGGGCTTCATGTACGGTTTGTCGTAGTTTTCCTTTTTCCTTATTAAAAAATTGCATCCACCCATCGCCCGTAAAACCATGATGAAGTTCTCCTATAACAATGGATGTGACCTCGATCCCCGCGTCACTTTCACTGCCAGCGATCATAAGGTCAGGAGATAGAAGCCATCTAAATGAATTCAGTTCTGCTTGCCATTCCTGCAACACACTTTGAGGCACCTGAATGTAGGAAGTACCCTGATCTTCGACCAACCAAGTCTCTAGAAATTCCGCCATGGACTGATCTTTTAAGGTTGGAGGGTTTCTTAGCCAATACGATATCCATTTCTTTGCTGGTATAGATGAACGGCCATGACTAACTTTTTCAAATTGTTGCATGGCTGTCCTTTGGAATACCTTCCACCGTTCTAATCGAAGTTTTGCTTGGATTAGTATGGCTTGGTCTAATTCCTGCCAAAGATCCTTCGGGATAACGACGGGCATAAACTGCTGATCATAACACTCCTCGTAAACTAAGGTTTTATCCGCAAAATATTGGGTGTTTTTACCTTGATAACGCTCTCCCGTAATTCGAGTATAAATTTCTTCTATGTTAGCTATGGTTTTACTCTTTTCAGTAGGAGATGAACTATCGACATACTTATCGAGATAGTGCTCGATCTCTGACAAAGTAATGAGCCATTTATGGGAATGGGAAACCCCTAATTGAAGTAGACGTTGCAATTCATCTAAGCCATCTACGGAGGAGGAAGGAAGCCTCCATTCCGCTGCTTTTTCTCCCAAGTCTTCCTTTATTGCAGTTAATATTTTTTGCAGCGCTTGATGCGAGATGAATGCTTTTTTCTGTATGATCTTTCTTTCTTTTAGGGGTGATCCTTGATCTAAAATGCCATAACTAATGGGACCGAATTCACCCATCGTATCGTTTTTTGTAGTAACACGTTGAAGATAGGCGAAGAGGGTTCTCCCCATCTGTCTTTTTTGACTAAAGCTCGCCTGATCTTTTTGCTTATAGGTTTGATAAAAGTTCCAAAATGCCGAGTTAATCGTATAAAGCATTCGGTCATAAAGATCAGACTGATACAGTTCAAACAGCTTTTGTTGTAATAACTCGAGTTCTTCCTCAAATGTTTTGCGACTTAACATTTCATATTGAGCGATCTGTTGATGTTTAAGAGAATAATTATGGATATGCTCTTCCATGTGCCAGTCTAGCAGTATAGATTTATCATTGTCTGTTAAGGGATTCTTATGTTCTATTCTTCGGATGATCTTACGTTGATGGGAGAGGACAACATTCTGTTTTGGAATCGATCGGATCTCTTGAATCCAATGATCGCACCAATTTTCATAATCTTTACGTGCCTTTTTCCATTGTTTAAAATGTTCCTTGGTTGTTGCTACTCTTAGCTGAAGAATGTCTTCTATAGGGAGAGAGGTACTACGTAATACATATGGCTTTAGCCATTCCCAGGTAGATGTATTAACCCACACGGATTCTCTCCGGTTTTTCATAATAAAGATTAGTCAGATCAAACGGTCGATTCAATTTGGTTTCTGGTTTTTGGATTGACCATCTTACGTAACTCTCCCATGTCTCATCTTTCTTTTGATCCCATCTTAAAAGGATTTCGCTTGCTTTCTCCGCAGCGCTTCCTTTGGATTGGATTTTTAAGCTGTTCAAAATTTCCTGCTTCCCCTCATCCCCATTTCCTTGCTTTTCTAGACATATCGCTAGCGCCGTTGCGACCCGAGGAAGGTCTTCATCCTGTATAAGAAGTAACTTGGAATCAAGACTTCTTCTGTACCACTGCGTCGCTTTATCATAAAGCCGCTGCTCAAAATATATGGCTCCCAGACTCCTGGCAATGATGTCCATATGAAAAGCATCGTTCATGTCTTTTGCAATGCGATAACTATCTTTTAATGATTGGATTGCTTCAGCGTATCGCTGGAGTTTAAAGAGCAACCCTGCTTTCCTGTATAAATAATGCTTCGTAAAAACCGGGCTTGAATGAGTAACAAACTTTTCGAATTTTGACCAATGTTTGAGTGCTGTGTCCACTTTCTTCATATATTCAAACAAAACAGATATATTGGATATTAAGTTTATTTTTATATGGATGGCATCTTCCTTTCGATTACCTTCCTTTATGTGTTCAAGTCCTTGTTTGCATTCTTTAAATGCTTGAGCTAAATCGCCCGTTTCCACGTAGGTAAGTGCCCTTAGGTTATGTAACCAAGTTCGCTCAACTTCTACTTCGGAACCGGTCGTATCCGCTATGTTTTGGAGTGCTTGATCAATAATTCCCCTTCCTACTAATGGGGTGTTTAACCTTTTTGTACACAGTAATGCGATATACAAGTGTAATTCGGATTTTTTTAATTTATCTTCTGTGAAAGTAAGCGCATGCTTAAAAAGGTTAAGTGCTTTATCGTATTCAACCATAAACGCATAACACAACCCCATATATATCCATAGTTCAACTGTGGTTTGTTTTTTCAGATCATGGATATACCGGGATACTTTATTGACAAGAAAGAGCGCATGTTCATAATTTTGTGTGAAGACACTGGTCTCCAGGGCTTCAAGTAATATCTCGTCTAGTTGTTCTGTATCCCCACTCTCCATGCAGTCTAGAAGTCTTGTTGTTTTTTGAGTTTCATTGTTCGTAAGCTCCAGCTTTAGTGAGTTGCCATATGAGAATTTACTTTCATACCCATCTTTCCAATCGGTTATCTCATGTACAGTAGGCGTGATTTGGTTGTAGAGACTTTCAAGTAGTCGATTCCTGTTTTCGGCCAGATTCACGTGCATACGAATATCACTGTCTGCTGCCATTGGGAAACGGGAATCAAGATCACTAGCTTCGGATACGGTTGCAACGATGACAATGGGCAGATCATCAATACATTTTGACAACCGAGCGAAACATCGAAGAGAATGCTCGTCCATTCTGTCGATCTGATCGAACAGAAATATGGTGTTTGTATGCTCCAGATATTTGGTATAGTCTAATAAAACTTTAACAATGGTCTGTGTAACTCTGAACATTTGTTCAGATTCTTTATGCAATCTGCGACGTGATGGAGGAAGTGCAATGTCTTCAAGCTTTTGAGCATTCACAAAAGGAGGCTCGGAACTAAACGCTGGAAAGAGATACAGGATCTCTGGCGCATGATTTTTTAGAAGATTGTCTTCCCCTTTGTGAAGTAGAAAAGAGATAATAGTATAGATTAAAGGAGCAATGGAACTAAAACCTCGAGTCTCCGATGTACCTCCAATGGTGATCAGATTCGTCCTGTGAGCTAATCGCGTATGCATTTTCTCAGCCAAAGCAGCTTTGTGGAGCATATTTCCGTTGTAAATCCAGATCTTATCTTCTATTTTTAAGGGGAGCTGTCCCCTCTTTAATTCCAGGATTTTCAGTACATTTAACTCTATTTTTTCATATTCTGACTTTATCTTGCTTTCAAAAAGAAAAGGATTCCCTACTTCGTTTGAACGCATATATAACACCATCCTTTTTAAATAATTCTGACGTGTTATGTTGTCGATGTGTCCAGCAAATATGATGTGAAATGAAAGAGAGTGCATTTTGAGTGTGGTTAATATAAAAGTGTGTCTTGAGATTTGCACAATGAAAATGTGGAGCTACTCTTTAAACCTTGAGTAGAATAAGAAGAGTGTCATGTAATTTTACGTTGTGACCTTTTCCAAAGTACAATACGAAAACTAATCTGACTTTTTTTGCGAAGGATAAAATAAGTTAGCTAATTGCTAAGTAGAACGATGACAAAATCATCCAATAAACTTCCGAATTTAACTACAACAATTCTTTGAAATGTGTAATTTTTCTATTATTATACATAATAACACAGAATTTTCATGTGTCAAATTTCGGATAATGGACAAATATTCGCCAACTTTTGTCTTTTATTGCGTTGTTTTCTTCATAAGACATATGAAAACGTTCCTGCTATAGTGTCACTTAACAATAATATGTTTTGCGCTGTCATTCCAACAGGTCTGATCCTATTTAAGGGCTGGCTCAGCCCTTTTTGTTCCTGTTTATGAAAAAAAACCGTTGATCATTCTCAGATTAACGGTTTTGAAGATTCAACTTTTGTATTCCCTTGCTTTAACTTTTTTTCCTTCAGTAACAAGTGCCTGCTGTATATACTCTGAACTCCATCGTTTTTGACACTTCTTATTTTTTTCCCGAATAAGTTTTTAGAGATCACGATCATTTCCTTAGTTTTTAGTCTAGTCTCGGGAAAATGATACCGTCTTGGATCAGCATACACCTCGTTTAGATTGTTTCTTTTTAGATAGAGAGTTATCAAGCAACGTTGTTACGATGCTAATCACAAGGGCAAGCGCACCGATCCATGGAATATAGTTCAACAAGTTGTGGTTGACAGCTATACCCCCGATACCAGCTCCGGCAGCCATTCCAACTTGTCCAATCGCGCTATGCAAACTTAGTATAATGCCTGAAGCAGCGGAGCGAGACTTATAAAATGTTTAATTGTCTATTCCATCAAATCTGTTACTGCACCTCTTGAAGCAGAGGAAACTAATTTAGCATATTTGGCAAGTACACCGGATTTCACTTTCAGTGGCGGTTGTACCCAAGCTTGCGCTCGAGCGGCCAACTCTTCTTCTGGCACTTCAACCTTAATTTCCTGAATGTCGCTATCAATGGTGATAATATCTCCATTTTGGAGCAAAGAGATCGGTCCACCTACTTGTGCCTCAGGGGATACATGGCCGACTACAAATCCATGCGAGCCACCCGAGAACCTACCATCTGTTATGAGAGCAACTTTCCCACCGAGACCTTTCCCTACAATGAGTGCTGTAACGGAAAGCATCTCAGGCATACCTGGTCCACCCTTCGGTCCACAATAGCGTATGACCAATACGTCCCCTTTTTGAATTTCATCATTCATGATCGCTTCTGTCGCTTCATCTTCGCTATCGTACACCTTTGTCGGTCCGGAAAACTGTTGTATCTTCATGCCTGACATTTTGGCAACAGCGCCTTCAGGAGCTAGGTTTCCTCGAAGCACAACCAGTGGTCCATTTGGTTTAAGCGGATTATTGAGTGGACGTATAATCTCTTGATCATTCTGTAGTGGAGCAGCTTCCGCTAAATTCTCCGCTAACGTTTTACCAGTTACGGTGAGGCAATCCCCATGAAGTAATCCCTCAGCGAGCAATAGCTTCATTACCCCGGAAACACCACCAATATCATTCAAATCCTGCATGACATACTGACCACTTGGCTTCAGATCTGCCAAATGAGGAACACGTAAGCGAATTCGCTCAAAATCATCCAAGGTTAAATCCACTTCTACGGAGTGCGCAATAGCTAGCAGATGGAGAAATGCGTTGGTTGATCCCCCTAGAGCCATAACAACGGTGATCGCATTCTCAAATGCTTTCTTCGTCATAATGTCTCTTGGGTAGATTTCCTGTTCAAGAAGTGAGATGACCTGCTTACCGGCTGCTTCGCATTCCAATGCTTTATCCGCTGAGATAGCTGATGTCGAAGAAGAACCAGGCAAACACATACCCATTGCTTCTGCAGCTGCGGCCATCGTATTAGCGGTATACATCCCCCCACAAGCCCCTGGACCTGGACAAACACTGCATTCGACCTTATGCAATTGTTCATCTGTTATTTTTCCATCTTGATATTGCCCAACGGCTTCAAAAGCTGAAACGATATCCACTTTTTTACCGTCGAGATTACCAGGTTGAATGGTTCCTCCATATACATAAACAGAAGGAATATTCATCCTTCCAATAGCCATCAAACATGCAGGCGTATTCTTGTCACACCCACCGATTGCAACAACGCCGTCAAAACGCTCGGCTCCGGTCACAATTTCAATCGAATCAGCTATAGCTTCCCGACTTGGTAGCGAGAACAACATCCCGCCATGCCCCATCGAGATCCCATCAGAAACGGTAATCGTATTAAAAATTAGTGGAGCACCGCCGTTATTACGTGCGCCCCGCTTAGCTTGCACCGCTAAATCATTGATGTGCATATTACACGGTGTTACTTCACTCCACGTACTTGCTATTCCGATCATTGGCTTTTTAAAATCCTCATCTTGAAATCCAACTGCACGCAGCATCGCTCTGTTCGGTACCCGGTTAGCACCTTCACTGATTACCTTGCTTCGAATGCGAAGATCTTTTTTATTTTCCATGTTTCTTCCCTCATTTCAAAGTATTTCGTTCAGTTCCTGCATCGGTCGAATAAAATTTTGTTTCATTAAATTATGGGCATCGTTGCTATTTTTGCCTTCAAAAGCTTTAATAATCTGATCATGTTCTTCAACTGAAGCTAGTGTAGCCGTAATAGGTTGTTTTAAAAATACGTATTTAAATCGCCTAATGTGAATCTGAAGAGATGTATTAAATGTAGCTACATAAGGATTATCTGAGAGCTCCACAATATAATTATGAAATTGCTCATCCACCTCCATAGCCTGATAAACTTGGCCATTTTTAATAGAACTTGCGAATTCCAAATTTATGGATCTTAGTTTCTCGATCTGTTCTGGAACAATAGTTTGGGCGGTGATTTCAGCAGCTAAGGCCTGAAGAGCAGCCATCGTTGAATACATCTTAAAAATATCGTTTTTCTCAATATTCGTTACTTTTGTTTCTTTTCCTGGATGCATGGACACGAGGCCTTGAACTTCAAGTAACTGAAATGCCTCCCGAATCGGTGTCCGGCTGACTCCAAGCGATTCAGCCATTTCCGCATCAATAAGCTTTTCACCTGGTTGCAGTGTTCCATCAATGATCCATCGCTGAATCTGAGAAAACGCTCTTTCTTTTGCGGACATACGGACTGGTAAGGAAAAATCTTTAGGAATTGGCATTGTTTTCATCCTCATTACAATTATTCTTATATGCAATATATCGCATACACAATCGAGAAGCAATTATTATTTCATTTTTTACTCGCTCCATTAAGTTTATCGAGATCACTACCTGTTTTTATTGAGAGTTTGAGACAAAGAAGAAAGACTATAATTTAAGAGTCCTTCTTTGAGAAATGTTACATAAGTAATATATTTTAATGTGATTCTGTTCTTATATAAAATTATTTGCTACTAATGAGGGCTTATGTACTTTATAATCGCCAATCCATCGTCCACCTCGCTTGATGAAACCATTCGGATTTCTGCTTTGTAGAAATCTCTAATTTAAACAGATGAAATATTAATTCACAGTTAGGTATACTCGCTCCATCTCTACTAATCATCATATTTCTCTAATAACTTGTTCTTTATCTCATGTATAAAATCTAATTTTTCTTTACGACTAGTTTCAGCTGGAAAAGGCAACATGTGGGTCCTCCTGTTATCTGGATTTCCTTTATACCTGCCCGTTAGCTTAACGAAAAAGGAGCAACTGCCAACCGGCGAACTGCTCCATGCTATTTTGAATTAATGTCTCCCGCTTGCGTAATGACCTGGCATATGTGATACGGTTCTTAACGGGTCTATAGGCGAAAAAAAAGGAGCTATCTTTGATATTTTTTTACAAGTCATAATGTACTCCGGTTAACTTCTCGGATAATAACCAAAGTCTTTCTGCAAGCTGCACATCCAATGCCTTTTTGGGGAAATCTACAAACTTCGGTTTCTTAGTCTTTAGAGGATTCATTCCTAGCCCTACGTAAATATCTCCGGTGATTGTCGAATCCGTCGCCGCAATAAGTGATGGCCAAGATGATTGATCAGGAGGAGTTCCGAATATTTTCATTAATAGCAGTCCGAATGCTTTGGTTCCCTTCGGTGCGTTTCTCCCGATTCCTGTAGGACTTGTACCAGGATGTACTGCTATAGAAGTGATACCTTTCTTTTTCACACGTCGATTTAATTCTCGGGCAAACAGTATGTTTGAAAGTTTCGAGCGATTGTATCCTGCCATTGGTCTGTATTTCTTATCCATTTTTAAATCAGAAAAATCTATATCACCCATTTGAGCTGACTGTGCGCTAACTGTAACGATTCGACCGTGTTTCTTTTCAATTAATGGCAATAGCAGACCTGTCAACGCGAAGTGTCCAAGATGATTGGTTCCAAAGTGCATTTCAAAACCATCGGCCGTCAGTTCACGAGTGGGAACTGCCATTACCCCAGCATTGTTTATAAGGACGTCTATTCCTTTCACTTTCCCGTGGATCGTGTCGCCAAAGCTTCGAACTGACTTCAGATCAGCCAAGTTTAATGGCTCCACTGTTACATCTATATTTGGTGCCGTTTGTTTCATCTTTATGATCGCTTCTTCGCCGCGCCTAGGATCACGGCTTCCAATGATCACTTTGGCACCGTGCTTCGCTAGCTCTAATGCCGTATAATAGCCCACCCCGCCATTGCCCCCCGTCACGATAGCGGTTTTTCCTCTTAAGTTTGGGAGATCGTCAGGCGTCCAGTTTGGTCTCATGGTTTATTCCTCCGAAAGCTTATATTTTAAAATGTAATTGGGTCATTACTACAGCAAAGCTGTTTCAATCAGTCGTGAATAAACGAGGATTGTTTGATATATCGCGCATGTTCGACTGAATCGATCATGAATCTAGCCACGTCGACACGAGAAATTTTAGCTAGCATGGAAGGAGTAAAAGCACCGTGCTTATATTGCCCTTTGCCCGGCTCATTGGTGAGCCTTGAAGGCTGAACGATAGTCCAGTCCAATCCACTTTTCCGTACAATACCATCCTGCTTTTCCTTATCGTAAAACTCTCGGAACGTTATTAAAGAAACTAGTTTTACAATCATTCTCATCCCAATTCCAAGCTGATCCCTGCTTTCTCTGCTGGTGCCAAAGCCCGTAAGAACGACCAGTCTTTTTACTTTATGCCTTCTCATCGCGTTCACAATTGAACGAGTCCCACGTAAGCATAGATCTGAAGGACTTCCTGCTGTGGCTCCTAAAGCTACAAACACCGCGTCTTGCCCCTCAACAGCCGATCCTACATCCTCTTCACTAAATACATTGCCTTCTACAACTGTTAATCCCTCCCGGGTAAACGGGATTCGATCTGCGGCACGTACAAAGGCTTTTACGGTATGTCCCTTGTTGATCGCTTGGTCAATTAGCTGTAAGCCCGTACCCCCGCTAGCTCCAAAGATGGTAAACTTCATTGTTTTTTGCCTCTCTTTTTATCTGTATTGCCAATAATAAGTGAATATTCGTTTATTATTGGTGTAAAGAACAGCGATGCGTAGCATCGCTTAAAATACTTTATTATGCCTTAATAGCGTCCCAACTCATCTTGATGGCAGAATCTAATTGTTTACTATTCAATATGGTCCCGTTCTTCAAATGTGTTTTCAACAATTCGGCTATTGGCAAGATGGAGTAAACAACTAGCATGTTAATATCCTCTTTCTTCAAGATCTCCTGTCGGATGCCGACTTCAAACATCTCGTAGATCGGTTGAAACTGACTTGCCGTATCCTCTAGGCACCATTTCTGGGGCAAAGGCGAATTCATTATTTGCTCCAGAAACAAAAAATATTCTTTGAAGGATTGAATAAAATCAACATAGTTGCGGATGATAGCCTCAAATCGTTCGTAAACTGTTCGGGTATGATCCACTCCCTGAAACATTTCCTCGCTCATCTTGCCTTTAATCTTCAAGTAGGTCTTATAGAGCAGATCCTCTTTGTTCTCATGGTAAATATAAATCGTCGCTGCCGATACACTCGCTCTTTTGGCAATTTTTGATATCGACGTGTCAGAGAAACCGATCTCATTAATCAGCTGTATGGTCGCGTCATATATTGCTTCGACTTTGTTATCATCTCTATATCTCATGAACCGATAATAAACGATCATTTATTTATTGTCAACATTAAGGTATTGCTTGATTAATTGGGTCTTTTTTTTGCCTCTCTTGTTTACCTGCTGAAAAACTGTCGATTGACCTGTTCTATAAATGGAACTATACTTTTTAGCAAAGAAGGTGAGTAGATGAAACAAATAAGCAGTCGCTTTTCGATGGCAGTCCATATTCTCTCGATGATTACGTTGGATCCCCTATATAGTACAGGTGATCGAATTGCACGTAGCATCAATAGTAACCCTGTTGTAATTAGAAGGATCATGGCCCAGCTCAAAAAAGCAGGGTATATTGAAACAAAACCAGGAGTTGCGGGGGCCTCCCTTCTGGTATCGCCCGAAAGACTAACTCTGCTGGATATCTTTCATGCTGTCGAATCTGTGGAAGGAAATCAGCTTTTCAATTTTCACAAGAATACTGACCCCAATTGCTCTGTAGGTATGAACATTGAATCGATACTATTACCAAAACTCTCTAATGCGCAGAAGGTCATGGAGCATGAACTGGCTTCTGTTACCCTAGCTCAAATTGTGGAGCAAATACGGACAGAGGAAAATGTAAAATAAAGCTACTCCTACGGTGTATGGAGTAGCTTTATTTTACATTTTTTAATTTTTCACCAATCAAGCAGTAGCTTGCGCAGGCTCTACATATTCAATAAAACTGCCATCGGGATGCTGCACAAAAATGCTTGGACCAATAGGACCATACTGATCCCTTATTATAAGGGTATTTTGTTTTTTTAATTCTTCCTTCAATTCGTTCATGGAATCCACATATACCACGGCACGGAGTGATTTAGCAGGCTCCATGGCATCGGGACTTCCAGATACAATAACGTAAGGATATACTGTGGCTAAAGATAAGCCAGCTTCAGGAATGTCCCACGTCCGATCCATAGATCGGTTAGCAAGAGATTCATAATAAGCAACGGTTGATTCAAGTTGCTCGGTAAAAACGGGGATAAAATGATTTAAGATTTTCATGTTAGCCTCCAATTTTTTGTTTTCTAATTATAACCACAATAGTTATAACTGTTTTAGTTATACAAAAACATCTTGATCCTGTCAATTTTTTTCGATGAGTATTCTCATGATTTTGCTTACTTATTTCGTCTACTTGAGATCTTTTTGGTCACTCGATTCCTGGCAATGACATCGTTCTATGACGCCTTAGCTTGGCATCTCTTTTCTACTACACAAAGGGTTGGATAGCTGAGTTTTTCAAACCAAGCAAAAAACACGGTCATGGTTTTCCCCTCTACTTCCTAACTGTGCTGAAGTAAGATTCAACGTTTAGATATACGCCTAATCGGCTATCGGTACAAGTTCTTGTCCCGAGCCAAGGACAAGAACTTGTACCGATAAAATAAAAAAAGCCGCTAAAATAGCGACTTCAATGGTCCCATGTTCTTGTCCCTCGACATCAGCCAATTCTTTATAATCTTTGAGTTAATCCCAGACTACTTCTGTTCCTGCTACGAAGTCATGAATCGCACGTCGATCCTCACGCATACCGACCATAAGAGCACTCACAATAATTCCGATAACCAAAGTTAATACGTACACAAGTCCAGCCACAACAACACAGTAGAAATCTCGATGTTCCTCCAATACAGTTGTTAGTTAGTAGTTCTTCTTCTACTCTCTGGTATGCAGCGGAGCAAACACGCAATAATTCATTTTGGAATGGGCTGGAAAAATATTGTTTCTGCTGAATAGGATCAGAATCGTCAAATTCAAGAGTTTCCTCTGGAGAAGCTTTGATTAACGATTTTAAGTTGCAGTGCTGTGCATGAATGAGCCATTTGAACTGAATTTTATTATCATCCGAGTTTTGAAGCCATCGGAGTATAGTTTGGTCTAAATGTTCCGGTCCTCTCCATTCATTCCAACTGGAAGAATGCAAGTAAGCGAGAAAATGTCCGCATTTACACATAAATGTATGATCCAATTGTTTGTTGGTCAACAAGAAAGGTGTTACTTTACAGTCTGGGCAGGAGTTAATCAACTTACTCTCATAAAACACACATTCATCGAAAAGTTTAAATTGATGGAACCAGGAATGATATCCCTCTTTTAAACAATCCTCACACCAATGAGATCTTTGTGAAACCAATGCTCCCAGGAACTACATAGACCATGGAATGGCTTAATCAGTGATTGAATAATATGATTCTTGTCCCTCAACAATACATATTTTATTCAAAAGTTTAAATGATCTCATCTTCAGGTCTGCCCGTTTGCTTAAGGAAAAAGGAGCAGCTGCCGCGACCGGCATACTGCTCCTATCCATTGAACTGACGTTTCCCGTTATTTAAATGCCGGACATCAGCATCAAATATAGTGTTTGATAGATGTCTACTGATCATTTAATAGTTAAACTAATTTAGAATCTCGCCTTTATCTATTTTCGCCAAACGTTTTCGCCAAACTGCGAGTTGTTCAGGCGTTTGTCGCACCCAATCTTTCACTTCGCCAACAATTTTTAGTGGGGCTTTGCTTCGATATGATCGTGTCGGATTACCTGGAAATTTCTTATCCGTCACATTTGGGTCATTTTCCCATTCGCCTGTCGGCTCAACGAGATACACGCGCGGTACATCACCGCCTTTTGCCAACTCAGCAGCTAACCCAGCCCCATCACGCAAAGCTGTGAAATAAATGTGATTCATCACAACATCCGGATTGTAATTTGAGCGAAAGCCAGGTGTGAGCAAGTCTCCAATCTGCAAATCTGCTCGTGTCCCATGATAAAAAGGACCATTGTCAAGAATTTCAGCCATCTCGCCATCACCCCCAAATTAAGTATGATAATCTATTTTATCATGAAATCTGCCCAATAGCGGAATAGAGACAACGATTCGTCATCGACTTTATAAGTGCGCAGCAGCATGATAAGGAACTGTGCTTCGCTCACGGAATCTTCTGGGTGAAATTTTCCCGTTTCATCCGCTCCGGCGACACTCGAACGAAGCGTCCAGCGATATCTTTGACTTTGGCTGGATTAGTTGCTGGATAGCTCTTACTCTTAGACGCTATGAATACTCGTACCGGCACCGTGGCACGCACTGCCCCGGAGTTGAACGTCACCTTGTAACTGCCCGGCTTAACCCCTCCGAGCATGCCGTCTGCCGAAACTTTCAGACCCGCAGTATGTGTTGAAGATGGTTACTGCTGCTTCAACATTATCTTTTATTATATTTGCTGTTTCGGCTTTGATATTTCGTCGGCGATTAGATGATGAAATACGTAAACATATACAAAAAAGGATCGTTAGCATGTCTGCAAGGATCCCTGTTGTCAGTCCGCTAGTTAAAATCAGCAGCTGATCAATTTGATGCCTTCTTGTTTTGATTAAGCTAACGTTTCCCGTTAGTGTAACGAGTTGTACTCTAACTTGTCATTAATCCTTAATAAAGTACTCATTTACCAACACTATCAAGCCAATGACAAACAATATAACACCCACAATGAACGGGAAACCCAAAGATAAACTCTGTACCACTTCATTTTCATACTGTTCTGCACCAAAGATTGCATACCATAACTTTGATCCACTCCAAGCAGTGATACTTGGGACATATAAAGCAGCAGCCAGTATAATAGCTAAAGATATCAATGACCCCGTAAACAATAATATTCCACCTATTAATACCTTCTTCATTAAAAGTCCTCCAAACGATCTCTCTTAAGCTTTTGGGTTCCATAGGATAGCAGTGGAATTAATCTTGAGCTTCTTCAAATAACTCTCTGAGCATCCGATCCTTGTTATTTACAAACTCTTTCATAATCATATAATGGTCGGTTTCTTCCAATACTTGGACCTCGATACCATCCGGCTTTAGATTGTAAATAATCGAATCTGGGTATGCCATAAGGATCGGGGAATGGGTCGCAATTATAAATTGAGAGTTTTGCAAAACAAGTTCATGGATTCGTGTCAGCATCGCCATTTGGCGAAGGGGAGACAGTGCAGCCTCAGGCTCATCCAGTATATATAATCCATTCTCCCCGAACCGATGAATGAAAGTGGAAAAGAACGACTCTCCGTGCGATTGCTCATGCAAGGACTTGCCACCGTACGATTCTATAATAGGGCGAGCGAATGAAGGTTGGCTGTCCAACTCATCGATCGTTGTGGCTAAATTATAATAACTCTCTGCCCGGAAGAAGAAGCCATCCCTCGGGCGTCGCGGACCTCTGATCAATTGTATATATTCATATAAGCTCGAGTGAGTAGCCTGGGTTGAAAAGGAAAAGTTGATCGTCCCACCCTCCGGGTTAAATCCCCATGCGACAGCAATGGACTCCATCAGTGTTGATTTGCCCATCCCATTTTCACCTACGATATAGGTTACCTTGGGGTGGAAATCAAGAGTATTTAGGTTTCGAATGACCGCCAAATCAAAGGGGTAACGATTATAGGTGGATACTTGTTGCCGCTTAAGCTGAATTTGTCGTAAATAGGGATGCTGTATATTAATATAGTTCACTCCCTTTTAAAACTTTGATCGTTATGCTTACCTATGTTGGGAAACGCTGACTCATGTTAGTCTCGCCCTTTAGTTTACTCCATCAAACAAATAATACCACATACCGAAACTAACCTGCCCGTTAGTTTAATGAATCAGATAAATGTTCTAATCGACATCGGTACCATGTTCTTAAAATCGTTATTCAAACGAAGTCTTATATTAATGTGGGTTTTATCTCGCCATAGGAGTTCCATCATGCTACTATTTAGATAACTATCTAATCTGAAATGACACAATGTTCTTGTCCTTTTGGCAATGGAACCAAGTTCTTGTCCTCAGCTCGGGACACTGCCATTCTTATTTATATGAAAAGAAGTCCGCAGAATCTGCGGACCTAATTGGGTAATACATGATATTCCCTCATATGTGCTTCAAATCAAGAAAATACCTCACGATTACGGAACGCTCGATATGTACCAAGTACAACTACAGCAGTAACTACGGTCATAATAAGCAAATACAACTGTAGATATGACACCTCCACCCTGAATATGGAGTAGTTTACTGGAGTTTGGAACAGTCTCGTTACCCGCATCATTGTACTGAAGGAAAATTCCTCAATCCACTTCGCCCATCCTGGGTTAAAGTTCATCACATCAAATGCCAGATAGGGCACGCCTACAATAGCCACATTAATGATTATGGCAACAAACGCCGTTGAACTGAGCGAAGAGACCCATAGCACAACGCATCCAAAAATCAGGCTGCCTGCCAAGTGTGTGACCAACTGAACAACATAATACTGAAGCGCAGACAACCTATAAGGCGAGAACTCATAATCGAAGCCTTGAAAGTACATGCCTACACTCTGTATTGGGGTATCTGCTCCAGCCAAATTCCCAAACCTCAACCAGTAGATTAGCAAGTTGATACTTGTAAACAAGATGACGCATAGGACAATATATACTATTGAAGCCATCAATTTAGCCGATACGATTTGGCTCTTCCCTCGCTTGCTGCTGCGTACCAACGCTGCCGTTCCCAATGCATATTCCTCTGCGAATACGGGAGCCAGTCCCAGCAAAATCATGATCATCATAAAAAGCACGCCAAATTGATCAATGTATTCCAACAGATAGCCCCAAGGTTTATTGTAGTGAATTTCAGTGACGTTTACGGTCCGTTCCATGACATTCCCGCTATCATCAGTTTTGGTGTAGTTTTTTTTGAATTCCGGCGAAAACATGGAAATCTCATAAAATACGCCATATCGATTCTGATTCGCTTCATCACTGTAACCCTTATTTTGTAACTGTTCCTGTGCAGCCTGAACCTTCTCAGCCGTAATGGCTCCTTCATAGGGTTTGTAGAACGACGTACCCTTCATCGGCCCCGGATGTCCGAGATAGGCATACAGAACAAGCAGCATTAGTAGCCCGGTGAGTGCAAGATAGATACTTTTACGCGTCATTATTTTAACAAATTCATATCGGGTCAAACGAATCACGATGTCGCCTCCTCATCAAAATAGTGCATATATACGTCTTCAAGCCGAGGTGCCTCTGGCATAGCTTGTGGGACAGGCTGTTCTTTTGCCAAGATCCTCGCCACAATACCATCGGACTGATAGGACAATCCGCTTACCTTGAAATGAGAGGTGAGTTCGGCAAGCTGCTGTTCTGTTAACGTTGCAGTCCAAACGCTGCCTTGCATACTGTTCATGATCGCTTCCGGTGTGTTCTGAGTAATCAGTTGACCTTCATTCATCAGAATCATTTCCTTACACGAGAACTCCAGATCAGAGATAATATGCGTCGATAACAGTACAATCCGGTCTCTTCCCAACTCACCGATAATGTTACGAAATCGAATACGTTCCTTCGGGTCAAGGCCAGCCGTAGGTTCGTCGAGAACTAGAATTTGCGGATCATTCAGCAAGGCTTGTGCAATTCCGAGCCTCTGCTTCATACCGCCAGAGAACGTACGAATTTTATGTTGTGCCTGCTTTTCCAGATCAACCATACGTAATGTCTCCTGCACTCGAATAGCGGCTTGATTCGTACTCAGTCCTTTTAACGAACACATGTACATGAGAAATTTGTGAGCACTGAAACGATTATAAAATCCAAAGCGCTGCGGCATATAGCCCAAGATATCGCGATAACGATCCCCCATCTGTTCAATGGATTGCCCATCCAGCATAATTTGTCCGGACGTTGGCTTGGCGATGTCTACAAGCATGCGAAGCAGCGTTGTTTTTCCCGCTCCATTTGGTCCAAGCAGGCCGTAGACGCCACCGCTGGACAGCTCTAACGTGAACGATTTTACGGCCCACTTGTTTCTATACTTCTTGGATACGTTATCCATGGTCAATTTCAAAGGAATAACCTCTTTCCGTTTGTGATGTATATTTTCGCGTCATCTGCCGGATCTGACTGATCAACAGAACCACTCCACATAATGCGACTGCAATAAGTACTGGGGTCTGAATCGATTGTACTAAAGTAACAAATCGGGGATTGCTTAACATAAGCCAGAAAAACCCAAACCATGCGACCAAGAAAATACTAACAGCTGTTCCACCCCGAACACGCATAGCCAGCCACAAACTAGCCCCTGCCGCAATCATCAGTTGGGTATACCACAGACCGACGCCACTCCATGAGATGAAACTTCCTTTTCCGCCAGATACCAATAGCATAAGAAGCAGAACAAATACCATATTTCCTGCAAGCACGACGATCAGACGAGTCAACATCAGCTGTTGTGCCGTAATTTTACAGGTCAGTTCGATCTCCATCAGCCCCTGATCCCGACCTTTGAATACTTCCAGTAATCCGAGAATAAAAGGTACAGGTACCAGAATAAGTCCACTCATATATGGGGATATTGTGCTGCGGGTTCCCAACCAGAATCCGCACAACAGAAGCAATGCGCAAACTAGCCAGTACGATTTGTGGAAAATCATAACCTCACCCCGAACGAGTTGGAACAGTTCAGTAAATGATTTCCCCGGTGATTGCTCCAGATGAACATTCATCTGTCCTGGCATATGTGCATCCAAGGCCCTTATCGTCCTATCGATCTCCATCTCGGATGGATATTCAACCACATAGTCATCCAAAAAAGGGGCAATTTCGGCGTACTCCTCCATCTCCAATTCAGCTCGACGCTTCCTTCTATCTTCGTTTTCTGTACGTTTCATCCCGCTCACCTCCCACAATGATCTCTTTTAATTTCGTTATGCCCAAGCGTATACGTGATTTCACTGTCGACTCATTCGATCCCGTCAGTTCGGCAACCTCTTTAATCTTTAGTCCGTTGTAATAGTTCAGAATTACCGCGTCCCGCTGGTGCTCAGGCAAACTTTGTACCGCCAGCCTGACCTTATCATTCTGAAGCCGTTTATAGAATATGTTCCACACATTCTGGTGCTCACTTGCTGGGAGCGCCTCTTCTGTTAACTCACTCTCTCTGAGTTGTTGCTTGAACTCGCGCCCACGAAAATAATCCATACAATGATTCACTGCTATTTTCAGTAACCAGTGACTGAATTTTCCGTTATCTCGATAATTCCCCAATGAATTCATCATTTTTACAAATACCTCTTGAGTTAAATCAAAAGAGATATGATAATCTCCCGTTTTTCGGTACACATATGAAAATATCGACTTGTAATGCCGCTTCACCAAAACTTCCATTGCAGCCCGACTACCTTCACGAATCTCATGAATTAACTCTTCATCATCCAACGCTCCCTCACCCCCTCAAACTAATTAACGATAACTTGATCATAAAAGATCAAAACTATTTATGTCTTGCTTTATGCATAATGCAAAATTAGCCATTACGAATATTCCTGGGTAGCCCATGTGAAGGTCAAGGCCCTATATTATTAAAAAAGCGGGGAAATTCCTGCTTCCAAGCTGTTGAGAAAGTCTCACCAGCCTATAGATATTCATCTAATCGGTAAGCGGAAGATGTTCTTGTACCCATAAAACAAAAAAGCCACTAAAATAGCGACTTCAATGGGAGTATGTTCGTATCCCGCGACAATATTTTACTCGCAGTATTTTTTTTCTTCATTTTTGGCTCGGGACAAGAACTTGTACCGATAAAACAAAAAAGCCGCTAAATAGCGACTTTAATAGGATCATGTTTTTGTCCCTCGACAACTTTGATATTAAGTATTATCGATATCCGGTAAACATTCACCTCTCTCCACTGCTTTGATCTAAACTTTAAATTTCTCTTGCATAAAACATCCACAGTGCAAAAAATACGATTAAAACAAATAATAAACAAGTTAGTAAGGTGTAGAATATCAAGGGATTAAAGAAACCGGCGATCACGGAGGCAATGCCCAGACCAATGAGAATGATTGCTGTGCTGAGTGTGCCGGCTCTCTGGAGTATCATTACACTCCGCTCGTCATTCTCCTCAATATACTGCTTCTTCAGCTCGGCTTCATTATTACTGGCTTTTATATACCTGACGAGGAAAAAAGCGACGGCCACTTCAACCCCGATAAAAGCGCCTGTGTGAAATCCCTTTATAAAACCAGGTAAATCGGGTAGTCCACCTCGGTAAAATATAAGTCCTACATAGATCAATAGGGTAGCAGCGGCTACCAGTGACAGTACGTTTTTGCGAGTTTTTACTTTAATCTTGTACTTGTCCATTTACATTTCCTCCACTTCGCTGAAATCAAAAACGTCTTCAATGGCGAGTCCAAAAAAATTGGCAATTTTGTAAGCAAGAATAAGGGAAGCCGTATACTTTCCCCTTTCAAGAGAGGTGATGGTTTGCCGGGTAACACCAACAATTCGTCCCAGCTCTTCCTGTGACAGCTTATGCTGCTTACGCAGTTCTGCAATTCTTGTCTTCAAGTGATCACGTCCTTGCAATGTTTACTTTGCATTTTTAGCATAGTTCACTTTGCATTATGTGTCAAGTTAACTTTGCATTGTTACTTACCTCTGAATGCAAAACAAGCAAAGTCCTCTTTGTAAAAGGAGGGCTTGGCTCGGTTGATTTTGTTTATATAAGATGCGAGAAGAGTTTACTTTAACAGAGCAAATGGTTGGAGCGCTTGGTGTTCCCCCTATAGAAACGTATGTAGGCCGTGATTTAATGTTTGTATTGGAAAGTGAAAAAGCTGTTCAAACCGCTACACCTGATACTCTGGAACCAAAGATGGTATACTCGTACACTATTTATTCGGGTCTCGGTGCCACTTATCATCTCCCATTATTCTATCAACAATATGATGGGCTTCCCAAACAGCCGCAATCTCTAATCCTTCGCATTCTTCGCTATTAGAAGGTCTAATTTCTCCTATATGATAAATCAAATATTCTCCTGATATCTTATCAATGATACAGGCAGGTGGGGGCCATGCCTCTTCTTCATCCGGGAATGGACGATTCTCAATAACCGGCCAATCGCCTGATTTCAGTACATCATCATATACACCTACGATAAATTGGTATTCTTCTTCTTGAGGTATCTCTTTTATAGAGTCACTTATAAGATTATAGATTGCAATGCTGGCATCTTTAAGCCTTCTCCCAAAGGCAAACTTACCGTTAGGCAAAGGGATAGCGTAGATATCACCCAATTTTATTCGTTTACGTTTCGTATTTTTCACGGTTTTCCAAACTCCTTCGTTGCGGCTTTGATAAACTTACTGTACTTCTTACTTTCTATTGAGAAAAATAACGATTAAATATACACCTAATCGGAAACGGGACCATGTTCTTGTCTATTTCGGCAATCGGTACAAGTTCTTGTCATAGGCTTGGGACAAGAACTTGTACCGATAAAATAAAAAGCCGCTAAAATAGCGACTTCAATGGGATCATGTTCTTGTCCCTCGACAGATCTTTTGCTTTTTGACTCATGCTTACTTTTGGTAATCTCTTCAGCAATTTTATCTTCACCCTGATCGTGTTTGACCGATGTAATTCTTGCTACTATCTGCATGATTCTTATTCTTTTGATATTTCATTTACCCACCAGAATATCAAGCTAATTCCTGAAATGATGGCAAAGCTAAAAATAACTATAATAGCCATATTATATTATAGTCCCCTATTAGATATTAGATACCTGGGATGTTAACCTACACTTTATTGATCAACTCAGTCATTCGTTCAGAAATTCTTTCTTTCATATCAGCTTCTACGTTCCCTACGTTAAATAGCTCAGAGTACCACAACCCATCAATGGCCAATCTTATGATTATAGCTGTAACTTCATCTAATCCATCCTGGCGCATTTCTTCGTATATTTTCTCAAGATTATCTTTAAACGACGAAAGCATTATCGGATCAGTGAATAATGCTGCTTTATATGCAGAAATAACTTGGTTAGATGAATTAGTATCAAGTATTGTGGATTCAAGATAAGCACGATGCCATTTTCCACGGGGAACTGGATCGTCCTCGACTTTCTCTTTTATACTTTGTATAAAAGCATCTGTATATTCATCGATCATTGCTTTAATAAGTGCATCTTTGTTAGGAAAATGATGAAGAAGACCGCCCTTACTAACACCAGCCTGACTGGCTACAGCTTCTAGCGTTAACTTATCCATTCCATTATGATCTACAATGAATGAGGCAGCTGCCAATAAATCTTTACGCTTTGAATTACTTCTCATTATAAAACTCCTTCCTTATGGGACAGAACTTATTATACCCTAACTCATTAACTAGAAGGAGAAGCTTCTTTTCCTGTTTTCTTGGCTGTATTCAGTAAAACTACACCACCTATAATTAGAATCAGACCTACACCAGTGAATAACCCAAAATGTTCGTCCCAAATGATTATACCTATTACGGCGGTTAGTGCTGTCCCAACTCCAGACCATATAGCATAGGCGAGGCTTAATGGAAGTGTACGTAAACTTTTTGAAAGCCACACAAATGACCCACCCATCGCAACTATAAAAGCTATAGTTGGCAGGAGAATAGTGAAGCCAGAGCTTAATTTCAACATAGTAGTAGCAAATATTTCAAATATGATTGCTAATGCTAAAAACATAAATCCTTGTTTCAAGAAGAGCACCCCCTAATATTAATTTGTTGCAAGTTTCATAAAAACTACTCCTGCAACAACCAAAATGAGACCAAATGTCTTTGGAGTACTCAATTTTTCTTTGTATATGAGCACACCCACTAAAGCTGTAAGTACTATACCGACTCCAGACCAAATAGCATAAGCTGTTCCTAATGGAAGAGTTTTAAGAACTATCGAAAGCAAGAAGAAAGCTATTCCCATCCCCGCTATCGTACCAATGGTTGGTAGAATCTTTTTAAAACCATCAGATATTTTCATCATTGAACTTCCAAATACCTCAGAAAGAATTGCAAATGCAAGAATTAAATACGTCACTTTCCGACCTCCTAATCAATAACTTTGTCTAGTATTACTTGTTAATAAAATAAATATACTGTGTTTAAAAAAGAATCTCCTTCTCCTTAACTATACCGTACAGACGGTTTTTTTGTAAAAGGATTTTTAAAGTTTCTTGCACGTGATCGAATGGAGCAGACCGATTTATGATCGAAACGTCATTTGAACTGTTTCCTGCTGCTCTTCTATCATCACCGTCATTTCTATAAATTACAGTCATATTTCCTAGCTCGTAACTAGTGGTAGATTTTATATTGTTAGGCAAGAGCTTCGTTTTGAATGCATGGTTGATGAAATCAGAGATATCAGACATAGATATGCTGCTTAAAGTTAAACTAAGTTGCCCGTTAGCAAAAAACTAATCGGTAATAGGAACATCTTTATGTCCATTCGGCAATCAGTACAAGGTTCAGGGCACGAATTTGTACCGATAAAGTAAAAAAGCCGCTAAAATAGCGACTTCATTGAGAATATGTTCTGTTCTTGTCCCTCGACATTTATTGAGTATCACATGGGTTTGATCCTAACATCTGTTCACATATCGCAGGCATCGAGTTCTCTTTCACAAAAAATAGGCTTCGATCGCAGCATTTCCAAAATGAGCTTCTCGAATGTGTGTGAGCTAATGGGAATGACACATTTTTTTGCCCTACTTGCAGGAAGTTGAAAACTACTCCGTTATGGTAGATATATCCATTACTAACTTTTCAAGTTTATCAGCATCATCCATCGTTAGCAAATCTAACTGGGCATCTGCAAATTTATACAGGTTAGGAAGTATATATTCCACTAAAGCTTTACCCTTATCAGTTAGTTGTACAAATATCACTCTGCGATCGGAAATACACGGAGTCCGAATCAGAAGCTTTTTTTTCTCCAATTTGTCTAGAACGTACGTCAAAGCACCACTAGTCAAAGAAACACTCTGTGAAATTTGTTGAACCGCTTGTTTTTCTTCATGTTCAAGCGATACTAACACAGAAAGTTCCGTAAAATTGAGATCTGCTTTCTTTAATTCGTTCCGAAAATGGTCTTGAATAATTTTTGCCATTTGGATGAAATGAAGACATGCTTGATATCGGAAATTATTCATCGTAGCATCACTCCATTTTTATATATCTTAATTTTAAGACTATTAAATTGAATATTACTTTTTGTATGAACTTTTGTCAATCTTCGGATCATGTTTTTGATTATAAGATCCATACACAATGGACTGTATACGGTCCATGTACTTTCTGTGGAATCATACAAAAATGCTCAGAAAATTGCTATAAACCCAGCATTAATGCTTCAACAAAGGGTGCGTATCGATTTCATGTAAGCAAAGCAAATTTTTCGGTATACTCACTAGCAACGATCGTCCCATATTGAATGAAAGGGGTCATCGACTCCCTTGGTTTCGAACGAGGTAATAATGATTCTATCGAGTTGCTTCTAGCCTGATAGGCAACTTTGTGTCAATCCCCCAGTCTGGTGGGTAACTTTATGTCATTCAACACCTCGACATTTTATTTTCCTCAGCAGCAACTAAGTTCCAGTACCAAAATTTCCATTCTGAATACCTGGCCACCTCTATTGTTAAAGCACCGGTTTAGCTCATATGGTAAAAGCGACCATAAATAAAAAGTGCCCTGGGCAATCACCCGGGACACTCTTATTTATAAGTTGATTTCCAATTATTTCGAAGACCACAGCTCCATACGCTGAGCATATTTCTCGTTGATAATCTCTTCCACTTTCTCATCACCGGCTTTTTTCATATCTTCCAGCATCTTGTCGAACACGGAATTAGCTTCGGCCTCACTTGGGGCAATAATGGCTCTCGTAATACTCTGATCCATAATATCCTTCACTTTCTGTGCAGTCAGAGCTTGAGGTGTTCCCCCATCCGGATTCAGGTTGTCATACTGCGCTGTATCCCATACGGAATCGCCAAGACTCTTAATGGCCAGTTCATCCACTTCACTGCGCTGGAATTTAACCGCCATGTCATACGGCTGTCCGTTCGGGTCCAGACCATTTTTGATAAACCATAACCATTTGCGAACGCCGCTTTTCTTCACCGTATCATCCCAATTATCCTTGAAGCTTTGAAGGAATTCAGGTTTCGGTTGTCGCTTGCCATCCACCATGGTGTACTGTTCGCCTTCCTTGCCCCACAGCAGCAAATGCTGTCCTTCATCACTCGCCAGATAATTAAACAGCTTTATCGTTTCTTCCGGGTGTTTGTTGTTTTTGGTAATCGCGATCGCGTCCCACCCAAGCGAACTTCTTGGGCCAAACGTTGTTTGAGCTGGATCTACACCTGGAGCAACAACTTTGTAAGCAAAGAGTTGATTCTTTTCCCCGCCATCCTTCTTCAAGGCCGCATTGCCGTTCCCCGGGTCCCAGTATGCACCTGGGGTAGCAAATACCGCACCAGTCGTCAGCTTTTGAATCCAGGTCTGTGTTTTGCTAATCGCAAATTCCTTTTCAATCAGACCTTCTCTATATAAGCGATTCATGTATAACAGCATCTCGCGATATTTGGGGTCCTTGACATCATATTGCAGACGTCCGTTGTTGTCATAATACGTCTTTAAGCCCCACATGCCTTTGAATGTTCCGAGATTCGCGCCCATGTTCTCACCGTTCATCGTCATCGGAATGGACTCTTTGCCATCAATCGTGCTGTATTTCTCTTTAAAGTTTTTCAGGAGTGCTTCGAATTCGTCTGTTGTGAGGGGCTGTGAACCATCTGCTTTGTCCGGAAGAAACTCTTCCAACAGGCTCTGTCTCATCAGCATACCGAAGACCGGATCACTGTCGAGTCCATACCAGTTGGCCAGATAGTAGTTCTTGCCGTCGGTATTACGTGTTTTGGTCAAGGTATCTCCGTACATTTCTTTCAGATCAGAACCAAATTTCTCAATTAACTCATCCAGTGGAATGAATGCCCCACTTGAAATGTATTTGTCGAGGGAAGCATCTCCCCGGCTCATGACTACCACATCCGGATAGTCCCCACTGGCGAGCATCAGGCTCAGTTTTTCCGTTGGATTACCTGTTGGCTGTTGGATTGAGATCTCTATGCCCGTCTTTTTGGTAATTTCCTGGGCAACTGCATCGGTAAATGGTTCTCCTTTCGTATTGCCATCAAACCAGGTCAGCGTAATCGGGCCTTGTTCCCCATCTTTACCTGCTGTTTTGTTCTCCCCATCGTTAGAGGAGCAGCCCGCTAACAAACCAACGACTAATGCAGCAGTCATACCCATAGTAATCCATTTTTTTGTCTTCTTTATCATCGACACCCTAATTCCTCCCAATGAATAAATTCCTAAAGTGCATGATCGAGCAATTACAAAACAATCTTGGCCCACCCCCTCTCAGGAGAGGTCGCAGGACGAGTCCGTCCCACAACCGGATCATGGAATCGCTTAACTCTTTACCGCTCCCAAAGTCATACCTTTAACAAAGTATTTTTGCAGGAACGGATACACCATCACGATTGGTAATGTGGCTACCATCGTAGCAGCCATTCGAATGGTATCGCTGGAAACGGCATTTCGTTTGGCCGAGTTGGCCAGCATTTGCGTTTGCGAAATCATGCCACCGGTCTGAAACTGATTTAATATTTTCACGAGCACGGCTTGCAGGGTCTTTAGATCCGAACTATAGGTGAACGCATAGGAATCAAACCAGGCATTCCAATGCCCGATCGCTTGAAAAAGTCCCACTGTTGCAAGTACAGGTGTTGTCAGCGGCATCACAATTCGGAAGAAAATGGTCAGATCGTTAGCCCCGTCTACCCTCGCCGATTCTTCAATCTCATGGGGTAGCTGTTCCATGAAAGTACGGACAATGATCATATAGAAGACATTCATCAAACTTGGCAAAATGAACACCGAAAAGGTATCGATCATATTCAGCGCCTTAAGCACCATGTAGAACGGAATCAGTCCGCCACTGAAATACATGGTAAAGATAAAGTACAGGTTCCAGCCTTTGCGACCAATTAGATTCCGCCGACTTAGCGGATACGCAAGCATCGTAATGACGAGAACCGATAGCGGTGCACCAATCAGCGTTCGTTTGACGGTTACCCACAGCCCGCTTAAAATCTCGCTATCTTTCAAAATCTGCTGATAGCTGTCCAAGGTCAGATCTCTGGGCCACAGATAAACGCCGCCTCGCACCGTATCCTCCGCGCTGTTCAATGAAAGAACGAGTATATTCCAAAACGGAAGAAATGTAACCAGTAATACGAGAATAAGAATGAAATACACAATAATTTTGAAAATACGATCCCCGAATCGGTTCAGAATCATTACAAGCGCTCCCCTCTGTCTTCTGTAGTTAGAACAACGCCTGGTCGTTCACTTTTCTGGAAATCCGGTTCACGATAAGGACAAGAATGAAGGCGACAACGGATTTGAACATTCCCACAGCAGCACCATAAGAGAACATGCTGTTTTGTAGTCCGTATTTGTAAGCATAAATATCAATAACTTCGGAGTATTCAAGCACGGTATTATTTTGCAGCAGGTATTGCTGTTCAAATCCTGCATTCAAAATGCCTCCGACCGCGAGAATAGCCAATATGACAATTGTAGGGCGCATGGATGGCAGCGTTATATGCCACATTTGCTTGAATCGGCTGGCTCCGTCCACCCTGGCCGCTTCGTAGAGCTCCGGATTAATGGAAGCGATTGCGGCAAGATACATAATGGCACTGAACCCCATCTCTTTCCACATGTTCGACAATGCGATAATCCACCAGAACAGAGGCCCGTTTTGCAAAAATGCAACGGGTTCTTTGACAATGCCCAGCAGAACCAGAATATTGTTAAGCATTCCATCCGAAGCCAGTAGCGTAATCACAATGTTGGCTGCAATAACCCATGAGATAAAATGCGGCAGATATGAAACCGTCTGTACAAAACGTTTGAAAAATCCCTGTCTCGCTTCATTCAGTACAAGCGCAAGGATGATTGGCGCAGGAAATCCGAAGAACAGTGTCAGCAAGCTTGTCGCTAGCGTATTACGCATAACCCGATAGAAATCCCCTGTAGTAAAGAAAAACTCAAACCACTGGAAACCTACAAATTCGGCATGGAAGAACTGATGTAAGAACGATCCCCCACCCGGCTGATAATTTGTAAACGCCATATATAGTCCAAACATCGGACCATAGGAAAATAGCAATGTCGCAATGAAGGCAGGAAGCATAAGCACGAATAACCATTTTTGCTCTTTTAGTCTGCTTATCAGATTATTGCTCCTGACTGTTTTGATAGCGCTTACCTTATGCATTAAGTACCCTCCCTTTTTCTATACAGCAGCATGGTCGGCCATATCTTGATTTCAACTTCTCTCCTATAATCATAAATTTGACACGGATTACTCGCCATAGTTGAATTCTCCGAAAGATACCGCTTTTTAAAGATGTTTTTGTGCAAAGAGAGGATTGGATTTCCATATTCACTCTGCTATGATGAACTGTGCAACGAATATTCAGTCAAGAGAGGGCTTCCGGATGCGCCAATTTTATAGAAGATATATGTACATGCCTTTTGTAAACCTGAGTTTTCGTTCCAAACTGTTTATGGTATTTGTTCTGGTCACGATCATTCCGATGATGCTGTTGGTTTATTTTTCCTATGAGCTCACCAAAACGAAGCTTACTGAGCAGATCTACATCAATATGACGAACTCAACGGCTCAAATCACTAAAAATCTGGAGAACAAACTGGATAGCTACGAACACATTTCCGCCTCCATTTATTTGGATAACCGCCTTGCCAATTACCTTACAAACGAGTATCAGGATGATCCATCTTATCTGGATGTCTATAATTATATTGGCAATCGAATCGACACCGTGATGGCTGCCTACCCTGATTTTGATAGCGCATTCATTTATTCGGATAATCCGTCGCTGCCCAAAGACAATTACTATATCCGGCCGATCACACCCGAAGTACAGGACACGGAACTGTTTCACAAGCTGCAGCAA
The DNA here is from genome assembly GCF_030815985.1 of Paenibacillus sp. W2I17. Lineage (NCBI taxonomy): Bacteria > Bacillati > Bacillota > Bacilli > Caryophanales > Paenibacillaceae > Paenibacillus > Paenibacillus sp. W2I17. Next base: position 882,779 of record NZ_JAUSXM010000001.1, read on the forward strand.
TCCTATGGGAACATTATTCATCTCTCCACGCCGCAGACAGAGAACGGTCCTGCCATGTTTACACTCGCCCGGCTGCTGAACAACAATAGTAATCAGTACCCCTACGGGATGCTGGTCTTTCAAATTTCCGAGTCGGTCATCTATTCTCTCATGGAAAAAGAAGCAGGTGGCAAAGATATTTTTATTATCAATGACAAGGGTATGATTCTGTCTTCAGCGGACAAACAGTTAATCAATACAAGCCTACCCGAATTGCTTCATCAGAATTTTGACGAGACGCCTTCAGGCAGATTTGATACAACATATCAAGGCGTGAAGGCTCTAGCCGTCTATAACACGCTCAAAAATGGCTGGAGAACGGTGTCCATTTTTCCGTATGACAGTATTATCAAGGATGCCAAATCCCTCTCTCAGCTCATTATCAAGATTTCTCTGGGCTTCATCGGCGTGGCGCTGCTGCTCATCTATATTACTGCTTCGCTGTTTAGCAATCGCATCAGAACGTTAATTCGGATGATTCGGCGGATTGAGCGGGGGGATTTCAACCCTACTCATGAGGAGCAAATGGGCAGTGATGAGATCGGACAGCTTCACTTTGCATTCGAACAGATGACAACCCGGTTGAAAAGTCTGGTTACAGAAGTATATCAGAAGGAACTACAGAGCAAGGAAGCCGAACTGGACCTGCTTCAAGCTCAGATCAATCCTCATTTTCTGTATAATACACTCGGTTCGATCTCTTCTCTGGCTGTGAAGCATCAGGATCCACAGATTCAGGATATGGTTCTTCATCTGGCCAAGTTTTATCGGATATCCCTGAACAAAGGAAAGAGCATCCTGACCATCAATGAGGAGCTGAAACTGACCCAGAGTTATAATGCCATTCAACTGATCCGGTTTAAGGGCAAGCTGAACATCATCTACACGATAGATCAATCGATCCTGCCCTACTCGACCGTGAAGCTTGCGCTGCAGCCTTTTGTGGAGAATGCAGTGATTCACGCTCTTTGGAATCAGGACCGGCCTCTAAATATCCATATCAAGGGTGTCATCGAGAACAATAGTATCATCTTATCGGTTATAGACGACGGAATGGGCATGCGGCGAGAGAAGCTTGAGGCTTTGTTTGAAGAGAAAGAAGGACGGGGCTATGGCATTTCAAATGTGGATCGGCGGATTAAGCTGAAATTTGGTGAATACTACGGTGTTAAAGTGTATAGCAAACTAGGTATGGGAACTACCGTACAGATCCGTCTGCCGCAAAAAGAGATCCAATAAAAAAGGAGTGCGATGCAGCCGTCTGCAAAGCACTCTTTTTAAACCGTTCTACAGCATCCTATTATACCTGCTCACGAATACGATACACCAGGCTGTCGAAATCACCGCGCTGAGGCAGCTCCACCCCGATGTTCATCAGAGCACGGCCACTGACCGTTAACCCCAGTTCTTCAATGAGATAGGTCTTGTCAGCCTGAAGGCCTGCCAAACGGAGTCTAGGCAACGGTTCACCCAGCTTCTGCGAGTGAAGAAAAGCGAACAGCACATGGTCACTTGCGGCAGCATCACTGTACTGGACAGCAGTAACCCCCTTATGGCGAAGCGAAGTCAGACGGGATTGTCTGCCGAATTGCACCAGGTGGCGAATGGCTTTGTACTGACCGATGAATTCCCCGGACTGTTCAATCCTTTCATCACTCCACTCGTTTAGATTGGAGCCGACACCAAGCGTGCCCATCATTGCACTGTGGAAACGATACTTCAGAGAGACGTTTCGACCGTTCATTCCTGTAGGTGACTCGGTTACCCAACAGGTCATCATACGTGGTGCGTACGTATACGAGAAGCCTTCCTGAATGCTCAGGCGGTCGAACGCATCCGTATTGTCACTCGGCCAAGACTGATCGGCATAACGGAAGATGCCCAGATCAATCCGCGAGCCACCTCCTGCGCAAGTCTCAAACTCGACATCCGGGAACTTGGCTCGCAGCTGTGCCCATATATCATACAAGCTCTGGACATGCCTTACCCATACTTCTTTCTGGCGGTTAATGGGGTGACCCTTCATGCCCGGCTCCGTGATCGTCCGGTTCATGTCCCATTTAATGAACTTAATCTCATGGTTGCCAAGCAGTTCGGTCATAAAATTGATAATGTATTGCTTAACCTCCGGCTTGGAAATGTTCAGCAGCAGCTGATTGCGAAGCTCCGTACGTCCCCGTGTCTCAAAATGATATACCCAGTCCGGATGTGCTCTATAGAGATCACTATCCGGGTTAACCGACTCCGGCTCCACCCATATGCCGAATTCCATCCCCAGTCCGTGAACCCGGTCAATCAGCTCAACAAGTCCGTTCGGGAACTTCTCTTTGTTCACGTTCCAGTCGCCCAACCCCGCACGGTCGGAATGCCGCTGCCCAAACCAGCCGTCATCCACAACGAATAGTTCCACACCCATTTTGGCTGCCCTTTCGGCAAGTGCCATTTGGTCTTGGGCATTAACATCGAAATAGGTAGCTTCCCAGGAGTTGTACAGCACTTTACCGATTTCACTGCGCGGCAGTATGTAATTGTATTGGTACTGATGCAAGCGATGGCTCATGCCGCCAAAGCCCTCAGGGCTGAATCCGCCGACAAAGACAGGCGTCTCAAACGTTTCGCCCGCACCCAGCAACCATTCATTGTCAAAATCATGGATGCCACCTGTTACCCGTACATGCGTGAATGGGGTCTTCTCCGCAACAATCTTCCAGTTGCCGCTCCAGGCAAGAGCACCAAACCATACTCCGCCACCTGTTTCGGTTGAAAGACCATCATCAATGGCAAACCATGGATTGGCATGACCATCAGTGAAACCTCTCCGCGATTCAAGTACCTTTTTTCCCTCTGTCAAAATGGTATTGCGCAGTTGGAATTCACCCGACCATTTCCCCGTAACATGCGTCAGGCGGTAATCCTGGAGATATGGCAAAGTCCAGGCTGCGGATTGCATGCTTTCCAGCACAATATCCTCCTGCCCCGTATTTATGATATTGGCATAACGCTCCACCAGGTCGAATTCCGGGATGACCCGATAGACCAGCTGCGTTTCAAGTGCATACACCTGATCCTTCAACGTAATAATCAGCGTCTGTCTGCCATCCTGTTCAATGACCTCGTGACGGTCATACCTAACCTGAAGATCGCGTACACCATCATGCATGCGCAGTTTCAGGGATGGCTCTGTATAAGATGCGCCTCCCCAGAAGCTGTACTCCTCCACCTCTCCTTCCACCTCCGCGTCAAAAGAGCTGTGGGATTGTAGATGGAGCAAAGGAGCGCTGTCCTCGATACTCACTGGATCTCCCCAATACAGATGCTGGAGGTGTTCTCTCTCATTAATTCCGAAAATATAGGATGAATGTTGTGTCTGTATTGCAAATATACGCAATTGTTCATGATATTGAATCGTCATGTTTACCCCTTTCAGGTTCCGTGTTTTGGTATGTGTGTTGTGAACATACATATTATTGTAGGAAGCAGCAGGCGGATTAGCCATATCGCAATCTTACAATCCCTAGGGGAAATCATCTGTCATCTCAAAATTATGAAAATAAGGCTGCGATATAATTCGCAGCCTTAAAGCTTACTTCAAAATCAGGTTATAGATGACCTGAGCCGCTTCTGCCCGGGAAGCAATCCCTTTAGGCACAAACTGTCCCTGTCTTTGGCCTTGAACCAGTCCCAATTGGGCTGCATGCTTCACCGAAGCCGTTGCCCATGAAGAAACCTGAGCCATATCTGTAAACAAGATGTCTGTAGAACCAACAGGCGGTACTTTCCCAACATTCCGCTCATAGGCTTTCATCAGCATCACCGTGATTTCCTCTCGGGTAATCTGTGCGTCCGGCTGGAAACGGGTTTCGCTTCGGCCGTTTACAATACCGGCTTGGGTCGCAATCGAGATGGGTTCCGCGTACCAGTCATCTGTCGCTACATCTGTAAAGTGTACTTCCCCTGCTACAGTCAGCCCCAGGGAATGCACGAGCATAGTGGTGAATTCAGCGCGGGTGACAGCACGACCTGGCTCAAATTGATCTACATGTGTGCCTTCAACATAGCCCTTTGCTGCCAACTCCTTGATTACAGTGCTGGCCCAATGATTGGCCGGAACATCGGTAAACGTCCGATCCAGTTCCAGAACGGCATACTTGCTGAAGTGGCTCACTTTAGTCGTTAATAAGCCATTCACGTAATCTGATTTGAGAAATTCCAATGTCCCATTTTTGTTAATATAATATATTCCTCCCTGTGAAGGGTCGAAGCCTTCAGCCGCTGCCAGGCTCAGCGTAACCGGGTGATCAAACGCAGCGAGTGTTTCGGTTGTACCTGATTTAGTTGTTGCCGAAAGGCTAAATTCAACGATTTCTCCCTTAAGGGTAACCGTTGCCCGGGAAGATGATTCTACTGCAGCAATGACCTCCTTGGCCTTGCTGCCAAGCGGGACCATTTTCAGGGAAATCGTACTATCTTCCTGCTGCCCCGCTGGTAGCTTGCTCAGTAGCTGCTGGAACAAACTCGCAGGTACTTGCAAAGTTAACTTGCCTGATTTCACTTTCAGTGTATGGTTGCCGAGTTGGCGTAAGACAGCTGATGACAGTTGCAGCTCCTGAGTACCAGCCTTGATGTCTATAACGACTTTCCCTGCCTCACTGTCCACCTTCAGCATATCGGCTGTGATGACCCGTGTTGTTGTATCGTTCTCCTGAGCCGTGCTGTTTCCGGAGTTCCCGCTAGTATTACTGTTATTACCATTGTTGCCATTGTTGCCAGGATGGCTTGGGTTTCCTGGGTTTTCTGGATTGACTGGTTTCTCGGTCAATTTAACCAATTTCGATTCAGCCGGTCCCAGCGAGATGGACCATGCACCCGTGGCAGACGAAGATTCATCTGTCCACAAGTCTTTTAACGTGTAGGTTTTGGATTCATTCAATCCGGCACGACCTAGATTAATCGTTTTGTTTGCTGAACTATTGGCGCTGTAATTAAATACGGCGAGGTAATAATCATTGCCGTCTTTCAGAACAAACGTATCTGCGGCATTTGCATTCGTATTTCCTTCAAGCGGCTTGAATACTTTGCCTTTCAGCGCCACCTGAAGAACATCCGTATTATTGTACAATGCTGTCATGTATTCCTGTGGCTTGGGATCGTTCACATCATCGGAATCCATCATCACCGTGCCGGCAATTACACCGGAATTCACCCGGCTACGCGCTTCCTCCAAGCTTGAAGCACGGCTTAATACCAAATGATCCGGATCTGTGTAAGAATAGATCGTCCCATTTTGCCAGAAACCATATGTCAATGAATTGAGCATGTACTCCGTCTCATTGATTTTGCCATAGGTGTCACAAGAGATCCGTCTGCTATGCGCATATTGACTTGGAAAGATCGGTGCAATGGACGCACTAATGAACATTTTCCCACCTAATCGCTCTTCGACATAACGCATCCCTTCATTGTAAGCCTGGATTCCTGTCGTCACGGTTGTATCATAATGCCGACCTTCCAGTGAGCCGTGGGTTAGGAAATCCAGTTTGATGAATGTGAATCCAAGTGATTTAAACTTATCCAGAAAATAATTCATGCGCATTTGACTCCCCGGATGTGTCACATCCAGTGCATATGCTCCATCCAGTGTCGGCAGAGGTTTACCCTCAGCATCCTTGAGAACAATATCACCATACGTATATTGCCCGTTGGTACCATCTACTTTTTGGCTCATATCGTTGCCCCAATACACAAATGGTCCCCAATAGATGCCTGCATGCTGACCATTGTCCTTAATGACAGATACGGCTTGGGCAAGCTCAGCATCACTTAGATTGTCCCAGTAGGAATCCATATTAATGAATACATTGCCGTTATTGTTGAACTTCTTAAGATTGTTCTTGAAATAATTGGATACATCCACTACGTTCTGATACGAAAGCCCGCTATCATAAGCTCCCCAGCTATTCCAACCTACTGGAACACCTTGTGGCAGCTCCGGATTCAACGCCAGCGGAGGAGTAATAATCGCATTGGCTTTACCGTATTCTTCAAGTCCTGTACGGTAGTCACTGAAACCACCTACCATAATCAGTGGTGAGGACAGTTCAGTACCAGTCAGGCTGCCATGTGGCTGAGTATCGCGAGTAACGTCACTCGCTGCACCACCATACACAGCAAATTCATTCAGACGATTAGCTGAGCCTTTCCAGTCAATACCGGTCTTCCAGGTGTCATGGGTTACTGAACCGATCACCAGACCGTTACGTGTCGAGTTATTGAATACTGTTGTCATCTCATAGCTGGTATCCGCCCGGTTCATGGTTTGAGATTTGTAGCGAATCCAGGCGTCGTTGTCAAAAGGCACCGTAAGTACACGATTATCCGAGCTGACGCCGATATCCACACCGCCCGTATTTTTAACCGTAATTGGTGACATGTAATTACTCTTGATCTCTGAATCACTGAAGGCATCCAGACGATTGAGGAAATACGATTTATTTTCATAGAACCGATAGACCTGCTTCAGGGTTGGTTTGCCAGTCGACGTATGAACAAAGCTCAATTCAATGCCTTTGCCGAATCCATCCTGAATTTCCAGCGCTGCTCCACCACTCGCATGACTCTCATACCCTTTGGTTTCCACAAGGCTCTCACCAAGTTTAATGCTGCTGAAAATCCCTCGCATCTTCTGCCCTTCTGCCCAGCTATAGCCGACTAATCCGGTCTGGGTATTATAAGACACTTCGTATTGTCCGTTCGATACCAGAAGACCATGGGTGTAATCAGTCACCGTGATATCCCCGTATCGTTGCGAGTTAACCGGTGTCCCCAGATCGTCATCTCCTTCACCTGGATTTTCGGGCTCTGTCTCTACAGCAGGCTCTACGATAATCCTATCCAGATCGGGAGAATAGCCATTGTTGTCTGAAAAAGTAATCGTATTCTCGCCTTCGGTTAATGGGAGTGTAAGATCGTAGGTACCTAACGTATCCCAATCCGATGTTTTGGGCAGGTCATGAAACTGCTCTTCCCCGTTATTTGCGCGGACATAGAAACTGCGCGGATCACCGGAAAAATAGGCAACCGTAACACGGTAATTACCTGTCATCGGGGCTATAATCTTATTGAACGTTAAGGAGCTCCCGCCATTCAGATATCCGACCTTTTTGCCACCTGATGCTGAGGGGCTGTCCGTTACACGTGCTTCACCAGTCAGCGTATTGTCCGAATCTTCGGCTTCATAACTAATTGTATACGGAATCACTTCAATTCGGTCCAAATCAGGGGAGTACCAGTCATGATCCGAGAACGTGATGGTATGGACACCCTTATGAAGAGATACCTCCACATCATACGTGCCAATTGTGTCCCAGCTTGCCGTTTTGGGCAGATCAATCATCTCGTCCGTGTCATTGTTCACCTGCATATAAACAGGTCGCTGATCACCGGAAATATAAGATATTCGGATCAAATATGTACCATCTGCCGGTACGTTGATATTCGTAAATTGCAGTGAACTGTTTTTGTTCAGATCGGTTACTTTCTTCCCCCCCGAACTAATGCTGCTGTCTACCACCTTGGCATTGCCTTTCAAAATGTTGTCGGCCGCTTCTGCCTCAATAATTGCACCATGCAAATTTTTCTTCCAGTCGTCTCCGCCCCCTTCTCCTGGGTGGCCACTGTCCAAACCGCGGATCACGATCTTGTCGATGTCGGGAGAATACCAGTTGTTGTCATCAATCAGGATTGTGTTGGTTCCAGCGTTCAACGGAAGGGTCACATCATATGTTCCCACCGTATCCCAGTCGACTGTCTTGGACGGTTCTTCAAATTGCTTCTCCCCGCCGTTCGCACTAATATTGAATGGCCGCGAATCACCTGAAATGTAGTAAACGGAAATTTTATAATTTCCTGTTTCACTTACAGTGACATTGTTAAATTGCAAGGAACTGCCTTGGTACATGCCTCCGACCTTTTTGCCGCCTGAAGCCGTCGGGCTATCAGAGATTTGCGCGTTGCCAAGCAAAATATTCCCCTCGGCCTCGGCTTCATAGGTATTCATATCATCGGCGTGAGCTGTTCGGGCGAACTGGCCCCCGCCAACTACCAAACAAAAAATGATAAAGAATACAAATCCTTTTTTCATCATCCGTCCCAACATAACATGCCTCCATTTTCTAATGATTGAGTTAGGTCTCCCTATGCCTATTCCTGCAGTGGTTCACAGCTATTATCTGTAATCGCTTTCATAAAGAGCTGTTAAATCCCCTCTCTCCCCCTTCCTTTCCTATATGCCTAATTGTAAAAAGGAGGAGGGGGATGTTCCATACCACAATGTTACTATTCATACAGGAAAGCCTCTTTCATTTGCCATATCATGGGGTAGTAAGAGGGAGCCTATCCAAATCATGTTCAAGGAAAACAGGAGTCTGAATATCAGCTTTACCAGACAGCCTCTATCGTCACATACTTTTCCTGTATTCGTTAGGTGTTACGCCCTGTGTCTTCAGGAATAGAGAAATAAAATAGGATGTACTCTCATAGCCCACGGTCTGCGCGATATCGTGAATCTTGAGCGAGCCGTCTGCCAGCAGTTCCCTGGCTTTATCCAATCTGATGCGTGTCAGATAATCGTGGATCGTCATCCCTGTTTTGTCCTTAAAAATGGATCTCAAATAGTTCGGTGACAAATAGACCTGATCAGACAGGCTGTTAATGGTAATCGGCTGGTTGTAATTCTGGTCGATGAGGGTACGGACCTTGTGAATCAGTTTTGCATTTTTGTCCATAAACCGCTCGCCCAGCATGCTCACCGCATCTTCCGCAGTACCGAGAATCAGATCCTCGATTTCATGCAGAGTCAGTGCATTATAGATGGAATGATACAGCTCAGCCCGCTTTGGAACGGGTTTATGAAGCTGCTCCAGCAGTTCATTCACGAGATCTATCGACCAGTCGCAGATGATTTTTTTCTTGACTCTCAGTGTTGCCAATCCCTCAATATACCCGTGCAGCTTCTGTGCCGCCCATTCAAAATCCAGTCGGTTAATGGAATCGAACCATTCCTTTTGATCAAAAGGGGGCATATGCTCTGTATAAAACTGATTCGTAACGGTGCCAGCATGAATAATTGCGCCTGTACCTTCATAGAAACGCTCATTCAAGATGGTTCGTGTCTCTTCGTACAGACAGTGAATATGGGATAACGCGGTCTCTTGTCCGCCTACAGCAGCCGTCACCGTAAAATCCAGGGCACTACGGATAGCCTCAGCCAAGTCCTCCCACGCATAATATCCCGGCTGCTGTGCCGCTTCCATAAATACACCGGTCTCTCCTTCCTTGTAATCCACAAAGATCGCTTTCAGGTTCTTCGCCTTGAAGAAATGATCGAGAAAAGACACCAGCCGCCCTGTACATTCCTCCAGACTTTGCTGTTCTCCTTCGGCCTCCTTCGGATCGATACTAAACAAGGCCATTGCATATCGGGTGGTCTCAGGTTGCCGGGTTAGACGGCTGAAACTAAAAGCGAGATCAATAGCACGATCCTCGTTTTTTTCGTAAGATAACTCCTTCAGGATATTGGCTTTGGCCGCCTCCATGGAACGGTTCTTAATTCCAACTTCGTCACAACGCTGTTTAACTTTACTGACAACGCTTTCAATTTCATTTAAATCCAAAGGTTTTAGCATATATCCCACGGCCCCTACGTTTATAGCCGATTTTACATATTGAAATTCATCGTGTCCGGTTAGAAACATCACCTGGATCGAGTCGTAGCTCTCATGTATCTTTCTCGCCAGATCAATACCGTTCATGATCGGCATCTGAACATCGGTAAGAACGATATCAGGCTGGGTGGCCTCAATCTTCTCCAAGGCCTCCCTGCCGTTACTCGCCGTTCCCATGATATAGATACCCATCTCTTCCCAACGGATATAATCCCTCATCATCTCAAGTCCCAGTTCTTCATCGTCTACCAAAAAAATACTGTACATCAACGTCCCCTCCCTTTGTATCTTTCTGTCTCTATTATATGTTTTTCCCTCCGTGGGACCATGGTCCATATAAATGAAAGTTATTTTCAAGTATAGATCGTTATTTTACCAACTGCAGCTCGCTATTGAAATAGTAACTTTCGCCTGCTTCGGCATGAAGGATCGTTCTTTGTTTGCCCCAACAAATGGTGAACGTTCCTGCAGAGAAAGTATGAATGTTCGTAGAAATTAACTGTCCGTTCTCCCAGACGATGTCAACCTCGGCATTCCCTTTTGCTCTCAGTCCGGTTATTGAGCCTGTGCTCCATGCCTGTGGCAGCGCTGGGAGAAGGTGAATCTCGCCCGCATAACTTTGCAGCAGCATCTCCGCTACGACAGCTGTACCGCCGAAATTTCCATCAACGACAAAAATATTACTCTCTGCTCCAGCAATTCCGGATTTGGAATAGGTGAACAGATTATCGAAGCACAGGCCGCCGATCAAATGTGAGAGGTGTTTATATGCCGTCTCCCCATCATGCAATCTCGCAAAACCCAGTCCAAACAAAGCAGCTGTAAATTCAACATCCTCCAACTCTTCCTGGACCATGCGGTTCTCCAACGTTATCCGTACTGCCGCACTGAGTTCCGGTGTATGGTCAGGTGTAATCTGATTGTCTGGATATAGCGCATACATATGAGACAAATGCCGATGCTCCGGCTGCGCCTCCTCATAATCCTCCAGCCACTCCTGTAACTGCCCTTTCTTGCCGATCTGTAGAGGTGGAAGCTTGCCAATTGCTTCTTCGAGCTTGCGTCCGAGTTCTTTGTCTTTGTTCAAAAGTTCAACTGAATTAAGACAAAATTCAAAGAGCCTGCGCACCAGCATCTGGTCCATTGTCGTTCCCATGGACAGCTGTTGTACCCTTTCTCTCGAATTACCGGGATAGAAATGGTTCTCCGGCGAATTGGAAGGACCCGTCACCAGCCAACCGTTCCGAGGATGCTCACACATGTAATCCAGATAGAAGGCCGCGGATTCTTTAAGTACAGGATAGGCCACATTCTCTAGGAAAACACGATCCTGACTGTACTCATAATGCTCAATCAGGTGTGTAGCCAGCCATAATCCGCCTGTAACGTTCAGCCCCCACGAGGTTTCCCATCCAGGCAGCGTAAAGCCCCATACATTGGAGAAGACATGAGCGACCCATCCGTCGCATCCATATACGTTACGAGCCGTTTCCCTGCCCGCCTGTGCCAGATCCTCAATATACCGAAATAACGGAAGATGACTCTTACTCAGGTTCGTAATTTCTGTAGGGAAATAATTCATCTGAGTATTCACATCAAGGTGATAATCACAGCTCCAGCCCATTCGGCACGCTTCACCATCATTCCAGATTCCCTGGAGATGGAGTGGCAATGGAGAGTTCTTGCGAGATCCCGCAATGGTCAGATACCGTCCATATTGGAAAAACAAGGCGAACAGCTGCGGATCTTCATCCCCACCACTCTGTTCCAACAAACAAATACGCTGATCTGTAGTGAGGCCGGACTTCCCCTTGACCCCGAGCTGAATATCTACCTTGTCAAATTGCTCACAGTAATCGCGGATATGGTCCTCCCTCAGTGAGGTATAACCTTTATTTAAAGCTTTCACCAGCGTATAATTGCTCTCTGTTTTCCAATCCGAATCTGTACGACGATAATCCGTGCTTACACTAAAATAAATCCAAGCCTCATCCGCTCCGGTCACGGTCAATCGGTTTCCATCTTTCCTAGCGATGGTCCCCCCGGATACAACCAACTTCAACAGGCCCTTAGCCCATACACCGCAAGTTCCATCACTATGTACATTTTCCGTTGCCTGTCCTTGGAATTCAAGCGTGTTGTCATCTAAGACTGCAACCTTGAATGATTCCGTTCCCCCTTCCAAACCTAGCGTAAAGGATACGCCACCAGGAGCTTCGCTCCAAATTCGGGAGGCCACTATATCATCGGCGTGAGAAGCGTAAACTTCACGTCGAATCGTGGTGTTGTCATCTTTCCAGAACGCCCCAGCCAGTGCATGAGTCAGATCCAGCTCACGTTGGAAGCTTCCAGCTTCATCAGAACCCGGATTCCTCTTCTCAAAATCAATAACAACTTCACATAATCCAAGATGGGTGCCGAAATTACGCTTCTTTGGCTGCAGATGCTGTTTGACAAGACGATCCCCTTCATCATAATCACCCGAGAAAAAATAGCTGCGCATCTCTTCCAATGCAGCCTTGCCTCCCGCCGGAGGATACTCCGCGTCAATCTGTCCTGACCAGTAGGTAACCTCACTCATACTCCACACCTCACGATGCGAAGACGCCATAACCACTGCTCCTATTCTACCATTGCCCAGCGGCAGGCCTTGAGACCAATCCACAGCAGGTATTGAATACCATAAAGTAAAATCGTTCATATCATGTCCTCCAGTCCCCAAACAAATAAACGCGCGATCTGTGAGATACAAAAGCGCGCGTTTGACTTTGTTTTTATTTTAAAATCGATCATGGTTCCGCTTAATTATTTGACTCCGATCCGTTTTCCTTCACGGTCAATCTGAAGATTTTGGATTCCGCCGGTTCCAGCGAGACAATAAGCTCTCCAGACGTTTCCCCTTGTGAGCCTTCCCACAGATCTTGCACATTGTATAGGGCATTGGCGTTTAGCCCGGCCCGTTTCAGCGAGATGGATTTCTCCGCAGCCTGTGCAGCATCAAAGTTGAAGACGGCGAGATAGAAACTCTTTTCTTCCAGCGATTCGAGGACAAACACGTCAGAAGACAGCTTCCCCAGATCACCTTCAACTGGACGGAAGGTTTTGCCCATACGAGCAACGTTCAAAATATCCGTGTTACCAAGCCAAGCTCTTGCCCGTTCGGCAGCTTCCTCTTTGCGGAAGTCATCTCCGAGCAGGAGCACCGTTCCGGCAATAACTGAAGCGGTCAGGCGGCTGCGTCCTTCATGCCAGCCGGTAGCTTCCTGATTGAAGCTCTTGTATAACACGGAATGATCCGGATCATTGTAGCGATAGAGCGTATTGCTCATCCACCAGCCGTGTGTCAACGAGTTCAACAGATATTCAGTATCCGCAAGTGTACCGAAGACATCACAGGAAATACGGCGGCTGTGGGCAAATGCATACGGAAATAATGGAGCGATGGACAAGTTTATGAAAAATGGCCGTCCGATTACTTCTGGCGAGAGTTTATGCTGCAAATAAGACATGCCATAGTGATAAGCCGCAATCCCTGTTGTAATATCCGGATTATGGTGCTGTCCTTCCAGCGAGCCATGTGCCAAGAAATCCAGTTTGATATATTCGAAACCTTCCGCGATGAATTTGTTCGTGAACCAGTCGATTCTTTGCAAATTGCCAGGATGTGTCGGGTCTATCGCCAGACCACCGTCTACATCTGGCAGGATTTCGCCCTCACTGTCACGCAGCAGGATATCTGCATAGGTGTACTTGCCGTTCGTTCCTTCGACCGCCTGACCGAACTGATCAGGCCCTCCCCAGAAGGCAAATGGAGTCCAGTACGTTCCCGCTCTATGTCCATTTTGCCGCACCCGGTCCAGTGCACTCTTCATCTCTACCGGCGTAAAGTTGTCCCAGAACGCATCAAAGTTGATATATAACGTATCCTCATTCTCGAATCCAAGCGGCTGTACTTCATTTTTCAGAAAATCGCTGGTCGCTGTATACAAATCATAGTCCAGATCACTCATGGCCGCAGACCAGCTGTTCCATCCGATCGGGACACCCCCCTCCCAAGGCAATTGAGCCTCAATCCAGGTATTCGCCTGACCGTAGGCTTCAAGACCTTCACGGTAGTCTTCATAGAATCCGATGAATACCAGGGGGGATTCAACTCTCTTTCCCTCCACATAACCATGAGGCTGGGAATCGCGAGTCAGTTCACTCACGGCACCGCCGTACAGATCAAGTCCCTCGATATGTCCGCTTTTTTCGCTTTGCATACGAATCCCTGTTTTCCATACCTTATGCGTAAGGGAGCCCAACACAATTCCCCTGCGGCTGTCGGGCGCGAACAAGGCAGTCACCTCGTAACTCTCCACATCCAGTGGCGGCTTGACCACCGTATATCTGACCCATTTGTCGTTATCAAACGGTACGCGCAGAATGCTCGGTTCATCCTGGCCGGATTCTCCACCGATTGATATGGTTTTGGATTGGATCACAGCCATCCGGTTCGCTTTAAGCTCTTCATCCCCGACTATAGCGGTCTGCACCAGTACAAACGGTGAGGATTCATACATATAGAAATGCTGCTCCAGCTGTGGCAGCAACGAAGCTTTATGCAGAACAACCAAGCGGATGCCTTTTCCAAAACCTTCTCGAACAATATCTTCCTGTTCCTTCAGCTCATGGTTCTGATAATGATCCGTGCTGTATTCCCGGCCCTGCCAGCGAAAAGCACTACGAATGCCCTTCACATGGGAAGAATGGTTGCCGATGCAGGACGCTTCACCATTTTCAAGATTGATCTCTAGACTCACGTGCCCGTTTGTAACGCTTACAAGATTAACATTCTGTTGCTGCACTTGTACGGCTGTATCGCTAGTTAGCATCATATGCCTCCTTATTGTTGCATGCTGTGCCCTGAGCGGAGCCGGTTATGTCTCCCATGCCCAAGTCTGCCCTCATTATAAAGACCGAATAGAGCATTTTCCATGCAACGATCTTCCGATCCATAACGCGATTTAATTCAATTTAACCTTCTAGGTATGGTTGAACCCGGACTGACCGCTGTTACGCCTTCCGCTGTCCGGAATTTATGCTCCGGCGAAGTTGAAGGTGAAGTCCCAAGCTGAAGCTTCGCCCGATCGAATAGCAAACGGTAATCCGCAATATGTGAGTAATCATGCTGTCATATGGCTTGGCTACCGCCTCATTCAGAAATGAACTTGCCCGTTAGCTTAATGGATTAACGCGGAATAACGATTAGATATATACCTAATGGAAAAGCTGTAAAAAAGCAATTCGGATTAAATCCGAATTGCTTTTTCTTTAAATACTGTGCTCCGGTACCGCCAGCACAAAAGTATAGATCGTCACCTGCCTCATCGTATTCAGATAACCCAGTACTTACTTATGTCCTTGTCCTTCGACAAGAGTTGCAGCCAATGAACTACATTATCAAGTCTAAATTTAAACGACCGATTCCCAGGTAGAAATATTGGGAATCGGTCGTAAGCCAATTTTAGAGTATGAGATTTCAGGTTCTCCAGTTTGCCCAGCATCTGTTCTTCATTCGCTCTACGCGAAATCGCAAATTACTGTTCTTTATACACGCGTACATAATCCACTTGCATAGTTGCCGGAATATCGGAGGCGTTCGGGGTACGGCCGCCGTCAAAGTTTCCGCCGATTGCCAAGTTCATAATGAGGTAGAACGGCTCATCGAAAGGTGCATTCGGATTATTCGGTGCAGCTGCGGAATACCACTGCTCGTTAGTGACTTTATAGAAAAACTTGCCGTCCACATACCATTTAATGTTGTCCTCTTCCCAGACTACCGAGTATACATGATAATCATTGGCAAAAGTTTGCCCGGCCGGGAAGTGATAATCGCCGCCCGAATACTGGTTCCCTGGCCATTGTCCACCAAAGTGTATGGTACCGCTTACTGATCCAGGCAGACGGCCTCTCGCTTCCATAACATCAATTTCACCTGATGCAGCCCAAGTGCCATATACCGAATCTTTTGGAAGCATCCACAGTGCTGGCCATACACCATCACCTGTAGGAAGCTTGGCACGAAAATCTACTCTGCCGTATTTCAAGGATAGTTTATCCTTGGTGTTAATCTTTCCCGAAGAATACTGTGCATACCGATTCGGGTCTTGTGGGAAAGATTTGCTGTCGTTCATGGCTTTGATATTCAGCTTTCCGTCCTGTACATATACATTTTGGGCGCTGTTTGTGTAGTGCTGCAGTTCTGCATTTCCCCATCCCCAAGTAGCGGGATCGTTGTTGAGATAATATCCTGTTTCATAGTTCCATTTGCTTGTATCCAGCGTAGTTCCGTTGAATTCATCCTGCCAAATGAGGTTCATGCCCGAGATAGCCGGGTCGGTTGGTGTTCCGAGCGAGATATCCTCTTGATCGGATACATCCGGACGCGGAGCATTTGGATTGCCGATGAAAGTATAGTTGACGAAGTTGTTGCCAATATTTCCACCCGCCTGTCCGTTCAGCGGATATCCGATACGGATCTGCATATTTTCTTGGATTGGCTGGAACCAAAGACCATGGATATAATCGGCCCAGTAACCCCACTGGTTGGCATCGGACATATTGTTATACCCATTACCGGAGTATGCAAATTTGCTCTGGCTGGAGTTACTCAAATCAACCCATTGCCCATTCATGTTAATTTGGTATACAAAATTGCCCAGTTCCTTGGCGATTGGCGCCCCTCCATCAATTTTGGGAAGCGGAACCCCAATGGAACCATTCGCATCTGCTGTGAAGGTTGTTCCTTCGTATGGCGTAATGACATATGAATTTCTTGTAGGTTCATTAAACGTAATGGTATAAACAAGATTAGTCGAAGAAGTCTTTGATTCTAATTTGACATTGATCGACTCCGTTACGTTAAACCAGTACCCACCGCCGCCATCCGTGAATTGGCCAAAATTGTGATCGTAGATCCAGCCGCTGGCTGCATTATTGTCAATATCAATCCAGGTGCTACTGTTTACAGGTTTGACATACACCTTCAAATCATCCGCAACAGCTTCATAAGTGACCGCAGGATTATTGTTGAACGTTGGATATGTAAAGCCTGCACCGCCTGTGAAACTTGCTGTGATTTGTGGACCTTGTGTCGGATTCATCGCTGTGATGGTTGTTTTGTTGATGTTTTGGAATACAAGTTGATACTCCATCTTAACACCATTCGCTTTGGAGTATAGCTGAATCTCGGTTGTTGCGGAGAGGGTGAACCAATAACCATTGAAGCCGCCATCGCTCCAGTGCCCCCAGTTTTGGTTATAGATATAACCGCCTGCCTGGTCGATATCAACCCAGTTGTTGCCCACTTTTACATTAACGCCCACATCACTGTGAACATCATTCCATGTCGCGGAGCCTCCATTGAATTTAGGCATAACAAATCCGTAGCTGGCCTTGCCAACCCCTGATTTTGAAATAACAGGCCCGTCTGCTGATGAGAAGTACTCCATTGAGGTTACGGTAGTTCCCGCTGCCTGAACCTTTGAAGCTGGCAGTATGCCAATACTAGTCAGCATCACAACCACAAGGAACATACCGAGTACCTTTTTCATAAACCGTTTCGCCGTAAAGTGAGATGGTTTCATAATTGCCCTCCTTTAATAGAATAATAGCTTCTCCCAATCCATGCGCATTAAGGAAATCGCTTACATATGGGAATATCTTTATTCTATCCAATAGGTTAATTTGCTGAAAAGGTACAATTGTTTTTGTGGTATCCCATTTTTTTGGCTTTTGATTCAATCTGCCTTCTGCCGCATCATCTGTCGGTACTCTGTGGGTTGGATCTGCATCACAAGTCGGAACGCGCGTGTAAAGCTTTTGTAGCTTTCATATCCAACCATAGCAGCCACCTCAACAATTTTATAATCGGTTTCGGCGAGAAGACGCCGCGCTTTATCCAGACGCACATCTCGTAGGTATTCAGCAAAACCTTTACCAATATTCTTCTTAAACAGATTTGAAAAATAAGCATAATTAAGCGATACATGATTGGATACCATCGCGAGGTCCAGCGGTTTGTGGTAACTCTCGTGTATAAAACGAATGGCTTCATTTAGATCCTGCGAATGGCGATAGCTACACTTATAGTCATAATATAACTGATTCAGCCGAAGCAGCTGCTGTTGCAGTGCTTGTATATACTCACGCATCCCTTGATAATCAAAGAGATTATGCAATGATTCAAGGTCCAGCACTTCTTCCCCCATATAAGGGTGGATAACTCGTTCGTATTCCTCCATCATCTGGACGGTGGCGGCGCAGAGCTGTTGGGTATAGCGAATAGGATAACGTTGCAGCACCTTTTTATGAAATATTGCAGAAATACCCTGAGTAATTATTCCGCTGTTATCCGTTCCAATCGACTGGAACAGTTCATATAAGTCTTCATAGGGAAGTTGCCACTGCTGTTCCATATGCTCAATATGTGCTGGGAAGATACTATACTGATCAGGAAACAGGTAACTGTGGCGATAGAGCTCAAGCACTTGGGTATAGCTGTCTGGTAGTTCTTTTAACCCCTGAATCGGGTTAGTCATGGCCGTTATGGCATCGATCTTTCCTTCCTTGAGCGCTGCAGGCAAAACACTTGGATCTATGGACGCATCCACCGCAAGGATCAGGTATGGGCGATGTTGCAGGCAAATACAACCTTGTCTGCCAAACACACGATAAGCAATGGCTTCCATGCTATGGGCGCTGCTGGCTCCGGGCTGGTTCATGCAAACTTCTTCCCGCAGCAGGGCTAGGCGATAATTACGCCATAATGCATCATTTTGTTCCTCAATCTGAAGAATCCATGCGTCATCACATAACGCACCTTGCATAAACATTCTTAATTCTTTACGATCGGTCTCTTGGGCGAGACGGGATACACGCTGCATATTATGCGTAAGTGCCTGCCGTGTCTGGATCTCTTGCCATACATGCTCCAGGGAATGTTGCAGATCCTCTCGCTTCAAAGGTTTGAGCAAGTAGCCCTTTGCCCCAAGCCCGATCGCTTTTTGGGCATATGTAAAATCACTATAACCGCTGATAATGAGGTATTCCACATCCATGTATTCCTCTTTGGTTTGAGCCATGAGTGCCAACCCATCCATATCCGGCATCATAATATCGGTAATCACGATGTGAATGCAATGCTGCCGCAATAGGGACAGCGCCTCAATCCCGCTCGCGGCACAGTATATGTTGTTCAGCTCCAGAGGAAATTGATGCAGCATGGCCTGCAGGCCGTCACGAATGTGTTTTTGATCGTCCACAATCAGGATATTAATCATGCTCTACCACCCTCCAAGATTTACATTTTCCCAAGGCAAACGTATCGTTACGCAGGTATATGCACCTTGCACACTATCAATCCACAGACCGCAATTCTTGCCATAATGAAGCTGCAACCGCTTATTCACGTTTTCCAAACCAAGTCCGTTCCTGCTAGTCACCATCGGCGTATCCGACTCGCTCCGCAGTACTGCCTGAAGACGGTGTAACATCTCAGGCTCTAACCCCTTTCCGTCATCTCTTATGTTAATGAAAAGCAGACTGTCATTCTCCACAGAAAAGGTAATCTCTATAGTTACCCTACCGCCTGAAGGTGCCCCGTGATGAACTGCATTTTCAACGATAGGCTGCATACACATCTTGGGAATGGCATAGCGAAGTATCTCCTGAGGAAGATCCGCCGTCATAACGATACTGCCGCCTTCCATAAAGTTGATAAATTCAATATAACTTTGGATATTGGCGAGTTCCTCATGAAAAGCAACGGTATCGCTACGCCACTGCATGCTGTAACGTAGCTGGGACCCCAACGACACCAATGAATTGGCTATCGCAGGCTGCCTCTGTACCTCTGCCACCATACGGATCGATTCCAGGGCGTTATATAAAAAATGAGAATTAATCTGCGAATGCAGGGAGTGCAACTGTGCGTTTTTGGCAATTAACTGCTTATCCACGACCTGTGTCATTAGACGTTTGATCTCATGTAACATTTTATTGTAATTCACCGCCACCTCATCGATTTCATCCCCTCTTTCGTTCTCATCAAGGCCTGTATCAATCATTGCATCCAGCTCGCCTTTTCGTACCTGACGCATGGATATCAGTACGCTGTCCAACCGCCGGAAAATACGCCGTGTCGTTTGGGATACGAGTAGCATAATCAGCAGCAATACACATAATGTAATCGTTACCACAAATGCATACCAACTGCGCGGCCCCTTCATCAATGCCTGATGGGAAGCAATCTCAACCACATAAGTGTTCAACGGAGCGATGTATCGATACAATGCATAGAAGCTCTGATCTCCCACCTTAACCTGAAGCGGGCTTTCCTGCGGCAATTTATCCAGCTGGCGATGAATACTGCCAAGGATATCCTCCATCCCCTGCCCGTACTTCTCAGAAAACTCATGCTGGGGATTGTAAACATACTGGGGAGGATCGCTTGCATTCATCAACACCGAAAAGAATTCCCCCTTGCTCTCCTGGAGCAGGTCGCTGAAAAACATGCTGTGCGGGACTCGCACTTCCATAATACTAGGGCGTTTTTGTTCCTGCCCTTGAAGGCGAACCAGACGATAGTAGGATAATGTGTGTTCACCATCCCTAAAAGAAAATAAACGGTAAGCCGCACCACCTTCGTCCCGAAGCTTTACCCAATAATCCTGTGGCCAAAATTTCTTATAATGATAGATTTCAGGCCAGATTTCATACAAGTTTGGGTTATCGACGTAAAAGCTAAGCTCACTGATCATCGCATTGCTTTGAATGATATTAAGCATTTGCTCAAACTGGTTTTGCTTAAACTTCACCAGACGCAGTCCATCCACAAGCATATTGGAATGAATAAAATCCACAAATGACTTTTGAGTAAGGGCTGTATTGGAAGCGTTCTCAATCATGTCCATTCTTCTGCGCAATTGTTCATTCAGCCATGAAACGTGGCTGTTGCCCGTTGCCATAGCATCCTTATATAGCTGGGTTTCTTGCATGCGGATATACACGAAGGATATCAAAATAACAGGTATGGCAATCATCAGGCTAAATGCCAGAAACAGCTTTTGGGATATACGGGCATTGCGATAAAGCTTCCTCAATCTCGTTAGCAGGTATTTCATTCTGATGTATTCACCACCTTTGTTATACCATATATTACTATTTAGCTGATCGTTAACAATGTAGTAGGGAATGGTTATCTGGCTATCTTGGCTTTCCTCAGTTCCAGTTCAGCCTGGCGATATTCCATCACCTGGTTAAAGCCATAGTTCACACGACGTATCAGAAAATTTTCAAAAATTTTGTCAAAGGCAGTTTCATCCTTCGCTGTAATCAGTTCTGGCAGCACTTCTTCCCAATTCTGAGAAATACGTGACCAGGCTAACGCTATATCGGAATCCCCTATAGGATCTAGTCCCTTATAGATGCCGCTGTCCAGATCGGCCTGTTGGTTGGCGAACTCCTCCATTTGCTTAATGGATGGGGTATTCTCTGGTCTCCACTTGTTAACGAAAGCAGGGTTTCGCAGCATCCAGTAGGTATCCATAATGCCGTATTCCTTTTCCAGCCGCTCCCTATCCGTGTCATGCAACTCAACCATTGCCGCCGTCAACTGCGGTTTGCCGTTCTTCATCGCCCAGGTTTCACCTTCTTTGCCCAAAAATAAATCCCTTTGGCCTTCTTCGCTGGTCAGATAGGTCAAAAATCGAATGGCCCGTTCAGGGTTTTCCGTGGATTTGCTAATCATCGTAACCATCCAGCCATCCATGCTGCCGGGAAACAGTTTGGCGGATTCTCCCCTGCTGCTCCGGGGTCCATCTACAGCAGTATAGTATGAACTCTGATTCGTAAGGCCTTCCAATTTCGAATTGAGGTCCGATATGTCTGTCCATTCCCGAATCATCATAAAATATTGGGCTTGGTTGGTTTTTTCCTGCACCTGTGCACTGGAGTCGACCAGAAAATCAACATTAATCAGGCCCTGCTCGTAAGCGATACGAAATGTTTTCAGCCACTCAATATAATCCGGATCTGTCATTCGGTCGTATACTTTACCGTTCTGTTCATGGGGGATCGCAAGCAGATTTTGCAAATATTCGGTCATCCCATAGGATGCATTCCCCTGTGCCCAGAACGGACTGATTAGCTTGCCTTTATAAACAGAATATTGATTCTTCAGCAATTGCAATGCATTTAGAAAACCTTTCGGTGTGGTAAGGTCCGGTTTGCCCATCGACTCATACAGATCTTTACGTACGAGAAAGGTTTGGTTCGCTCCCGTCAAGCCGGTTGAACGCATCTGTTCGGGACTGTACGCATCATTGGGGATGACATAGGTATGGCCGTCTTCCTGCCGATACCATTGCAGAGCACCATCACCTGCTACCTTGTAAAAGTAAGGATCATACTGGTTGGCTAGCTCATCCAGGGCATAGATGAGATTACTCTCCCGAAGTTTGTTAACCGCACTCTCCCAGGAGCCGATGGTTATCAAATCCGGCAGACTACCGGTCGTCAACATTCGTGATAACATCTCGCTTGGTTCACCAGTTGATACTTCAAATTCGATATTGACCCCTGTTTTTTGGGTGACATATTTGGAAGTCAGGTTCTCACCCCAAGTGTGCCCGTACCATTCGGCTCCAATGAACCACGTTAGATTCACGGGGGTGGTATCCAGCTTCCATGACGGTTCTTCCAGATTCAGATTAAGGCTCTGTATCTGCTCCGTGAAGTCAGCCTTTGTCGAAGCACCCCTATCTTCCGATTGCTCTGACTCAGAACAAGCAGACAAGCCTGACATCAGACACATCATCAATAAGGCTATAATAAAAGGACTTCGAAACATGAACACCTAAGTGCCTCCTTCCTATACTGGCGATCTCCAATCCCCATCTGCATCAGCATTCATACTAGTGGTGGTACAACCGATTTTACTACCCTTGGATTAAAATGGAAATGGTTTAATGGTCGATTTGCAGATGATCCGCAACATTCCCCCTAACGAAACATAACTTGTAATAGATCAATGGAAGGGAGACCAATTCGTGTATTTAATCTGGATACTTATTGTCGGTGGGCTAATTGGCTGGTTAAGTGGAAATCTGATTGGACGGGACGTGCCGGGAGGCGTACTTGGAAATATCATTGCTGGCTTTGTTGGATCGTGGTTAGGGTATGAACTGTTGGGACCGAGGGGGCCGGTGGTGGGTGGATTTCATATCATACCCGCGATCGTCGGGTCGATCATTGCTCTCTTGATTTTCTATGCTCTGGCGCGCGCTGGAGCGTTCCGAAGACGTTAAAAGGCGGAGACGACAAGTTTTACCCAATTGATTGGGTATTGACGTAAAGCTTCTTTCGCCACCTTTGCATCATCTTCTTCACAAAGCATAGTTTCCACCCGGTAGTCGAATAAGGCCGCCGATCCTGTTGATCGGCGGCCTCCTTTGGTTTTATGGAAATTAGAATCCACCTCTAGAATGAATGATTTGTCCGGTGATCCATTGAGAATCGTCACTTGCCAGAAAAGCAATCAGACGGGATACATCTTCAGGAAGACCGATCCTGCCCATCGGAAATCCCGGTAGCAAAGCTTTTTTCACTTCTTCCGACATCCAACCCGTATCGGTAGGACCGGGATCAACCGCATTCACAGTAATGTGAAACGGAGCCAGTTCAGCAGATAGACATTCGGTAAAGGTGGAGACAGCGCCTTTTGTTGCGGCATAAGCGAGATTGCCAGGCATCGGCCCCTTACCTTGACCAGACGTGAGGTTGATGATCCGGCCGCCGCAAAGGAACTGACGGCCGGCCAGTTCAACCTCCAGCATACGCGCAAATTCGGCCGATAGCATGAACGTACCTCGAATGTTCATGGCGCAGTGCGCATCGATCAGTGATGCACTCAATTGACGAAAATCAGCTGCTACGCTGTAGGTAGCGTTGTTGACGAGAATGGTCGGCAGCCCGAGAGCTGACCTGCATGCATCAAGCAGTCGCGCTGGAGAATTGGGATCGGTAAGATCGACCTCCATATGTGCTACCTTAATGCCATAGGAGCGAAGTTCTTCGGCGAAGAGATCCGGCCAGTTCTTGTCGGCATCTCCCGGATTCTCTGTCTTATCGTAATTGTACAGATGGGTATAGAACACATTAGCGCCTTCGTGCGCCAACGTGCGGCAGACGGCGGTTCCGATACCTCCGGGGCGGCTTGTGCCTGTCACGATTGCGGTTTTTCCATATAGTTTGGTCATTTTATTTCCTCCGTTTAATAAGGGAGGGAGAAAACCATTTTTCATTGGAGATGGAATTATCCTAGGTATAACAAAAAGCGGATACATCAAGTATCGCGCCAGGGTTTCAAACGGTTCCTCGCGTCCCTTGAATGATTGCAGATCGGCATAACAAACGAGGCGTGTGGTTATAACCAAAACACCAAGTCGAGCGATCCAATTTAGATAACCATTACAAGGAAGTCCACATTGTCCGGCGAGTCCCCTTTCCTACATCTCCACTTCAAATATTACGAGTCAGAATCAATTACTGTCAAGATAATAAATGCATGGGATTACAGTTCCAGTGGAAATACCTCCTAGCGTTGAAGCTGGTCTCTTAATCATAATCCATCCTGTAGTCAGTTAATCGCTCAAAAGAAACTCACTTCTACACTTAGATATTTATCTAATCGGAAATGGGACCATGTTCTTGTCCCACGACATTTTGGGTTATTAGCCAAAGGTTTATTATCAATCCTCTTTAATCAATCTTACATGGTCTAAAGGTTTCATGTGTAGCTTCATACTCTTCTATTAATCGGATTTTATTTCCATCAAATCTAATCATTGATATCCCATCAAATGAATTAATTCAGAAAAAAAGAGAATGTACATAAGTCACACGAGTGCATCTCCACTCGTTATTCTATCTCCTTACTACCTCCTCAATCATTGTAGATAATTATTTTTTCTCCATTAAACTAACCTGCCCGTTAGTTTAATGGCTTGGTAAAGAAAAGGCATCCTGTATCTTGATAGCCTAGCTTCCTATAAAAGTGTTGGGCTCCTTCATCACCGTTGTTGTTAGACTTTAAAATATTGATATATGACCTCATGTCCATCCTCTTTCTCTTCCTTTTCATAAAATTCTATATCTAATGATTTATATACGTTCTTCCAAAATTGAATTGCAGGGCTATTCGTTTTTATTTGACCAATAGCATACCTCCCAGAAAGTTGTTTTAATTTTAGCAAAGGAAATCTTAATAAAAATATATAATAGATAATTCAGAATCATTTTTTACACTCACAAAAAAATCACACCATAAGAATACTGATGTGATTTCTATATCTTATATTTTTGAATAAATAATCTTTTTAATACTATCGTTAGAAAGACCGCATTCTCATTGGAGTCATACGTGTAAGTCGTACTCGCGAATTACACTCCCAGTTCTAGAGTAATCACCGTAAGTGCGCAACTGTTCCCCGGTATCTGCCACGAAGTTAGAGTTTAGCGTATAGTTAGTCGTATGGCCATTTGCATTTGTTACGTCTGCTGTACGAGCAGTCACAAACAGAGGTCAATTCCTCGGAAAATAGGTACGCTTCTTAAAAATCTCATTACTTACATGTAATTTAAAGTTTTAGTACCTGTCCTTCGTTTATTTAAAATTGCCAAAAAACTTCTTTATATCATTCATGAGAAGTACAGGCTGTTCTAAGGCTGCAAAGTGACCGCCACGTTTAAACTCTGACCAGTGAATGATCTTATGATCGCGCTCGGCAAATCGACGAATCGGTAGCATAGTATCCTTCTGAAAAACTGCTACACCAGTGGGTACTGTAGAAATTTCCTTGTTTTCCACTGAAGGATCATACTTAAATAATGTCTCATAATATAGACGTGCTGAAGATCCAGCTGTTCCAGTTAGCCAATAATGCATGACATTTGTAAGAATATCATCACGATCGATAGCATCTTCTGGAAGGTTTGTAGAGTCCGTCCACTCCTTAAATTTTTCAACAATCCATGCTAGTTGACCAACAGGTGAGTCGATTAAAGCATAGGCTAAAGTCTGTGGACGTGTGGCTTGGATTTTCATGTACCCAGATAATTCAAGATCATAAAGCTTCAATTTTTCTAAACGCTCTTTTTCTTCTTTTGTCAGACTCTCTACCTCTTTAAAATCTTCAGGAGGAAATGTCGTCAACATATTAAGGTGAATTCCAATAATATGATCAGGGTTTAGCAATCCTATTTGTTGAGAAATAAATGAACCCCAATCTCCACCTTGTACGCCGTAACGTTGATATCCTAATCGTTCCATAAGCACTATAAACATCTGAGCGATACGTTGGATATTCATTCCAGGTTGCTGGGTCGGTCCTGAAAATCCGTATCCTGGAATGGATGGCACAACCAGATGAAAAGCATCCTCTGGATTCCCTCCATAGAACCGAGGGTTAGTTAATGGACCAATAATATTTAGAAACTCAACAATCGATCCCGGCCAGCCGTGGATCATTAACAACGGTAACGCATTGGGCTCAGGAGAACGAACGTGGAGAAAATGTATGTTTTCACCGTCTATCGTTGTGATGAACTGAGGAAACTCATTAAGCCTAGCTTCATGTTTTCGCCAATCGTAATTCGTACTCCAGTAGTTTACCAATTCCTTAACATAATTAAGTGGTACACCGTAATCCCATCCCACTCCAGGTAATTCATCTGGCCATCGAGTGCGTTCTAAACGATTTTTCAGGTCATCAAGATCAGCTTGAGGCACAGAAACGCGAAAAGATTGAATTTGTTCCAAAGTTGGATCTGCAACTTCCGTTCCTCGTTTCCTTGTATCATTCATCCTTTAAAGCCTCCCATTAAAACTATATTGATTCCATATCAATAAAATCGATGAAATCCATTGTGGCAGGCATTCTCCCAAATGCCCGCATTAAACAATAGCAACCATTCTCTCTCCATCTATTAGGATGATGGGTTACCTACTTGAACTCGTTTTATGAAGAAAGCAAGAGGCAAGCCGACAAGAGCAACCACAAACGCAAAAACAAAGCTAGTCTGAACCCCTGCTATTAGAGCTAATGAATCATTTACAGGGTTTGTCGGGTCAATTGCCGTTTCCATAAAAGCATGACTCCCGACTGATATCAGGCTGATGGCAACTGCCGTACCGATTGCTCCGGCAATCTGCTGAATCGTATTCATAATCGCGCTTCCATGCGGGTATAGTTCCGGAGGCAGTTGATTAAGACCATTGGTCTGCGATGGCATCCATACCGCACAGATACCGACCATCAATCCGGTGTGCATGATCATAATTAGTATTAACGAGGTGCTTTCCGAAATTCCCTTAAGAAAAAACAAAGCCGTAGAAATTACGATCAAGCCCAAAGGAACAATCCAGCGTGGGCCAAATCTATCAAACAATTTCCCCATCACCGGGGACATAATGGCTTGCAGAATGCCTCCAGGTAATAGCACCAAACCCGCTGTTAAGGCATCCAGTCCCAAGCCTCTGATCAAGTACATGGGGAGCACGACCATGGCAGTTAATATGAGAAGCATGCAAACAAACAACATGAGTGTTCCAATCGAAAACATGGGGTATTTGAGTGCACGTAGATTCAACATCGGCTGCTTTATTCGGTTCTGGCGCCACACGAATACCAACAAAGCCAATATTCCTGCAATCATCGGTAATATAACCATCGCACTACCCCAACCGCCCTCACCTTCACCTACACCACTAAAAGCAAATACAATTCCACCAAATCCTACCGTAGAAACGAAAAGAGACAAAAAATCGATTTTGGGTTTGGAAATCGTAGACACATTTTGGATGAACCTCAATCCAAGCAGCAGACAAATTCCGATGATGGGAAGGGACAACCAGAAAATCCACTGCCACCCCAAGCTTCCGATAATTATTCCCGATAACGTTGGGCCCGTGGCAGGTGCTACAACCAGCACAAGACCCAAAATACCTATGACCGCACCTCTTTTTTCTGGAGGGAAAATAATAAGAATGGTATTAAACATCAATGGCACCAACACGGCCATACTTGCAGCTTGAATGATTCGTCCGATTAACAGCACCTCAAACCCTGTGGCAAGGGCGGCAATTAATGTACCGCCTATCGATAAGCTTAAGGAGAAAATAAACAGTTGTCTGGTGGAAAACCATTGCAGTAGCAGTCCCGACAACGGAACTAAAATGCCCAGTGTCAACAAGTAACCAGTGGTTAGCCACTGCGCCATGGAAGCTGAAATCTGGAACAAGTCCATCAAGCTGCTTAAGGCGACATTCAGCGCTGTTTCGCTGAACAGTCCGACAAAACCACTAAGCAAGAAGACTGCCATAATGAGAGTTGTTTGGTAGTTTTTTTTTGAATTTTGTACGACTTCTGATCCTTGCACATTCATCTGTACACTTCCTATGCATAATGGATTTTATAGATACTTTATGTATCTAATTATTTCAAAAAAAATTAAAGTTTGTCCTTCATTTTAATAATAAGTGTGACCAACATTTGCTCTCTTAAATGCTGTTCCATTTTGGCCTCTGCGATTTCAACGACTTGCTGAATCGGACATTCAGGTCCATGGTCAAAACTGCAATCAAATAAAGACGATGTACCTTCAATAGCATGAACGATATCAAGTAAAGATAGTTCATCCCATTTCTGCTTTAATTTATATCCCCCATGAGCTCCAGAAGCGGATTCGATCATGTCCGCTTTAGCTAGCTTAGTCAGAATTTTGGACAAATAGGTAGGAGATACCCCCTGTTTCTCAGCCAGCTGCTGTACCCCAATTGTCTTGTCGGGGGTAGCGGCCATCAAAAAAAGCATCGTATGAAGCGCATAATCGGTAGCTTTTGAGTATTTCAAGCTCATCAACCTTCTTTATTAGAGAATTCTACATATTCATAATATTTTTAAATTGATGGTTGGATCAAGCTTATGAAAGGTCAAGTCGCTTTACTGGCTGAATTCTTCTTCGGTCAGCTCAAGATTCAGGCTTGCGGCAGCAACACTTCCTGCAGCGGCAGCCACAATAAGTTGTGAAGGGGCACCTGAAGCTGCCTCACCGGCAGCAAATATTCCGGTAATCCCCGTCTTTCCTGTAGCATCGGCAATGACCCCTCCTAAGGCATTTGTCTCCAAGCCTAACCGCTCAGAAAACACAAAATTCGATTGCCAGTTCGGAGTAACAAAGCCACCTGTTCGTCTAATTTTGGAGCCGTCAACAAATTCGACTTCTTGCAGTATCCCGTCTTCGCCATGAAATGCCGCGACTTTTTTTTCTGAAACCGTGATATTGTAGCCGATCAATTTTTGCTTTTGTTCATCGGTCAGAATACTGCGCCCGTTGCTGCAGATGACAAGATCACGACTCCAGTTATATAACAGCTTTGCCAAGTGAAAGAGACCCTCGTTCTCGGCAATAACAATTAGCGGACGATCTCTAAGTTCCCATCCATCGCAATAGGGGCAATGAAACAGACTTTTCCCATACAACTCCTTCAAACCGGGAATATCGGGTACCGTTTCCTTCATCCCTGTAGTAATCAACAGCTTGCGTGCTCGTATCACCTGATCTCCTGCCATAATTAGAAATCCTTCCGGTATCTTCTGGATATCCATGACCGTAAGTGGGTGATGTTCTACAGATGGATAACTCGTGACCTCTTCATAAGCGATGCGCCGAAACTCAGACGGTGTAATCCCATCCCGTGTCAGAAATCCGTGTGAAGCATGTGTAACTGCATTGCGTGGTTGATTGTTATCCAGCAGGGCAACCTTCCGTCTGGCTCTACCCAGTACTAATGCCGCATTTAATCCTGCGGGACCACCGCCAATAATGGCACAATCATAAATCATATTCAATCGCCTCCTTCAAATTTGTATGTTGGGCCTTAATCAACATATCACAGACCCTTAATATCTGTAAATGAAATAATTAAATTTTTATTAATTCCTAAATGCCATGAGTACGCTATTTGTGATGGGGGAAGTACAAGAAACAGATAAAAGTACCAAGAAATATCGTTTCATGATTCCATATAAACAGGCCATTGTAACTTCAATCGCTTGTGCCGATTGTACCAATATCTATGATCAAACTACTCATTAGTTGAACAAAAACAGCCGATCAAATTGATTGATCGACTGCTTTCAACTGTCTTTATTAAGCTATCATTGGTAAGCTAATTATTCGAAACGAATCTCATCAATCCAGATTGTACTATTTCCACCATGCCAGAATGTCATCGTTAGTTGTCCTGGGCTGCTGCGATCTATACCCTTCGCTGCCAAATCAATTTCAACTTCTTTGAAGTTGGTTGTTACCGTATCCCCGCTGAAAGCTGCCAATGTTTGGGACACTCCCCCGATCGAGAGCTGCATATGATTTTGTTCACCGCCATGTGCACCTTTGATTTTAATTACCATCTTTGAATAATTTTCTATGTTCTGCTTAATATCAGAGCCAAACCATCCGTTATTGTTATACTGAAGCTTCAACGCGCCTGATTCAATGACACCAGCATCGTTTACAAACCCGTTTGCTCCTGTCCATTTGCTAATACCATTGCTTCCCGGCCAACTCATTGAGTCGTTAAATTCATCCAGGAGTAAACTGCTCGTTCCGCTGCTGTAACCGCCGTCATAAGGAGTTTGAGTTAAGCTATATGAAAGTGTATTTTCAGACTTCAAGCTGTCGAAAGGCCCGATGTTCTGGTTAGCAGGATCCATGCCGATGCCGACTTTTCCAATCGGTGTCCTGCCGCCGGTATAATAATTTGTATTGGCAAATCTTGCGCTCGGACGATTGCCATAAGGATCAAGAATGGACAGCGCCAAGGTGTAAGTACCCGCTGGCAGGTTGGAAGGGATATTAAATTCCCCGGAAACTTGCTGATCCGAAGGCGTCTGATCATATCGATGGTTAGAACTGTTCCAGTCGTCACCTGGCATCCAATTCCGAATATCCTCATTGTTGAAAATGCCCTTCCAAGCAACTGAGCGATCGCTTCTCAGCAAGCTGGCTTCAACGGGCCATTTATAATAGAACGGGGCAGAACCTTTGTTTACAACTTGAAAAGATACTTCCATTTTCTCACCAGGCTGCACGTTTTCCGAAAATGTCGCTTGATTGATGACGAATCGATATCCGAGTTCCTTCTGCATCAGTGCAGCTCCCTGAGAGACAGCGGAATTTTTGGCATCGTACAGATCAATCCAGCCTAGACTGGTCGTATGCGTCTTTTTGATCCAATCGATAACATAATTCCGATGCCTTATATCGCTTAACGTATCATCCGGAGAATCGCCAGGCTGGATATGTTTCTGTCCCCAATCATAAGCAACCTCGCCGCCGTTGACTTGTGTTCTCCAGCTATCTCTAGAAACAATGCCTTCCCCACCTTCCAGATCATCAATTAATGCGAATGAGTCCCAAAGAAGGCCGAAATCATAATTCTGGAACGTATCCGGATAACGTACTTGAACTTTCTTGTTTTGAAAAGCTTGCTCAGCAGCGTCTCCTAAAGCTGTCTGGAAGCTGAGCGGAATCCGGTCGGTCTCATCGGCAAGTTGATCCGGATAAATATGATGTTCTCCCCAATTCCCCCACAATCCCAGCTCCACATAAGCAACACGGGGATCGCTATCCCATGCCTGACCAAGCTTTTGAATAAATGCAGCAAGACGATCTTTCAATATATTTGTTGTCCAGCGTGTAGCCACGTCGCCACTAGGAACCCCTTGGGGCCAAAATTCTCCTTCGTTCGGATATACGATGAGAACGCGAGGGATAACTTTTTTATTTTGGCTTTCAATCCCTGCCCAAGCTGCATTGCTCCAA
Organism: Paenibacillus sp. W2I17; assembly: GCF_030815985.1. Lineage (NCBI taxonomy): Bacteria > Bacillati > Bacillota > Bacilli > Caryophanales > Paenibacillaceae > Paenibacillus > Paenibacillus sp. W2I17. The sequence goes on from NZ_JAUSXM010000001.1 coordinate 914,470, forward strand.
TCCATGATTTTCTGTACAGAGTCCGATGACGCATTTTCCAAATCCGTGTATTTGATATAGTGCTTAAACACCGTTCCGTATTCATGATCCGGAAATTTGGTGTCATTCATAAACCGAGTAGGTCTAAATCCCTTAAAAGGGTTTTTGAAAGCCTCTTGCGTTTCAGTTAGATTAACGGTGATTGTACCAGCTGCTGCTGACGTTTTAGGAAACATTACCGCTAATGGACCTCCTATGAATAACCCAAGAGTTAATATCATGGTCATCGGTTTAAGTAATTTTCTTTTCATCAATGATTCCTCCCAATATCTGATATAAACTTACTTTTGCTAGTGTTAAATTAAGTTTGCAATAAACATTATGTAGACGTCTTTTCCACCTCACAGCCTTTAGTCAATAATTTACTCCAAGATTCTATTCTATGATCAATAATCAACCGATCCAAATTGTATCTGTGAACGTCGAGGTCGTCTTGTTTTAATTATTTTAGTAAGTTTCATGCCCTTCTTTCGCCTTTATATTAAACATACTTATATATACACACACTATCCTTTCTGATAGTAACTATCAATAAAGTGCGTACTTTGTTTAAGTAAGTTTTTATTTTATACTAGCCTTACTTTGAAGAAAAGGAGTCAAATACAATGAATAAAGTCAAAACCTACAGTCACGATCTTTGGGATCACGGCATCAGCCAGGGCTACAGCGTCAACGGCACCATTTATATTTCGGGACAATTTTCCCACAATACGGAGGGTGAATTCGTTGGTGAGGGCGATATTGAAGCACAGACCCGGCAGACGCTGGAGAATCTCGATCGAGTGCTGGCGGAATTTGGTATCACAAAATCGAACCTCGCTTATGTGGAGATTTATCTGACAAATGCACAAGAGCATATCGAGCCGTGCATTGGGTTGTTTAAGGAATACATGGGACAACACCGGCCTGCGGGCAGCTGTATCGGTGTGACATATCTAGCGTCACCTGAGCAGCTAATCGAAATCAGCGCCGTTGCACACACAAACTAACTCCATTACCGTTTTTTATATATCACTAAATGTGATATTTCTTGAATGCTTAAAAGAGAATCATTTCATTATTCGCTATATCTGATGGTTATATCGGATCTTTATAAAATGATTGTATGGGTTGAGCCTTGACATTCTATATAAACTGCGATATTATTATCTCAAATGACAGTCACCACTGACAGTCATTAAGACGAGGGATAGCGAATAAGTAACAGTGAAATTTTAGCAACAATGAATAAAATGTTGTTGGCAACGCTCGATCTAATCACGGAAAAGGTTACAAGATGTGCAGATAATCACTAGGGCTCAACCCCCTAGTTTTTTTACTCACATTATGACAGTCAGTACAGACAGTCATTTTTATTTGAAGGGTGGTGGTTTGGCAGAACAAAGAGAAAATTACGCAATACGGATGAAGAAGATAGTTTAAATTAAGTAAGTTTTGATCAGTCGAATACCAACCACTAACCAAGGAGTGAACATGACATGACATTAAAAAAAGACGATAACACACGCCGCACCGCTGCACAGCACACCCTGACCGAGCACCTGCGCCTTACCGCAGCAGGACGCGTCGACGAATGGCTGAAGCTGTTTGCCCCGGACGCGGTGCTTGAGTTCCCTTACGCACCGGCCGGCGTCCCCCAACGGGTTACGGGCCGAGACGCACTGTTTGCTCACATGAGCAACTTTCCCAAGACCTTTGACGTGGAGTTCGTCGACCTGGTATTCCACGAGACGGTCGATCCGAATCTGGTGATCGCCGAATTCCGCTCGACGGGAACGGCGCTGCCGACCGGTAAGCCGTACGAGCAGACTTGCATCTCCGTCGTTCGGACCAATGACGACGCGCTCATCACCCACTACTTGGACTACTGGAACCCACTAGTAGCGATCGAGGCGCTCACCCCCCACGACGTGCAGTCCAATCCTGATGACCACAGTGTGACTTTTGGGAGCTGAGGGGAAGCCATGTTTTTAGCTGATGCCTATGCCCTCCGCTGATGCTAGCACGAAGAGCGACGAACGACGTCAAACCATCAATGCATTTTCATTATAATTTCTTGTAATAAACATGGTACCATTTCCCGAAAGAGGTGATGGTACCATGTTTATTTCCCAATGGCACTAACGTCTCTAATTTTATTTGACATTGTTATGTACTTTAGCTACTATAACAATGATGACAGTGATTACTGACATGATAGAAAAGAGGAATGAAGATGTCTAACAATACAAAGTTAAGCAGTAGGGAAAAATTAATGACGGCTGCCATTGACTTAATCTCAAAAAAAGGCTATAGCAGTGTAACAACTCAAGAAATTGCTACTTCTGCTGGTTTAAGTGAAAAAACATTGTTTCGGCAATTTGGAACGAAACAAAACTTGTTAGAAACAGCCTTCGACCATTATCACTATTCAGAAGAAATGGCCAAGATATTTAATGAAAGGCTAGTTTGGGACCTACAAACAGACTTAACATTGATCTGTAGAACATATCATGAAATTATGAATCGTAATCGAAAAATGATTATGATTAGCTTGAAAGAAGAAGATAATTTACCTGGTTTCAGGGAACGAACAATAAAACATCCTCGTCAACTGATGGAGGTTTTGACCAATTATTTTAAAACTATGTATGATAAAGGAAAATTGATTGAAACGAATCCTGAACTACAAGCTTTTTCATTTATGTCACTGAATTATGGTACATTTATAAATAATCTGAATGCAGGATCTTATTTTCCAGCTCTCTCTTTAGAAGATATTATTAAAGAGTTTGTATGGCTATTCTCTAGGGCCTTAACTCCCTAGTTTTTTTCTCGATAATGTGACAGTAAGCACTGACGGACATTTATTTGATTATTCATAACATATAAAGAATCGAGGAAAATTAAATGAACAGCAACGCTGCTACAACAGATAAAACAGGCCCACTTTTACTCCGTGTTCTAGTCTTCACACTTATCATTTCAGTTATGAACGGAACGATGTTTAATGTGGTATTGCCGGTAATCAGCAAGGAATTTGAACTCACCGCATCACAAGTAACTTGGATTGTCTCAGGTTACTTGATTGTGTATGCCATTGGCACAGTAACCTATGGGAAATTATCAGATAAATTTAGTATGAAAGCTTTAATTACGTTTGGTCTCTTACTTCTCGCGGCTGGGTCCATTGTGGGTGTGGTGGCAACACAGTATTGGATGATCATCGTTGCGAGGATTTTGCAAGCTGCTGGTGCAGCTGTGATACCTGCGTTAGCCATGATAATTCCTGTTCGTTTTTTTTCACCTGAGAACCGTGGTCACGCTTTGGGAACTTCTGCAATCGGGACTGCTCTTGGATCAGCACTTGGTCCCATTATTGCTGGATTCGTATCGAGTGCTTTAAATTGGAAATTTCTCTTTGTAATACCTCTGCTCTCTCTTATCACGTTACCCTTTTATAGAAAATATTTGGATGATCAGCCAGTGACAAACGAAAAAATTGATTATATTGGCGGTATTCTGTTGGCAGGAACAGTTTCCACTTTCTTACTGGCACTTTCACAATCCAATATCTGGTTGTTAGTAAGTGGATTAGTCATCTTAGGTTTGTTTATCCTGCGAATTCGCTATGCTTCCGTTCCCTTCGTGAATCCCGTGATCTTCAGAAATAAAGAATATTCGATGGGGATGGTTATTGCATTTGTACTAATCGCGGTTGGCTTCGGCATTCCATTCCTGACACCGCTCATGTTATCGAATGTGAATGGTCTGTCTCCTGCATTAATTGGATTCATAATGTTGCCTTCAGCCCTTGTTACAGCGTTTCTTGGTCGTAAGGGCGGAAAATTAGCTGATGAGAAAGGGAATCCTTTTCTACTGTATACTGCCTCAACACTGCTTGTTGGTGGTTTCATTATTCTCTCTTCAGTCGTAGGGATGTCACCTACGTATATTCAAATTTTCCTCACACTAGGTGTACTAGGTCAATCTTATATGCAAATTGCTATGTCAAACACCATTTCACGTACCTTGCCTAAGAATGAAATTGGGATCGGTATGGGATTGTTGTCGATGTTTAACTTTATTGCAGCAGCAGGATCTACAGCTGTCATTGGCAAGGTACTTGACGGTGGAACAAGTAATGTTCAATTAAATCCGTTTGTACATGATAATGTTGCTTTTGTGTACAGTAACATTTTGCTGGCTCTAGCCGTGGTAGTCGTTGTAATGACAGTTCTTTATTATTATCAGTTTGGACGTAAATCCAACAATAAATAAAATATCATTATATTTAAAAGGAGGTGAAATCAACGAAAAATATGACCTGTAATTTTGTCCTTGAACACATTTCCTTATTTAAAGGATTTCTGTTCTTATGTGCTTTCTCGCAACATGCGCGATGACTGTAGGTTTGCCAACGGGCTCATTTCGTTTTCGAAACGCCTGCCTCACCTGTACCTTTAGCGATATCTACGCCAACAACAGGTTTTATGTTCTCAGTCCTTATCTTTCGTTTCGATAGTCCTTTCCACGATGTTTCCAAACCCATAGCTTCGCTTGTTATACGGGGTCGACTGCCTCTACCAGCATAAACATGGTCTTTTGGGAAGTCGTGGGAGAACTGTTTTTGTTACGAGGTCCTAGCCTCTAAAGCCGCCACGTTCTCCCGGCCCCCCATCGTAAAACGACCACAAAAAAAGGCCAACCAATAATTACTGGCTAACCTGATAATACGAAAAGTCGCTAAAATAGCGGCTTCAATGGGACTATGTTCTTTTCCCTCGACAAAACGGACAAATTGCAAGATTTCTTTTCGATCTTAATCCAGCCTTTAGCGTTTTAATCACTCAAAAGAAATCCAGTTTATTCATCTAATCGGTAATGGGAACATGATCTTGTCACACCCCACCAGTTACCTCTGCCTGCCCATCTGTTATATGCGTTCATTAATTCTGATCAGTAATTTCTTTAAAATTTGTTTCTCCTCGTCATTAAGGGCTTGAACGATTTCATCCTCCACTTTTTGAAATGAGTTATTGAAGTCTTCAATCAAGTCAACCGCTTTTGGTAATACATAAATATTTTTTTGCCGTTCATTATTGGCCGGGATTTTACGTTCGATGAAACCTTTTTGCTCTAGACCTTGAAGCATGCTTGTAACGCTTGCCCCACGCAGATGAAACCGATCTGCAAGATCCTTTTGAATAATATGATTATCTTGATTCTCATAAATATAATCAATTACTTTTCCTTGTTGAGAACTTAATCCTAGCTCTTTTATACTCTCATCCGCTCTTTTCTTTAACTTAAGACCGATAATTTGAAACAATTCCATATAAGGCGTATCTTCTCGGGAATGCATGACCGTCCATCGTCCCCTCTGTAATTGTTAGGAATCTAATTGTAAGTAGCTAAAATATACAGTGATCCCAGTAGGCTTGTCAAACAATTGTTAGACTATTGACTGTTAGATATCTAACAGTTATACTGCGAAGTGTTCAGTTACAAACACATTAGGAGGATTTATGATGGAGAAATTAAATCAAAATGCTGTGTTAGAAAAAATTACGACGATTACAAATGTTCGAATCTTTGATGGATATCAAATCATTGCTCCCAGACATATTGTCATTAAAGGGGTGTCCATTATTTCAGTGGGCGGAGACATCCCAAGCGACGCAACAATTATCGATGGAGAAAATGCGACATTAATACCCGGCCTGATTGATGCACATGTCCATACCTCAATTGGTGGATTACGAGATGCCTTAAAATTCGGTGTTACAACAGAACTCGAAATGAACGGCGATTTTACTAAAAGAGGGCGCGAAATTCAGCTGAAAAATGTGGATGACATCGCAGACGTCCGATCTGCTGGGACAGCGATTACCGCTCCTGGTGGGCACCCAGATGAATTACTACCTGATGGAGATGAAATACCTGAATTCGTATTAAAGGAACTAGAGAAGTTATCGGAGGAAGACCGGGAAGCAATGTTGGCCGCCTACGCTCACGATCACGACGAAATACCTCAAGTGACGACGGTTGATGAAGCGATCAAACATGTGCATACCCAAGTGGAGAATGGATCCGACTATATTAAGATCATGATTGAAGAGGGAACGGTTATGGGTGCACCCGGCCTGCCTGTTCTAAGTGATGAGATTCTAAAAACAGCCGTTACTGAAGCCCACAAGTTCGATAAGTTGGTCATTGCCCACGTTTTGACGGCTCTTTCATCGAAAGCAGCCATCGATTTTGGAGTCGACGGTTTGGGCCACTTGTTTATCGACAGACCCGAGTACACGTCCGAATTGGTCAAATCCATAGCTGATTCTGGAGCTTTTGTTACACCGTGCTTGGTGTTAAATTCATCGATTATTGGTAATCCGGCATCGGAATTGGCTAGTGATCCACGAGTTCATTCCAAATTAAGTCCGGATTGGATCGATATTTTGAACTCAAGCTTCAATACATTCCCACAAGGCAATATGGAGAACAGCTTTAAGAATGTGATGGATCTTCACCGTGCCGGAGTTGATATTCTTGTAGGGACGGATGTCGCACCGGTACCCGTTCCGAACCTTGGTGGCCTTGCTCATGGGGCCAGTGTTCACCACGAAATGCAGCTGCTGGTGAAGGCTGGGTTCACTCCGATCGAAGCTCTTCAGTCGGCTACTTCCAAACCGGCCCGTTGCTTTGGTCTACATGATCGTGGCCGGATTACCGAAGGTGCACGTGCTGATCTTATTCTCATAAACGGTGATCCGATCACTAATATTTCAGATACCTTGTCAATCAAATCTGTGTGGTTCAATGGTTCGCAAAAACTAGGCTAAAACTAGTAGTTTATATTTCCTAATTGTAAAATCACTAAGAAGAGGGAGTGCAAAATGCAGTCCCTCTTCATGCTACTTGAAAAGTAGGCACCTTTTTATTAGATAGGAAACAGAATGTAACTATTGGGTGTTAACAACAAAACAACCGTTTCAAGAACGGTTGTTTTGTTGTCATGAAAGATTAAACTAGTGTTCTTGTCCCAAATTTTTAATGACCGGATACTCAATTACTCTACTGCCCCAGTGGCGCCGATTCGAAGATCAACTTCCACATCAAAATGTGCTCGAGATAGTTCTTTCCCCCAGTCGGCCTGTGCTTCCTTGTATAATGGATACTGATATGCCCTGGCATAAAACCCATACCCGAAAGGATCGATATTATAGTTTTGGCACTTTTTAATAAGCGCCTCCATGCTTTTTTTCATTTCCTTGCTTAATTTATTTGCCATTTCCTCGGAATTTCCCAAAAGCTCAAATTCAAGAAACTTTTCAGTTATGCTGACGATCGACTTCACTTTAATGTTGAATTGAAATCTGCCATTCTCATGAGAGGATTTCGTTTTTACCGATATGTCACCTAAAGAAAAACTCACTTTGTCGATGTTAAATGGCAGTGATTGTTGTAAATCATCAACAGGAAAAGTGAGACTGACCCCTGGTTCAGCTTCATTTTTCAAAATGTGAAGAAGTGATGTCTCCTGATAGGTCAGGGAAGTTCTGTACTCCCCTTTTCGGGATAAAAGAGTTGTTCCTTTTAACATGATTTTATTATTTTCGATCTTGATTTCCGAGATGGAAGGCGTCATTGCTCGATCATACAATTGTCTATGTAGCTCCTGCGCGGTTGTTTTTACAGTAGCTGAACTTCTGCTTCCTGAATCGATAATCGCTTTTATAAATAAAGGTAACGGCGGTTGATCTTTGGCTTGAAAATTGAAAATATCCGCCATAGGACCGTCAAAAGCAATGATGCGGTCGGTAATCGTATTGCGAGGATCGCGGAACATGACATCAAGTACTTTAAACCAATCCTTATATTGAAGCAATTGTTTCCCTACAATGACGACTTGAAAATTACGTCCCGCAAGCGAACCGGGAAATTGGGCATCCTGCTGATTTCTCGACTGTCTTAAACCTTCTGCTATTCCTCCCCCTTCGCGGCTTTTCTTTTGAATGTCTTTACTGAATACAGGGGCAGATATATAATAATGGAGTTTTTTATCTTTGACATCCAATCCAAGAGCCAAAGGAACCGTTGCGTCTTCTAAATTGGTTTTGTCATTGGCGCAACCTACGAGCGCAGCCAATAAAATAAAGGACACACCCGAGATAATGAATTTCCCGACCCATTTCATGTGCGTTGCCCCCCTCCCATCTTTTTGCGGATTGTCACATACAGAAGAACGCCTGCAGGCAGAACAAACTCCATCATAAATCCAATGTAATTGAGTGCGTAGTTTACTTGGGCAGATTCGATAAAGCTGGGCCGATAGAGGAAAAAGCTAATCTCAATGACAATACACCACACTGCAAGATGGTATCTTTCCTGACCTTTTCCTACCAGCGACGCGGAGCACCTCGAGACAAGATACATGGAGGGAATCCATATGCAAGAGAAAACGAACAGATAAAATGCGATAAATACCACTTCTACGCGCTCAATAAACTGAAATTCAATGGACTTCATAATGCTAATCACGGGGTCGTTATACTCCCCGATCTCATCAGGACTAAAGTACACGTAACAAATCAGGGTGATTCCCAAGTAAACGATGCAAGTGAGCGTGTTGGAGATGATCATGGCAGGCAATGCTCTTTTTTTGTTTACTAGTTGGGGATAGAGGAACAAAACCAGGCCGATGCCGAGCATCGGATAGATCATAAATTGGATGGATGAAAGAACTGGGAACCATCCCTCTTTAAAGATGGGCAATAAATAGAGCCAATGGGCACGTCTTAACGTAGACACATAAATGAACGGAATCCATATGGAGAGTATGGTGACTATTTCGCTGTATCGCCCGATGGCCTGAAAGCCATGCTGCGCAATCTGAAATGTGGGGATGAGCAGCAGCAGGACTAGAATATAAATATACGTGCTTTGCAATAACCATAATTTAATGACAAGAGAAGCAATCATATAACCGTCATACGCCAGAAGCAAATAATAGGACATAAATATTAAAGCAGCTAATTTTGCTGCCCACACGCCGATATAACGCTGAATCAAATCGAGTATTGAACTGTTTGGACTATATTTCATCAACTTGACGATTGCTATGGAGGCTAACGTTGCCAGCCCCCAGCCCAAGAAAATGACCATCCAGCCATCTGTTCCCGCATGCCTCGCCAGCTCTCTGGGAATAGACAAAAAAGCAACGCTGATTTGGAAAGAAGAAATAATAAGAATGAATTGAAGCATCGTTACCGGGCGTAATGACTTCATGTTCTATTTATTCTCCTTCCATCCTCTGCTTTTCCCCTGTCTTTTTGACTGACGTGAATTCGTGCTTGCGGGGCGGTTGTTCATCATCCACAACGGTACCCGCAGTAAGGTATCCTTCCAATCCATGGCCCTAAATGGAGCTATAGGTGTGCTATAGGAGGTACCGAGCGAGTTTAATGTTATTAGTCGACCGATGAAGCTCATCATGCCCACGACCAGTCCAACAAACCCGAACCAGGTAGCTAGTATCATCATCATGAACCGCATGATGCGTACAGCTGCCATCATGTCTTGATTGGGAATAATAAAAGATGAAATAGCTGTAAAAGCCACCACGATAACCATTACATTGCTGATCAACCCTGCCTCCACAACTGCCTGTCCAATGACAATACCACCGACGATTCCTACTGTTTGTCCTACTGGAGCTGGAAGGCGAACTCCCGCTTCCCTTAGCATCTCAAGTGTTATTTCCATAATAATCGCCTCTACAAATGGCGGGAACGGAACTTGCCCTCGTGACTCACCAAGCGTTAATAGGAGCTTCAAAGGTATGATCTCAAAATGAAACGAAATGACGGCTATAAAAATTCCAGGCAAAAAAATAGCGATGAAAAAAGCAAAAATGCGCAATATTCTGAGGAATGACGAAATGGACCATCGGGAACTGTAATCATCAACCGTCTGAAAAAAAGACATGAATGTAGCCGGCGCAACCAGAACACTTGGCGAACCATCGACTACAACCACACAACGGCCCTGCAGTATTTGAGAAGCAGCCGTATCCGGTCTCTCTGTCGTAATCATTTGGGGAAGCAACGCAAGTGGTTGGTCCTCAATAAATTCAGCCAATTCTCCGGTGTTAATGATGGCATCCACGTCAATGGATTGAATCCGTTCTTCCAGCGCTTTAATGATGTCCGGCTGGGTCACATCTTCCAAATAAAGCAAAGATACTGGCGTTTGTCCCCGCTGTCCAACAATATACCGCTTCACCTTTAACTCTTTGTCCGCGATATAACGACGGATCATGGCAATATTTTGTGAACCTGTCTCTATAAATCCTTGATGAGCCCCTTTCAGTGAGGGCTCCTGCTGAGGATCCTCAATAGCGCGTTGCGGGAATCCTTTTGTATCTAATGCATATGCAGTACTTCTTCCTTCAATAAATAACACGCTGTACCCGAGTATAATGGAAAGTCTGAGCTCTTCCCACTTGGCGTGAGGTTTTACATAACCCACTGTTGTAATGAAATCTCCGGAAGAATTTCCGGTTTCTAGTTGAAGCGGAGCAAGAACATTTTGATTAAGTGACGCTTTATCTGTCAATTCTTCCATATAGATTATAGCGGCTAGTTCTCCGGTCTGTTTTATGCTTAACTTTCGGATGATTAAGTCGGGAGTATTCGTAAAGATTTCTTCAATTCTACCCAAGGATTCGTTCAAACTTTTGGTGATATTTTCCTCTTTTGTGTTCATGGCAGATTGATCATCCACTACCCTTACCTCCCTTCTTCCAGCAACATTTCCTTATTATGACGATTATTCTCCTTGATATACATCGCGGCTTGTTCGCAGGTACACTTTGCAATTTCAAGTCAACGTTTTATCTCCATCAGATCACTATTTCGAAAGGTATTTATGTGCAAACATCCCTTTCCGAAAAACAGTTACATATCATCGGAGTAAAAATACAAACATACTCCGTTTTATCCTGCACTTCAGTATTCATCATAAGTAAACATACAAGAAAGCAGCCCTTGCGGGCTGCTCCTTATAACGCTCCGAGAGTTCTGTATTAGATGTGCTTTTTCTTGCTGTTTTGTTAACCTCGCGGTTAGTGCTATTTAATAGAACACCGGTAGAGATTTTGTGATGCATGAAAGTACAATAATTCAACGGTTAATGCATTCAACGTCGATACCAATAAATATATACTAATCCCACAACGTAATAAGATAATGAATCACAACGGAATCGGAGGTGTAAATGACATGAATCAAAATGTTACATTAATAGGCAAGACAATAAAACTCTTACCCCTAGAATCTAAACATAAAGAAGATTTACTTGAAACTCTAATGAATCCAAACATATGGGAATTTACTTGGAGAAAAAATGCAACATATGATGATATTAAGCATTTAATCGAACAAGCCATCCAAAACCAGCTTTATGGCACCCAACTCCCTTTCGTCATCGTCGAACTCATGTCGGAAAAAATTATTGGAACCACAAGAATCGGAGATATTGATATGATCAATCAAAATGCGGAAATCGGCTGGACATGGCTAACACCAACTTACTGGCGTACAGGTGTAAATACGGAATGTAAGTTTTTACTGTTAAATTATTGCTTCGAACAATTAGCGCTAGTCCGCGTGCAATTTTCCATCAGCGGCTATAACATAAGGTCACAGCGAGCGATAGAACGGATTGGGGCAACTAAAGAAGGCATATTTAGGAAACATAGGCGGGATACTCAAGGTAGATTTCATGACAATGTTTTTTATAGCATTACGGATAACGACTGGCCTCAGGTAAAAAGCACTCTTGAACATATGATCCATATAAAATACTCGCCAAAAAACACAAGATATTAGTGACAAACAACATGGCTTCTCTTGTAGTGATTAGAGGAGCAACGATACATACGACCAATAACAGAAGCTGTCTTGCCCTAAAAAATTTTCCATCGATCGTGCTTGCGACTAAGCATCATCGAGGATAGATTCAGTTGAATATTCATGGTCATGACTGCGATATATGTGATAAAACACAGGATCATTGGCAGCATACTGAGTGCAAAATTGGTGATGAAGAAGAACCGATTACTTCTTCATGGCTGGCTCTTCTTCTTCTTCATTAAAATTTTTAAGTATCGCGAAATTATGTCTCTTGTGTAATATGTGCGTTATCCGGCGCTTTTTGGTTCATGATCGGAACCATGACCAGTGCGCCAAGAAGAAATAATAATCCTGCACCGCCATAGATCGTCCCCAGTGAAAAGGCATCCTTTAACGCGCCAGCGAAAGACATGGAAACGACCATCATGCCAACGAACATCGGATTCAGAACCCCATTCACCCGGCCTACAATCGAAGCCTCTGACCATTTCAGAATCATTGTGCTGATCCCAATATGAATGCAAGGGAAAACAAGTCCATTCAGAAATTGAACGGTCAGGGTGAGCGGAACGCTTGTCGAATACCCTACAATGGCTGTGCAGACTGCGCCTGCGATCATACCTATCGCTAGAAGAATCTGCGGTCGAACCCGTTTGGCGAAGACGGCTACGATACCGCCACCAATCAGCATAGCCGCACCATTTACCATCAGCAGATATTGCAGGAACTCCTCGCTCCTGCCCAGCCGCTCCGTTACGATAAACAGGTTGAGCGCTTGGGCTACGCCAACAGCGAGTCCCGCGAGAATAAACGCAAGTCCGAGCATCCGCAGTACTTGGCTTTGCCAAACATAGCGGAAGCCTTCAATGAATTCTTTACGGAACTGCCCTTTTGCAGCGACGGTTTGAGCTTGCATATTATCCTCTGGCAGACGAATAAGAACGAGTGCGGAGAGCAGAAACACCACGCCCATGACAGCGATCGATATTTCAAGGCCAAACGTGCTGTAAACCAAGGTTCCGAGCATAGGACCAAGCACCATGAAGATGGCCATCAGCGATTGGAATAGAGCCATCCCTTGCTGCAGCTGCTCTTCCGGCACATGATACTTAAACAATCGCATGCTTGAAGGTTGGGAGAACTGCGAAAGAATAGCCGAGATGAATGCGACAAGGTAGACGGAGTGCCAAGAACCGTAATGTATGGTCAGAAGTACTACGAATACCGATACCGCGGATAATAAATCGCACCAGATCATCGTTCGCTTCGGCCGCCAGCGGTCGGCAAATGTACCTCCGATGAACGAAAAAACAAAAATTGGCGCGAATTCTGCTACGCTGATTAGCGAAATGGCGTAAGGATCATTGTTTGTTCTATCCGCAACGTACAGGAGAATAGCGAAATTACGTACCCAGATGCCAACCTGCAGGAGCACGCTTGATAATAAAATCGTCTGCAGGAACCGATTGCGAAACAGGCTTGGCGCATTGGTGCTTTTTTCGTCCCTATTCAATCTTTTCAACCTCCAATTAGTCTATAAAGATGCCCATTTTGAGTAAGATATGACTCTCCTTTCAATTCCTAATTATACGGACTTCATCATCGTTCACCTCCTACTAAAGACTGAAATTTCAGAGTCCGGATTGGATCGATATTTTGAATTCTTCAATACGTTCCCGCAAGGCAATATGGAGAACAGCTTTAAGAATGTGATGTATCTTCACCGTGCCGGAGTTGATATTCTGGTAGGGACGGATGTTGCGCGGGTTCCCGTTCAGAACCCTGGCGGCCTTGCTCACGGATTAAGCGGCCACCACGAAATACAGCTGCTAGTGAAGGCCGGGTTCACTCCAATTGAAGCTCTTCAGTCGGCTACTTCCAAACCGACCCGTTGCTTTGGTCTTCACGATACCTGTTGCTGATCGTAAAATCGTCAAAAAGAGGGACTGCAGACTAGCCCCTCTTCGACTTTAATCTATTAATCCAAATCCTCCTATTCCCATTGAATTATCAATGTATTCATTGTTTAAATTTTACTACATCTTGGAACTTTCCTGCCCGTTAGCTTAATGAATTAATGAGGAAAAGAACCGTTTAGTTTTATATTCCTAATCGGTAATCGGACTATGTTCTTGTCCATTCCGGCAATCGGTACAAGTTCTTGTCCTTGGCTTGGGACAAGAACTTGTACCGATAACATAAAAAAGCCGCTAAAATAGCGACTTCAATGGGACGATGTTCTTGCCTCTCGATATATATATATATATATATATGCCAGTCTTTTATCGTTAAGCAAAACCGCAATCAGTTTGATGGCTGATTTTCGTTTTAAACAGTGCGTTTTCCATAAGCGCAAAGAAAGACGCGTACGCCTTCTGAGATGATGCGTTTGGTTTGTTCCTCCTCCAAATTGCCTGCTTTTATCGGTTGATCAAATACCAACAAAAACGTTAAGGCAGCGAAGTGCTTTGTAGCCATTACAGGATCTGGCACATCGAGCAGTCCGGTTTGTCCAAACTCGGTAAACCTCCTGATAATCCCCTCTTCCGTTGCGTTATCCAGCTTTTCTAAAAATGAGCCTGGCAAGTTGGCCGCTTCCATTGTAACCAGACGGATCAAAGCGCTGTAATCGGACGAACCGTTCGCAGAAGCTACGAATTGTTCGCAGAATAAGATGAGCGCCTGCTCCAGACCCTCGAATTCCCAGAGGTAGTCTGATATCCCTTTCTTGATCATGTCCAGAACCGCCTCACTGGTTTCTTCCACAACAGCAAGCAGCAAGTTCTGTTTGTCGCCATAATAATCATAAACGGTCCGTTTGGAAACTCCCGCTTTAGCTGCGACTGCATCGACGCTGGAACGATCAAACCCATCTGAAAGAAACAGGTCTCGTGCTGCCGCAATAATTTTGGCTCGTTTGTCTGAAGAGCCTTTGCGGATTTTTTTGTTTTCCGTATTATCCATCCTTATGTTTCCCCCCTATAGGTATACTATCAAAAATGAGTTCCACTTTACAAACTACACTGCACGGTGTAGTATAATCAATGCAACATATCACAATCAATGATTAAGGAGGATTTTATCCATGAAAACCGTGCAGTCTTTTGTTGATGTTCTCATTGTCGGGGCCGGACCAACAGGGCTTACACTTGCCTGTGACCTTGCCCGTCGAAACGTCGACCATCGTATTATTGAACGAAGCGCCTTATATAACGTAGCGTCTCGTGCCAAAGCAATCCAGCCCCGCTCGCTTGAGGTTGTTGATGATTTGGAGGCCGTTCGTTACATTATGGACACAGGTGTTGTGGACTTGCCTGTTCGTTACTATACCGCAGATGGCAGGAATGTGGACAAGCCGGCTATTACCGTTGCAGCCAGTGCCGAACTGGAGACACCCTATCGTGATCCGGTCTGGATTGCTCAGTATGATGTGGAAAAAGCATTGCGCGACCGCTATGCGGCGCTTGGCGGTCAAGTCGAGTTGGGCGTGGAAGCTGTAGGGCTTGAACAGGATTTGGATGGTGTGACGGTAACCGTGAATACACCGCAAGGAGAAGAGCAAATTCGCGCTCGTTATGTCGTCGGCGCTGACGGGGGCAAAAGCAATATCCGCAAGTTTATTCAGTTGCAGCTGGTTGGAGAAACACACGATGATGAGCGATGGTATCTTGGCGATGTAAGATTGGAAGGGTTAGATCGTGACCATATCCATATCTGGACATCTTCGGAGGGGATGGTCGGGGTGACACCGCTACCGAAATCCGATATTTGGCAGCTGCAGGCTACTATTCCGGCAGACATTGAAGAACCAGAGCAGCCATCGCTAGTGGCGTATCAAGCCATGGTTGACCGCCGGGCCGGGGCAGGACTTGTTCGGCTCACGGATGCTTCCTGGCTTTCCATCTACCGGGTCAACGTCCGTATGGTTGAATGCTACCGCAATGGCCGGGTCTTCCTTGCCGGCGATGCTGCTCATGTTCATTCGCCGGCCGGCGGTCAAGGCATGAATACGGGGATGCAGGACGCGTACAATCTCGGCTGGAAGCTGGCAACTGTCATACGCGGAGCAGACACCGCCTTGCTCGACACGTACGATGAGGAGCGCCGCCCAGTGGCTCAAGCCGTGCTTGAGGACAGCTCGAAGAAAATGGATGGGATCATAGGAACGGCGACTGAAGGCGGAGGGTTGTCCCAATCTTTGAGCACCATATCCGACGATCTGACGAGTGGGCTACTCATTTCCTATCGGTCAAGTTCTCTTACCCGCCCGTCTGCTCGAACGAATGTTACCCGTTCATTGCCCGGGGATCGTGCTCCTAATGCCGAGGGTCTGCAAGGTACAGATTTTGCAGGAAGTGTATTTGACCTGTTGCGTGGTCCACACTGGACTCTTTTGGCTTTTGTAAACCGCACAGATCATCTTTCTTTGGAGAACTTCACCTACGACGAACTTCATGTGCATTGCATCCTTCCATCGCATGTGGAAAGAGTGGAAGGCATAATAGACGCAGCAGGGAATGCCTATCGAATTTACGATGTAACAAGTAATGAATTCGTATTGATTCGTCCCGACGGTTACATCGCACTGCGGGCCTCCATTAATGATACCGCAACGATTTCGAATTACTTGAATTCCATTTATCGTGCAAACTGATTTGGACAAGGCCGGCGGAATTCTTTTCAACATCTCATATGGCTGTCGGCTCTTATATTCGTTTAATTTAGGTTATGGAAGGATTGTTACTATGGAAGATATTATTCGAACCGTTAACTTGACAAAGCAATACGGGAATAAAGTCACTGTAGATCGCGTTTCGATTTCCGTTAAGAAAGGAGAAATCTATGGATTCCTGGGGTTGAACGGTGCAGGGAAAACGACAACCATCCGAGCTCTTCTCGGAATGAGCAAGCCTTCTTCCGGAGAAGTGTATTTGTTTGGTCAGCGCTGGGCGAATGGAAATCCCGATTTATCAAGACGAGTAGGTTATATGGTGGAAGTTCCCTATGCCTACCCTACCTTTACGGTTAGGGAAAACTTGAGTTTGATGGCCAGATTGCGAGGATTACCGGTTCCGAGGGCAGTTGACGAAATTATGGAGCAATTGAATTTGACCCAATATGCGGATAGTAAGGCAAGAGATTTGTCACTTGGTAACGCGCAGAAACTTGGATTGGCCAAAGCGTTAATTCATAAGCCAGATGTTCTGATTCTTGATGAGCCAACCAATGCGCTTGATCCAGCCGGAATTGTCGAGATAAGGGAGCTGCTGAAAGCTCTAGCTTCTCAACAAGGGGTTACCGTATTTATATCGAGCCATATCCTTGAGGAAATGTCCAAAATGGCTTCTCGAATCGGCATTATTCACAAAGGCGTTTTGCTTGAAGAACTGACAACAAAAGACTTTGAAACCATCCGACGAAAGCAGTTGATGATCGGAACGAAGGATGATCGGAAGGCTCAAGCTATTCTTTCAGACTCCGGGTATGCGGTACATGCGACTTCGAATAAAGGCTTTGCGCTACTGGATGATCATGCCGTTAAGCATCCCGAACATATTGCGAGATTGCTTGCTCAACATGAAGTACCGCTCAGCATGCTTAACATTGAAGAAGAGAACTTGGAACATTATTTTCTCAATGTAATCGGAGTTAAGGAGGAAAAACCAGATTGAGACCATTGTTGACAGCCTGTAGTGTTGAAGTTTACAAATTGCGTCGGTCCTTTGTTTTATGGGGTACGCTTCTGTTTATATTGTTTGTCATCACGTTGTTCTTAGGACAGCCCAATTGGTCTTCTTTTTTTGAACGGACTGCGTTTTTGTATGCATCTGTGTTTGGGCTGCTGGGGTTTGGATTGGTAACAAGTTGGACATTTGGCCGAGAGTATTCCGATCGAACGCTCAAGGATTTGCTCGTTTTGCCTGTATCACGTGGTAAAATCGCGATTGCCAAATATGTCGCAATTATATACTGGTGTTTTGTAATGATGTTGATCAGCTTTGCTTATGCCTTAATACTTGGTTTTTCAATCGGACTTCCTGGCTTTTCGTTTGCAATTGTTCAACATTATTTGTTCTTAATACTTATGATTGGTGCTCTCCACCTATTATTAAGTGCTCCTCTTGCCCTATTGGCCTGTATATCGCGTGGCTATCTGGTACCGATCAGCTTTGCATTTACAACTTTAATGTTGGCATTGGTGTTCGGTCCTACCGCCATTGGAGCTTATCTGCCTTGGTCTGTACCTGCTTTGCATTTGCAGGAAAGCGGAGTATCTTTATTTCCCTTGGCAGGTATCAGTTATTTTCTGGTATTTTTAATCGGACTCCTAGGTCTCATTGGAACGGTTAAATGGTTACAAAACAGGGAGCAGTGATTGCTAGCCTCTTCATTTTTGCAAAGATCAAGCTTTTGATGCAGAAGCTTTCGTCTTACCTGCACCCTTTTGCATTCGCATCCTTCAACATATATCTGAGCTGTGTAGCATAGGAAGGCTCAACCATATGGTCGATAGGTCCTCCCTCCCTCCATTCATCTTCAGCGTCAGCTAAAAGGATATAGAAACAGCGGCATTTTAAGGACCAAAATCCTAGAATGCCGCTGTACGTACGTTCCCCGTTAGTATATCAATGCATCAACTCTGCAGTACAGAGGAGTTAATGTACAATGAGAACTGGGCAAATTGATAGCTGTGAAACCTTATGGCTGACATTAATCAAGATAACTTGAGTTGGTTTGTTTCGGGTTATTTCAACGGTTTCCTTTACCTACAATACTTCATAGTTCTCTTCTACCTTCTTACTTTATATTCCTTGTAACATTGAATACTTTCGATAAGCTTTATAATAACTACTACCATAGAAAACAACCATAATAGCGGGAAGCGACCTTAAAAGAGCAAATGGTGTTTCAAATAAAATTGCTTTCCAAAATAGTGCACCTTCCATACTCCAAAGACCTTCAGCTAAAAATATACCAGAATCCTTGTAAAGCATATAACAAAAAGTCAGTAACAGTATACCTAAACTAGATGAATAACCCATCACTCTTTTATAATAATTACTCTTCGATTGACGATCCGAGAAAATTTCATTCTGGTCGTCATCTTCTTTTTGCCAGTATCGAATCCCCCCTAGCAAGGGACCATCGATATATGTCCAACCAAAGTCTTCATATATCTCTTTGTAATCTTTGAACTTTTTCTTTGATAAATAATCTTGATAATCCAGTCGCGTCACATATCTCTTGTCTGTTTTTTCGAAAGTGTATATTCCTAATCCACTAATTTTTGTACAGCGATAGCCTTTTTTTGATTGATCGTTCAGCCATTGCTCCTCTTTTTCAATATCAAAAAACATCTTAAATTTCTTCATTCAATCCACTTCCTTCGTACAGGGATAAAATATGCATTAATCTGTTTTGTTCCATTTTCAAAATGGTCCTTCCTTCTGCAGTTATCATATAAACTTTCCTTCGACCTGATTCTCCGACAGGTTCTATCCAACCATGCTTATTTAAATTTTCAATCGCACCATATAACGTACCCGCTGCTAAAATAACTGTACCGTTGCTTGTCTCTTCTATCTTCTGCATGACGGCATAACCATGGAGCGGTTCACGCAATGCTAATAGAATATAATGCATAGTTTCAGACAACGGTAATAATTTATGTTTCATTTTGCACCCTCTATTCAGTTCGACTGTACAGTTCAACTTAGTAATAACATAATACAGTTCAACTGAATAATCAACAACATTTTCAATTATTAAGTTAAAACTCGATAAAAAGAATGGTACTTAATTAGGTTTCAAGTGCATGTGCCTATAAATATGTATCTAATCGGCAATGGGAACATATTCTTGTCCTTGGCTTAAGTAACAAAAAATACCGACCCTTCAACTTCAAAGGTCGGATATCTGTTAAGTAAGGTTTCTGCGCCCACTTTTAATTGTATTCAACTAACCTGC
Source organism: Paenibacillus sp. W2I17 (assembly GCF_030815985.1). NCBI lineage: Bacteria > Bacillati > Bacillota > Bacilli > Caryophanales > Paenibacillaceae > Paenibacillus > Paenibacillus sp. W2I17. The sequence goes on from NZ_JAUSXM010000001.1 coordinate 934,371, forward strand.
CCGTTAGTTGAAATGAAAGTTTATAAATTATGTTTACAGTTACAGTATGACGATTAAATAGAAAAGGGCTGCTAATCCAAAACGGTATAGAGCAAACCACTCCAATCGAAGTCGCTTGATCAGTCTAATAAACGTTACTACCGCAATCATAGCCACAAGAAAGGATGTCATAAAGCCAATTAACATTAGATAAAAATCGTCTAAACTTAGTAAATCGCGGCTATCATATAAGTCCAACAAGGTAGCACCAAACATAACAGGTACAGAAATAATGAACGTAAAATCTGCGGCAGCTTTTTGGCTAGTACCGAGCAAAAGGCCACCTGAAATCGTCGAACCCGATCTCGAAAAACCTGGCCACAAAGCTAGACATTGGAATAAGCCAATCCCAAAAGCTTGTTTGTAACTAATCATATCAATTGTATCAACGCTGGTAGTTCTCTTACTCTGTGCTGCGATGATCATTAACAAACCACCAGCAACTAAACCAATTAAGACAGGTGTAGGGCCGAATAATTGACTTTTTATAGTGTCCTTTAGTAAAAGATATACGATTAAAGCTGGTAACATAGCCAAAATCATATGTATTACGTTTAATCCTTTACTTTTTGAAAAATCCATTTTAATTAAGTTTGACCCAATCTCCACATACCTTTTCCAATAAAGAATTAGAACTGCCATCACTGCACCCAACTGTATAACAATTTTAAAGGTTATTGCCGCGTCTCCCTCAAAGTTAAGTAAATTGCCTGCTAAAATAAGATGTCCAGTAGACGATACAGGTAAGAATTCAGTTAAGCCTTCTATTATGCCAAGTATTATTGCTTTTATTACATCAGTCATTAGAAGATATCCCCTTTACGAAAAAAACTCGCTTAACAAGTTCAAGTATAAGAGTAAATGACTATCTATTCCCATCGATTAGCATAACAATATTCATTTCAGTGTGACATTATTGTCACATCATTTAAATGATATACAGATCATATTGATGTATCTTGTAAAACTAACCTGCCCGTTAGCTAAATGAATTAACAAGGAAAAGAATCGATTAGTTATATGTCTAATCGGTAATGGGAACAAGTTCTTGTCCCTCGACAACACATTCAACTTAAAGAAAATATAAAATGCCGCTGATTTTAGCGGCATTTTATATTCATTGTTACTCCTTGCTTTCTACTTGTCTACGTTACTTTTTGATCTGTTAATTTCCAACCCCTTTGTAATCAAACCAATCAAAATCAACAAAAGGAGAATTTTTGATATCGTAGTGTAATTGATCAACACTGTCTACTGAGTTTAAATCGACTTGTGTGCTTGCATACATGCCGATGTATGTTCCCGTAAATCCCTCAGCACGATCCGTACTGAGCAACCGACCATCGGCATTTTCGACTAACACTTCCCATTCCTCAACATCAGTTAAACGATAATAAAAACTGTATTGCTGTTGTTGCGCCTCCACTTTTAACTGGATGATACTGGTGTTCCAAGGTATTGAACCCAGCAGTCTTTCCTCACCATCTTCGCGCTTCACAAGTTGAATGACAGGCTCTCCTTGTTTTAGTGTTAACTCAAATCGAAAATGGTGATCCGCGTTATGAAAAAGAGTAAGTCCGGCTGCTTCTCCTTCATGTTGCGGTTGGAATTCCAGTTGTGTTGCTGCGTAAAAGCACAAATGTTGTTGACGGCGTCCCACAAATGCCGGGTTTCCTGAATCCGTCAGTTGGTCGCTTTTCAATCTTAATCGCAAATGTCCCGGTCGCTGAGTTAAGCTCCAGAACTCGCCGCGCGGAGTTCGCAGGAAATTCCACTCTGGAGACAGACGGTCCTTGTCGAAATCCTCTCTAACAGGTGTATTTGGCCACTTCATTTCAGGCAAGTCTGGCGATATTGTTTCCAGTTCCAGTCTGCCAACACCCGGACTGACAACCGGCCACTCCTCTTCCCATCGAACAGGAGTCAGGAATGTTTCCCGACCCAGGTTCCGGTAATATCCTCCAGCCGTTCTGGATGCAAGGCAAAACAACCACCAGTCGCCTTGCTGGGTCTCAATTAGTTCGGCATGGCCTACATTCACGATTGGATAATCTCTACCGAGATGCCGATGTGTGAGAATTGGATTGGCTCGGTGACCTTCAAAGGGACCTGTGATGTTGCGGCTTCGTGCAATCGTTACCGCATGTGTATGGCCGGTTCCTCCTTCTGCAATTAACAGGTAATACCAGTCATCTTTTCTATAGATATGAGGTCCTTCCTGAGCATGTGCAACTTTGAGCGCCCCCTGCCATATGCTCATTTTTTCACCAACAAGCCTGCCCTGCTTCAAATCAATTTCCTGGAGCCAGATATCCATATGTTTGGGATAGTCCTGTCCTGCTGGTGGGATTCGATTCCCGGTGTAATAGGTTCGCCCGTCTTCGTCAAAGAAAAGCGACGGATCAATACCTGGCGCATCATCCAGCCATACCGGATCAGACCAGTCACCTGACGGATCGGTAGTGGTTACATAGAAGTTATGTTCTTTCTTTTCATTATCAACAAATGTAGTAATCATATAGAATGTGCCGTTATAATAACGAATCGTTGGAGCCCATATGCCCCGAGAAGGCATAATCCCATCCAAATTAAGCTGTGAAGCACGATCAAGAACATGGCCTAGTTGCTGCCAATGAACCAGATCTTTACTATGGAATAATGGTACGCCCGGAAAATATTCAAAACTGGACGTAACGAGATAATAATCTTCTCCTACACGAATGGCCGACGGGTCTGGATGAAATCCCGGCAACACAGGGTTGCGAAATGTTTTCACGTGAAGTTCTCCTTCATTAATATGTTATGGATTATCGATCTCAGCGTTCTCTTGCACGAGTGAAAGTTCTAAAGCCGGATTCCAATCATCCGCTCCTGCAAAGAGCTGGGCAGGCAGATATTTCTCTGCTTCTTCTGCAGTCAACTGAGTCGTCCAGTTAAAACGTGCTTTGGGATTCGCTCCAGGCCCATAACTGGCAAATTCGGCAAAACGTGCCGTACGTTCATTATCCGAGTTACTCCAGTTATTCCATCCGGATGAACTGATGTGATTATCCATATAACTGTTGATATAGACTACATTGGCATAAGGTCTCCACGGTCTGCCAAGAGGTATCGTACCAGCAAGACCTGTTTCGCCAGTAATGCGGCTATTCAGGAATACATAACCAGACTTCTCTTCCGCAGTGGATGCTGCTGTAACGTAACCACTGCTTAAGCTGTGAATGACGCTGTTCTCAAACAATGCAGTTGCATTGCCAAAGATAAAGTCGACATCACCTTCAATATAACTGTCCACATAATATTGTCTTCCATCGTTCACATAGAGTGTGTCCTGCCATCCCTTTAGGCTAACGTCCCGGAATACTAGACGATCACCGCGAGCTAACAGAGCAACCGCTTGACCTGCATTGTCGCCAGCATCATTCTGTATTGTCAGATGCTCAGCCGTAAAATCGTTTGTCTGCACCCGAAAGCTATAGCTGCCTGAGGTGCCGAGAGGATTGCCGGATGAATCCAATGTGCTGGCAGAATCACCATAGATCAGCACAGTACCCTCCCGGCTCTCGCCAATGATTCGCAGATGTTTTTTGCTGGACGGTACATCCAGCTTCTCACGGTAGACTCCGTCCTTGATTCGTATGATGGTAGGAAGCGTGCTATTGTCAGGAACCGCATGAATAGCTTCCTGAACCTGTTCATATTGTGCACTTCCATCAGATGACACTGTTAGAACGGGTGCAGGAATTTCAGATATTGGAGCGGACGACATGCTCTCGCCAACTTCATTAAACGAAGTAATGACGTAATAGTAGGCAGTGCCATTGATTAACTGTGTATCAGAAAATGAAATATCCTCTACACTGGAAGCTACAGTAACGAACGGCCCTTCGGGTGATTCACTTCGTTTCACTGCATAGTACTCAGCTCCCTCGGCTTCTTGCCAAGCAAGAGAGATTGTACTTTCATCAGGCTCTGCACGAATCTCCGACGGAGGCTGAGGTCTACCATCATCCAATGTTGGTCGAGTGCCAGCGGCTGCGGAGTCAAGGCTTCGTGTACCTTGAGCAAGTGCAGTCACCCTGTAATAATAGGGCTTACCGTTCACGAGTCCTGTATCCAGATAGGAAGTTCCAGATTCCTGATCAGCAATGACTTCGTAAGTTCCAGTCACGGACGTTGCACGCTTGATCACGTAAGTCGTAGCTCCTTCTATGGCTTCCCACGTGATGGAAACGGATTCGGGAAGAGACTCTACTGTAACTTTGGGAGTAGATAGAGCCATGGTCGGTGTTACAGCAACAGAGGCAGAATCTCCTCCCTCTCCACCAATCCCAGTGGCAGATACGACGTAATAGTAGGTCGTTCCATTATCCAGTCCCCCATCCCGAAACGTAGGAACAGACGTACGAGACGCCACAGTTGTATACGGGCCTTCAGCCTGCAGACTGCGTTTTACTGTATAGTAGTTAGCTGCTTCGACTTTTTCCCACGTTAATTCTGCTTGTGCATTTCTAGCAACAGCCATCAGACTCTCAGGCACTTCCGGTCGCACAGCATCCTCCGAGGGTGTCACTGAAGACGTATTCGAGTTGCCGCTCTCGCCCAAAGGACCAACGGCCGTCACGACATATGTGTAGGTCGTTCCATTGGTGACCTCTTCGTCGATGTAGGTTGTCTCAGTTAATTCAGAAGCAATCAATTCATAGTCGTTCTCGGACTGGATACTACGCTTTACATTGTAAGTAGAAGCTCCATCCGCTTCCTCCCAGTGCAATCTCACCATACCATTGCCTGGCTCCGAGCGTAGCCCTTTAGGAGAACTAACTGGTTCAACATAGAGTTTTACATTGTCATAGAACAACGTTCCTTTACCCGTGCCTGGTGTTCTGGCAAACATTCGTCCAACACCATCAGCAGCCACATCGGCCTGGAACGGCACATCATCTGCGACGCGCACATCATCAACGTATATATCCGCTTTTTGCGAGGCTACATTGCCAACGATCTTAAAGCTGTACCAGCGGTTATTGACCGGTGCATCCATTAATTTGTAATCTTTGCCGTCTTTTTTGTAAATTAGCGTATATTGATCCTCTGCTACCGGAGCAGAAGGTTTGCGTAGCTCGATGGAGAGTGCGGTGCGACTTCCCGTTCCATTTTGCAATTGCAGAACCGTTGATGTGCCAGGCCAGCCTTGAGACATAATATCAGCTTCAAACACAAAGCTGTCCCGTTGTGGTGGAAAGGATCTCACGAATTGAGAAATGCCAACCCCATTGTCATACATCATGAGCGCTTTAGAAGATGAGTTCCCCGTTGTTCCTGTAGGAACAGGCGTCACAACGACTTTGAGATCGGCTGTCTGTGGATCAGGTAATACAGTGTAACTTGCTGGGATTGTATTGGTTTCGATATCCTCAAAATCATCATTTATATCATGAATTGTCTCCGGCTCTCCTTCCGCTGATGCACTAGCTTCATTTGAGTAGAAGCTTGTGCCATGATCATTCGTAGCCTTTACAGCGTAATAATAGGATTTACCTACAGTGAGATTGGGATCTGTGTAGCTGGTGGTCGTGATACCCTCTTGCTGCAAAGTGTATGGCCCACCAGGAATCTCTGATCTATATATCAAATAAGAGTCCGCACGTTGCACTTCATCCCAATGTAAGTGAATGGACTTGAGATCTGGCTCAGCTACAAGTTCAGTGGGTGCTATTGGGAAATCAGCAGGCAACTCCTGAACAGATGCATTGGAGAAAACAGATGTATTGAGCTTATCAACTTCATCATCCGGTTTGGAAGCATCGGCTGCCAATCCGATGTAGACCGTTTCGTCTGCTGGGAATGATTGTGAATCGATAACAAACCAGTCGTTACCATCCTTCGATACAAGTGAGTTCACTTGATCCCCAAGTCGCACAAGCTTTACCCAATACGGGAGTGTGACCATACCACCTTTTTCCTGATGTGCAACTTCGTTACCTGCTCCATCACGAACGAGGCTAACTGCTTGTTGTCCACCCTTCACATAAGTGACCATGGCGGCAATAAACGGGGATGATGCATCCAGACTTTTACGAATCATGACACCTGCTTCCGCACCATCGTCGGTAGCTGTCACCTGATCAACTCTAGCTACAATCTCACCATTGCCTTCTAAGGCTTGGTAAGCATAGTGGAAATGATCCGTCTCTCCACTGATATCTCCAGCTGATTTTACCGTAACGTCAGTATCGCTAGCTCCCAATTGGGTATGACCCGTAATGCCCGGTTCTCCAATATCGGTGGATGACCAAGGGGCAATACTGTTCTGTTTGTGAACATGTACCGTGACATTGTTGGACTGCGTTGAAGTACCTGAGTCATCAATTGCTCGGGCAGTGAGATAATGTGTGCCATCCTGCACATTTTCCCAAGTAAACGTGTAAGGCGCTGTATCATCTTCCCCCAGTTTCACATCGTTTTGGTAAAATTCCACTTTGGCAATGCTACCGTCTACATCAGAGGCAGAAGCAGTGATCTCAACGGAAGAACCTTCAGTCTGAACGGTATGGTTAGCAGGTGATTGAATTTCAACCGTAGGATTAATAGATCCATTGCCAGCAATGCTGTTCAGATAAACTTCCAGATAGGTATAACCTGATTCATGTGTCTCATTGCGGTCAGCAGAATCATTAGGATCGAGACCCATGCTGATCTCCCATTCATCAGGCATACCGTCATGATCAGAGTCAACCAGAGCTGACGCCGTCTCCTCGAACTCAAGGTAACCCCCGATTTCCTTTTGCGAATTAATATGTTGTCCGGTGCGATTTTTCACATCGTTTACGATTCGTGCATCGATGGCGTCTCGTCTTGGCAGACTTGCACCTGCCTTTGCAAGGACTTGCTCATAGGCTATCTCTGCATCGTCAATGGATGCGGGATTAGCCATCTGCACTGGCGAGAGTAGTTTGGAATCTGGATTCGCAAGTTCACCCACACCTAACCAGTTGTCCGCTGTGACATCGGGATAACCGTCCACGACATTGCCACTCACATGTATACGTGTATCAGGGCCAACATCGAGGAAAATTTGATCCCGGGCGTTGCGATACGTATTCGGACCATATTTATAATAGTTATTCATGAGGTTATAATTGCCTTCCTCACCGCCATAAGCAGAGAAGAACCCCCAATTATAGACAATATTGTTGTAGGACTCGGTATTAAAACCAGGAGCTCCTGCAAATCTTGGGTTACGGCTCACATTGTGAGCAATGATATTGTGATGGTAAGATGTGTTGTTCCCGCCCCAGATGCCTGCATATCCATGTCGACCCTTCTGATGCGTGGTCATCAGCATGCTCTCAGCAATGACAGACCATTGCACAGTTGTATTCTCGTTGGCGTACATACTCAGCACTTCATCGACAGACCAGGTAAACGATGAGTGGTCGATCATAATGTTTTTGTGGTATCGCCCGCCAAATACGTCATCCTCACTTGGGTGCTTATCCCCGAGCCGAAAGCGCATATGTCTGACGATAATGTTATCCGCTTGGAATGTAGTCCAATAATCCGATACGGTGATGCCTTCTCCTGGAGCTGTCTGTCCAGCAATCGTGATATTAGAACCGGTAATCGCCAGAGGGGATTCCAGATGAATCGTTCCTCCCACTCTGAATACAACGGTTGTATCGCTGTGACTAACGGCATCTCGAAGAGATCCAGGGCCGGAATCGGAGAGGGTGGTCACTTCATATACCGATCCTCCCCTACCACCTGTTACGTACTTACCGCCACCTTCAGCACCGGGAAATGCGGGTAATAATGGAGTAGCTTCATCTTCTGCAGCAACCATACCTGGTAGCACACTAAATAACATTGCAACGACCAATACGAATGATACAATTCTTTTCAACGAATCTTCCTCCTCCGGTTTACATGTATTTGTGCAGATGTTACCTCACTGAGAACCAGATGCTCATACAGTAAATCTTTCTGTTACCTGGCATCACCTCCTCAACATAATGTAAGCGTTATCAGTAAAAAGTGCGAAAACCGGTTGTAATCCGAAACCTATCCGTATTCTTCCTGCGATCACGTTCTAGGTTTCCGATACACCGGTTCTCGTCATAGGCAATTAAACTTTGGCATGCAGCAGGTACTCGTATTCGGTACATGCGAGCAAGAAGGCACCCAATCCTTTTTGATCATTGGTTATAATCGGCTCACTTATATAATAAGCGTAACATCCGTCACGTCGGGTATCTCCACCGAGCCCTGCCACCTGGCAGTTTTTGTAGAGATTCACCCAACCCTGATTGGTTTCCATTACGAATTCAGAGATTAATCCTGCATAAGCATGATTCAATACCGGTTCCCATTCCCGTGGTAACCAACCTAGGCGAATACCTTTGGCCAGGGCGTATACAATCATGCTGGATGCTGACGCTTCCAGGTAATTCCCTTTGCGATTCCCCTCATTCACCACCTGATACCATACCCCGCTAGTTGTATCCTGATAAGTGCGCAGAGCGGCCATCGTATCCGTGAAAATCTCAACCAACTTGCGATAATCGGGATGATGGTTCGGTAATAACTCCAGAACATCCACTAAAGCCATAACAAACCAGCCGATAGATCTGCCCCAAAAGTTAGGCGATTGCCCTGTTACCGAATGGCTCCAAGGCTGAACGCGTTTTTCATCCCAAGCATGATAGAGCAGTCCTGTAGCATCGTCTCGGGTATGTTTGGCACACAATATAAATTGTTTGGTTACATCATTCAATAATTCCTCTTCGGGTTCCCAACGAATCAAATACTCCAGATAGAACGGCGCTCCCATATAGAGACCGTCCAACCAGATCTGGTAGGGATATACTTGCTTGTGCCAGAAAGCTCCCTCTGACGTGCGCGGGTGAGTCACAAGTTGTTCACGTAACAGACCTGCTGCAAGCTTATATTTCATTTTCCCTGTCCTGTCATAAAGGCCGAACATCAGCTTGCCATTATTCAAATGATCGATATTATGTTCTTCCATCCGGTATCCCCGAACAGATCCATCATCTTGAACAAAATAATCCATATTATACTGGATGTATTGCGCATATTGCTCATCACCTGTCGCTTGCCATAACCGTTCAAATCCTTTTAACACTACTCCATAATCATAAGACCACTTGCCGTGGTGCCCGTTTTCTTCATACAGCTTAGGGGTTCGCTCCATGATGGATGCGGCTGTTTTGGCTGCCCATAAATCCTTAACAGATTTCGTTTCAAGCATCTGTAGAGTTCCTCCTCCGCACTTATTTGCTGTTTATTTATTGTTCAATACGGCTTGGTGCGCTGCCTCATATTCGGTAATGATTTTGTCTCCACCTGATTTTCTCCAGGTATCAATTGCATTCTGGAAGCCAGCACGATCCAGCTTGCCCAGGATATACTTGTAAGTCGCATCCGTGATGATCTTTTGCAATTCAGAGCCTTGTTCTGAGAACGTTGGTGATTCCAGCGAGTACACCGGGTTCAGCACGGCAAAGGTTGTATTTTCCTCAATTAACCGTGTGGATTCAATACGGAGCGGGTCAGCATCTTTAATGGTATACCCGTTCTCGTTGGGGCGCGAGGAAGAAAATGGCTGTACCTCTTGCTCCCATAGCTTGGTATCAATAATTGTGGCACCATTGTTCTCGTCGAGGCTATAATGCACATCTTTGATACCGTAGGTCATTAAGGTAAACACCTCTTCACTCATCAGATCATCCATAAACTTCAGAACCCGTTTCAATTCAGCTTCGTCTTTAACTTCCGATTTTGGGAAAGCAAGCAGTCCTCCTACACCATTGGAAGTGGACCATATGGCCCGGTCACTTTCATCTCCCGTTGATGTAATATCATTCACCATGACGAGTTCCATGTCGTCCTGTACGCCTTTGGCCAGATTAAACAGGCCTTTGCTGTCAAATAATGCACCCACATATATCCCGGCTTTGCCCTGAGCAAATCCCTCTTGTTGATCCTTCTTGGCGGTTACCGCGAAATCCTGATTAATGTATCCATTCTGGTACAGCTCTTTCATATAATCCATGGCCTGGATATAACCCTCTGCTTCGAACTCGGGTGTCACTTTTCCATCCTCGCTAATGGCCCAGCCGCTTGGGGTGCCAAAGTAGGAGCTCAGTGTTTTGAATGCACCGAATACCAAGTCGCTCCGATCAATGAATCCTGTCGTATCGTTGGCTCCATTGCCATCAGGGTCTTGCTCCGTGAAGGCTTTGGCAACTTCCATTAATTCGGCAGTGGTTTTGGGTACAGGTAATCCAACATGATTGAGCCAGTCTTTACGAAGAATGACACCGTTACGTGCAACCTGTTTTTGCATGGGGATACCGTACAACTTCCCCTCAATGGATGCGGAATTACGCATATCCTGAGAGATGCCTTTCAGATTTGGATATTCATCGAGATAAGGTCCAACTTCCCAGAAGACGCCTGCTTTCAGCGCATTTCGGACCGAAGAGTTTTCCAGAATGGTCAGGGAGACGATATCAGCCAGTGAACCTGAAGCGAGTGAGGTATTTAGGCGTTCTTCCTTGGAAGCATCGGGTATCCATGAAAATTGGATATCTACATCTGTGAACTCTTCAATCTTATTAAGTACCGTATCGGTCGGCGGCGAAGCAGTATGCATGATGTTCAACCAACTAATCGTTGTCTTTCCATCGGCATTGATGCCCGTATCGTTGTTCCCCCCGGAACAAGCGGAGAGAAGTAAGGTTCCACATAACGTAAACGCTAACAATTTGAAGGATCTAAATCTCATGTTTAACTCCCCTTTTCATATTTTTTTGTAGAGCCTACATCCTCACGATTCAATTAAATTTCGACATCGCACTTCGTGCACTAGTAGACCCCGTCTTCACCCAACTTTTTCGCCAATCGGTTAGCGAGCATAACGAGTACCAGTCCTACCAAGCCCTTGAACAACCCTACTGTGGTGCTGAAGCTTAATTGACCGTTCTTTAAGCCAGCGGTGAAAATGTACGTATCGAAAATCTCTCCCACTTCGCGATTTAGCGAATTCAGAAGCAAATACATATGCTCGAATCCGAGTTCAAGCGTGTTGCCGATTTTAAGAATAAGCAATGTAATAATGACGGGACGAATGGCTGGCAAGGTCACATGCCACATTTTACGCAACCGTGATGCACCATCCATGTCTGCGGCCTCATAGAGTTGCGTATCCACCACGGTAATGGCTGCAAGGTAGATGATCGTAGACCAGCCTGCTTCCTTCCATATAATCTGTAAGATGTACATCGGACGAAGCCACTCCGGTGATGTCAAAAAGCTGATTTTGCTTCCTCCAAAGGCTGCAATAATTTCATTGACGACTCCCCCATCTACGCTGAGGAATACATATGTGATGGATACGATGATTACCCAGGACATGAAGTGTGGAATGTACACGATGGTCTGAATGGAATTTCTGAACATCTTGTGCCGTACTTCATTCATCATTAGGGCGAGTATAATGGGAATCGGAAAGAAGATCACCAACTCCAGCGCAAACAAAATCAAAGTGTTGCTAAGCAACATGGCAAAGGTCGGCTCCGTAAACAGACGAATAAAATGCTTGAAACCAACCCATGGGCTGTCCTTGATTCCGAGAAACGGTTGATAATCCTGAAATGAAATGATAAGTCCGCCCATGGGAAAATACTTGAAGATCACAAAGTACACGAAGCCGGGAAGAATCATTAAATAGAGAAGTTTGTTGGATGCAGCCCTTCTTAAATAATGAGTTAGTCCGGTCTTTCCGTATGCGTTGCGTTGCAACGAAACGACTGAGGGTTCTGATTCTCTCACTGCTTGCTAACCTCCTCGATCTGTATTTGCGTTGATTGCTTCCCAAGCATATTTCATGTAAGCGATTACGTACATAATCATTAGCTATTGTGGTTGAACAAATTCGCGTGTACCGGGGCTCTAGGCCATTTTTGTATTGGTTGATTGTAGTTCAGGATTATTATTCGTCCTGCTGATTATCAGGGTTCTCTATCCTCAAAAACCACGATTCTCCCCCTCTTCAAGTTCAGTAGGTGAGGATTATATACGTAATAATCTTTGCTTGTTATGGTTAAGGCAGATCATTATCCATCAAGGAGGAACAATCCATATGTCCAAAATCGCTATTCGAAAGGAACGCCTCGGAGGCGTCATATTCAACGTAATGAATTATACGCTGCTGCTTCTTTTCTCTCTGGCTTGTCTGTTGCCCTTCGTAAATGTCGTTGCTAGTTCCTTCGCCTCCACACAAGAGATTGTGCAAAAGAAGTTTATTTTGTTCCCCACGACCTTCTCTCTGGATGCCTACCGTTACATCTTTTCTACACCTACCATCTTCAAAGGACTGGGCGTATCCATATTCATCACGCTGGCAGGAACCATTGTGAGCATGACACTAACAGCGCTCATGGCTTACGGGTTATCCCGGAGATATCTTCTGGGCAGAAACTTTATCAATTTCCTCATCGTTTTCTCCATGTTGTTCAGTGGCGGCATGATTCCTACCTTTTTGGTCGTCAAAGCTGTTGGGTTAATCGACTCGTACTGGTCCATGATCATTCCTACAGCCATCAACGCCTTTAATCTGATCATCATGCGCAATTTCTTTCAGGCGCTCCCCGACAGTCTCGAGGAATCAGCCAAGATCGACGGAGCCAATGATTTTCGTATTCTGCTGCAGATCATGATTCCACTGGCCTTGCCATCGATAGCTACACTGTCCCTGTTTTATGGCGTATCCTATTGGAATACCTATATGAATGCTATTTTGTATCTCAATGAGTCCAGAATGTGGCCTCTTCAGGTACTGCTCCGCCAGATTGTTATTGTCTCCAGTGGTATGGATGGCAATAGCTCCGTTGTTGATATCGTACCTCCATCGCAAACAATCAAGATGAGTGTGATCGTTGTAGCTACCGTACCGATGCTGATTGCGTACCCATTTGTACAGAAACACTTTACCAAGGGAGCCCTTCTCGGATCGGTGAAAGGGTAAACACTCTACTGAGAACGAACAATCCCCTCGGGTTATTAACCTGAGGGGATTTGAACGTGGACTCATACCATGTGGTATTGAAGCCCACACATCAGTATGTGATAAATCAGTGAAGATAGATGCGGCTTAATACTCTTTAATCCATTCTCATCCTGCGGTAAGCACCAGGGGTGAGATTCTCTTTTTTACGGAAGGAGCGAATAAAGTTTTGAGAGTTCTGATATCCCAGACGTTCGGCAATGTCTTTAATCGGCATATTAGTGTCCACCAGCCACTTTCTTGCCACGTCCAGTCTGAAATTCATCAGATACTCACTGAAGGTCATACTGTACTCCTTACGAAAAATACTGCTTAGATAGTTAGGCGTATAGTGCAAACGTTCACTGATCAATTCGAGCGACAAGTCCTGATCATATTCTGTGCGAACGATGGATGCCATCCGATCTGCAATGGTGCGAAATTGCTGGTTGGCCCTCTCCTGCATGCTCTCAACCATCGGATAGATGACCTCATGCACAAGAATATGCTCAATCTCTTCCGGGTTAAGCGTGTTTAACAGCCTGTGGTACAACGTGGAGTTATACTGGGTTAACAGTACGTCTGCACCAATCAATTGTTCCAATTGTATCAGATTGTTCACAAAACGAATCAGCGTAATTTCCAGGTTCATCGGATTAGGACTGTGCTTCATCATATCAGCCAGAAGTGGATATAACGTGCGCGACACTTCTTCTCTGTCCCCAAGGCGAATGGCATCGAATAGTCGGGTTTCAAGCTCTGTTGGATAATGCAAGAACGTAGGCCCGCTGCTGCCGCGTGAGATATCCTCGTAGAACACAACAGACTCTTTGCCAAGCTTGAGACGTTGATATAATGCTTCAAGGCTCATATCACAAGCTTCCCGAGTATTCATCAAATCTTCGTACGGGGCACTAATGCCCACGCTGACTGAAGCAGACCAATATTCACGGGACAACATAATGATCTTTTTGGCATAGCGCATAATAACCTCTCGAATCTGGGGAGATTCCGATTCAAAGAACAATACGGTTGCCTGCGTCCGATCATTCAGTACGACAGGCAGCAAGCGCTGTGATGGGGGAATGATCTCCTGCACCAACTGATTCACTGTAAGCAGCAACGTATCTCTGTCCGACAAGGGACCTTCTCCGCACCGATCAATCTGAATCAGCATGGTAGCGAACACACCATCGGACGTATTGAGGTATGCGAACCGTTCAAGGTTGTTTATAATTTCTTCCTGGGTTAAACGATTCTGTAGTACATTAAGAACGAATTGGGTTTCGAGCTTCGGTTTTTCCAGATGAATAAGCTGCTCCAAATGTTCTTTCTCGGATACAATGGAGTGGATGGACTGAATAATCCAATCGACTTCATCTTTGACCGTTCTCTCGGTGTGTCCCCCAAGACTGTGCTGAATTTTGCGGAATGGCTTGGCAAGATGCAAGGAGATAATGTACGCAAGAACAACCATCAGTCCCATAATCACTACAGCCATCACGATTAAGCCAATGCGGGTCGTTGATAAGGCCTGGCTGATTTCCTTCTGATCGAGCAATGTGACGTAAGTCCAGCCATTGTAGGTGGAACGGGCATAGAGTCCAATACGAGTATCCCCGGATTCATCAGGAATCTCCATCTTTCCAGTCAGCGGTTCGCTGACTATCTGCTTACTGAGCCAGCTCATTTGCTCGCTCGACATGGTTTTTTGGTCTGTTGGCGTTGCATACAATAATTCGCCCTTTTTATTTAGAATGTAGATGGCGGCTTCCGATGGGGTCTGCAACGATTGATTTAGTGTACGCAAAGAAATATCCGACATGGCGATCGCTTGTTTTTCCTTGGAGTAGACAGGTAAGGTATGTAATAACCGGAGGCCATCCTGGGTTTTGCTCCAGTACAATCCATTGCCGTCCGGATCAGCAAACAAATCCTGCATCTCCTGTTTCTCATCATCCGTAATTCGGGTTAACGACCCGTTGGACAGACTCCAATTTTGCCTCAGGCTTACGAGCGTGTACTGCACGCCATCAAGGCCCATCGTCGAGATATAACCGAGCTGTGAATTCAGTTCCCGATAAGCCTCATAATCCTGACCGGTAAGTGGACTATTAATGACTGTACGAAATGATGGCGTTGTGCTGTACGTGGCAAAAGCATATTCAATCGTTTGAATTTTCTGCTCCAACGTGTTGCGCACTTGCATGATCAGACTTTGCCGGCCTTCCCCTACCCGTTCAATGACGGATTTCGTAGTGGAGACATAGATATAGCTTCCAAAAGCAACAACAATTCCGATACTTAAGAGGAGAACAGGAACAAAGATGTTGGTAAAGGTTTTGCTCTTACGCACAAAATGGCCCCCTCCATTATGAAATTCGTCAACAAGCTGTATTCAGTCGTCACGAGACGTATTCATTATTTTGTAATCGCTTGCACATAACAGCACGAAAAGATTTCTAATGGATTTTATAAACACCACACTCTTGAATTTTAACATGGCAATCGACAAGAGTGTGGACATAAAGCATTAGAAACTAGCCAAAAATTGCACAAGGAGGACATGAAAGGTGCTACCATTTTACGAGATTCGCAAGGATGATTTATCTGTAATTCGAAATGCCAAGCAGATATCTTTCCCCGCACATATGCACGGTTACATAGAAATTCTATACGTGCTCTCAGGGTCTCAACGGGTTGAGATTAACGAAAAAATGTACGAGTTACATAAGGGTGATGTGGCACTGATCTTTCCAGATATAATTCATCGTTATGAAACAAGCGGGTATCCTACCACCAACGAAGTATTATTGATTATTCACCCCAAAATTTTTGGTGGCCTGTTTCCTGATCTCACCCGCTTTCACCCGGAGAACCCAATCGTTACCCAACCCTTTGTCCATGAAGACGTCGCTAGCGCTTTTGAAAGAATAAAGCGGGAAGATGATTATGCGATCAAACTAGGCTGGACCCACATCATCATGTCCCATTTATTACGAGAGATTGAATTCAAACAAATACAGCGCTCTCCTATACAAGACTTGTCCAAAAAATTAATGGAGTATTTGTCTAATCATTTTACGGAACCGATTACGTTGGATTCACTCGCTGCCGAATTTAATGTAAGTAAATATTATATTTCTCGGATCTTCTCCAATAAGATCAAAATAAATCTTCGAAACTATCTCTCCATGCTTCGGGTAGAGTATGCTTCCATGCTGATTCGTACAACGGATGCATCTTTAACGACGATATGTGTGAACGCAGGTTTTGATAGCCAACGTACATTTAATCGTGTATTTCGAGCCATTTATGGAATGACACCGCGAGATTTTAAAAACAATGTCCACAATTATCTAAAATAATGTTCCCACTTTTGGATATATGTTTGTGTTTCATTGAGTTGAGAATTTGATATTCCAGTTGCATGCTTGCACGGATAGATCTCTATTAGATCATGTTCTTGTTCTAAACTTATGAATCACTTCTGAAATTCGCGGTAATCGGACTATATTCTTGTCTCTCAACAAATGGCAGGTCCAGCACAAAATACGATCTAAACGATGTTTTACTCTTAGCAAAAATGCACATTCACCCTTCTCTCCATTGCTTTGCCTAAGTGCCCGCGACACTTCTCCATCATTTGAACTCCCACCTGTAACACAGTTTTCATTCAAGTTAGTTAAACAAAAAACAGCCGATCACGTTGATCGGCTGCCTCCTTGTTTGTGAGCTATCGTCTCACATTGGTATATTTACATTTATTGCAAAAATATCTTGATAATCATTTCCTTCAAGAGTTCCGTTAATCGTCTTGCCCATAGCAACCAAGCCCTCTTAAACGCTTTTTAAGTCGAATTTTAATCATTCATCCAATATTATTCTTCTTCATAAACAACGACGGTTTTACTTTCTTCTTCCCATTGCACGGTTGCATCCAATGCCTCACTTATGAAACGTACGGGTACATAAGTACTGCCTTTTGTGATAGTGGCTGGCGCATCCAAAGAGACGTTTTTGCCATTAACTGTTGCAGTCTTACTGTCAACCACAAGTTTAATGCTCACCCCATCCTTCGTGACAATGATGGAGCGTTCTTCGGGATTCCATGCCACTTCGGCTTTCAAAGACTCAGCTATGGCGCGAAAAGGAACAAACGTGTTGCCCTTTTTGACAAAAGGTTCGGAGTCAGAAGCTTCCCCGTTCACATACAGCTTCACCCCATTCTTTTTACCCGCCTTTTCATTGAGTTTTCCCATTGTTTTGTACAGGTCCAGGTTTTTAAAATTGGCTTTAATGGCCTCTTCCTGCAAATACACCGCGTCAGTCACACTACCGTTTTTTTCGAGCATTTCTGCTGCAGTTTCCAACGCCTTGTCCTTTTCAAGGATGGCTTCAAGTTCTTTAATTTGTTCGTCCGTCAGCTCAGTCGCATATTTTGTAAGCAAAATATCGGCTAGTACAGCACCTGCCGGTTTATCTTCCACATGTTGAATAGCATTTAGCAAACCTTTGTATCCTTTGGAGCCTTTTTTCTTGGGTTCGGTTGGATCGGTTATATTCTCTGTCTCCAATGTTGAAGAATCCTTAACTTTGTCATCTTCAGGGCTGACCGTTTCAGCAGACTCGACTTCCTCGGTCTGTTTCTCCTCAATTGGAGTTTCTTTGTCTTTGGGTGCTTTTGACGATACCTCTTTACCTGATTGTCCGGGTGGAGTGTTTCCCGGTTTGGCTGAGGTTGTGCCTGCGGCGGTGGCAAGCATTAGCGCCAGACTGGTTAGCAAGATGACTGTTTTTTTCATTGACGATTCCTCCTGAAGTAAAAAAATATATGCTCCTTCATTATCGGCAGAATAAATACTTTCTGATAGGAATTTTACGAATAATTCGCCTATCTCCTTTTCTTGAATACATTGTAGTGAAATCAAACCTGAAGGGCGGCATCAAATATGAATTTTGCTTATCGTGAAGCGATCCTTTTTACTTCAAATGTTGGGGGTGGTTCGTACGACATTTGGCTTTATCAACCTTTAACAGGTCAGACCATTAAGCTAACCCAGGATCTTGGTGAGGCATATACAATTCCGTATTGGTCGCCAGATGTCCGGAACATCGCCTTTATCGGCAAGAAAAATATTGTGTATGTATTCAATCTAGACAGCAGGGCATGGGCACAAATTGATCAAATTGACCCTTATACTTTACTGAGCTGGTCGCCGGATAGTCTATACTTGAGTTATGTAAAAAACGGACGGATTGTGATCTACAATATCAACTCCCATGCCAGCGGTTCAATCGTTCAACAAGGAGCCACCGATGTCCAGTGGTTTCCTTCAGGAGAGGCTCTCCTGTTTGCAGCTCCGGATGAAGCAGGCAATACACAACTATATAAAATTAACCGAGATGGCATGAACAAACAGCAATTAACTCAAAATACGGAGGGGCCTCTCCACAATGTCAGAATATCACCTAACGGAGAGTTTGTCCTATATACATCCCCAGGAGCCAGCATTTCCTTGATTACAACGGTTAACCTGACAACAGGAGCAAGCTACCAACTTAATGGTGGCCCTCAGGCGAAAAACTATTTCCCCGAATGGTCCCCGGACTCTTCACTCATCGCATACAGTGCCACCGACTTCGTGGATAATCAATATGTTTCTTTAATCCAGACCGACAGCCGAGTTGGAGGGCAACAAAAAACATGGGCGGTATCCACCTGCTTCTCTACCCCTTTAAGTTGGTCGCCGGATGGGAACCGAATCGCTTACTTATCAGGATGCAATAATCAAGAACAAGCAACCGAAATGTGGATTATTGATATAAGAAACCCTAATAATCCGATCAAAATTGTTGAAGCACGGTGGATTACAGCTCTTAGATGGTCACCACGAGTGCATGATGTTCATCCGTATGGATTATATTTGAATCAGGTATACAAGGTATCTTTCTATTATCCGCGAAGCTGGCACAAAGTTACCGAAGAACGATTCGAAGGAGCGGACGGATTTTTTCAGATATCCGCGATCTCTTCTGAGGAAGGAATTCACGAGGTATGCAGAGCGGAAGCTTTTCATATGTTGAAACCCTATGGGGCAAACCCCCGAATTTTCCCTGCTGTTATTCAAGCACAAGAAGCCTGTTTCATATTTCCTTCGGAAGACCAACCCGTGGAAATGAGAAATCAGGCGGCACTTATTGTAAAATATCCTGCTCCCGTTGTGATTCAAGGAAATACGTATTCATATTTCATCTTATGGGCTGATCAAAATCACTTGATTTCACTGGGAAAGACACTTACTTTTAACTATCAAAGTTAATACGTTGAATAGGTCTCCATAAATTATTTTTATTTGGGATATTTGTGTTTGAGAAATAGGTCTTTTGTTTTGAGGACTCATTGGAGTTGATTCAGGAGCTGTAACAAAAATAACTGTTGTTACTTTAGGACTGTAACTTCTTTCCAATAAGCGGAAAACTCTTTCGAATCAGTAACATACGATATTTCAGTATAATAGATTGGAGGAATGAAAATGGTTCGTACACTTGACGCTCGTACTTCTCTCGCCTCCACGGGCATTACTCCACTCAACATTCCACTTCCATCAAACACACCTACCCTGCTTGGGATCGTGGGACTCAACATTGTTAATCCAGGACCGCTCATCCGTACTCAGTTTAATGGGACTTATCGATTCTCAGTGGCCAGTTTATCTTCGTTGCCCTCTACAATTCGACTGGAAATCTTCAGGGGGGCCACTAATACAGGCCAACCTATTTATGTCGTTTCCCAGCCTATATTCACTTCCACCAACACTATACTCGCAAGTTTCGAAGGTTCAGATTACAATGTGCCTGCTCCTTTAAATGGACAATTAATCTATTCTTGCTATGCAACATTTGTGCCGGCATCCGGGATGGAACAGGCTACCCGTCTTGGACCGGAATGCTTTAATGCTGTCGCATATAGCGACGATTAACTTCAATTTCTATATGAATCTCTAGGGAAGGAGGATATCAAATGGTCAAAACCTTAGATGCACGGACTTCCCAAGGCTCCAACGGACAGAACATTTTAACACCCAGCTTCACGAATGGAGTACCACAATTATTCGCGCAGGTTGGACTACAAGTAAATAATCCAGGAATGGTCATACGGACGCTTTTTTCGGGTATTATCGAAATTACCGCCGATCAGCTTCCTGTTAACGGGGAACTTGTCATAGAAGTGTACCGAGGATTGAGCAGTTCACAGCAGCTTGTTTATCGTGCGGGCACAATCGTTCTGGCCAATGAATTTTTCAGTCCTTGCGTATTCAGTTTTACTGGTTCTGATTACAATGTGCCTCCCCCTGGAAATGGTCAACTTATTTATTCTGCGTACGCTACATTCACCTATAATCCAAGCTTCAGTGTTAACAACGTTCGCCTGGGACCCGAAAGTTTCAATGCTACAGTGTATTCCAATGATTAATAGCTATGAGTTAATTGAGGATCAACTTTTCTCTTTTGCTGATTACACGTAATAAAGGGAAAGCTCATTAATTCATGGGCTTTCCCTTTATTTAGGCCAACTGTAATCCTCTTCTGCCCGAACAATCTTGATTCTCCTGTTTGGCTTGTCAATTGATGTGACGACTCCCCGCATAACCTTTGTCCTTGGATCGGTACACGAACTTGTACCGATAAAACAAAAAAAGCCGCTAAAATAGCGACTTCAACGGGAACATGTTCTTGTTCCCGACATTTTTTCATCACTAGCCATAATAAATAACGTTGATGTAACCCTGGATGGGCCATTTGCCTGAATAAAACAAGAGGGTATCTCCCTGATTCTAACTTATTTAATTAACTTATTTACAGTTATCATCAGTTCATCCAAAACTTTGTGATCGCCTTCTGAAATGCGTTCAATGACACAGCTTTTCATATGATGTTCCAAAAGCTGCTTTCCTACTCCATTCAACGCGGATTGAATGGAGGCAATTTGGTGCAACACGTCATCACAATACGTATCCTTCTCAATCATTCCTTTTACTCCACGCACTTGCCCTTCAATCCGATTCAACCGGCTAATTAATTTTCGCTTCGTACTCTCCGAATGATGGCTTTTCCGTTCGTTTGAAGATGTATGGTCACATGAGGCGGCCTCAAGTATCGTATCATCCAAGTAGATCAACTCCTTTATTACACATTACCATCCCCCCCTACCCTATGTAAAGGGAGCAAGAAGTATCATGGTACGTGCTAAGAGAACGGCTTGTCATCAACCAAGATCGAATCGGTTGGGCAACCATCTACTGCATCTTGTAAGTCTTCCAGCCAACCCGGACCTATTAGTGACATACCGCGGTTGTCGTCTCCTTCAAAAATCACATGTGCCAAACCCTCATCATCATAACCAAAAATCTCAGGCGCCACTGCTCCACATGCACCACAAGCGATGCAAGTATCTTTATCTATACAAGTATATTTAGACATATTATACCCTCCCCTCCTACAACGATACATCAGTCAAAGGGCTATTTCTATTAAGAATAACCCCGGTCGAAAGTTGACCGGGGTCATAAGAGTTACTTTACTAACTCACTGATTTCAGTAAGATTTTCGGCAAAGCCTACAAAGACCTTATCTCCAATGACAATGGTTGGTACAACCTGTTTGCCAGTCAACTTCCAGACTTCCTCAGCGTACTTGCTATCTTCTTCACAATTGTAATCCGTATAGGGAAGCTCACGCTCTTTAAAGTAACGTTTAGCATAATTGCAATCGCTACAGGTTGGGATTGAATAAATCTGAATGGATTCCGTCATGCCCAATTACTCTCCCTTGTATTTCAATATATATTACGCTCCGACGTTATATCCTTTTCTACGGATCGCTTCTTCAATTTCAGCGATTTGAACTTTAGAATCGTCAAATCGAACTTCTACTGTTCCTTGTTCAAAATTTACGTGGCCTTCAGCGCCAAGAGCGCTAATTGCACCTTCAATTTTAGATACACAAGAACGGCAAGACATACCTTGAATTTTTACAGTTGCTTCTTTCACTTTTTTCACCCCCTTTCAAGCGTCATAGACTTCAAGTTTTCCAGTGTCATTCGATTAACGAATTTGCTGAACTTTTCTTTGCCTTTCGCATGTATCTTATAATAATCAATAATTGCGGTAACGAAAGGAATAAGCTGATCCTCCATTAATCCGGAATGTAGTAGCTTGGCGAAGGAGGGTTTAAGCCCCTTCGACTCGCCACCAACATAAACATCGAACTTATCGCGCATCTTTACGATCCCAATATCCTTAATCAATGGTTCACTAGTGCCTAAGGCGCATCCAGCATATCCAATCTTGAGTGGTGTAGGCGTATCGATACCGGAAATGGCTTGATTTAAATTTTTGGCTGTTTCCATGCCTGCTTCTTCTGCACCTCTACAAAAGTTGCAAGCGATAAGACTTTTGGTTACAAATCCTGCAGGGTTTATTTCAAGACCGTGATCTTCAAGTTTATTTTTGATCTGATCTCGTTGTTCAATCGATACTTCTGCGTAGAGTTGCTTAAAGGGTGTCATCTCCACTTTTGAATCTGGAGCAATAATCTCGCCAATTTTAACTAGTTGCTCCGGAGTGAATAAGCTTCCACCAAGTTGGATTGCTGGACTAATCGCTATTTTAATTTTATCTCCCATGCTCATACCTCTCTACTCACTTTACAACTACGACGAAAGGTACTGTAAAGACTTCCCCATCATGTTGGAATTGGCCCCAGATTTTATAGATTCCGCTATGCGGGAAGGAGGTCATAAATTCCGCTTTTGGACCTGTTGCCTTTTCCTCTGTTGGATGAACATGCAGATATTGCTCTGCATCCTCAGAAAGGATAACAACATGACCTACAGCACCGAGGTATTGTTCCAGATTATTAATCCCTTCGTCCGTTTTCGCATCCATGATATTAAAGGTCAGATTTACGTCTTCATTGGCCTTTGTGCTACTCAATGAAAGTTCGATTTTTTTACCATCCACTTCTTTTACAAGATTGGAATCCGCTTGAACAGGTTCTTGGGCTTTTTCTGAACCCCCAACGTTCACCCATTCACTGAGTGTAGTACTCGCTCCACCTTTTGGAACAAAGTCGGCAAGGATTTTGTATTCGCCACCGGCTGGAAATGAAGTTTCAATCGCAAACTTCCCATCGCCTTTATAATCAGGATGAATGTGATTAAAGTAAGAAAGATCTTTACTCACGACGATAAGGTGCATTCGTTTTTCGTGGCCCATTTCAAATTCATTAACCGGATTTCCATCGGCGTCCGTGATTTGGATTGTCAGATGCGAATTTTCATTGGCCTTCACATCTGATGCAAAGGAGAACGAGGCTTTAAGGGTACTTGCTGTTGAATCAGCATGAGGCCCTGCATGAACATGACTCGCACCTTCAGTTTCAGAATTCATCTCAGTATGATTCATACCACCATGTCCATCTGTATGTGCACTTTCTTTAGGGGTTCCGCAAGCAGACAACACACCAAAAGCTAAAACACCGGTTAACATTAGCATGATTTTTTTACTCCTCATCATCATTATGTTCGCTCCTATTCTAGTACTTGACTAGTGACGTACTTTTACGCGTTGCAATCGCAGGGCGTTTAGAACGACGGATACCGAACTCAAGGCCATCGCTGCGCCTGCAACCCATGGTGCTAACAGACCGATAGCTGCAATAGGAATGCCTAAGGTGTTGTAACCAAGTGCCCAGAACAAGTTTTGCTTAATGTTGCGCATGGTCTTACGACTCATGTAGATAGCATCAGGAATACTGGATAGATCGCCGCGCATGAGTGTTACATCAGCCGCTTCCATCGCTACATCTGTCCCCGTGCCAATCGCCATACCAATATCTGCAGTTGCCAAAGCGGGTGCATCGTTGATACCATCGCCAACCATGGCCACTTTTTTACCTTGTGATTGCAGTTTTTTCACTTCTTCCGCTTTTCCTTCAGGTAAGACCTCTGCACGAACGTGGTCAATACCTACTTGAGCAGCGATGGCTTTTGCCGTCCGTTCATTGTCACCTGTAATCATAATGACCTGAATGCCCATTTCTTTCAGACGGCTCACTGCAGCTTTCGAAGTTTCTTTAATCGTGTCTGCTACAGCGACCATACCTGCATACTGCCCATCAATGGCAACCAGCATCGCAGTTTTGCCCGCTTCTTCCAAACGTGACATCGAATGATAAGCTGCTTTTGCATCGATATTATACTTTTCCATCAGTCGACGTGTACCCACGAGTAGCTGTTTACCTTCAACCATTGCCTGGATTCCGAAACCCGGAAATGCTTCAAAGGATTGTGTTCCTGGTAGTTCGATATTTCGTTCCTGGATGCCCACAACAATGGCTTCTGCAAGTGGATGCTCAGAATTTTTCTCTGCAGCTCCAACAAGTTTCAGGAATTCATTTTCATTGCCAAGAGCGACGACGTCAGTCAATTCAGGTTTACCTTTTGTAACAGTACCAGTTTTATCCAAAAGGATCGCATCAATTTTATGCGTCTGCTCCAGATGTTCCCCGCCTTTGAACAACACCCCTAGTTCAGCCGAACGGCCAGACCCCGCCATAATGGATGTTGGGGTTGCAAGTCCAAGTGCACAAGGACATGCGATAACAAGAATCGCAATTGCTTTTTCTAACGAACCTGCAAAATCACCTGGTGTAACCCAGAAGTACCAAACCACAAAAGCAACTATTGCAATCCCTACAACGATCGGGACGAATATGCCCGAGATCACATCGGCTACCCGCTGAATTGGTGCTTTTGATCCCTGAGCTTCTTCAACAACCTTAATAATTTGTGCAAGAGCGGTTTCTTTACCTACTTTGGTTGCTTTAATCCGAAGAATACCGTTTTTATTAATCGTAGCTCCAATCACAGCATCTCCGACTTTTTTCTCTACTGGAAGGCTTTCACCCGTAAGCATGGATTCATCTACAGATGAGATCCCTTCCAGCACCTCTCCGTCTACAGGAACTTTATCTCCTGGGCGAATAAGGACAACATCTCCTACAATGACTTCATCCACTGGAATGGTAAGTTCTTTGCCATCCCGAACCACTAATGCCGTCTTCGCCTGCAGACTCATCAGTGATTTAATTGCCTCTGATGTTCGGCCTTTCGCAAGTGATTCAAACAATTTACCCATAAGAACCAATGTAATAAGGACCGCACTCGTTTCATAATAGAGGGATGGACCATGATGCATCCCTTCAACCATACTCGACCATTGAATGGTTAAATACAAACTATAGAAGTAGGCTGCAGAGGTACCA
The DNA here is from genome assembly GCF_030815985.1 of Paenibacillus sp. W2I17. Lineage (NCBI taxonomy): Bacteria > Bacillati > Bacillota > Bacilli > Caryophanales > Paenibacillaceae > Paenibacillus > Paenibacillus sp. W2I17. The sequence goes on from NZ_JAUSXM010000001.1 coordinate 959,809, forward strand.
AGTGATACCAACACATCCATGTTGGCACTCCTGTTTCGGAGAGCCTTATACGCACCCACATAGAACTGTCTACCAATATAAAATTGTACTGGTGTAGCCAGAATTAGTTGGAACCACGGATTCATAAACAATTCCGGTACATAGATCCATGAAGTGAACGAGAAGTGACCTACCATAGTCCACAACAACGGCAAGGAAAGAATCGCCGAAATCAGTAATTTCCGTTTTTGATTACTCAGTTCTTTAGCACGATGGTCACTTGCACCATTACTGGTACCATCTTGTTTGACGATCGCCGTATAACCGAGTTTTTCCACCTTGTTTTTCATGTCTTCGATGGAAACTTCACCCGGGGAAAATTCAACTCGGGCCGTTTCCATGGCGAAGTTTACTGAAGCGTTAGTAACGCCGGGCAACTTATTCAGGCCTTTTTCAATTTTGTTCGCACATGCTGCACAGGTCATGCCTTCAAGATTGAATTGCGCAACCTCTGAAACGGAACCATATCCAAGTTTTTTGATTTTTCCCTCAAGTTCTTTCATTTCCACTTTCGTGGGATCATACGTTACACTTGCTTTTTCCAAAGCGAAGTTAACATTCGCTGATGTGACCCCGTCCATTTTGCCGAGGCCTTTTTCAATTTTGTTTGCACAAGCTGCACAGGTCATACCTGTAATTTGTATACTCGACTGTTTCGTCTGAGCCGCTGTTGTTGCCACAATAACTCACTCCCCTCATCGTCCATTACTTACGCTACTTCGTAGCCTTGTTCTTCAATAACTTCTTTTATTTGCTCCAAGGAGACTTGATTTTCATCATACGTCGCTTCAACCGAATCATCACTGAGATTCACCTTGCCACTCACTCCAATTTCTTTCAGAGCACCTTCGATGGAGTTTACACAATGTTGGCAGCTCATACCTTGTACGTTCAATACAATGTTTTTCATCTTATTTCGTCCCTTCTTGTGGGTGATTTTTTGGTTTAGTTTGACCTAAACGATGGGCTAAACTCTCGAGGCCAGTTTTCAGGTCTCATCGAGCTCTTGTTCAATACTATACCCCCCTACCCTATATTAGTCAACATCTTTTTATACCCCTATACCCTATATTCACTATCTTTCTCGTTAGCTCAATGAATTTATGGAGAGAAGAACCGATTAGTTATACGCTGATTGGTAATCGGACCATGTTCTTGTCCCCCGACATTTATCCTATTACTTCGAACTAATCTGTCCGTTAAATGAAGAAGGCAGCCGATCACGTTGGTCGGCTGTCTTCTTCATTTTATTGATCTAATGTTTTCCAGTTAGCTTAACGCCTGCGTCCGGTCTACAACTTTATTATTGCGGCCTAATTCTTCTTTTCAACGACAGCGTCGACCATATGCTTGCCGTGCTGGTCGGTTGCTGTGGGGTCCACTACTATGCGGGCAATTCCGAATGCCATCGTACAATTGCCCCACTCATCAAACCGGGCATCACAACCAATGAGATTGAGCGCATATTCGAGGACAGTATTTTGAAGCACGGCGCCAAGCCATACCAAAAGGGATACAAGGGCTATCCATATGCGACTTGTGCCTCCGTCAACGACGTAATCGCACATGGCTTCCCTAGCAATAAGCCACTTGAGGAAGGCGATATTGTGACGATCGACACTGTCGCGGAGCTAGACGGCTGGCTCGGCGATTCGGCCTGGAGCTATGCGGTTGGGCAAATCTCACCGACGGCCGAGAAGTTGATGCGCGTCACAAAGGAATGTCTTGACCTGGGCATCAAGCAGGCGCAGCCCGGCAATCGACTAGGCGATGTAACAAGCGCGATTCAACGGCATGCGGAATCGCACGGCTTCGGTGTCGTGCGCGACCTTCTAGCCCATGGCATCGGCCGTGACCTGCACGAGGAGCCAACATATATGCATGTAGGCAATCCCGGAAAAGGCCTCCGTATCAAGGAGGGTATGGTGTTCACGATTGAGCCCATGATCACCGAAGGCACCTACTTCATGACACTTGATTCTGACGGCTGGACCGCACGGACGATGGACAACAAGCTTGCCGCTCAATACGAGCACACGATCGCCATCACAGCTGAAGGTCCACAAATTCTGACCGCGCAATAGAAAAAAAAGAAGTCGACCAATGAATTGGTCGACTTCACAATGGAATAATTATGCTACTCAAGCCCCGTCTAACAAGTATTACGCTGTTGCAGCAGGTATATCATTTTTTCAGTTTCAGCGCATTGACAAGTCACGAAATGAGTAGATGCGATATGTATTTTTGCCTTCCGCTTTGGCAAGATAAAGTGCTGCATCTGCTTTCTGAAGCAGTTCTTTTACTGAATCGTCTTCTTCATAAAAGGCAATACCGATGCTTGAAGTTGTATAGAGCTCCTTCCCGTCGAGTATCCAAGGGAGCTGCAATGTTTCTAAGATGTTTTCCGCCAAAAGGCTGAGTTCTGAGGAGGATTTGACATGAGGAAGTACAAAGACGAATTCGTCACCACCCATTCTGGCCAGGACATCGTGTTCTTGAAGGCAAGCTCCTGCTCGCTTTACAAATTGCCGTAACAATTCATCCCCCGCATCATGACCTAATGTATCATTGATCTGTTTAAAATTGTCTAGATCCGCAAACATGACGGCTAGCTGGCCAACGCTTGTCGTTGCTTCACTTAAAGCATCGCTGAGCATTTTATTGAGATATCTCCGGTTAGGGGCACCGGTAAGTGCATCATGATAACTTAATTGTTCCAGTTGAACTTGGTACTTTTTCCGCTCTGTAATTTCTCTTCCCACGAGCATCATGTTTTTAAAATCACCATCCTCGTCGAACATTGGTGTCCCTTTCATCTCCAGCCATACAGGATAGCCCTGTTCATGCTGTCGCTTTATTTCGTAGGTAAACGGCTTTCTCAAAAGCAACATACTCATAAATACTGTACGAAACTTATCGTCCACATCTCCATTTGGTTGGTAGAATACCCATTTACCTATATATTCTTTTGGATCGAAGCCAAGCACCATTTTATGAGAAGGAGAGGCATACTCCACAATGCCATCCAGGTTGATCAGCTGGATCAGATCGAGGGAGTTATCGGCTAAGAGTCGATAGCGCTCTTCGCTTTCTTTCAAAGCCTTAAGCAGCTGCCTGTACTCAGTAATGTTTTTAGCTACTCCAAAGATCCCATTTACCTTACCTTCAAAAAACAAAGGAACTTGCTTAATTTGCAAATAAACAATTTCTCCATTTTTATGATGGGCTTCGGCAACATATTGACAGGATGCACCCTTTAAGACTTCCGAAAAATATTGACTGATCAAATCAAGCTGATGTTGACAAAAGAGATCTTTGTAGGAGGAACCCATGATTTCTTTCTTTTGAAACCCTAAACACTCTGTAACTCCTTCATTTACTTCTACGATCGTTCCTTCGTTCGAAACGATAAAAGTGGCATCTGGATTGTGATTTATGATTGATCTAAATGCCTCAATGGACTGCTCGCTCAAAAACTCTTTCATACTTTCCGATCAATCCTCCGCTAGAATGGCTAAATTGGTAGAATAACTATACAATATTTTAGCAAATTTTGTTTTCATTTAATATTACTAAAATTATCCAATCGCACGTCTTCTACTGCTGATCACTTCAATTCCTCCAATGTAAAAAGGCCGATCCATTAAGGAACGACTTTGGCTGTTATATGTACAATAATGGCTAATCGTGTGACGCTTTTAAAAAGATTGGCGTCCATACCGTCCGCCCTTACAAAATAAGCTGCCCGTTAAGGCAGCTGCTTTTTAGTTCAGCAGAATTGACGTTAACAATCCACCGACTAACTTCAAAATTAAAATTGCCCTGTAACAAGCATGCGTTCTCTGGTTATAGGAATGAGAGATAACACAACCTCTTGAGCTGCCTTATAATCATTATTGGATAATGCGTGCAGCGTATCCCGATTAATTCCGATTGCACTGTAGTGCTTGATATGCGGAGTTCGCTTGAAGCGGACGATGGAGTACATGTAAAGTTTATCCCGAAAGGAGTCAAATGTGTTCAGCATTACGCCATTGTTCAAGGATTCAACGATCTCGCGCATGAAAAGAAAATGATGTTCGGTGTATAAGGCATAGTCATTCCTTTTCTCGGCGGTCCGCTGGATCTCAACATGAGCTGCAAGTGATTCAAGATTTAAGTAGATCTCTCGGTTCGGGTTTTTCATCATTTCGAAAGAGTAAAAAAGCATGGATTGAATCTGTTCAATCAGATCAAGAAATTCCTTACCGCCTACATCCTTGACCAATACACCACGATTTTTGAGAGAAGTCACATAACCTTCTGATTCAAGGCGAGCAATGGCATGACGGATTGGTGTACGGCTCATTTGATACTCCTCCGCCAATTCGTTCTCTGAAAGCAGGGTTTCGGGCATTAATTCACCGCAAACCATTCGCTCACGAAGCATCATGTATGCTGTATCGACAAGCGATATTTTGTTCATATCATAATCCCTTTCTCTCATTGATGAGGACTTCATTTGAATTTTAATGCGATCTACACATTTCATCCTATATTACCAGTCTTAGGAGAAGTTACGCAACCAGACTGAGACAAGAAGGAGTCCAACACTGTATCCCAGTTTCTGGACTCCATTTTTTTAAACCAGATATTTGTTTTGAAGAGCTGTCCTTTGCTCTGCACTAATGCCTAGTCCCTCTTTAAGATACTGTTCAAAAGAGCCGTAGTTCTCGTCGATTGCTTCAAGTGCCGCTTGGATAAAGGCCGCTTTCATCATTTCCGGAATCACTCCCTTAAGTTCAGGCATTTGATCCATGTATTTTTGATAATCCTTGTTGCTTCCGGAGAGGAAGCGCTGCATGAGTCCGTCCACCGCGAGATTCGTCAGTTCATAGTCTTCAATAACTACATCTCGCGGCACACCCAAGGTGAGAAGGATCACTGCACATACGACTCCGGTCCGGTCTTTGCCGGCTGCACAGTGGAACAAGGAGGTATCCCGCTCTTCTTTTAATAGTTCATTTAGGATAAGTGCACATTTGTCCGTATTTAAGATCATCGCTTTGTAGCCTGCATGCAGATCATGTCCGATCTGCTGCATTTCCTCAGGACTTGCTTCCGCCATAAAGGGAATATTCGTGTTGATCGCATGGCCAATGGCTGGGCTTGGACGGCTAGCTACTTCAAAATCACTTCGCAGATCACAAATCCAGTCAATACCGAGCGCAGTGGCCGTATGCAGGTCCTGCTCACTAAGCTCATGCAGATCAGCAGACCGCAGCAGCATTCCCCATCGAGTCGTACGACCATCTTCTGTGAGATAACCGCCCATATCACGGAAATTAATTACTCCATCGGTGTAAATCATGCGATCGTTAATGGTTGATATCGACCCATTCGTGAACTTCACATGATAATAGTTTCGGCCTGGAGACACCGTTCTCGTAAATATTGCTCCTGACGGGTCGATTTGTACATCAAGCAGTGTGCTGTTGGATTCAATCAATTCCGGTAGAACAGAATGGTAAACTGCCTCCGCCTCCATGTTCTCTTCCATATTCCAGGCTAACGTAATCCCGTTATTATCGCTATACCTAGCCTGTACCTGAGGGCCTTGTTTCAAAAGTGAATTAGATGTTGACATTGATATTCCTCCTCAAAGTGATATTCATCGTTATGAATTTGAATGAATTAGTTTTGACGTGTTTTTAGTTTCATTTTGTATCGGTTTGCCACAAATTCCACGCTGAATACCATGACGAAAACGACCAATCCGACAAACAAAGCAGCCGCAAAGTTATAGGATTTCATGGCATGAGTCATCTCATATCCAATACCTCCCGCGCCAACCGCACCGAGTATAGTGGATTCGGCAATACCGCCTTCCAGCTGCAGCACGCACCAGGCAATAAAGGCTGTCTTCACGGTAGGCAAAATACCTTGCATGACAATCTGCAGCCAGCTGGCACCCGTAGACTGCATCGCTTCGAGTACCCCCTTGTCGATTTCCTCCAGTGACTGGGCAAATACTTTGACAAGCATGCCTGCCGCAGAGACGGCAATCGCAAGCACGCCGGGAAGCGGTCCAAGACCAACGGATACGATAAAAATCAGGGCCCACACGATCGTAGGAATCGCACGAAGCAAGGAAGCCGCGCTTCGAATGATCCAGGCAACGAACGGATGAGGTGTCAAATTGCTAGCAGCCAAAAAGGAGAGAAAGAACGCCACGACAATCCCCAGCACTGAGCCAAGAATGGCAACTTGCAATGATTCTACAGCAGCGAGCAGGACATGGCGCCAGGCCGAGAAATCAGGTGGAAACATGGTTCCCATGTAACCGCCGAGTTTCGTAAAGCCTTGGGCCATCTTAGAATAGTCGAACTGCAGCTGAACGAGACTGAATACAAAAAGCACAGCAATAAGCGGCAGACCGATCACGGACAGCTTGTTTCTTTTCGGCTTGGGTGGCTCTGGTATGGAAGTATACAGCGTAAAAGATGGCTTCGCTTCGTTCATTCGCATACTCATATGATTCGCTCCCTTACGCGATTGGTGATCATTTCCACAACAAGAACGATAACAAGCACAAGTAGCACGGCCATGCTGGCTTCCTGATACTGAAACAACTTCAATTTGGATTGCAAAATAAATCCGAGACCACCGCCTCCAACCATACCTACAATTGTAGAAGCGCGTACGTTGATTTCGAAGTTGTACAAGCTCCAACCGATAAACCCGGGTAAGAATTGTGGAAACACGGCTTGGGACAACACTTGTAAATAACTCCCGCCAGCAGCTCGAACCGCTTCTACCTGTCCCATGTCAATTTCTTCAAGCACCTCGGCAAAGGAACGAGTCAACATACCAATGGAGATCAGGATCAGCGACATCGTACCGACTACAGCCCCCAGTCCAAACGCTGCAACAAGCAGAATCGTCCAGATAATTACCGGAATGTTACGAAACAGTGATGTAGCCGCACGAACAAATACCTGAAGGTAAGGGTGAGGGCTTGTCGTGGCTGCTGCTAAAAAGGATAACATTCCTGCTACAACCGACCCGATGACCATCGCCACCACACTCATATAAAGGGTCTGCATGGCAGGTTCAATGAACTGGGAAAGTGAAGATAAATCAGGTGGAAGAAAATCAAAAAAGATAAATCGGAAGCTCTCTCCTACCCCTGCGAACAAAGCTCCAAATGAAAACTCTGCGCCGATGGAAGACCAGATGATGAGAGCCAACAGCACGATAAAAAAACAATATCGTCTGTGTGCGTTTCATTTTTCGGGCAGATTGTAACTGAGCCGCATTCATGTCAGGCTGTCTCCTTCACTTTGGGATTGGTCTGGTTGTATATGAGCCGGATCATATCTTCCGTCAGTTCATCAGGTGTCCCGTCAAATACCTTGGACCCTTTATGGATACCGATGATACGGGTTGCGTATTTCTTCGCGATATCTACCTGATGCAGATTGCACAGGCAGGCAATGCCTTCCTCTTTGCAAATCGTATACAAGTAATGCATAATCGTCTCTGAGGAAGCAGGGTCGAGACTGGCTATGGGTTCATCTGCCAATATCAAATCCGGCTTTTGAGAAAGTGCACGTGCAATACCCACTCTCTGCTGCTGACCTCCACTGAGTTCATCTGCCCTCTTATACATCTGTTCATGTAAACCAACACGGTGAAGCATAAACTTGGCGGCTTCTGTATCTGCTTTTGAGTAAAGACCCAGTGCCCCTTTCAGCGGATTCATGTAGCCTAATCGTCCATGCAGCACGTTATTAAGAACGGACACGCGGGTGACCAGGTTATAACCCTGAAAGATCATGCCCATATGACGGCGGAGTTCACGGAGCTTTTTACCCTTGATGCCCATAGTTTCACTGCCTTTAAACTGAATCTTTCCGTTTGTCGGCTCGATCATTCGGTTCAGGCTACGTAACAAGGTGCTCTTCCCGGCTCCGCTCGGTCCAATGACGACAACGAACTCTCCAGCATTAACTGTTAAGTTCAAGTTATCAAGAGCTTTTGTTCCGTCGGAATATACCTTGGACAACCCGTCCACCTGTAAAAGTGTCATTTTAATTTCTCCTCCTCTCGAGTTTGAATCCTACTTCTTCAGCAGTTCTTCAGGGGACATATCCAGTGCTTTGGCGACTTCCCGGATTGGATCAAAGTCACTGTCACTGCCTTCTACAAAACGGGCTGCGCCGACACTTTCCAGGAATTTAGGATTTTTCGTATCGTAATCCAGCATAAGATCACGCAGCTGTGTAACCAGTTCCTCTGGCAAGTCTTGACGATAAAGCAGTGGAGCCCCACCGACGATCGGATCGGATTCGGCAATCACGCGGAAATCCTCCTCTTTAATAAGTCCTGATTCTGCCATCATCGGCACCATGAGACTTGACGTCCCAATCCCATCTGCATTACCGTTTGCCAGTGCAAGCAGTGATTTGTCATGTCCACCGGAGAACGCTACACTGCCGAAAAAGGAATCCAGTTCCTTATTGGAAAGACCTAGCTCTTTCATTAATGTGGCACGTGGGTACAGATTGCCTGATGTTGATGCCGGATCGGCAAACAAAAAATCTTTTCCTTTTAGGTCCTGTACACTTTGATATGGAGAGTCCTTACGAACAAGGATGACCGTATTCGATTGTTGATCACTTTCGGAACGGACAAGCAGTTTCGCATTGGCTCTTTCCGTAGCGATGATGTAACCAAACGGCCCGATCAGTCCAACTTCAATTTTGCCTGCACGCAGGGCTTCGATAACCATGTTATAATCTTCAGCTACAAAAATTTCCGCAGGAATGCCTGTTGCTTCAGTAATGTCTGTTGCAAGCTGTTCCTGAGAACGGTTCATCTCGCCCTCTTCGCTTGGCATAATACCGATTCGGATTACTTCTGGCATTCCGCCTTCACTGGAGCTTGAACTTGCTGATGCCCCGCATCCAGACAGGATGACAAGCATAAATACAAGCGAGAGGATCAAGCTTTGATAACCGTTACGTTTACTATTTTTCACAATGTATACCCTCCTGAAATTTGGTTGCTACCATACCGGATTCTCTGGTACACAAGTAGGATACAAGTTGAATGTAAGAAGAATGATTTGGTAAATCACCGAATTTGTAAAACATTTATCGGACTATGTTTTGTCAATTTCGGCAATCGGTAAAAGTTCTTCTTCTTAGCTCGGGACACGAAACTTGTATCGATAAACAAAAAAAGCCGCTAATATAGCGACTTTCAATGGGAATATGTTCTTGTTCTTCGACAATTGTCGTGTTACTAATTTAGTAGCCGCTGGCCCAAACCATGATTTCGGCCTGTTCCGGAATTTGCTCTATCTTATCTAAGAGCTCATTGTATTCTTCTTCGAACTCGGTATAAGCGTCGATTGCTCACGCAATATTGTTACGGAACCAATTGCTGCGTGCCATACGACCTTCCAGCGAGTCCAGACCGGTGATTGGACCAATAGCGTAATTCTCCCGTAACGTTATCAACTTGTGTGTTTCCGTACAGTCAAGACTATCTGATGCCTTTTTAATCGCTAAAATATCTTTCAATTCCATTTCATTACACCTCATTGGCTCTCCATGACTATTTAATGAAACAGATTTAATTCGAATTCGTAATATATAAAAAGTAATTTGGAGGTACTACCTATGAACAAGAAATCTCTCACAACAGGTGTATCTTTAGGATCGGTCTTTGGCGTCATTTTTTTCATGGCGCTTGATAGTATTCCATTGGGCATTAGTTTTGGGGTTCTTTTTGGAATTGTCTTCTATCTTGCTACTAAATCAAAGAAAGAAAACTCCTGATCTCGGTACAAGTTCTTGTCCTTGGCTCGGAACACGAAGTTATATAGAAGAAACACAAAACGGCATCCACGATTTGACACCAGCTTCAATAAAAAAAGAACAAACTACCCAAGGCAATTTGCTCTTTATTATCTTTCAAGCTACTTACTTCTATTTAAAAGGAGTAATAGAACATTCCTTCACTGAGACGTCCTTGATCCAAACGAGCAGAATTGGTAAAGCTGTCGTATAGCGTGTTTATAATGTGGATGGTGTCTTTTATCGTTATTCTGTTGGTCCTATCTTTGATTATAATGCATACAACCATTAAGCTGCATTGCCTTTGTATGCACGCACCGCAAAGATATAAGCCACGAATATAATCCCGACGCACCACGATAAAGCGGTCCATATGTCATTCCCAACTGGCTGTTCTGACAGCAGGGCGCGAATAACTTCAACAATCGAGGTCACCGGCTGATTTTCAGCAAAGATCCGAACAACTTTCGGCATCGACTCGGTCGGGACAAACGCCGAGCTGATGAACGGCAGGAAGATTAGAGGATAGGAAAAAGCGCTTGCACCTTCTATCGTTTTTGCGGACAGTCCCGCAATGGCTGCGATCCAAGTCAGAGCCAGCGTAAACAGCACGAGTATACCTGCTACGGCAAACCAAGATAGCACCCCCGCCGAGGAGCGAAATCCCATAATGAGCGCTACGAGAATGATGACCACAATAGAAATAACGTTGGATACTACCGAGGTTAGCACATGCCCCCACAGCACAGTGGAACGCGCAATCGGCATGGAGTGGAACCGCTCGATGATGCCCCGTTGCTTATCCATAAACAGACGATAAGCAACGTAAGCCACCCCGCTCGCAATAGCCATGAGCAGTATGCCAGGCAACAGGTAGTTCACATAGTTTTCCGTACCGGTTTCGATTGCGCCACCAAGCACATAGACGAACAGCAGCATCATTGCAATCGGAGTGATACAGACCGTGAGGATGGTATCCATACTGCGGAAAATATGGCGCATGGAACGACCAAGCATAACGCTCATATCGCTGAAGAAATGTTTTATTGTTGTCTCCATTAAAGGGCCTCCTTTTTACCGATGATTGCGAGGAATATTTCCTCTAAAGTTGGCTGTTTTTCAACATACTCTACCTTTGGGGATGGAAATAGCCTTTTTAGTTCCGTGAGCGTGCCGCCTGCGATAATCCTGCCCTCGTGCAGAATAGATATTTGGTCGGCAAGCTGCTCGGCTTCCTCTAAATACTGTGTGGTCAAAAATACCGTCGTGCCGCTGTCTGACAGTTCCTTTACAATCTTCCATACTTCGATACGTGCCTCTGGGTCAAGCCCAGTGGTTGGCTCGTCGAGGAAAATGATCTGCGGTTTACCCACAAGGCTCAAGGCGATGTCAAGCCTACGGCGCATTCCACCCGAATACGTAGATGGCTTACGATTGGCGGCGTCGGTTAAGCCGAAACGTCTCAGCAAATCGTCCACAACTTGATGCGGATGATCCAGATGCCGCAGCTTGGCAATCATGATCAGATTTTCCCGTCCGGTCAATATCTCGTCTACAGCGGCAAATTGCCCGGTCAGACTGATCACTTGTCGCACATTTTTGGGTTTTGACACAACGTCAAATCCGTTTACGGTGGCGGTGCCTCCATCTGGTTTGAGCAATGTGGTGAGGATTCTAATAATCGTCGTTTTGCCTGCGCCGTTAGAGCCAAGCAGGGCGAATATTTCACCTTGCCTCACTTTAAAATCGACACCCTTAAGGACTTCTGTGTCTTTGAATGACTTTCGCAGACCCTTCACTTCAATTGTGTTTTCCATCCCAAAGGCCTCCCTTTACTTTGTTCTATCCGTGACCTTTTTCATGGCCTTTCTAACTTCTTGGTCAATAGATTCTTGATAAATGTCCGCATAAGTTTTGGAATCTTTGATTAGATCATCGCAAAAAGCCGCTACATCACTGCCCGTAACTTCGAGCACGCTTTTCCTCGAGACAGCGCCCTCTTCAAAAAGATCAACAATTCCCGAGAGCAACCCCGTCCCGCTAGTTAGCTCAACAGGGCCGACCTTAAAGAGATATTTTTGAATCTCTTTATAAACAATCTGATAATCTTGCGGGAGTCCTTTGACACGCGCCACATGCGCTCTCCACTCTTTTTTTCCTTCGATAATATCTCGGATTTTCAATATATTCTCCTCCTATTTACCTAATTTTTTAACAACATTATTGTTGAGTTGCTTACGCCATTTGTCGCGATAAGATTTTGCACCTTCTTCGCCAGCCAGTGCAGAACAGAAGCCTTTGATATCGTCACCTAAAACCTCTTGGATCCGCTGCCCATCCGCTGCGGTTTCTTCCAACAGGCCAAGCACACCGTCCAAAATTGGCATGAGGTTACGTCCGGTGAAATCGGAGTGTGGCCAAAGATGGTCATTAATTTCTTTCCATGCAGCTTGATAATCCGCCGGCAGCTTTTTGACTCGTGCTTCAAAAGCTTTGAATTCTTTTGTCATGTCGTTTCCGGTGATTTTATCCCAAAAATTCATTGTTTTTTCTCCTTTAACTCGTTCATTTTTGATGATACGAATTCCCATTTTGCCCAGAACTTCCGCAGTTCCTCATTTCCTGCTTCGTTAATCGCGAAAAACTTTCGCGGCGGTCCCATTTCGGAAGGCTTCTTGGTGGTTTCCACCAACTTGTTTTTCTCAAGCCGGATCAGGATCGTGTAAACCGTTCCCTCGACAACATCTGTGAAACCAAGAGCATTCAGTCGCCGCGTGATTTCGTAGCCGTATGTTTCTTGGCGGCTTATTATTTCAAGGACACAGCCCTCAAGCACACCTTTGAGCATTTCCGTTAAATTTTCCAGCACAATCACCCTTTACTATTCTGTATGACTGGTATGCAGTGTTACTTACTACTGCTATAAAGTAACACGTAGTAGATGATAAGTCAATAGCGTTATGACTGACATGCATTTTACAATTTCAACTATCCTTCCCGCTAGCTTAATGAAGAAAAAAAGTGAAATCATTTATTACTATTCGTAGTCGGAATAAGTCTTGCCCTTTTCGGTTAATCGGTACACGTTCTTGATCCTCGGCTCGAGGGCAAGAACGTGTACCGATTAAATAAAAAAAGCCGCTATTTTAGCGACTTTCAATGGGGCTATGTTTGTTGTCCCGCGGTATGCCCGGTTCAATTTTGTTCGCTTCCTTCTACAATGACTTATCAGAACAACATCTGATACTTTTCTGTTTCAAAATGCTACCATCCTATTTTTTTAAATGGTATGGGACTGTCGTGATAATCACATTTCTCCGGTAGAGCAGGTTAGCACGGATTAACAGGCTGGACTGGTTGTGTAGAATGTTTTGCCATCCTTTTTTCGGAATAAATTGAGGTATAATAACCGTCACCTGATAATTAGATTCATTGGCCTTGCGTTGTACCGTATCAATGAATTTGGTGAGAGGGTGCAGAATACTCCGATAAGGAGAATAAAGGGTCACTAGCCGGATATCTGGTTGCCATGCTTTCCATTTCTTCTCAAAGTTCGCCTCATCTTCCCGTTCAAATGGAACATATACAGCTATAATTTGATGAGGAGACAGGGACTTGGCATAATTCAATGAATTCTCCACCACATGGGTAATACCAGCAACCGGGAGTATGACGACGTTACCCTCAATTGGGATTGCGGGCTCGCAAGACGTCAAACGAAGCTGGTCTGCGACAGCATCATAATGCTTACGAATACGGTAAAAGATCAGAATAATCAGTGGCAGAAAAATTAGCACTGACCACACTTGATTGAATTTAGTCAGGAAAAACATCATCGCTACAATAAAGCTGATTAAAGCACCTACTGTGTTTATTATAAATTTTAAAACCCAACCTTGAGGCTTTTGTCGAATCCACTTCAGCAACATACCGGTCTGGGATAATGTAAATGGGATAAATACCCCCACCGCGTAAAGTGGAATTAGTTGCTCCGTCTTTCCTTCAAAAACGATGATGAGTATAATCGAAAGAACGCCCAAGCTGATGATTCCATTCGAATAACCCAGCCGATCTCCTCTAACCGTAAACATTCGTGGGATATACTTGTCCTTCGCCAAGTTGACAGCCAGCAGAGGAAAAGCAGAATAACCGGTGTTGGCAGCCAAAATGAGAATCAAAGCTGTCGTTCCCTGAATAAAGAAATACATAAAGTTGCGTCCGAAGGTTTCCTCGGCAATCTGGGATACAACCGTAACATCCATCTTCGGACTGACTCCGTAGTAATAGGCCAACACGACAATTCCCGAGAACAACAAGGCCAACAGCGTACCCATGGCCATAAGCGTCTTGGCTGCATTGTTCGGTGCCGGGCTCTTGAAATTAGGAATAGCGTTTGAAATGGCCTCTACCCCTGTCAAGGCAGAACTCCCTGAGGAAAAAGCCCGTAACAACAAGAACAAGCTTATACCGGCGACAGGAGTACCTATCGAAGTATGGAGTTCAGGAGAAACTTGACCTGTAATAATACGGTATAAGCCCACTCCAATCAGAATAAAAAGCGCAAGGACAAAAAAGTAGACTGGGTAAGCAAGCACCGAAGCAGACTCAGTGACACCTCTAAGATTTAATAAGGTGATTAACACGACAAATACAATTGCAATAAGCACATTATAAGAGTGGAGACTTGGAAAGGCTGAAGTAATCGCATCTGTACCTGCTGACACACTAACAGCTACTGTAAGAATATAATCCACGAGTAGTGAACCTCCAGCTACGAGGCCAGCATACTTACCCAAATTTTCCTTGGAAACAACATAGGCCCCCCCACCCTGGGGGTATGCATAAATAATTTGTCGATAAGAAAGAATCAATGCAATTAGCAGAACCAGTACCCCAATCGCAATCGGTATAGAGTACCAGAAAGCTGCTACACCAATAGTCATTAATACCAGCAAAATCTGCTCCGGACCATATGCTACAGAAGATAAGGCATCTGAAGAAAGAATAGCTAACGCTTTGGTTTTGTTAAGCTTCTGCTCTCCGGCTTCATGGGATTTTAATGGCCTGCCGATCAAAATTCGTTTTAATGATGTGAACATCTTGCACCCCGTTTATTCTACAAATTAATGAATTGAATTACCCATATTTGCATTCATACCTTTAAACACAAAGGTAGCTACATTAGGATATTAGTTTGCACTTAACTTGTAAAATTCATCTATCCCTACAATGGGCTATTTTAAACCGAATTTAGTTTGATAAAGCCAAATAACAGTAATATTTGAATAAAAATCTCTACTTGGCTTTCAAAATCATCATTTTTCAAAAAAAACGAAGCTCTGAGTTATGTATTCTGCTGAGGAATCCTCATGCAAATTTCTGTCTCCCCCGCCATACTTCGCATTGGAATTTAATTATCTCGGATCCAAAACAGTCAATCACTTCTATCGGCTGTTTGCTTGATGTTTAAGGTGAATGGTCCCGCAAGCTAAATCTTTAAATATTGTTCTGCTCGTTATTTGAACAAGATGCCTGATCAGTAATCGGACCATGTTCTTGTCCTATATTTATCTAATATTTTGTTTTTGGTTAGAGAACAATTTCCGCTCACCCGAGCTACCGTCCGTAATCTCAATGGAATCCACATTTAAAATATCCCCTGGATAGAGATCTGTTTTTAATTAAAAATCTACTCTGCATCACTATTTTGATAGCCTGTATACTGGCCACAGTGCCAACCTCAAAACAAAAAGCCAAAACGGTCGTTCCGGTCCATGAACTCCGCTTATTCTGGCTGTACTGGTCATTGATAATATAGGTCCGGGTGGAAGTAGGGCTTTTGAGACCGAGTTTTTCCCACTCCTCTGGATCATTTGAACCCCCAAGCTTTGTAAGCATATCCGTAGACTCCTTATTGATTTTAGCCGGAATTTGCTCGTAGGCCTGGGTGATTTTCGCATGAAATTCATCGATTGGATTCCGGCTGGCAATGCTCTCCAAATGGATGCTTTCGCGAAGGTAAGAAACGTATGCCAGATGTTCAGCCCAGAACTCGTCGAAATAAAAAAGCCGTACCCGCTGCTCCGAAGGGCTCATTGGCAGCTCGCCTTTCAAAATTTTGAGTCGCTCAGCGTATAGAATTCGCCTCTGATCCTCCACCATATCGGAATAACTGTTCAGTTCCTGGTGGATATCGAAGTTTTGGCCCATAATAACGCGCTTAACATGCTCGATTTTACTGCGGAGCATCGACTCCTCGAGAGCCTCCTCCTGCCGAGGAGCGCGAACCACTTTGTGGATTCCGAACTGAAGCATCACTCGTCCTCTAAGCTGACGAAAAATACAGAAGCTCCCGGGTCGCCTTGGCGGCCGGAACGCCCGCGCAGTTGATCGTCAATCCGCACGCTTTCGTTCACATATGTACCTATCACGTATAATCCTCCCAGCTTGGCGACAACTTCTGCCTTCTCCGGGTTGCCGCCGCCGAGCCGAATGTCGACGCCGCGACCTGCCATATTTGTAGACACCGTTACGGCAAAATCTAAAATCAAGTTGGGGAGGGCTACATTCATCGCGGTGCTATCAATCATCACCATCATCATTCCTGGGATCATCGTCATGTTGATTATTTCAAGAGTTCGATGATCACTAGACGTCAGGTTGTTCATTAATCAACATTAAATCCTTAAATGATCAGTAAACGAGACATTATTTTCAGTCAGGGGGGAACTAGGCGTAATATTGACCGACGTATTTTGCGAATCAAACTACTGCTTAAGATGTCCTATTTTTGAAAACCCTTGGACACCATAATGAACTGTAGACTGGATATTGTCAGCCACTTTAGCCATCAAAATAATTAATTCTTAGTTTTATTATTGATGCACAAAAAACCAAGTACTTGTCTCACAAAGTGACAAGTACTTGGTTTATTTGATAGAATTTAAAGATTGGATCATCTTTCGTTCGATTGCAAATTATATTTCCTAATTCAATCTTTCCCCGTTGGATTCAATCACCTTTTTATACCAGTGGAAACTGTCCTTTTTACTTCTTTTTAGGGTACCTCTGCCCTCGTTATCCTTATCTACATAAATGAATCCGTAGCGTTTCTCCATTTCGCCAGTTGAGGCACTAACGATGTCGATGCAACCCCAAGCCGTGTAGCCGATAAGATTAACGCCATCGAGGATAGATTCTCTCATTTGTTCGATATGATCTCGCAGGAAATTGATTCTATACGTATCATGGATAGAGCCATCCTCTTCGATGACATCAACCGCACCCAGCCCATTTTCAACGATCATTATAGGGATTCCATACCGATCGTACACATGATTGAGTACGTAACGAAGTCCAACTGGATCGATTTGCCATCCCCAATCATTTGCCTTCAAATAAGGATTTTTGAATCCACCAAAGACATTCCCCTGGGTTTCATCACCCTCTGGGCGGGTACCCACTACATGAGATTTGTAGTAGCTGAAGCTATAGAAATCAACACAGCCTTGTTTTAGCACTTCTACGTCTTCTTCTGCCATCTCAATCTGAATATTGTTCTCATTAAAATATCTCTTGGCAAAGTCAGGGTATTCCCCTCTAACTTGCACGTCACTGCTCAGCATATTGTTAATCTGATCCATTCTCAGAGCCTTCAACATATCTTCCGGTTTACATGTACTTCCGTAACCATGACTATAATTAATCATACAACCGATTTGGAACGCCGGATTAATCTCATGAGCAAGCTTGACAGCTTTTGCACTTGCTATAAATTGATGATGTAAAGCCTGGAATCTTAATTGCGTACTATCCACAACCGTATTGTTAAATACACCACTATCATCAACTAATAATGCCCCTGCTATATATGCTCCTGCTGGAACAATTAAACTATTGATCTCATTAAATGTAATCCAGTACTTCACGACATCCTTGTAACGGGTGAAAATGGTCTCACAATACCGTACGTAGCAGTCGATCATCTCTCTGGAAGCCCAAGCATTGAATTTCTCAGTTAGCGCAAACGGAGCTTCGTAATGTGAGATGGTAACGATAGGTTCAATATTATACTTTTTCAGTTCACTGAACACCTTGTCGTAAAATTGAAGTCCTGCTTCATTTGGCGTTACATCGTCCCCGTTGGGGAATATTCTGGACCAAGCAATGGACATTCTGAAGCATCGAAAGCCCATCTCTGCAAATAGACGGATATCTTCTTTGTAATGATGGTAAAAATCTACTGCCTCATGGGAAGGATAGTTTACACCCTCCTCAATGTGTTTGGTGATCCGTCTTGGAGTAGTATGCGTTCCACCCGTCATCATATCTGCTGTACTAGCCTTTTTACCATCAATGTTCCAGGCACCCTCGTATTGATTCGCCGCTGTTGCGCCGCCCCACATAAAAGAGTCTGGGAATACGGTTGTGTTCTTCATTGGAAATTCCTCCTTATATGATCTTAATTAGTTTTTCCCCGATCGTAATCGAAGGTTTGTCTATACCAATTACATCTGTAAAGTCATCTGAATTCGTAACAATAATAGGTGTAGTCAGATCATAACCTTTGGCGGCTATTGCATCTGTATCGAATTCGATAAGTAAATCCCCAGCTTTTACTTCATCGCCTTCTTGCACATGTACCTTGAAATGTTCACCTTTCAGCTTGACCGTGTTCATGCCAATATGAACGAGGATCTCAGCACCATTATTCGAGCTAATACCGATTGCGTGGAAGGTAGGGAATACTGCGGATATTATACCATCGGCTGGTGAAACGAGTTTTCCAACAGTAGGTTCAATGGCGATCCCTTTTCCCATAGCTCCAGTTGCAAAGGCTTCGTCCTTTATTGTTGATAACTCTAGAACTCGACCAGTCATTGGTGCTGTGAGTACATGTTCAGAAACACTAACAATAGGCACACGGTTTGTTGAAGATGAATTGGCTGGTGTTCGTTGATCCTCTCCATCCTCAGGCACATCTTCAAATCCTAAAATAAGCGTCATCAAGAAGGTAACAACAAAGCCAATGACCAGACCAATTGCTGCATGGATTAGGTTCCATGGATTATCTGTGATAAATGCTGGTAACGTAGCCAAGCCGGCAATGCCTAGAGCAGATCGAGCTACACCGAACAAGCCAACGTATATTCCGCCTACAATACCACCAATGACAACAGCGATCAGTGGTTTTTTTAACCGTAGATTTACACCAAACAATGCAGGTTCGCTAATTCCTAACAGCGCAGTTACGCTAGTAGAGTAAGCAACTTGTTTAAACGCTTTATTTTTGGTTCTTAATGCGACCGCGAGCGCAGCAGCACCTTGAGCAATATTGTGTACAAGCATACCTGGGCCAACAATGCCATCAGTTTTTGTTTGTGCATAAGCAGTGAGAACAACGGGTCCCAAACTATAGTGCATCCCCGTCAGAATCAGGAATGGGAATGCCCCGCCAATAATACCAGACACTAACCATCCTGCATGTGTATTGACATAGGATACAGCAGAAGCAAGGTAGTTACCGGCAATCGCACCCAATGGTCCTAGAATAATTAATGTTAGAGGTGCCATAACAAGTATTACAACTAAAGGTTTCAAAATGGATTTGATCACGGAAGGAGAATACTTTTCAGCAAATCGTTCCACATATGACAGGATCCATACAGCTAGAATAATTGGAATAACGGAAGAAGAATACGTCGCTTGTGTGACAGGCAGACCAAAGAACGTAACAGGCTCACCCGCAGACATCAATGCCGAAAAGCTAGGATGTAACAAGATACCCGCAATGGTTAACGCAAAACCCACATTAGCTTTAAGTTTAACAGCAGCACTCCAGGCAAGCAGCATTGGCAAGAAGTAATAAGCCGCATCCCCGACGAAAGTCATAATCGTATTAAATTGACCGTCAAGGTCAACGAGATCAAAGGTTTTCAAAATAAGAAGAACTGCCTTAATCATGGCGCAACCGATCATCGCCGGTAGGATGGGTGTAAAGATTCCGGAAATCGTGTCCAGAACAGTGGAGACTTTTCCTTTTTTCACAGCTGGAGCATCATTCTTGCTTGTGAAGTTCCCTAGTTGCGCAAGAGCTTTATAGACGTTGTTGACCTCATTACCGATAATGACTTGATACTGACCTCCACTGCTGGCAACGCCCACAATTCCTTGTACGTTTTTCAGTGCTTCGTTGTTTGCAATCGACTCGTCTTTTAAGTTAAAGCGCAGCCTGGTAGCACAGTGTGTAACACTTTCAATGTTTTTTTCACCACCAACAAGTTTTAGAATGTCGGTAGCCGTTTGTTCATGTTTCATTTTTGTTCCCCCTTCAAAGTATTCTTTTACAAAAAAAGACCTAGAGTTCTATCGAATATAGATATGCTCTATACACGATGGAACTCTAGGTCTTGCCTGCATCACCAGTAACAATCCTAGTATAGTCATTATGGAGCGATGATGGGTCAATCCCTTTCTTCATCAGTCACCCTTTTGATATGAACAGTTAAATACACCAATTCGTCTTCGGTTAATTCTTTCCCATAGTCTACCCGAATCAACTGCGCAATTCTTAGACTACATTGGTACTCTAGCTTATATTTTTCTTTAATAATATTGAGGAAATCGTTATCATTACTTTTCATCACCGTATTGTTAAACAGACGATAGGCAAAAAACTTTAGATGCGTGATCAGTCTGGAGTAGTGAAGGGAGCTTTCGTTAAAGTGAATTTTGAACTGATAACGAATAATATTTAAAACCTTTTGAATCAATTGCGTGATCTTCATGGTATCTTCCATTTCAGATCCGAGTTCTGCATTGACAATATGAAGCGCAATAAAGCCGGCCTCATCTTCAGGCAACGTAATGTTGAATTCTTGATTAATCATATCCAAAGCCTTCAAAGCCACTCGATACTCATTGGCGTAGAATGCTTTAATTTCAGACAATAACGCATTGTTGAAGTTCATTCCCTGTTTATAGCGTGATACGGCGAAGTTAATATGGTCTGTTAGCGTCAAATATATATTTTCATTCAGCTCTTTATCCAAGGACTGCTTGGCATATTGAATTATACTATCGGACACACGGATGTACTCCATCGGAATCTGCGCGAGAAGGGCATATAATTTGCCAGTTACATTTTTGGACTTCAGGAAAAATTCTTTCTCAATCTTCTCTGTGTCCACATCGTCTCCTTTTTTCTTCTGAAAACCAATACCACTTCCTAGAAGCATCATCTCCTGGCGTCTTTCATTTACAGCGCAGACGACATTATTATTAATAATTCGCGTGATTTTCATACGAATCTCCTTTTAAAATGAAACGTTAACAGAATTTAGCAAATAAAAAAGACCATTAATAGTGCATACATGGTATTTAAACTCTACATGTTTGCATATTAATCGGTCTTGCCTGCTGATCAGTAACAATCCTGATTATATTCATTATTTACTTGTACGATTATCTTAGTGTAAGGCGTTAAATTTGTCAATATAGTCAATTGGAGTACTTTCTATAACTCAAAACGATCAATTAAAATTATACGTTAAGCGTGCCGCTAAAATAGCGACTTCAATGGGAATATGTTCTTATCCCTCGACATTTTATTGTTGGATGCTACTCCATCCGCTTACATCACATTGTCCATAATCATTATCACCCACACTAACCATCGTACCATCAGATTTCAGTCCAATCGTATGGGCACACCCCGCCGAAACAGCTCTAATTCCGTGCCAGCCACTTACATCACATTGGTGATGTTTATTCGAACCCACAGCAACCATTGTACCGTCGGACTTAAGACCAACGGTATGATAACTCCCCGCTGCAACTGCTACAATATCGCGCCATCCGCTTACGTCGCATTCGCCTTCATTATTTCTACCCACAGCCACTACCGTGCCATCCGATTTAAGCCCAACCGTATGAAGATACCCCGCCGAAACAGCTAATATGTCGCTCCAGTCGTTTATGCTACATTGGTTATACTTATTGTTACCAACCGCTGTTACCGTTCCGTCTATTTTTAGACCGACTGTATGCCAGTCACCCGTCGTGACCGATACAATATCTTGCCAGTTGCTCACGTTGCATTCCCCTTCATTATTTCGCCCCACCGCCACCACGGTGCCATCTGATTTAACCCCAACAGTACGGCACCAACCTGCCGAAACGGTTACTATATCGCGCCATTCGCTTACATTGCATTGGTCATGCTTATTCCAACCTATACCTGTTACCGTACCATCAGATTTAAGACCAACGGTATGTGCATTACCCGTGTTCGTAGCCATATGAACATTACCAGCAGCAACTGCGACGATATGGCACCAATCCCTAACCTTACATTGACCGTATTTATTATCACCCACAGCTATTACTGTTCCGTCAGATTTAAGAGCAACGGTATGACGACGACCTGCCGCTATGGTACAGTTACGGAACCGTTTCGTCCCAAACACTGCTTCCTTCGGTGAATTGTAGTCCATATCTTCCTCCTCTCCACAAATTGAAGGCAAATTCACATTTCCTCTACGTTGTTAAATCGCACTGTACAAAAGAAAGGCTCGTACAGGCAGGGCATTATTACTTCCCTGCCCAATACGAGCGTCTACGTCATATTGCACTCAAACAGTTGATCCAGGTGTGTATTTTTAGCAATCGTTTCATTTCATGTGGCGATAGTCTAATAGATCCTTCAAATTTGAGATTTTCTGCAGCAGCTGTTCCCCGACATTGGTTTCCCTCACCAGTTTCCGCGCCAGTTCTTTGTCCACCAATCTTTTTAGAGATAATACGTCCGTTCCGTTACATAAGACATCTTCTTTTGAGTTAAATTTCTTATGGGCGACGAGCTGCATTCCAAAGGAATTGTACAACAAGGTATATCCGGCAATTCCCGTTGTGGATTGATAGGCTTTGGAAAAACCGCCGTCAATCACGATCATTTTTCCGTTTGCTTTAACAGGGCTCTCTCCACTAATTTCTTTGACAGGTGTGTGGCCGTTAATGACATGTCCATGATCTGGATTCAAATCAAACTCCTGCAAGATTTTTCGACAGATCTCTTCATTTTCACGTAAATGGTAGTACGGATTCTTTCTCTCTTTATGTGCTTCTTTATCTTGGATAAAATACCGTTCAAAAGTGGTCATTTCTCTCTTTCCAAAGAGCGAGGAGCATTCTCCTGTCCAGATGTACCATACCATATCCGTCGCCAGATCTTCTGTCTCTTCCGGATGCGCAAAGGCGTAACGTAAATAATCTTCAAAAACATCAAGCAATTGACGGCCTGCATATGTCTTGTCTTCAATCTGCATTTCTTCCATATTTCCTTCTTCATCCAAAGGAATACAGCCGTGGATTAACAAATTCCCGTTGTATTTTAAATAAAGGCTACCCTTTTTCATGAGAAAATTCATATGTCTGGCCATCTTTTCGGAATGCTGAACGGAAAACAGCAGCTTTTCCATCACCTGGCGTTCTTCCTCCAGCAATTGTTCGGGCTTCTGCGGATTTACGGTTGCGAAACAGGTGTTTTCCAAGTGGTACGTTTTACCGCAGATGTTGATTTCATTTTTGTCGTAATCAATCTGCTCCAGCAAAAGTCTTTCAGACATATTAAAGTATGGGCGTCTCTTGATAATCGGGATTTCAAGTTTAAACTGAATCATGGCAATGGCTTGGTGAATTTTGGTAATCTGCAGAATTTCCTGCTCCGATACATTATGGCCAGCCTGTAACTTAGGTCTGAAGGACGGATTGTCTTCATAATATTTCTCCGCCAGGTTTAGCAGTGGGCGCAGATTGATTCCGTATACATCTTCAATGATGTCCAGATTATCGTATCTGGCGCAGATCCGAATAATATTCGCAAGGCAGACCAGGGAACCTGCGTAGGCTCCAATCCAGAGGACATCATGGTTCCCCCACTGTATGTCTACAGAATGGTAGTTGATCAGCGTATCCATAATTTTATCGGGGTACGGCCCCCGGTCATAGATATCTCCAACCACATGAAGATGGTCAACCACCAGGCGCTGTGTCGTATAAGCAAGGCCGATAATGAGATTGTCCGCCTGGCCCAAGGATATAATTTGCCGATATATTTCCTCGTAATAAGGATCCTTATTGTTGGTCGAATCCGTTTTGTATAAAAGCTCTTCTACAATATATACATATTGCTCCGGCAGAGCTTTACGCAATTTTGAGCGTGTATACTTGGAAGAGGCATAAGAAATAAGCTTAAGCATGTGTTCAATTGTTAGTCTATACCACTGGTTCAAAGCCTGTTTATTGCTCAGTTCCCCTATAACCAGCTGTATTTTTTCTTCCGGGTAATAAACTAATGCCGCAAAATCATTGATTTCTTGATCCGTCCAAACCTCCCGGAATAATTCTTTGATTTTCTCTTTGACGGTACCCGAACCGTTTCTTAGTACATGCTGAAAAGCGTGGAACTCCCCATGCAAATCACTGACAAAATGCTCGGTTCCCTTTGGGAGATTGGAGATCGCTTCAAGGTTGATGATCTCTGTTATGATTTTTTCTTCCGTATCATATTTCTCGGCCAATAAATCTAGAAACTGCTCATCCAAAACAGATGTCCCCCTTCAAGGAAGTATGGTGTCGTATAGCCGGGTCCAAAAGTTTTAGACCTATATAAAATTACACTCTATACTTGGCATTGATTATATGGTAATTATCAGCATCGCCTTCTCCCATCATACTCCAGTTCATCATATATGAACAAATTTCAGTGAATAGATCTGAATAAACAATGTCTGTAGTTATTTTAGGAATAAGAAATTTGTTCAATCTGTTCTTGTCCCTCGACATTTTTTTACTAACTACTATTTTACACAATGAAAAATAAACGATCTATTCTCAGAATTTGCTTGTTTAAACTCCCAATCACCATATGTTTTAATTTTTGAAAAACCGATTTGTTTCAGCGACTCATTGAATTCTTCTTGATTTCGAAACCTCAGCTGCATTTTTTCATGAACTAATACTTTTTCTGTTTTGGTGTTTTTTACTATTTCATAAAAAGTGTAAATATCTCCCACAAACCCTTCATATTCTGTATAAATTTCTAAAGGATCTCCGCTTAGTCTATCTTTAGCTAAGTCAGGAGTTTTGTCCTTCTCCCATTCTTCCCATACTTTTACCAAAGGGTTTCTTGTATCAAAAATAAAGTGACCCCCGATTTTTAGGGATCGGAATACGTCTGAGATCACTTGCTTCCAACTATCATCTGTAAGAAATACCTGTGCAACATTGGCTGTCATAATTACCGCATCATAGGTATTGGTTTGCAAATCCGCACTATCACCTATAATCCAATTCACATTTCCAGAATTATCTTTACTTCGCGCCATTTCAATCGCTTCTTTATTGGGATCTATAGCGGTAATTTTATAACCGCACTGAACAAGATGAGTAGTCCATCTTCCTGTTCCACAGCCCAGGTCAGCTATAGATTCTACTTGTAATTTCTTTAACAATGCAAGGAAAAATTCATCGTCTTTTCCCCAATGGTTAATCTGGTCATATACTAATGGAATCATAAATAATGTCTCCCCACTTTCATCAGCGTTTTACTGTGCTCAACAGTTTGATGTCTCATACATAAGCTATACGGTTTTATTCTCACTCTGTGAACCAAAAACTTCCCTGGTTGCTTCTATAAAAGATAACATGATTGGTGAAAGCCACTTGTCTTTATGCCACAACATCTGTGTATATACCTGCAAGTCCGGAATTTGCCATGGGAGGACAACAAGTTCTCCGCGTTCAACTTCAGACTCCACGACGATCTCAGGAAGAAAGGCAATACCGATTCCTGAAATTGCACATTGTTTAATGGCTTCAGCACTTTGAAACTCTAAATATGTAATGCTATCAATGCCCTCTTTCTCAAATGACCGATCAAACATCGTTCGATAGGGACAACCCTTCTCATTTGTCAGGAACACTTCATCATGGAAATCTTCCAATTGCAGCACAGTTCGTTTGGCGAGTGGATGATCAGGAGCAGCTAACAATCGGAAATGTTCTTCCAGCAAAGGTTCCACGGAAAGTCCACTCGAGCGAATGGGTTCATCCAACATATAAACAATATCCGTGGTTCCCTCAAAGAGCGTTTGCTTGAGTTCTTGATTCGGCACTGAGCGGAAGATAAGACGAACTCCTGGATGCTGCGAACGAAACCGTTGGAAGACAGGTGGAAGCCGATAGGAGCAAATAACCTCATTTGCACTTATCGTTAAGGTACCACTTAATTTTTCATTATCATGGACAGCACTTCGAGCTTCGTCCATTTTTTCAAGAACGCCTTGGGCGTGTGTTAAAAAGCGTTTACCCGCAGTTGTGAGCGCGAGTTGCTTGCCCAACCGATCAAAGAGGCGAACACCTAGCTCATCTTCCAATGCTTTAATTTGCATCGTGACGTTGGAAGGAACGTAGCTCAGCGCTTCTGCTGCCCGCGTGAAATTCAATGTTGTTGCAACCGTACAAAACGTATTCAGTTGACGCAATTCCATCCGATGATCCCCCCTTCATCTTTCAATTTTATTGAATACTATTATGAATTCTATTCACTTTTATTGAGGGTATCACAGCTCTATACTGAGTACAAGAGATCACAGTGAACATGTGGTTTTTTATTTTGAAGGGAGCGACTATACGATGGATTATGAAATTTTTAATTTGGGTGATGTACTCTTACAATCAGGAGTGACGTTACCAAATGCTTTTCTTGCTTACAAAACATACGGAAAATTAAATGAACAGAAGGATAATGTTATTGTCTATCCAACGGCTTTTGGAGATCAGCATATTCAGAATGAATGGCTCATTGGCAGCGGGATGGCACTGGATCCAGAGAAATATTTTATTATCGTTCCCAATTTGATGGGCAATGGACTCTCTTCCTCTCCCAGTAACACGCCTCCTCCATTCGATCGGGCTAACTTTCCACAGGTAACCATCTATGACAACGTTCGATTCCAGCACCAACTGCTGACCGAAAAATTCGGTATTGAAAAGATTGCTCTCGTCGTCGGGTGGTCGATGGGCGGCATTCAGGCATTTCAATGGGGGGCAAGTTACCCGGAGATGGTTGAACGAATCGCACCTTTCGGAGGCATCGCCAAACCTTGGCCACACACATTTGTGGTCCTGGAAGGCGTGAAAGCTTCACTGCTATCTGCAGTCGGCTTCGACTCAAATAAATTAAACCAACTAAGTTCTACAGACATGCGTGCCGTTGGTCGGGTGTATGCGGGATGGGGACTATCACATGCGTTTTATAGAGAAGAGCTTTACCGTGAGATGGGATTTGACACATTGGAGGATTTTGTAGCTGGTGTCTGGGAAAATAGCTTTATGAATATGGATCCGCATAATGTTCTGGCCATGTTATGGACAGGTCAACATGCAGATATCAGTGCAAACCCCTCCTATAACGGAGACTTTAATAAAGCACTTCAGAGCATAAAAGCTTATGCCTGTATCATGCCGGGAAGCACGGATCTCTTCTGCACAGCGGCCGATAATGAATACGAAGCTAAGCGTATACCTAATGCTGTCTTGAAACCAATCCAATCGATCTGGGGCCATTTTGCCGGTCGTGGAATCAACAGTGCCGATAATCAATTTATTGATGACAATCTAAAACACTTGTTGTCACTTAGCACTAATGAATAGATCGTCACTTGCATTGGGAATTCAGTGAGGAGAAGGGTTGATCTTTCGGAGGGAGAGCTCCCCCCAAGCAGTGGTGTTGTTGAGTGATGATGTAGAAATTAAGGAACCAGCAATAATGAAGTTGAGGACCTTATTCCGATGTTTCTCTTGCATCCTCTGCCAGTCTCATTTCTATGTCTTTCATCTTTAATTCCACCGGATAACTCACTCTGGTTGGCATTACAAACACACCTCCAAGATGATCTCCCTATCTTACGACAAGGTTTCATTCTCTTGAAGGTGTGTTTGATTAATACATATTCCTAATGATTATAACTACAATTAAGTAAGTACAGTCATCGCTTCTCTTGTGAATGGAACCAGATCATCAGTACGTCCTTCTTGAATTTTCTTAACCCATTCAGGGTCGACTAGAAGAGCACGGCCTACAGCAACCAGATCAAACTCATCATTCTGAAGTCGTTGTACCAATCCCTCGATACCGGCGTTACTTGCGCCTTTACCTTCTGTGAACAGACTTGTAAAGTCACCATCAAGACCAATCGATCCGACAGTGATTGTCGGTTTACCAGTCAATTTTTTTGTCCAACCAGCAAAATTCAGATCAGACCCTTCGAATTCCGGCTCCCAGAAACGGCGTGTGGAACAGTGGAAGATATCGACTCCAGCTTGAACCAACGGTGCGAGAAGCTGCTCCAGTAATTCCGGTGTTTCAGCCAATTTAGCCTGATAATCATCTGTCTTCCACTGAGATAAACGCAGTACAATAGGGAATTCCGATCCCACTACTTTACGGCAAGCCTCAATCACTTCAACTGCAAAACGTGTGCGAGCCATCATATCTCCACCATAACGATCCGTACGAGAGTTGGTTTTCTCATACAGGAATTGGTCGATCAGATAGCCGTGTGCTCCATGGATTTCAACACCATCGAACCCAACGCGTTTCGCTTCTGAGGCTGCTTGTGCGAATTCCTGAACGATTGTAGCAATCTCAGCTTCCGAATAATCATTAACATGACCTTTGGCTCCCATATGCCAGATCTGTGGAATAATTCGACCGCCAGCTTCATGTACTTCAGATACAACATGTGCCCAACCATTCATTGCAGCTTCGCCATAAAAGTGCGGCACATTGGCTTGATTGGATGCATCCGGATGATTAATTATTGTACCTTCCGTCACAATAAGCCCCACTGCGTTCTCTGCTCTGCGGCGGTAATAGCCCGCAACATTCGAACCCGGAATACCGTCCGGAGAAAATTGACGCGTCATCGGCGCCATCACGATCCGATTGGATAACTTCAAATGACCTAACTCTATAGGTTGGAACAATGCTTCTACGGATTGAGAATAATTCATAATAACCTCCACATATTTCGTTTTATATAAATTGACTAGGAGATGTTAAACAGCAACCAGCCTGGTTAACAGCTAGACGTTATTTCCAAATGAATCAATACACGATTTTTATCGAAAAGCCCCACCTCCTTCAAGGTTTCGTGGTGTATTAATCCGCCTTCAATTATTTTTGACTTCGTAGTCAAGAATTTCACAAAAAAAAGATCAAGACATGATCATGCCAAATGAAGTACGCAGAACCGTCTCGATCTGTTCACGGGATGAACCTGATTTCTCCATAACTCTCACACCAAGAATGGTGTTATTTAGATAAGATGCAAGCTCTATACTCGTGTACCGGTTGGAAATTAACTGTTGTTTCTGGCCACTACTTATGATCTTCTCTAATACCAGTTGAATCTCTTCTGCCATGAGCTCAGCTTCTCGTGTGACCTGCTCGTCATCTGTTCCGAATTCGAGTGATGCATTCACAATTAGACACCCTTGGCAGCTAGTTTCATCGTCTAAAAGGGAATATCGTAAGGTATCCAGTTTATCAACGGGAGACGAATCCAGGGCTTCAATCTCTTTCAGTTTCGCTATAACCTGTTCACGGTAAAGTGCCAACGCCTTCAGGAACAACGATCGCTTGTCTTTAAAAACACAGTACAAACTTTGCTTTTTGACTCCCGTAGTACGCGTAAGGTCCTCATAAGAAGTTGCTTTGAAGCCTTGATTCCAGAACACTTCCATAGACTGGTGTAATACACGATCGACATCAAATTCTCTTGGTCTACTCATGGGATTAATGTATCAGTTATTGACCATGCAGTCAAGAACTGATCATTTTACATCCTGTTTGAAAGAGGATAGTCACAATGGATAAACATAAATTTTTATATAAATGAACAAAAGCACCGATCTTCCCAAAAGTGTGAAGACGGATCTTCATATGTCCGTTTTTTATGGTCCTTACATTAAACTAAACACAAAAGAGAATGTTTATCCCCATTCATTTCCACTACCCCATTGAATGCGGTCTAACTCTTTCGGTAAGCAACCTTGTGAAAAGCATTGATATAACGAAACAGTGCTTCACCATCATCAGGCACATGCGTACTTGTATCCAGTGGCAGCATCATTGCCTGATACGGCTCTGGCACCATTCTATATTGATGGACATAGGAGGTTAGGATGAACCCGTTGCGTTGCCAGAACTGTATGCGTTCCTGATGAGCCTCTGTTG
This sequence comes from Paenibacillus sp. W2I17, assembly GCF_030815985.1. NCBI lineage: Bacteria > Bacillati > Bacillota > Bacilli > Caryophanales > Paenibacillaceae > Paenibacillus > Paenibacillus sp. W2I17. The sequence continues at coordinate 989,995 of NZ_JAUSXM010000001.1, forward strand.
TCCCGAACTCCGCCTCGATAATCATACCTTTGATCCGGTGCTCCCTTAACGCCCAGGCTCTGAGCTGCTCTAATATCCAGGTCCCTATGCCCCACCCTCGCAGCTTCTGTTCAACCGCGAGGTAATCGATGATCAGGATGCGGTCCGCAACCTTCCCCTCCAGTCCAGTAACAGCCATCGCAACCACTTCTCCATGATGCACGCCCGTGTGTAAATAACCAATCTTCCGGTCCAGCATACTGCGCAGAATCGCTTTTGTCTTAGCGCCGCTTTGAAAAGCCTCATGATAGATTCGCTCCATCCGTGCCCACAATTCTTCATCCCACTCCTCTATAGTAGTAAACTCTAATTCCAGCATCTCATTCGCCTCCAACTTTAATTCAGATTTATCGTGATTCAAGACAGGTAAGAGATATTCCTTCCGGTTTAATGGATAATGATCGTATCTTGTACATGAAGGTACTTCACCATCGAAGGGCTGATAGCCATAAAATTCGGACGGGTTCGACCTCTTTTTTTTGCGATCGTACTTCCTTTGACGAATTCTGCGATTCTGAAGACTGTAGCATGTCTTTAATCTTAAAAGTTTATGTTTTTATCGTTCGCATACCTGGCGTATATTCACAAAATTCATCTATCCTGCCCGTTAACGTAATGAAGCTGCCGGTCCAACACAGGCAGCTTCATTTTCGTCGTTTATTCAATTATAGTTTCTACGTTAGCGCAACAAGCATTAACTTTTAATATCTTCTTTAGCCTTTTGTCTATATCGAATTATGGAAAGAGGTAAATTAACTACTCCAAGAATAAAAGAAGAGCCAATAGATATCCATTGAGATATTGAAGGATAATTCGGTTTTCCGTCTCCTACAGGTCCTATTTTGGGTTGGTGGCTATCCCACAAAACATATAAGAGACCAACAGCAGGTAACAATATGCAAATTACACTTGCAACTATATGTAACACATACTTGTTCAATCCTACCCCTCCATTTATTGTATTCATGTCTTGAACTCTGTTTATATTATAACGTTATCTAAAACGGGAAATTACACTAACCTACTCCTTAGTTTAACAAAAAAATTTCTCCTTTAAGATATTTCCTGAAATAGTTTTCAATAACTGATGGAAAATTTGCCGCTAAGGATTGTTGTTCATTTGGATTTAGAGAATGGAATGCAAAAGTCCTAATGATTGACCAAATAAAAAATGCTTCTAATAACTCGACATAATTCTCTTCCAGTTGATTTACTTTGCTATACGATGAAATAAATACTTTCCTATTATCAGATGAAAGATGCAAAAATGTTTCAGCCATATCAAATAAATAAAAGCCATAGCCACAATTGGAAAAATCTATAGGTTGAGGAGTATCGTCATAAAATACATAGTTACTCTCATGAAGGTCAGAATGAATAACTCCCCAGTTACTTGGCAAAAGTTTATAATTTTGTATCACATTTGCTATTTTATGTGCTGACTCTTCCACATGAACAAACACTTCACTTGAGATAAGCTCTAAATTTACTAACTGTTTTAATTGATTAAGTGATGAATATAAATGATCAGAATTGTATATTGGTCTATTAAAGCCTTCAGGTGCATTCCACTGCATAGAATGTTTATGTAGAGCCGCCATTAAGAGAGCCAAATTTTCAGTTTCATTACTTGTTGGCTCTCTTTGAAGTACGCTTCCATGAATCCAATGATGAATAGTCACCATGATTGTATTTTCGCTAAAATCAGTTGATATTTCTGTTACCAGATCACCTTGAAGATTTCTGACAGGTACAGGTATGACGAGATTTGTATCTTTAACCAAAGCTTCAAGCCAAATAAGCTCTGATGTGATATTCCCTTTTGATTGAATGGAAATCGTTGAGATATGGATTTTGATAAGAAACTTTTGATGATCATCGTTGGTCTGAACTTGAAATGTAACATTATCACTCTTTCCGAGATACACAAGTTTTTCCCAATAGATTGGGTATTGATGTAAAGCTTCTTTCGCCACCTTCGCATAATCTTCTTCAGAAAGCATAGTATCCACTCCAGTTAATGTGATTTTTACTTCACAATTTTACCAAGTGAACTTTATTTTATGGTGATAAAAGTTGATTATAACTAAACTTTACTGCCCTGTACCTACACAGAATTTTAAACAGATGTACTTACCATAATTCAGTTGTCAGATGAGTATCGCTGCGTAGCAAAAAGGTCTGACAAATGTTAATTTCACCCATGTAGTCAATAAAATCAATTATAATTAAATTTATATTCAAGTCGATTACTTACCCTAAGTTAAAACGATAAACATACGCAAAAAGACATAGTGATGCATCGCATATGCTCTAAAGGTTATAGAGTTTTCGAATACACACTTATGTATAAGAGGAGGCGAATGATATGACGATAATGCCTGTTATAGTAATGATCTTTGTATTTGTACCTACCATTGTACTCATGGTAAGCATGCCTTATTTAACAAGAGAGACGATTAGTTTTGGGGTCACCGTCAGCGCTGTACAATTTCATAGCGAACCTCTACGCCAGATGCGGAAGTCATATGCTAGGATTAGTGCTACCTTTCATACCATCCTATTCATTGTTTGTATCATCTGCCTAATATACGGTGATGAACATTCCAAGCAACAAAGTTGGATCATTGTCGCTTATTCACTCGCCATGGCCGTAATCTCCCTAGTCATAAACATTAGCTATCATTTCAAAATGAAAAGTTTACTACCTATGCTGCCAATTGCTCTGGAACCATCGATCATAGCAGTGGACACTGGTTTTCGGAAAAGAAACATTAGCTTGTCTAGTAATTGGTTCCTCATCCATGTTTTCATTATTGTTGTTGGTATTGTAACTGTGCTACTCAACTACGAACTAATTCCTGACCAGATTCCGATCCATTACAACAGCAGTTGGAACGTAGACGGCTATGCAGCTAAATCTTATAGTTCTGTGTTTATGCCTACGATAATGCAAGTGTTCTTAATACTTGTGTTCATATTTGAGAATTGGAGTATTCGCAGAGTGAAGCAGCAGGTTCAACCCACTGATCCGAACCGTTCCATCAGACAAGACGTAACTTTCCGCCGTACTTGGTCAAGTTTCATGATTACAGCAAGCTTCTTAATAGTTATCCTGTTGTCCGTCGTGCAACTAAATATGATATCTCTGCTTAACATCAATTTCGCTATTCCAATTATCCTAATCATAATAGCCTTTATCATCCTATACGCCTTAGCCTTATCGTTCTGGGCTGGTCAGGGCGGAAGCCGCTTGGAGCAATCGGCAGAGCGCTCCAATTTCAGACCTTTCCATGATGATGATAAATGGCTATTAGGTATGATTTATTTCAATCGCAAGGATTCAAACCTAATCGTCGAGAAAAGATTCGGAGTCGGCTGGGGATTAAATTTCGGTCACCCAGTATGCTGGCTGATTTTGCTCGGAATTATCGTACTGTTAGTTGTGGTGTAACCAGGCTTTGAGGTTAGTACTCGCCGGAGTATTCCAGCTAGGGCAGACCTGTGGCGTGATTCGACTTTGATGTTATGCCGGGTGATGGGACTATGTTCTTATCCATTCAATCGGTACAAGTTCTTGGCTTGGGACAAGAACTTGTACCGATTACATAAAAAGTCGCGATCAGCTAAAGAAACTCTTAACCTATACAACAAAAAAAGCCGCTATGATAGCGACTAAAAGTACAATGTTCCTTTCGATTCTTAAGTAGCCAGAGTATTTAACGATATCAAGATGAGAATTAATGGCTATTTTGCTGTTACCAATAAAATTATTTGCTCTGAAGCAGTCACATTTCCAGATGAAATCGGTTTTTCTACATGTTCTATTACATCGGCATTTGTGATAACAAGTGGGGTTATGATGTCTTTTGCTTTTTCTTTCACCAAATTTAGATCAACGGTTACAAGCAAATCCCCCGCTTTGACTTTTTTTCCTTCGGTAACATGTGTGGTAAATCCTTCACCCTTCATGGATACAGTCTCAAGACCGATATGGATTAAAATTTCTGCACCATTTTGAGCCCTTATCACAACCGCATGTTTTCTCGGAAATACTCGTACGACTTCGCCTTCAATTGGTGCATATATTTTTCCTTCCGAAGGAATAATGGCAACGCCTTCTCCCATCATCTTTTCTGAAAAAACGGGATCTGGTACCTCTTCTATGCTCACTAATTTGCCTGTTGCATAAGCCTTCAATTCAATCGTTTTTGACACGTCTTCTTTTTTTCCAAACAAGTTTTTAAACATAACGATCATTTCCTTTATTTTTAGTCTAGTCTTGGAAAAATGATTACCGTCCTGGATCAGTATATCTTTCAAATGACTCCAAGACGGTATATCTAATTACTTTTAAAATGGAGCAGCAGGTATGAAAGTTCTAGAAGCTCTATTAACTGGAGTGTTCTGTGATGAATTGTTTATACCAATAGAAGCTCTTCTTTTTATAACGTTTCAAACTACCGTTTCCTTCATTATCTTGATCCACATAAATAAATCCATATCGTTTAGTCATCTCAGATGAGCTAGAAGAAATAATGTCGATTGGTCCCCACCAGCAGTACCCGAATACATCTACTCCATCTAGAATGGCCTCTTGTAATTGTTCCAAATGTTCTTTCAAAAACTGAATTCTTCCATCATCTTGAATTTCATTGTTCTCATCAAGGCTCTCAACATCTGAGAAGCCGTTCTCGGCAATGATCAAAGGAAGATGATATCGATCGTACAAGTTATTTAAAGCAATTCTGAATCCCAGCGGATCGATTTGCCAGCCGCTTTTGGTTGATCTCAGATAAGGATTCTTAATTTTACTGTTCAAGTGACCCAGATCGCCTGAGTTGGCACGAGCGATATAAGACATGTAATAGCTGAAAGATACGAAATCCACACGTCCATTTTTCAGGATCTCAAGATCACCAGGCTGCATCTCAATATGAACATTATTTTCTTTAAAATACCGCTCCATGTAAAATGGATATTCACCAAAAACATGCACATCACCAAAGAAATTGTTCAGTTGCTCTTCCTGTAGAGCACGCCATTGGTTAGCTGGCTCACATGTTTCAGGGTAGTATTCCAAGCGACAAACCATGCAGCCCACTTTCAGGCTTGGATCAATTTCATGTGCTGCCTGAACAGCTAAAGCGGACGCAACAAATTGATTGTGCGTGCACTGGAATCTCAAATCCATTTCATTTCGTTTTGAGTTTTCAGGGATGGCTCCACTGCAGGTATATGGACTGTCCATAACCATGTTAATTTCATTAAATGTGAGCCAGTATTTCACCTTTTTGTGATAGCGAGAAAATAATGTTTTTGCATACTTCACGAATAGATCAATCATTTCCCGATTTTCAAATCCATTGTATTTCTGAACAAGATGAAGCGGATAATCATAGTGCGAGATGGTGACTAATGGGGTGATATTATATTTAGCCAGCTCATCAAACACTTCGTCATAGAATTTCAAGCCCTCTTCATTTGGTTCAGTTTCTTCACCTGTTGGGAAGATCCGAGGCCAAGAAATCGACATACGGAATACATTGAAGCCCATTTCGGCAAAAAGTGCGATATCTTCCTTATAATGATGGTAGAAATCGATACCTCTACGCTTAGGAAGGTTGAATTGTTCAGGATCCTTGAGTATCTCGTCAATCTGTTGTTGGTTTACATCAAAGGTAAAGGAAGTTTCTTTGTTCGCCTTATCCATAGGGATGTAACGCACCATGTCCGAGCTGGAGAGCCCTTTATTCCCTTGATCATAAGCTCCTTCAAGCTGATTCGCTGCTGTTGCTCCACCAAATAAGAATCCTTTTGGAAAAATATTAGTCATTGTAGTCATTCCCTTTCTCTATTAAAAATTAATTTTAAGCGTTCTCAAAACTTAATCGTACAGCGTCTTATTTTTCAATTAACGTGTCTTCATCCACACCCAGTATACGAGTAGCAACAAAACCACCAACAAATGCTATTAACATCGTTATAATTGCCATGAAGAAATTGAATAACGTTCCATCGGGATTAATGAAAGCGATAACACTAGCAATACCAGGTGATGAAAAACTATACTCTACGACCTGCATTAACCCTGCAAACAGGCCAGCTATAGCCCCACCAATGATCGCCCCTATAAATGGACGTTTAAACTTAGTTAATACTCCGAAGATTGCGGGCTCTGTAATACCGAAAGAAGCGGTAATGCCCGTAGACATGGCCACAGATTTGGATTCCTTGTTCTTTAACAGCATGCTTGTCGCAATGGAAGCCCCTGCAACCGCAAGATTGCCGGCCAACAAACCCGTCATAACAAAACCTTCGTATCCATTCTCCGTGAAAGAAAGAAAGATCGCAGGATATAATGCAGTCCCTGTACCACTGAAAATTAATACAGGTGCGAGTCCACCCATAACTCCAACAGAGAACCAGCCAAGGTTAGCATGAAGCCATGCCAGGCCTATTGCAATGTAGCTTCCCAGCCAAGTTGCCAATGGACCGATTGCAATCAAAGCGACTGGGACTGCAATAATCATAGTAATGGTAGGTACTACAAAAAATTTGATGGATTTAGGAATACGTTTTTCCAGTGGATGATAAATGGCAGACATAAAGAGCACACTGAACACGACTGGCAAAACCGAACTTCCGTAGTCTACAGCTGTGATAGGGATACCTACAAAATTAAGTCCTTTACCCCCGCTAATGCTACCAGTAACAAACACACCACCTAATAGGGCACCCAACATGGGTGTAACATTCAATTTTTTTGCCGTATTATATCCTACATAGATGGGTAAAAAAGTGAAAGCCGCTTGGTAAATCGCATTCAGAACGATATACGTTCCAGACTCGGGACTCATTCCGAAAAAGGTAGTGCATACAACGAGAATGGCACTAATTAAACCACCGGCCACGATAATGGGTAACACGGGCACAAACGAACCAGAGATGAAATCAATCGCTTTCAACAATAAGGATCGAAGACCCTTTTTTGTCTTTTCAGGTGCACCTTGCGAATCTTCTTCGGCTGCAGCCTTTTTGAACTCTCCTAACTTTAAAAAGTCTAGATAAACAGCTTCAACTCCAGGGCCAATAATGATCTGATATTCATCATTACGCATGACCATACCAAGAACCCCGTTGATTTTTTTGATCGATTGTTCATCTTTTGTTTTTGCTGGATCATTGACTGTCAGACGTAGTCTTGTCGCACAGTGTGTTACGCTTCGAATATTAGATGTCCCCCCGGCAGCATCAAGAATATCCTGAACAAGCGTTTTATTTGAAGCCATATTCCCACCCACCCTACCCCTTTTTTTGGATATCTTCATGTTCAATGCTTTAATTTTTGAAGATGAAGTATACTGTAATTTCATTATATTTATTTGAAAAACAAAGTTGGGGACAAAATCTGTACCCCAGATTTTCAATAGTGCTGAAAACGTTTACCTGCTCTTTGAGTCCGCTTAAAAAATTTGATTGCAATAAAAAGAAACCTAACGTCAAAACGTTGGTTTCCTAGGGTATTTAATTTGAGGAAGCTCAACATTGCAGAGGTTATCAGCTATTTTCCATACTTTTTTATATATGTCGCATATATGCTTTCGAGATAATATTTAAGAGCATAGATTGTATATACACTTCGGCTTTGAGAAAGATCAGAACTGCTTAGATACCATACCTCATTATAGTGTTTCTCATATAACTCCTTGTGAATGGTGGTGATTAGCACCTTATGCGTATCTAGGGAATTGACCATATCGAATGATACATTTGCAAAAAAACCGGCAACGGACAGAACAACCAACATATCGTCCTGATTCAAATTCTCAAGCACAGGGTTATCTTCAAACTTATTTGAAATAACTCTAACAATTTTACCGGATAAAATCATAGCCTTTTGAAAATCACTGCACTGGTCGCTATAAACGTCGGAAGTCAAAAAAACAATCTGCTTGCTTTGATGGATTTTTGTAACTACCCGCTCTAGAAAATCAGGTGTGAGGTGGCGATCACATTCCAAAGCCATCTCGTATAGGTGATTGGCAACGGAATGTTCTTCACTGGTGGCCGGTATTCCAAATCGATAAAAACTATAATTACTATAAAAATCGTCGAATTGCTTTTTTAAATCCTTGAAATTGTTGTATCCCAAGCTCTGTGCCAGCCGCCTGACAGTTGCACGACTGACAAAGCATTCATCTGCAATGTCATAAACATTGAGTTCATGTAATCGATTGTAATTCTCTAGTAGATATTTGGCGAGCATCACATTGGTATCATTATCTGAGGTTTCATTAATAATGCTAATTAAGGAGTTCAATAGTCCCCAACGATTAATATAGTCCATATAGATCACTCTCTTTTCTTCGTTGTGTGGGAATAGCATAGTTATTTCTTCATGTTACCCTTTGTTAATATAATTATTCTCATGAGGAATAAGCAAGCAACATAAAAATCTTTTTTGAAGAAAAGCTGACCTTTAGAATCACAAACCTGTACCATACCCATAATATAAAAAAAGTCGCTATAATAGCGACTAGAATGGAGTTCTATGCTTGGGGCTGAGTTATCTGTTTTCTACACGGATATAAGTTCTAAGTTCCGTATAATTTCAGAGGAAGATATGACTGAAACATTAATATTGTTCATCTCTGCTAGCCCTTTCTCATACAGTCCAGATATAGCATCATCGGCCATAACCACCTTAAAATCTCTTTCGCTGGCTTCATAAATACTGGTTCGAGGACAATTGGGGAAATTACAGCCTATAAAAACTAACGTATCAATCTCTTTTTCTGCTAAAAATTGTTCAAGGCGAGTTTGGTAAAAAGCCCCCCATCTGGGTTTATACATAGCCCAATCGAGTTCTCCCAATTGTTGAAATTTCCCGCTAAGGAGTTCCTCTCCATGGAGATCGGGGCTGTTTGCAGGTCTTACTGCACTAACCAGATTAGCTCCATCTGTATTGGGCACCACAAAATGCAATCCATTCTCCACGACTTCCCTTCGACAAAGATCCACATTTGAGCCATCCGTTTTATATAGTCGAACAACGTGAATAATAGGACGCTTAGCTTTCCGAAAAGCATTCGTAATCAACTCTATCGTTGGTAAAAGTTCAGCAGTACCTTTAATTTCCGCAATCGATCCAGGAAGTGAATTATCCTTTTGTAAATCGATGGTTATCAAAGCGGTTCGGCTCCAATCGGGTTCAGTGTATCGTGACATATCTATCATCCTCCATAGTCTTTAGTCGATTCATTATTACATCGATTATAGGTGATCTAATTGTCTTATACATGGCTAATTCATTTTAAATTTATAACCCAGTCCCCATACGGTTCTTATCATTGAGGATGCCTCGGGTGAAACCAGATCGAGCTTTTCCCGGATTCGTTTGATATGCGTGTCTACAGTACGATAATCAACAATATAATCATAATTCCATACATTTTGTAAAATATTCTCTCTCGAAAACAATTTGTCTGGTGACGATGCTAAGTAAAATAACAATTCATATTCCTTAGTCGTCAGAAAAACCTCTTTCCCTTTGGACTTCAATTTGTGATCCTCTTCAATAACGAAATCACGCAGTTTCAATGTTCTCTGAGAAGAGATGTTATCATTACCAATGCCTTGATTTCTCCGAACTACGCTTTTTATACGATGAACCACTTCACGAGGACTAAATGGTTTGGTTACATAATCATCTGCTCCTGCTTCAAAACCTTGAATGACATCCATTTCGCTAGCCTTTGCGGTAACAATAAGTATAGGTGTTGATTTGTATTGACGTATACGCGAAGTCAGAAAAATGCCATCCATCCCTGGTAACATAACATCCAGAATCAAAAGGTCGTAATCAAAACTCAATGCCTTGTCTAGGCCACTCTCTCCTGTTTCAGCTTCTTCTACATGGAAACCTTCTCTCTCTAAGTAAAACCGCAGCAGATTACGAATTCGCAACTCATCTTCAACAATTAAAATTTTATTAGAATGCAGTACCATCTCTCCTATCCTCCTTATTCGTTGTATGCTCATCCCCAGTGATCAGAAAATGGGTATAGCTCCATTCAATGAGATTAGGTATAAAAGAAGATAATGTCTTTCCCTTTTCAGTTAATACATACATTGCATAAGCTTCATTGGACGTAAAGTGCTTCGTAATCAATCGTTCTTTTTGAAGATCTTCTAACCTTCTTGCCAGCATCATTTCAGAAATTCCGCTAATCTCCCGATAGATCTCTTTAAATTTTTTAGGACTATCTAAGAGCTCGTAAAGTATATGGATACTCCACCGTCTAGTAATAATGTTATAGGTTGAAACGAGTTTTTCACTGATTATTTCCATTTAAATTTTCCTCATAATCATCTAATTATATGCTGTAGCATATATCTGTTTTCAAATACTGCTATATAGTAGGTTCGTGTTTATATGGTAACTTGGAATATATCTCATTAATCACCTGGTAATTTCTGTAGTCCGTTGTCCACATTCCCCTAGAAATAGATCATCTTCATTTGAAGATAATACACTGGGAAGGGCCCTCCCTCCATTTTGAGATAACTTCATCGTTTAATTTTCGATCAGTTTAGTATGCATAAACACAATTTCTTCGGCTAGTTTTTCTAGTCGGACTAGAACCTCTTCATTTTCCACAGTTTGATCAATTCCAAAATGATCTTTGTTTAGATAAACATAACTGGGGGCTATATATGCTCGAAAAAAGCCAGCAATAGGTTTGAGTTGATTTTCAATGACAAGATAATGCTGATAGGTTCCACCTGTAGCTACAAAACCCATCACTTTATGTTGGAAGCTTTGTACAGGCAACAGATCAAAGATATTTTTCAAAACACCGGTAATGGACGATTGGTAAATAGGAGAGCCAATTACATAACAATCAGCACTTAATATTTTTTCAATGACGGTATTGGTGTGTTCGTTATATTTATCCAGTTGCCGTCCATCACAAAATTCAATATTTTTGTAATCACGAAGGTCTAACAATTCTGTCTCAATCTCAGGATACTTACTTTTGGCTCGTTGAAGAACAACATTAATTGCAGCAGGTGTCTTACTACCCAGTAGGGATCCAGATACTCCTAATAATTTCATGAATTCGCCTCCACAAATGATATATTAGTAAGCTAATAGTTAAAGTGCATGCTTTCTTTTGATGAAATCACTTCATCATGTAACGATCTCTTAGGTAATTGAAGTGGTTCTGAATTAAGAATGGTATGAACATCTTTCAAATGAATTTCTTCAGGATCTCTAGCCAGAACATAGCTTAAGGTTGTACATATAAAATAAAAATATGCTATAGCATATAAATTTTGCATTGGGATTTTCCATTAGTTCCCTACACAATCTCTTAAAATTTTTTTTATGCTATAGCATATATTTTGTTTGATCTTTAACAAATTGTCAACCTTTAGAGGAAACTTTATAGACCCTAGCCCAAGGTATAACAAGAATCGGCATCGGTAAAAGTTTTGTCCTTAATAAGGGGACGGTTATTTGCCCAATATATTAAAAAGCCGCTAAATTAGCGACTTTTAATGGGAACATTACCTTGGTTATGATACTCTGTAGCCGAATTACGTGCGAATAAAGGTCCAATCCTAATTGGTGATTAGGGAGGTATCTGTCACATCATTCATCTTGTACGTTGGAATAAATCCTTTCCAAAAAAAATTTTAATTGTTCCAAATCTTTAGGTTCGAGTCCCCGCGTTACATAATTATGAGCGTTCAATACTGTCAGCGATAATTGCTGCTTAATTTCTTCACCTTTAGGGGTTAAAAATAAATCATGAGAACGTTTGTCATGTTTATTCATAATCCGACGTACCATTCCTTTGCGTTCAAGAGAATGTATCATTCTCACCACAGTTGTTTGGTCACGATAGATGGCTTCAGCCAATTCTTTTTGAGTCATTGCTTTTTCAATATCCAGGCAACATATAATATTCCATTGTTCTGGTGTTACATGGTATGGTTTTAATTGTTTAGTGAAATAATTCGTTAGTTTCAAATCTGTTCGGTGAATAAGAAAACCGGTAACATCATTTAATTTCATGGAGTTCCCTCATTTTTCATTTATCTTAGTAATAATTATAGGCTATCTAAAAAGATGAGACAAATTGTCGTTGAAATGCATACGAAAAGAAACCCGAGGTCTTTGAATGACCTGGGTTTCTCGACATTTTATTGCAGGGCGTACCATTGCTGCATGAACAATTTCTGATTATTTTATTTGCTCATTGCAGGCTGAAGTGATTCAAGCAGTTTCTTAATTTGCTCATCATATTCCAGTTGAAATGATGGGATGATCTCATCTATTCTTTGCTGGAATAGCTCCGGATCTTGTACACTAAGCTCTGCTCTTAACTCCATTTCTTCTTTGGAACCATTGTCGTCCAGAATCATGTTCAGGATATCACTTTTAAAATATTCACTTGGAGGAAGGATCAAAGCATTCATCAGGAACTGCATAAAAAAGAGATGATTATCTTTTTCCTGAGAAGCTTTTTTCATGGCCTGCTTCGTAAATAAATTAATAAACTTCTGAGCAAAGGCAACCCCTTTTAGTTCGAATGGCCCACCATGTTCAACCCCATTCCAACGCAGGTCAGCCACGGAACTAAGCCACCAAGCCGGTTCGATAGCCTGCTGCATACGGAGCAGTGCCTTTCGCTCAAACTGAGGATCGTGGTGTATTTGCTGTGCTTCCAAACATTTTCCTATAGTCTCGGCTTCAATTGCAGCAACGGTGATGCCTTGTCCATGAATTGGATCAAAGCTGCAAAATGCATCACCAAGGACGAGTAATCCAGATGGCCAATCTTCCATGATTTCAAAATGCTGACGAACAGACTCGGATATACGGTATCCGCGCGGCCCTTGCACAGGCTCCAACCGTTCCATCAACTCCACAATTTTATCTGAAGCAAACAAATGTTTGAGTTGTTCTTGAAACTCCTCTGGCTGAGTTGAAGGATATTCATCTCCACCAGCGTTAAAAAGAATGAGCCCAGCGATATCATCCTCAATGCGTGTAAATATGCCTGCACGAATACCTTGTTCAGGATCTGAATCAGACATTACCCATTCGTTTGGAATAGAGGATTTAATTTTGTAATAGCGGGTGCTGTAACCAAGAGATACCTTCAACACCTCTGGTTCCGGCACAGACAATCCGATCTGTTCAAGCCATCTAATCAATTTGGAAGAACGTCCTGAGGCATCAATAACCATATCAGCTGGAAGTTGTTTTTCCCGCTTTTCCCCACGTCTTTCTTTTGTATAAATGCCTGTAATGGAACGCTTATCCTCAGACACCAGTAGCCCTGTAACCTCTGTATTCGTTAAGAAGCTTATTTGAGATATTTCCTGGATTCGGTTGCGTAGTACCCATTCCATCAAGGCTCTGCTGCTTGATGCAATTTTAAATGAAGAAGGATCCTCCTTATTAACTAATGTACCGTATTTATTGGTAACCACAAGTTTCTCTTCGTGTGAAGAGATGGCGCCTAATGCAATCAATTCTTCATTGTATCCTGGGAAGTAATGTTCCATAATCAGCCCGCCACGTGGTTGTACACGATGTGGATGAAAAGATTGAGGTACACCCTGCCGGTTCAACGGCTCCGTAGGGAATTCATCTCTTTCAATAATAATTACTTCTTTATAATAATCAGATAACATTCTTGCAGTGATTAATCCTGCAATACCTGCCCCAATCACCACAGCTTTTTTCATGTCTGACATCTCAACTTCATCCTTTCTTCAAAATTATATTTTTTCTGCGGTTGTAGACCACTGAAAATGTTACTTATAATACCAATATATAGTTAAAATCTCTCTTCTGGTAAGAATCAATATGAAGACACCGTATAGTTAAACTACGATATGAAAGAGGTGTAGATGAAATTATAGAGAAAAAGGTTGATTTAAGAATTGCGCGCACTCACAAATTGTTAACCATGGCACTTAAAGATCTTTTATCCGAGCAAGGCAAACTATTCAGCACGATCACGATTAATGAAATCTGTGGCAAAGCCATGGTTCACCGTACAACGTTTTACAAACATTTTGAGGATAAATTCGCACTTTTACACTCGACCCTGACCTGGGTGCTTCAGGATTATTTACAAATGAATATTGAAAATCGGCTGCGACAGCCTTTGCAAAGCTTATCTAGAATCATGTTGGAAAATTTACTGGAGCCGATGGTGCAAAACCAGAAGAATGATGAGGGGTTCACTGACTTTTTCACAAAGTATATCGGAGAAATGTCCAAACGAGATTTTCTGGAACTAAAGAGAAGAGGCAAACAATTTTCACTTCCCATAGAACTATTAGCCGAATATCACTCCGGAGTCATTAGTTTACTTGTGACATGGTGGATATATCATTTCGAAGAAGATGTTACGGCAGAACAAATGGATGAATATTACTATCAAATGGTTAACGAGATAATCATGTTAGAAGAGCAAACAGCTCAATCTAAAATCAATGGCTGATTTTAGATTGAGCCTCTATAGTCCAGTGGGACAACAATAACTGTTCGATTTCCTTTGGAAATTATAATAAATGACGAACATCGAGATACTTGAATTCCTGCCTCGTTTAAATTTCGTAAAATGAAAATCGGTACAAGTTTATATCCTCAATTGAAAAAATCTTGTGCCGGTAAAACAAAAATAATCCGGCATCACGCAATGGGGCCAACTAACCTACTGTTCCTAAGGATGGGGCAGATAGATCATCTCAGTTCAATTTTTTGGATAGTTGTTTTTAGATTCCGTATGATTTCAGAGGATGATACTAGTGACACTCAGTCATCTCTACTAAACCCTTCTCATACACACCAGATATAACATCCACGGCTATAACCACCTTATAATCTCTTTCCATAGCTTCATATATACTAGTTCGTGGACAATTAGGAAAATTGCAACCAGTAAAACCAACGTATCAAGGCGAGATTGCTAAACTGCCCCCCATCTTGGTTTATACATTGCCCAATCATGTTCTCCCAATTGCTGAAATTTACCGCTAAGAAGCTCATCTTCATGGAGATCGGGGTCCATTCACCGGCCTTATGGCATGGACAAGGTTGGCGCCTTCAGTATCTGGTACCACTAATAGGAATCCATTCTCTATGACTTCCCTGCGACAGTGATCCCCATTGGAACCATCCGCTTTATCCAATCGAGCAACATGAATAACTGGGCGTTTTGCTCCTCGGAATGCTGCCGTAATCAACCCTATCGTCAGCAAAATATCAGCTGTTCCTTCGATCTCCGTGATAGAGCCTGGCAGAGAGTTGTCATTTTGACATCAGATAGTAATTAATGCACTAAGCTTCCACTCGGGTTCAGTGTATCGTGACATATGTAACAACCTCCTTATCAATTAGTAAGAAATGCCTACCCGAGACTTGATATAAGAGCCATCTTTAACTTGCTTGTACGTGAATTCTGCTGTATCCCTTACGGATATTTCAGTGCCACCTTCAGGTAGAAAATCACGCTCTACACGGTATACACCTACGTGTACTCCATCTGGTAAATACGTGGGACACACTATCGTCCATTCCAGTGTTGAATCTTGAAGCATCAAATATACTCGATGATGTTCTCCTGCAGCATGGGTGGATTTACGCCTGGATTCACTGGATTGATATCTCAGAACACTCGGAGATAGTCTGCTTTGTAGAATACCAGCTGTTCCTAAAGTAATGATTCGTTTTATTCCTTCTTCACGCATTGCATCAATGATCAAAGGCATACTTTCGGATAGCGTATTGGTCCCATCCGTATTCAGTGCACTAATAACGACATCGGCTCCATGGATAGCACGCATGATATCCTCTTGATTCAATACATTACCTTGAATGATTGTTAAGTTTTTATTATGAGCCTGGAATTTTTTAGGATTACGTACCAGTACAGTTACATGATGTTGATCCTTAAGCGCGTTGGCAACGATATGACTGCCAACACGTCCCGTTGCACCTAATACTAAAATCTGCATAAATAACTAATCCACCTCCAAGTTCTGCAATGTTCTATCTATTGTCTTTAGAATACTTACAAGCTACTCAGGTGATAACAATATCACTATTTTAAAGTATCAACAGCATTAAAACAAAATCAATAGCAGCCGGCTGATTCTAAAAACAAAGAGCCGCTTAGTCGCGGCTCTTGTGAACATCAATTGAATGTAGAACATCAACATCAGCAAGATGATGTCGAAACACAAGTCTGAATTTAACTTACAATCCACAAATGCACTAATTATTTTTCGAACAAACTTCCTCCATTGCTCTGGATCACATCTTTATACCAATAAAATGACTTTTTACGATAGCGTTCCAATGTACCTGTGCCGTCATCATGACGATCCACATAGATAAAACCATATCGTTTTTTCAGTTGAGCGGTTGTTGCACTAACAAGATCAATACAACCCCAAGTCGTATACCCCATCAGTTCAACGCCATCTTGAATTGCCTCAGCGACTTGAATCAAATGTTGCTTGAGATAATCGATTCGGTAATCATCTTCGACGGTTTTTTCTCCGTGTTTATCCGTTATCAATTGATCTACTGCACCTAATCCATTCTCCACGATAAACAATGGTTTCTGATAACGATCATACAAGACATTCATAATGTATCTCAAGCCTTGAGGGTCGATTTGCCATCCCCACTCACTCGCTTTTAGATGTGGATTGGGTACACCGCCAATAAGATTACCTTCTCCCTTAATTTGTTTGGCTGGATCTGCGGTTTCACAGCTGCTCTGATAGTAACTGAAAGAAATAAAATCTACCGTGTGTTTTAGAATCTCTTCGTCCCCAGGTTCAAAGTGAATGTTTATTCCATTGTCTCTCAAGTACCGCTTAATATAACTTGGGTAATAACCACGTGCATGTACATCAGCAAAGAACGTATTTTGATGGTCAGCATTCATAACTTGGATGACATCCTTAGGATCAGGAGTCAATGGATAAATTGGCATTGCAATGACCATACAACCTATTTTGAAATCTGGATTGATTTCATGTCCGATTTTCACTGCGAGTGCACTTGCAACAAATTCATGGTGGACCGCTTGGTACAAATCCTGTTTGCTCAGTTGTTCCTTCGGTGTGCTGATTCCGCCGCTTATGAACGGATGTTCCAAAATGGAATTGATCTCATTAAAGGTTAGCCAGTATTTAACTTTATTTTTGTACCTATTAAAAATAGTCCGTACATATCTCGCATAGAATTCAATCATTTTACGATTAACCCAACCATCATATTCTCTGGATAGATGTAACGGAGTCTCATAATGAGAAATAGTAACTAAAGGCTCGATACCATATTTGAGGCACTCGTCAAACAGATTATCGTAAAACTGAAGCCCTTTTTCGTTTGGCTCAAGCTCATCACCCTTCGGGAATATTCTGGACCAAGCGATTGAGGTTCTAAACACTTTAAATCCCATTTCGGCAAACAGTTTAATGTCTTCTTTGTATCGATGATAGAAGTCAATGCCAACGAGTTTCATATTGTCTTCTGTGGGTTCTGCCGTTGGAGGCGTCATAATGCCATTAGGCATGATATCCTGAATGGATAATCCTTTTCCGTCCTCAAGATAAGCACCTTCTAATTGGTTAGCTGACACAGACCCGCCCCACAAAAAGCCATCTGGAAATTGAAATGTTTGATTCATTATTGCTCCACCTTTCATTTTAACGATCAAGACACTCTACTTTATTAGAGTGTCTGTTTAGTCTGTTTTTCAAACCATCTTATGTTGCTTAATCCATGTTACTCAGATTACAAAAGAAAATATATATATTGAAGTTGTTTAGTTTGCTTTAACATCAATTAAAACTTGTTTCATCAATGTAACACCTTGTTTTATTGGACACTGTGTATTACATTAGGAAGGAAGGTAAGTGATATGCTTTATTTATGGATTAAATGGGGGTGTAGCATGTTCTCTAACGAGCAGATTTCTTCATATAATGATTTGGAAATGTCTCTTTTCAACTACATCACACAGAACATGGAGAAAGTAGCTTATATGCGTATAAGAGAGCTGGCTGATGAGACACATGTTTCAACGGCCACCGTTTTACGTTTCTGTAGAAAGAACCAATGCGAGGGGTTTTCGGAGTTTAAAGTGAAGCTGAAAATGCTCCTGTCTCAACAAAAAACATCGACAAGAACGTTAAAAAGCCCTCATCAAGCTGTATACGAATTTTTTGAGAGGTTTCAACATCCTGACTTGGAGGAAAAAATAAAAACGACTGCTCTTTTGCTTTCCAAAGCCAGCAGCGTAATTTTTATTGGTACTGGAAGCTCAGGGATTATGGCAGAGTATGGAGCTAGGTATTTCTCAAGCCTGGGTACATTCTCGATGTATATCAAGGATCCCCATTTTCCTGTTCATGCAAAAATGCGAGAGAACAGTGTTACCATTGCGTTATCTACTTCAGGTGAAAATCCATATATCCTTCCACTTCTGAAGCAAATCAAGCAAGAGAAGAACAAAATTGTGAGTATAACGAATAACCGTCAATCCACGGTTGCAAAAATTTCAGATATTAGTATTCCTTATTATGTAAATGAAGAATATTATGAATCAGCTAACATTACTACTCAATTCCCTGTTCTATTTCTTGTGGAATGGTTGGCCAAAGAAATCTCAAAAATAGAGTGATTTTATAAATTGTCTTACTACGATGCATCTCATCAAAGTAAGGCAATTTTTACTGTTCTTCATTCTTCCTCAATAATTGTCCTCATTTAGATGTTATTACTGAAAAGTGAACGTGCAGTTTGGATAAAAACATCTGTGGCTTTAGATATGTCCTCCATGTCTGGCACTGCTATATTAATGTCTCTAAACATACTTGGTTTAAGTTCTCGGAATGTCACTTGTTCTGGCAAAGAGGAAAGAGCTCCTTTCGTTGTTACTATACTTCCTAGTCCTTCTCTTACCATACTCAATGCTGTATCAAGATGATCAACCACAAACCGAACTTTTGGTTTTAAATTAAATTCTTTAAAGATGGCATGTACTTGTACATCATAACCGCCTCTGCCAAGAATCAAATTTTCACCATCTAAGTCGGGAATTCCTATAGATTCTTTCAGAACTAAAGGATGATTTGAATGAATAACTACAATTAACTCGTCTTTTACCAACGGAATGACATGAAGATCATGATCAGGAGGAATCGTTATTCCTACATCAATGGATCTTGTTCGTAACCACTCTTTAACTTGAGCTACACTGCCTTCCGAAAGTTTGACCTCAAGACCAGGATGCTTTTCTTCCATGGTGCGTATAATTTTGGGAATAAACCTTGTACATGCTGTAGGGTATGCTCCAACATGAATTTTACCGATCTCCAGACCTTGTTCCGCTGCAATTAACTCTTCTACTTTTTGGAATTCACTCAGTACATTTCTAAAAAGGATTAATACCCGTTCTCCCACCTCTGTAAAAACTAATCCATTCTTTCTATTTCTATTGATCAGCTTTGTCCCCAACTCGTTTTCAACAGCTGCGACAATGCGACTTACTGCCGGTTGTGTTATATGCAATTCTTCGCCTGCTTTTGTAAAACTTCCTGTTTCCGATATCTTAACAATGAGTTGAACTTGTGTCTGATTCCATATCA
Source organism: Paenibacillus sp. W2I17 (assembly GCF_030815985.1). Classification (NCBI taxonomy): domain Bacteria; kingdom Bacillati; phylum Bacillota; class Bacilli; order Caryophanales; family Paenibacillaceae; genus Paenibacillus; species Paenibacillus sp. W2I17. Next base: position 1,009,735 of record NZ_JAUSXM010000001.1, read on the forward strand.
ATTTTGATATCTCCTTCATAATAAATATGCATTTTATAATATGTAAAATTTAATGTAACATAAAAGGAAATAATTCAGCAAGACATCTACTGGAGGTAATTCGTGCATGGCAAATCGTTATAAGTTTTTATTTTTTTTCGCACTCATACTAGCTTCTTTCAATCTTAGGCCTGGGATCACTTCAATCAGTCCAGTCTTACATGGCATAACTGATGATCTTGGTATGAGTTCGACTTCAGCAAGTTTACTGACTTCTATCCCGTTATTATGTATTGGGTTTTGCTCCTTATTTGCTGGACGCTTAGCAAACCGCTTCCAATCCGAAAAAATTATTACCATCTTCATTGCTTGCATTGGTATCGCAACATTTCTGCGCTTTTTCACGAATTCGCCAGTATATCTATTAATTACTGCTTTATTCATTGGTGCAGGAATAGGTATTGTGAGCCCGCTAATGTCTGGATTTATTAAAAGTTACTTTCCAGATAAAGTCCCACTTATGATCAGCATGTATTCTACCTCAATGGTTGTGGGGGCATCCATTGCAATAGGGTTAACAACGCCTATTCGACACTGGTTTAACGATTCATGGAAAATCGGGCTAGGGTTCTGGTTTGTATTTGCACTCATCGCTGTCCCGCTTTGGTTTATGGTTTTCAAACATCCTCATACACTCAAAGATAAAACATCTCAGCAAAGAAAAGCTTCCTTGCCTATAAAAAATAAACAAGCCTGGTTATTAACTTCTTTTGTCGGGATTGTCATTCTTCTGTTCTATTGTTTTGCGGCGTGGCTTCCAGCAATCGTGGAAGAAAAGGGATATGCTTCATCTTATGCTGGTTTTATAGGTACATTATCTATGCTCGCACAGCTGCCTGCAACACTATTATTACCTTTCCTCTTAAAGGGTATTCCAAGTAGAAGGTTTTGGATTACATTTTTCACGATAAGTGAGATTGTTGGATTAGCTCTTTTAAGTTTTACAAATATTACACCAATCGTATCAAGTGTATGTTTAGGTATTGGTGCAGGCGGGCTTGTTTCACTAACCTTGTTATTACCCATTGATAAAACTAGTTCACCAATTGAAGCCAGCACATGGTCAGCAATGACACAAGCGATTGGATATATGATTGGTGCAGTGGGCCCTTTTATCATTGGATTATTATATGATTACACAGGAAGCTTCCTTCCAACGATGTATTTGTTAATTGCTATTGGATTTATTGTGATTTTCTTAGGTTGGAAAATTACTAAACCAACCGATAAACCGAATGTAGGATAGTTCGAATTTATTTCCCCTCTAGCTTTCTTGTTATAGAGGTGATGTTTCCCATCATGTTGAATGAAAAGAAAGTAATTTTGTTCTATTAATCAGAACATCTTCTTGTCTATTCCGGCAATCTGTACAAGGTCTTGTCCCGCGACATCATTGGGAAAAAAGTTTTATATGGGTAAATTGCATCATGTCTAAGTTTTTTCAAGAGAAAACCTGTCAACTCGATACCATTCTATAAACGAGAAAATACCTGCCCCTCCCCAGGGCAGGTATTAAAGGTGAATCGTATGAATGGCTTACCAACATCGATTCCTAAATATTAGTCCAAAAGGCTGTAGATCTGAATGCTTTCCACCTTGGCATCCTTGATATGGAACGACATCACATCCACATAATTGGATGGCTCGTAACGGAAGTCATCCTCCTCATTAGGGGCTCCATCACCAAGCAGTTTCCCCTCAGGGTAGGCGTTTTTGAGTGTATCCAGGCTATCTCCTGCTTTAATGTTTCGCACTGTCGTGTACTTAGGATCAGTGATTTCGATATGAAAGATGGAGTCTTGTTTTCCCTCCGGTATACTGATTGTTTTAATCTCCAGACCAGGATACGTATAGACCTTTTCTGTAAAACCGATTAACGTATCCATGTTTGTTCCATCGTCGGCACTGTACGTATGAGATTTCAGGTTATCCGGTTTGCCCAGCATCTGTTCCATCTGATCTTCATTCGCTGTATCCGAAATCGCAATGGTGTGCTCATTATAGACAAAAGCAAGCTCCTTCAGCACCACATTGCCTTCCTTCTCCATCGAACCTTCCTTAATAGCTTCAGTACCCTTTTCTTCAGAACTTTCGGAAGCAGGAGCATTAGCATTTGTTGCTCCTTCGCCTTTGCTCTGTTCATTCGCTGTGTTCTGTCCGGTTGCTGGGGGCGTAGCATCATTGGACTGACAGCCCGCTAATGCCACCGTTAGTAGAGCACCTAGTACGATAACACCTGTTGCTTTGTTTATCAATTTCATCATGATCCCTCCATAAATGTGTGATTTGTTCTTATGAAGTGATTATAAATAAAACATTTGTTAGTCTCATAACAGAAATGTACCAATCTTGTAACGTTAATTATTTACGATTGTGTTTCCGCACGGGGCAACACAATCGTAACGGTTGTTCCTTCCCCGATTTGACTTTCCATGTCAATATAACCATTAAACCGCTCGACAATCTCCTTGCAAATGGAAAGCCCAAGACCTGAACCGTTCGCTGTGCTTGCATTTTTCGCCCGGTAAAAACGTTCCTGTACTCTCTCCAGCTCATCGCCCGCGATACCAATACCTTGATCACGTATCCGTATAACTATCTCGCTTGGTGTATGTTCCAACTTCAATTGGATTAGCGATGGACCGCCTGAATATTTGATGGCATTGTCCACAAGGTTCGCAATCGCATGAGACATCAGCATTGGATTTACGTTGGCGTAAACTCTTGTCTTACCCTCATCATCCGGTTCTTCCTCCGCCTGACTAACTCTGATCTCTATCCCTTTATCCTTGGCCTTGGCACCCATATTCGTTGCGACTTGCTGAATCAGTTCGTTCATTTCTGTCTTCTCGACTTCCAAATCGTTAGAACCAGCCTTGTCGAATCGGGATAACAACAACAGTTCATTAATCAAACGTGTCAGCCGATCCGATTCCTGCAGCAGATGAGCATAGATTTTTTGCAACTCCTTGTCCTCGTTTTCCCCTTCAACCAAGTATTGAGAGAAACCACGAATGGCTGCCAAGGGTGTTTTTAACTCGTGAGATACGTTGGAGACAAATTGTTTCTGGTACTGAATGTAATCATGAAGCTGCCGCCCCATGGAATCCAGCCCATCTGCCAGCATGCCCAGCTCATCCTTCCGGTTTAGATGAACTCTCCGAAACTCCTGTCTAGAGAAACTCTGCGCAGCGCCAAGCAATAGCTTAATCGGCTTGGTTGTGTTGCGGGCAATCCACAGACTGGATAACGTAATCAGTATAATAAATCCGCCTGCACCCGCAAACAAGATATAACGGATTTGATCCATAATCGCATAAAAGTAGGAAATGTCCTCCACGAACTCATACACATAAGCGTTTTCGTAGAATTGATCCTGAATGGGAGTGGCGAAATAAAGCAGATGATCTTCCGTTACGGTGTAGGCATAACTGCCGCTCAGGGCTTTCTCAATATTCTTTTCATAAATAAGAGGTTTGCCATCATTAATGATGATGCCATCCGCAGCCAGGCCCAGCAACTGCTTGGAGCTGTCATAGATACGTACTTCCTTGCCTGAAGCTTTCAGCTTCTCCAGAGCAAGTCTGACGATTTCCTTGGTCTGGGGCTCTCCTGAAGATGACCTATGCTGTGATAACACCTCACGGAAGGACAACTCGGACAGATCCGCCTTCTCCATCATCTGTTTCTCAATGGTAATGAAGCTGTAGTAATCGATGGCTTTATTCACCGCAAAAATGATGATGCCAAAGGACAGCACGGAGAAAAATAAATAATTCAGCAGTAACCGGGTTGCATACTTCAGGCCTCGCCACCTCCAAGTTGATAGCCAAATCCATAGATCGTCCTGACATACTTCGGTTCGTCCGCGTTATCCTCCAGCTTCTTCCGTAATCGCATGATGGTCATATCCACACTGCGACTGTCTCCCATAAAGTCATATCCCCATCCGATCTGCAGCAGCTCATCCCGGGTAAAGATTTTGTCTGGCCTTTTGAGTAACGTTTCCAGAATTTTAAACTCTTTGGCCGTTAAAGACACGGGTACACCGTTTTTCAGCACCCTGCGGCTTTCCAGATCAAATGTCAGCTCTTCATGAATGATGCGTGTAGATTTCACTTCTGTTCCTTCACTGTATTCCTCCTTGCTCTCGTTTCTTCTCAGAATCACCTTGATCCGAGCGAGCAATTCACGATTGTCAAAGGGTTTGGTCATGTAATCTTCCGCCCCTAGCTCTAGTCCCAACACCTTGTCGATCACCTCATTTTTAGCAGAGAGCATGATCACAGGAACGGCATGTTTCCCGGTGATTTCCTTGCACAGGTCATATCCGGAGCAGTCAGGCAGCATCAAGTCAAGTACCACCAGGTCCGGCCCAAAAGCATCCAGCAGCTGCAGGGCTATTTTACCGTTCTCAGCCGTTTGAACGACGTAGTTTTCTCTTCTCAGTACAAGCTCAATTAAATCTCTGATTGCGATTTCATCGTCAATGACAAGTATTTTCTTCAATGTGCACCCCTTCTAGCCTTGTTCCCCAGCTTGAATCATCATTTACCCTCATCTTAGCACAGACACTTTAGATTCCTCCACCAACTGGAAGGTGAGGTATATTCCACTCAGCCCAACATAACTTGTAATAACCCCGAAGAAAGGAGAACAATCCATGGATCTGCTCTGGGTACTCATTGTTGGTGGACTTATTGGCTGGTTAAGCGGCAACTTGATTGGACGGGACGTACCGGGCGGTGTACTTGGGAACATTATTGCGGGTTTTATCGGTTCCTGGTTAGGAACGGAATTGCTGGGACCAAGGGGGCCGGTGATTGGCGGATTTCATATTATTCCCGCCATCGTTGGCTCGATTATTGCCCTGCTTATCTTCTTCGCTCTGGCACGCGGCGGAGCCTTCCGAAGACGTTAACAAAGAGAAACGGAAACCGATACCGTCGTTCATTAGTACAGGATAAACATAAAAGGACCGAAAGCAGTCATCGATGGAAGATGAACACTTACGGTCCTTTTTTTATTTTTGTACTGATTTCATCCATTGTCGTGTTTTTCGGAAGATTGGTTTTTGGCTGTTATCATCCCCTGAGCCAAAAGACACATCCACCATCCTCTTCATTTCTTTTCTAAAGTGCTTTGACGAGTTTGTTTTATCTAATTCAAGCCCGCCGTTTATCTTGCTTCTTATGTTTCGTCAAGTTGTTCAGAAGATACTAAGCGATGCGCTGAGACAAGTTGTCCAGCGGCATCCTTACCCCAAACTGAAATTTGAACTTGTTGTTCTGCTAAACCGCTTGTTGTAAAGACAAATTCAAAAGAATTAAAGTCTGCATAATAATTTTTGGTTAGGACTTGATTAGGATTTATAGAAATTAACTCAAGTACATATAGTGTTCTTGTTCCATTCAAATAATAACCTTGAATCAGGATATTCGAGCCATCGACTAAGTTGCGATTATCTATTTTGATCGTCAACTGTTGTGTCGGTCTTACATTATCTACAGGATTATTTTCTATCGGTCCGGTGGATAAAATCATTCTCTCTTACCCCTTCCCAACATCTATTGTATATCATTATTACCTGAGGTTTTACCAGCTCTCAGCAACACTAAATACCACATCAACTATATTCGAGCCTGCCCCACCAATATTTGATACAGCTAATGTTACGACCTGATTTTCAGGAAGCGTGAAATCTAATAGTTGTGAAGAAGCTAATATCCTGGAACCGCGTGTTCCGCCTCCTGTAACTCCTTGAAAAACCACTTCACCCCCAGTAATCGTCGTAGAAGAGTTGTTTACCAACAAAGCTGTTTCGCTATCGGGAATGATCGTTGTAGCTGTGGGGTAATTAACAAATGATCCATTTAAAGTTCCGCCTACAAGCACTTGATAGTTAAGATCTACCGATGAAATAATGTTTATTTCTTCTAAATCCACCTGAACAGAATTTGTTCTAGCGGATCCCAAAGGGAAGATCGTTTTTCTTGTAAATGAAAGAACGGGCGTTAGTGTTGATGTAAGATTAGTAATCCTTCTCCTCTCCGAAGTGACTCTAAAAGTAGGATCATATTTTCCGATAATACTATATTGTCTTCCTCCTACAAAAAGGGTATAGGCTTCGGCAGTTCCGTTATTATCAATTTGTGCTCTTATGGGAAGATTGGGGTCAATAAAACTCGTTTGACCTGTTGGGGAGAATCGATGGACGGTAATTACCTCTTGCGCTAAAGTCGACGGATTAGGAATGACCACTCTAAATTCGATTACTCCATATCCATACCAAGTAAATACGATTTGAAATATATTCCCTTTAGATAGATTAAGTGTCGCTCCGCTTGATCCAGTTCCATCTAGTCGGTCTACATTCCATGAACTTTGAGGAATGGTTGTATCGGACCCTCCTCGCCGTATGACCACGAATACATTTGTGCTATTTACTCCAAAAAAGGCCCCGTTTTGACCGTCAAAAAATCCCCATCTTCCAATCTGATTGCCTGTCGGCAGTAAAGGTATTCGAACGCCAATTCCAGCTTCGCCAGCAAATCCTGGCTCGTATCTACCTCGTAATACACTCTCTAGAATGGCCGAATCTGTTCCGTTAGTGGTATTGCTTAGATTAAATTCCGTTGCATCATTGGTAACCGCACCATCCCCAGTGGTTGTAACGGAATCTCTTAGAATGGATAGACCATATGCAGATGTTAACTCCACAATTGGGGTTTTTTCCGATACAATCAGCTCATCGAATTGCGAACTTATATTTGGACCCATATTTGAGATTATAATATCCGACAAGATAGTTCCTCCTTCACAGGAAGGGAAAAGTGAATCCCCTCCTTCTCCTGTTACTTTTTACCATTCTTCAGTAAGACTGAAGGTGGCCGTAACAGGATTAGTCCCCCCGCTTAAATTCGCTACGGCTAAAGTCACAATTTCAGAGTCAGGTAATTGGAAATCCAATAATGAAGAAGAAGCTGATATTCTGACACTTCCCGCAACTCCGGCTACTAAGCCTTGTAATAGGACTTGACCATCCGCTATTGTCGTTAGTGTGTTGTTAATTAGAAGAGCTGTTTCCGAAGTTGGAATATTAGTCGTTGCTGTTGGAAAGTTTACGAAGCCTCCATTAATCGTTCCTCCTAATATGATCTGATAATAAATATCATCTGTAGTTATAAGATCAATACTTTCTAATTTGACACTCACTGAATTTGCCCTACCTGAACCTGGCGGGAAGGATGTCTTTCTCTGGAAAGACAAAATTGGTGTGAGTGACCCTGTTGCAGTTACAGTTCTCCTTTCGGAAGTAACCCTGAAAACGGGATTATATTTACCCAATACACTGTATTGTCTTCCTCCAACGAATAAATTGAGTTCTGATTCTGTGCCATTATTAAAGATTTCCGCACGTAGAGGAAGATTAGGATCGGTCAGACTGGTTTGCCCATTGGGGGAAAAGCGATGAACGATAATTACTTCTTGTGCTAAAGTTGTAGGATCAGGGATGACGACTCTAAATTCGATTACTCCATACCCATACCATGTAAATACGATTTGAAATATATTCCCTTTAGATAAACTAAGCGTCGCGCCACTCGGACCTGTTCCATCTAATTTATCCACATTCCAAGATGTTTGAGGAATAATAGTATCAACACTTGCTCTTCTGATCGCTACAAATATTCCATTCGCTACGCTCTGTCCAAAGAATAAGCCGTTCTGATCGTCAAAAGCGCCCCATCTAACCACTTGGGTCCCTGTCGGTGGAGCTGGTAAACGAGCACCAATTCCTATTTCTCCCGCTAAACCTGATTCATACCTTCCTCTCTCCGAGCTTTGAAGAATAGCAATGTCAGATCCGGATATAGTTGTGGTTAATTGAAATTCAGTATTATTACTTCCGACTGTAGCATCGCCCAATGTTAAAACAATGTCTCTTAGGTTGGATAAGCCATATACAGAAGTCAACTCAATAATCGGCGTTTTTTCGTTGGTTCTTAATTCGTTAAATTGAGAGCTAACATTTGGTCCTACTCCCACGATGGTCGCATTAGGCTCAATCGTACCTGGTGCTCCCGTTGCTCCTGTAACTCCTGTAGCCCCAGTGGGTCCTATGGCTCCTGTAGCTCCCGTTGTTCCTGGGGGTCCTGTTACTTCATTTGCGCCTAGCAATTCTGAAGATACAATGCGATGGGGAATTACAAGTTGCCCTTCTACATTTTTTCCCCAAACCGAGATTCCCGTCTGATCTTCTGCTAAACCGCTCGTTGTAAAGACAAATTCAAAAGCATTAAAGTCCCCATCATAATTCTTCGTTATCACTTCATTTGGATTCACATTAATGAGTTCGTGTACGTACAACATCCGAGCTCCGTCTAGATAATATCCTTGAATCAAGATATCGGCACTATTGATTAAATCTCGATTATCCATTTTAATTGTCAGTTGCTGCGTTGGCCTTACACCACTGACCGGATTATTCTCAATCGGTCCGGTTGATAAAATAGCCATAAAATTTTATTCTCCTTTTTTCCCAAATGATTAGAGGCAGAAATATTCATCCACCTCCACCCCTTTGGTTTTAAACTAACGAAGTTTATGCTCTCATTTTCCACCCTGTTACTGAACCTGAATAATTGAAACAGAACCATCTGTAGATGTAGCTGTTGCTGACCCATTATAAAGAAAATCGATTGTAAGCGCAGTTGAAGTAGCATCAGCTAAAAACGTACCCGATACACTTACATTCGCATCTAAAGTTCCTGTAACTGCTCTCCCTGAAAACCGACTTTGAAATACGAGATTAATTCTTGGTGTAACCGTAACGTTCCCAACTACAGAACTCGTTCCTCTAAACGTATACGAAACCAAATAAATGTGCCCTGATGCTAGTACAAAGGTTGTACTTGTTGGGTGCAATATGTTAGTGCCATTAATAAATACAGTCGTATACGAAATAGCTGTCGCATTTAAAACAGAAGGTACGCTAACATTAAATAATCCATTTTGTATTGTGGCATTTGCCCCGGTTGCACCTGTGCTCCCTGTGGCTCCAGTTGAGCCCGTTGCACCTGTTGCCCCACTTGTGCCTGTTTGCCCAGTCGCACCTGAGATCCCCGTGGCCCCAGATACGCCCGTTGCGCCTGAGATGCCTGTGGCTCCGGTTGCACCCGTAGCCCCTGTCTCGCCGGTTACGCCAGTGATGCCTGTGGCTCCCGTTACACCCGTTGCACCAGTTTCCCCGGTTACGCCAGTGATGCCTGTGGCTCCCGTTACACCCGTGGCCCCTGTCTCGCCAGTGATGCCTGTGGCTCCCGTTACACCCGTTGCACCAGTCTCGCCGGTTACGCCAGTGATGCCCGTGGCTCCCGTTACGCCGGTTGCACCAGTCTCGCCGGTTACGCCAGTGATGCCCGTGGCTCCGGTTGCACCCGTTGCACCAGTCTCGCCGGTTACGCCAGTGATGCCCGTGGCTCCCGTTACGCCGGTTGCACCAGTCTCGCCGGTTACGCCAGTGATGCCCGTGGCTCCGGTTGCACCCGTGGCCCCTGTCTCGCCGGTTACGCCAGTGATGCCTGTGGCTCCGGTTACGCCGGTTGCCCCTGTCTCGCCAGTGATGCCTGTGGCTCCGGTTGCACCCGTTGCACCAGTTTCCCCGGTTACGCCAGTGATGCCTGTGGCTCCGGTTGCACCCGTTGCACCAGTTTCCCCGGTTACGCCAGTGATGCCCGTGGCTCCGGTTGCACCCGTGGCCCCTGTCTCCCCGGTTGCACCTGAGATCCCCGTAGCTCCCGTTACGCCGGTTGCCCCTGTCTCGCCGGTTACGCCAGTGATGCCCGTGGCTCCGGTTACGCCGGTTGCACCAGTCTCGCCGGTTACGCCAGTGATGCCCGTGGCTCCGGTTACACCCGTTGCACCAGTCTCCCCGGTTGCACCTGAGATGCCCGTGGCTCCCGTTACGCCGGTTGCACCAGTCTCGCCGGTTACGCCAGTGATGCCTGTGGCTCCGGTTACACCGGTAGCACCAGTTTCCCCGGTAGCCCCTGTTTCCCCGGTTGCACCTCCAGCGGGGCCTGTAATCCCTGTAGCTCCAGTTACCCCTGTTGCACCTGTCGCACCGGTTGTACCTGAGATCCCCGTAGCCCCGCTTACGCCGGTTGCACCAGTCTCCCCAGTTGCGCCAGTGATGCCTGTAGCTCCATTGGCTTCCAACAATTCTGAAGATACGATACGGTGAGGCGTTACGAGCTGTCCCATGGAATTTTTTCCCCAAACTGAAATTTCCACTTGTTGTTCTGCTAAACCACTCGTTGTAAAGACAAATTCAAATACGTCTAGGTTTGCAAAATAATCTTTTTTGATGGCTTGGTTTGGATTTACGCTAATTAATTCGAGTATATATTCCGTTCTAGTCCCGTTTAGGTAATAACCCTGAATTAAAACAATTGCATTCGTAACGGCATTTCTATTATCAATATTAATGGTCAACTGTTGTGTTGGTCTCAAGCCACTAACGGGATTATTCTCGATCGGTCCAGTTGATAAAATGGCCAATTATTCCCCCCCTTTCTTTACGTTTTCAGGAACAGGTGAGAAATCTGCATTCCTTATATACTAATCCTTCTCTAACTCCTATAGACCGACAATTTCAACGGCTTGGTCATCCTCTTCTCTGTGCAACATATTTGTATCCATTCATGGTGTACTTTTATTTTTTCATTAAAGTGAACTAATTGACTCTGGAAAGCACTTGTACCTTTACAACAAAAAAAGCCGCTAAAATAGCGACTTCAAAGGGTATTCGTTCTTTTACATCGACCTGAACCGTTCGCTGTGCTTGCATTTTTCGCTCGGTAAAAACGTTCCTGCAGTCTCTCCAGCTCATCGCCCGCGATACCGATACCTTGATCACGTATCCGTATAACTATCTCGCTTGTCGTATGTTCCAACTTCAATTCGATTAGCGATGGACTGCCTGAATATTTGATGGCATTGTCTACAAGGTTGGCGATCGCATGGGACATCAGCATTGGATTCACGTTGGCGTGGACTTTCGTCAGAAGCTTATCCTCCGTTTTCTCGACTTCCAGTTCGTTAGAACCAGCCTTGTCGAATCGGGATAGTTTGAACGGTCTGATTCATGACCATCAATGCCCTCCTCAATGGTACTGACCCGTGACATGTTCTTGCGTATCTTGCAGCATCTTGGCAAGCACAACGATCCGTCCTGCGTGATATCCGTAGTGTGCCGATACCTGGATAAGCAGACGACCGATTACTCTTGTATCGTAGGTTTCTTCAGTACACCTATTCGTTCGGTGCATTCGGTTCCAATCCTCACGGTCATAGCGAATGATAACCTCTCGGGACAAATCGTCGTTTGATAACGCAGCTACAACATTTTCCGATTCCTTTCTGGTTTCCCGAAGAAGAAGAATCAGCTTTTCTCTCGATATTCCCCCGTCCTTCGTGAATTCACGGGTTCGCGTCCGGATGAACGGTCTGTTGCCGATCGCGCTTACGAAATTCTGATATTCGTTACCTGCCAAATGCAAACAAAGATTACCGACGCTATTCATGGAGCCCTTTATTCTTATCCAAATGAGTTCATCATTCAGCAAGTTCAAACTCTTCTCGATACGGTCAAGCTGCTTGTTCATGTCTTCCATAACGTGTCTGATCAGTTCAATCATGAACATCCTCCCAATTCTCGGTCAGGCGCAAATAATCTTCAAGGGTTACATGCGCGAATTCTCCAACTTGAATGGAGAAATCTGTCAGTATAAAATGAACGACTCGCAAATTTTTCATCGTCGTGACCCACCTCCATCTGCTCTATAGAATCCATGATAATGAATTGCCCTTCGAGTGTAAAATGAAAAATTACCATACCCTGCATGAAGATCAACTCATGGAAGTTAGGTGCGATAATGACTTTATACCAATTAGAGGTATTTCTAGCCGTTGTTCAAACGGGAAGCTTCACCCGAGCAGGAGAACTTCTGCATACCAGCCAATCGGGCGTTAGCCATACGATTGCTTTCGATGATACTACCTGCTGTGCCAGCTAATATCCTGGTAAAACCGTTAACGCCTTCCATTAACCGTGTCAGAGGATTAGCAGTCCCCCCCTGGAAGCGAGCTCTCCTGCTATCGCCGCTTTTATTAAAGAGACGCAAAGTTTGCTTACATAAATCTCTTAAATCGCAATCGGTACAAGTTCTTGTCCTTGGCTCGGGACACGAACTTGTACTGATAATATAAAAAAGCATCTAAGATAGCGACTTAATGGGAATATGTTTTTGTCCCTCGACAGTTGCCTATTTTAACGTTTAGCGGTTTTTCCCAGTCTTCTATTTTAAAATGTAATGACGATTTTACCTACAGCGTGGTGGGTTTCACTCAAAGCATGTGCATCATAAATGCCCTGTCTACTAAACGGGAATGTTGCCCCTACAACCGACTTTATCTTTTTCTCTTCCATCAGATCTGCCATTCTCTGCAATTGATCACCATCTGGCTGTAGCCAAATCCCCTTTGCTAATACATTGTGAGACTTAGCAGTATCATGATTGGGTTCACCAACAATGGTAATCAGTCTTCCGGTATTTGGCTTAAGCACCTTATAACTATTCTCGGCTACTTCTCCACCCATCGTGTCAAACACTAAATCTATATCTTGTAGAATCTCTTCAAAGTTTTCCTTTTTGTAATCAATGACCTGATCAGCACCTAATGAATAAAGAAGTTCATGATTTTTTTCACTTGCTGTTGTAATAACATGAGCGCCGGCATACTTTGCTAATTGAATCGCATAAATACCTACACCACCAGCTCCAGCGTGAATAAGTACAGTTTCACCTTCTTTTAGATCGCCATGAGTAAACAGTGCCTGCCATGCTGTTAAACCAGCTAAAGGTACAGCGGCAGCCTCCTCATATGAGATTGAATCAGGTAGTTTTGCCAGTAGGTAATCATCAACTGCTGTATACTCAGCATACGCTCCGAAACGAGTTGTTTCAGGACGACTGAATACTCGATCCCCAACTTTCCACTTCGTAACGTTTGCACCAATTTCAGTTATGACTCCAGCTACATCCCAACCTAAGATAATAGGGAATTCCCAATCAAACATTTCTTTTAAGTAACCCTCTCTTAATTTCCAATCGATTGGATTAATGGATGTAGCCTCTAGTTTTACAACCACTTGATTGGCTTCTGCCCTTGGTTTATTCACTTCCTGCTCAACTAACTCTTCTTTACTTCCATATTGATTAATCACAACTGCTTGCATTTTTGTAACACTCCTTTAAACTAATAGCCTTTTACCTGCTATTCCTGATTATTTATTTGTATCTAGTCACTGGCGTTCATGAATATTATCGTTACTCATTTTTAAACAACCAGGATAAAATTATGCAAAAACATTTAATTATTTAATTTTTGCCAATAAGGAATTGAAATCGCCTACCAAAATTGAACAAAAGCAGCCGGTCCTCTTGACCGACTGCCTCTTTAGTCCACCACTTGATTTTGGATTTTACCTTCTTTTTTTCCATACAACATGTAATATAGAAAAAATGTAGCTAAAACAATTAATCCAAGTATTACATACAAACCACTATATCCTGTAGCTGGAATTATCAAACCGATAATAGATGGGCCAAATCCGTTCCCGAGATCATAAAATATAAAGAACGTCGCAGTTGCTAAGCCAACTCGGTGAGGTTCAGCTAAATTGATGGCTATGGCTTGAGTTACGGAAGAAATATTACCAAATCCCAATGCAACTAATGCTCCTGCCAATAACAATGTAAAGCTATTGTTAACTGAGCTTAAAAGAAGCATCCCTACTCCATATATAATAAGAGACGGATATATGATAATGTTAGCTCCTCTTTTGTCCATTATTCGTCCAGTAAAAGGTCGTGATATTAAGACAAAAAAAGTATATACCATAAAGAAGAAACTTGCTGTGTCTACTAACCCTAACTCCAAAGCATAAATATTTAAATATGAAACTATACCGGAAAAACAAAAAGTCATGAAAAAAATAATAATTGCTATAGGCATTGCTTTTGGCTCAATAAAGTCAGAGATTTTTATTCCCTTTTTATTGTTCTTCTCAATCTTGTATATTGCGGGAAACTTCAGAAAAAATGCGATTACTAAACTAAAAATTCCAAGCAATAAGCTTAAAGAAAAAATCATATCAAAGTTTGAATTTCGACTCAAAACTAAACCAATAAATGGACCGATTCCTGTGGCCAAGGCCGTACTAATGGCAAAATAACTTATCCCTTCACCTTTTCGTGATGCAGGAAGGCTTAATACAACAACCGTGCTCACAATTGTAGATATAATACCCACTGTGATCCCGTTTAAAAGCCGATTTAAGATGAGAAAGATAACATTGAGATGAACGAAATAAAGTAATGTTGTTAAAATTAATAAAAACAAGCTGGTCATCAAGACTTTTTTGGAAGGTATACGACGTCCTGTAAACAAACGCCCTAATAAAGAACCGATAATAAAAATACCTGCGACGATACCAGCTTGGCCGGTTGATGCGTCAAATTCATTAATGGCATAAAGAGTGATTGTCGCGTTTAATAAAAAGAAAATTAATGTCATAATGAAATTGACAGACGAAAGAATAATAAAGTTTTTCGACCACAGTTTAGGATTCATTTGGTTCATAACATATCCTCCCGCAGTGCCAATTAAAAAGTGTACGATTCGCCGTCTTCGGGAACGAATAAGCTAGAGGTAAATCCCTTTTCTTCTCCAAAGCTTTTTAGTTCTTTTCTAGATAATGTCCAATGATTAACGGCTTCCATATGGACAGAGATAATTTTGGCGTTGGGAGCCGCCTTATACACCTCGTAAACATCTTCTTTGCCCATTATAAGTGAGCCCCAATCATGCAAACTATTATTTCCAGCGTTCAACACGATAATCTCAGGAGTATGGGAAATGATTTCTTTTTGGACACCTTCATACCATACTGTATCTCCGGCAAGGTACAACGTCTTCTCGTTGGCATGTTTGAAGACGACACCACATACCTGTCCCATCATTCTTAATAAATCTTTCCCTCTGCCGTGCTCGCCTTTTGTTTTAATTAACTGAATACCTTCAAAAAGGGTATCTTCAGTAAGTACTTCTACTTGTTGAAAACCATCACTTTCAACTTGTTTAGCATCTTCTTCGTTTTGTACAAAAACTTTGATGCCTTTTGGAAGCACTGCTTTGGCTATATCATCGTAGTGATCCAGATGCAAATGAGTCAGAATAACAGCATCGACATCTTTAACGATATCGTAAACGGTCATGGGCAAGTCAATTATAGGATTTCTCAAATCCTCTCTGATCCCGGCCGAGAATGGATCATATAGACCCTTGTCCGCGAGTAATGGATCGACTAGGAACTTTTTACCTGCATAATGAACAATGATTGTTGCATTTCGAACGAGTTGAATGTGCATATTTATATATAATTCTCCTTCTGTTTTTTTATTTTGTTTGTTGACAATGATAAGTTTATACTAGATGCAAACTTCAAATACACAGATTAAATAAAGTGTATTGGTCTTTTTACTTTATTTTTTAAAGGAGATGCGCTTGATTTGGATCAAACAGATAAACGAATTATTGAAGAGCTGAGCCAAAATAGTCGAATTACGATGAAAGAATTAGGGGAAAGAGTTCACCTAACTGGACCTGCAGCAGCGGCCCGGGTAGAAAAACTTGAGAATACTGGAGTTATAGAGGGATACAGCATTAAAGTTAATCAAGCAAAATTAGGATGTTTTACGTATGTATTTCTAAATATCTATATTAAAGATACACACCATCAACCTTTTCTCTCATTCATTCGTGCTAAAGAAGATCACATCCTAAATAATTACAAAATAAGCGGTGATGGATGCTATCTGCTTGAATGTAGGTTTCCAAGTAACGAAGCGTTAAACCAATTTTTATTAGAGTTAAACCATTATGCTAACTACAAATTATCCATTGTAATCGATAAAACCTAAACAATAACGTACAAAGAAACTTGTATTTCTGAGAAGCAAAAAAAGGCAGCCGATCATGTTGATCCGCTGCCTCCTTTGGTTTTATTGAGCTATCGTTTCCCGATAGTCAAATTCGTATATCATGTGTATGGCCCGATCCGCATCGGACGGGTCTCTGCCTTCATATGAATCTAATTAAAGTACGATAAATGAAGCATTCTCCAATGTCATCCCTATCACCCTATCCTTCCTTATCTCAGATTAACGAGAGATTATAGGCAATATATATTATTCAGGCAGGATCAAAACAAACCGAAGGTGTTTCATTATACGGCAGTTTGTTTTAATTTATCAAAAGCTAGCTTTCCGAAATATTACAGGTCGGACTAGCACATACTAAGGAATAGTTGGCTGAAGCTTACATAACGGAGGTCTCATCATGGTATTTACAATCACAATTATCATCGTTGCACTGTTTGCAATATGGGGAGCCGTCGCTCCTGATCAGCTGGCGGATGTGGCTAATGTTGCCTACAACTTCTCTATTCAGAATTTTGGCTGGTTTTATTTGCTAGCGACACTGTTCTTCCTGATCTTTGCTTTCTATCTGGCGTTCAGCCGGTTTGGGGGTATTAGGCTTGGTGATGACGATGATGAGCCGGAGTATTCTACGGTTTCCTGGCTGTCCATGCTGTTTAGCGCGGGTATGGGCATTGGACTGGTTTTCTGGGGAGTAGCTGAACCGCTGTCCCACTATTTATCTGCACCTGAGGGGGCGGTACCCGAAACAACGCAAGCAGCCATACTTTCAATGCGTTATTCCTTTTTCCACTGGGGGCTGCATCCCTGGGCTATCTATACCGTCATCGGCTTAGCGCTTGCTTACTTCCAGTTCCGGAAAGGATACAAAGGGCTGATCAGTTCCACCTTTATTCCTCTGATAGGTGAGCGTCTTGCTGCAGGCTGGGTTGGTAAGGTCATTGATATTCTGGCGGTCATTTCCACCATCTTTGGTGTTGCGACCTCGCTTGGATTGGGTGCACTTCAGATCGGCGGAGGTCTGAATCACTTATTCGGTATTCCTAACTCGACTCTGACTCAGGTTGTCATTATCACAGTTGTAACCGTACTGTTTTTAATCTCGGCAACCTCCGGTCTGGATAAAGGTATTAAGATTCTGAGCAACGTCAACCTCGTTATAGCTGTGCTATTGATGTTGTTTGTATTGGTGACTGGACCGACTTCTTTTATATTTGACACATTCACTACAACCTTGGGCAGTTACATGCAGAATATTATTAACATGAGTTTGAGACTGACGCCGTTCTCAAGAGAAACCTGGATTGGAGCATGGACGTTATTTTACTGGGCATGGTGGATCTCATGGGCTCCTTTTGTCGGCACTTTTATCGCAAGGGTATCCAGAGGAAGAACCATAAAGGAATTTGTAATTTACGTCATGGTTATTCCAAGTCTTTTCGGATTTATCTGGTTCTCCGTCTTCGGCGGAACAGGACTTCACATGGAATTGTTCAATTCCGCTCATCTGGCGGAGGCCGTCATGAAAGATACGACAACCGCTTTGTTCCTTATGCTGGAGCAGCTGCCTTTGGGCACGATCGTGGCATTCATCGCCACAATCCTGATCATGATCTTCTTTATTACGTCGGCTGATTCAGCTACCTTTGTACTTGGCATGCTCACTTCAGATGGCAAGCTGGATCCAAGTACAAAAGTGAAATTAACCTGGGGAATCATGCAGTCCGCCATCGCGGTAGTACTGCTAATCAGCGGGGGGTTAACTGGCCTCCAGACGGCATCCATTGTAACCGCATTGCCGTTCGCTATTGTCCTTATCGGTATGTGTTTCTCCCTGCTCAAGGCTCTAAAGGCTGAGGACAAAGAGCGCCGTCAGAAGGAAAAACGGCAGCGTCAAAAGCTGAAACGACTGCTGGAGGAACAAGAAATCTCGCTGAATGAAATTTCCGGCAGGTAATGTACACTTGATGTTAAAACTAACAAAAGCCCGCGTCATTGCGGGCTTTTTATTATTTCATGGTATTGAGTTTTTGAGATCTGTCATGAGTTCTAATTGAACCCCAGGCGGAATGATTTCTAACACTTATTTATATTATAAACGTTCCCCAGTTCCTGGAGGAGTTAATGTACAATGAGGACCGCGCAACTTGATAGCTGTGAAACCTTGTGGCTGACACTTCCAAGCATCATTTCTTTTATGCCCCTTAGCCCACGACTTCCGATAATAATAAGTTGCTGCTCGGTATCCCTTGCATAATTCAATATTTCATGCCCAGGATCTCCCTTAAGCTGAACAGTTTCCGGGTTAACCCCCGCAGTCTTTAATTTAGATTTGACTTGATGCAACAGTTCTAAGCTCGCTTTTTCCATTTCGTTCAGTATGTCTTCCAAAAAATTCTCTGGTACATATGTCATGCCATTTGACACATAATCCTGGCTGACATTAACCAAGGTAACTTGAGTTTGTTTATTTTGGGCTATTTCAACGGTTGCATCAATGAGTTTGTTCGTTATTTCAGCTTTATCAATGGCCACCATAATTTTGTCAAACATCGTTATCATCCTTTCCGTGGCAATTCGTAACCATTTCGACTACCTACAACACGATTACTTGCTGCTCCTATACCAACTAAAAAGAGTAAGACCGAAGCCCCAAGAAGAATGAAAAGTGGCAGGTTCCAACTATTTGTTGCATCGTGCAGATATCCTATGAGGGCTGGACCGATTGCGGCAAGAAGATATCCGATCGATTGGGCCATACCAGATAGTTCCGCTGCTTGATGTGCATTTTCAGTGCGCAACCCGAAAAACATCATGGCCAAACTAAAGGCGAAACCTCCACCAATACCGAGTATGACGATCCACAACAGAATGACATTAGAACTTCCGTAAAGAAGTCCGAGCGTCCCCGTCAAAAGCAAAACGGTTGTGATGATTACTAACAAACGTTGGTTGGACATACGCCCAGCAATAACAGGGACAATAAAGGTAAATGGAAGCATCGCTAACTGCATGATCGAGAGGTACCATCCAGATTGGTTGGAGTCTATTTCTTGCTGCTTTAAAATTTCAGGCAACCATGCGATCAATACATAGAAAACCATAGACTGTATACCCATGAACAAGGTTACTTGCCAAGCTAGCGGGGATCGCCAAACATTCACATCGTTGCTTGCCATTTGTTGACTCGTCGTGGCAGTTTGTTTCGTTTGATTTCTTAATTGGGGTAACCAACAGAGGATCGATACAAAGCTTAGAATCCCCCATATTCCCAATGCTCCCTGCCATTTTAGCCCTGCGTTCATGGCTAGCGGTACACTGATTCCCGATGCGATTGCTCCGCATAAATTCATCGAAATGGAGTAAACTCCTGTCATGGAGCCAATTTTATTTGGGAAATCCCTTTTGATTATACTTGGCAATAATACATTACATATGGCAATGGCGAATCCAAGAACTGCTGTTCCAATAAACAGATTAACTGCGCCAGATAAAGATCGTATTACAATACCAACAGTCAGAAAGATTAGGGCAATCAAAATGATACGCTCAACCCCACACCTCCGTCCTAATTTTGGTACAAGAGGCGATAATAAAGCAAAGGCAAGCAAAGGTACCGTTGTGATCAGGCCTGCTAATGTATTTGAAATATGAACGTCATCCCTTATAAAACCCACTAAAGGACCAACTGAGGTTAAGGGAGTACGTAAATTAGCTGCAATAACAATAATGCCGAGAATGATCAGCGCTACAGAGGATGGCACGAATTTTTTATTTTGTTTATTCGGCATTCTACAATTCTCCTTCCTGAATTCTTACGTATAATATTTGCTTCATGCTGGTTGAAAAACTTTGCTATAACATCCGCGCGAATAATAAAAGTATATTATAGTATACTTATATAAACAATAATTATTTTATGATATACTTAAATTGATTAAAAAAATACAACTCTGAATTCCCGTCATGGAATTCGGAGTTGCATTTAATAAGTAAATTTTCGACGACTAGAAGCCATATTTTAAGGATATATGGAGCACTGTTTCGTTATTCGTATGATTGGTATAAGCGTGAGGATAATCTGCACGAAAACTGATCGTATCATATTGATTCAATGTGTAAATCTCTCCATTGACTTGTAACTCAATGGAACCGGTCATTACTGTGGCAATTTCAGTTGTATTCACATGATGACCTTCAGGGTAATACGAGCTATTAGGCTGTAAGTATGCCCGACACATTTCAATATCGTTGCTTTTAAAGACGGGTTCAATGATCCAATTTTTTTCATCATTAGAAAACCGCAGTCCCTCCCCTGCTCGATACAAACTAACAGGTTTCTCTGATGTGAACAAAGCCAATAGCGGTAAGGATATTCCTTTTGAAATTTTCCATATAATTGCTAAAGTTGGATTTGTTTCGCCACGTTCTATATTCCCCAGAGTAAGTTTGCTTACGCCCGTTAATTCTGATAAGTCGTCTAAGGTCATGTTTTTTTCTTTTCTATACTTTTTTAATGCACCGCCGATTTGTAGTACAATTTGTTTTGACTCATCGATTTCATCCATTTGATATTCACCTCAATAAAAAACTATATAGCTAGTATATTGTTTATCTAGATTCTTTTCCATTCCAGTTCAATAGAACGTGATGAGATTTTCTTGATAAAATTGTATTAAAAGGATAAAATGACGAGCATCAAACGGTTTTATTCGAAAATGGTATAGCTTATGAAAGGTGGTTTAGCAATGAAGATTCTCATCGTTGGCTATTTTAGCGAGATCTCAAAATCAAATATTGCAAGGAGTTTTCCGCAAGACTGGAATGTTGTAATTGTTCCGCCGGGAAAAGAAATGCTGCATCATATTGAAGATTGCCAGGTAATCATTCCTGAACATATTAAAGTGGACCACGGCCTGCTTTCTAACGCAAAAAAATTAAAATTGGTACAGACGGGTGCAGGATTTGATAATGTGGATGTCCCTGCCTGTACACAGCGCGGCATTTGGGTGGCCAATGCTGCAGGAGTGAATGCACAGGCAGTGGCCGAGCACGTAATGGCACTGTTATTGTCTTATTATAAAAACATACCGTTTCTTGATACTTTCATGAAAAACAAGATGGATGAAAATCAATTGGACTATACAGGGAGTGAATTAAAGGGCAAAACGATTGGGATTATCGGTTTGGGTGCTATTGGAAAAAAAGTAGCTGCGTTTTGCAGGGTTTTTGATATGAATGTGCTGGCGTATGGGAGAAATGCCACTGCACAATCGGACGGTTTTGTGAAAATGACGGATTTTGATACTCTTGTAAGCACATCGGACATAGTCAGTGTACATGTACCCTTGAATCAGCAAACCAAACAGCTAATCAACAAAGCGGCATTCAAAAAAATGAAAAATACCACTCTTTTTATCAATACAGCCCGCGGCGGCATTGTCAACGAAAGAGACCTGATTGATGCATTAAAAAACGGGGATATTTCAGGCGCATGCCTGGATGTGTTTGAATCTGAACCGCTTCCGATTGACAGTGAGCTCCGGAATCTGGGTAATGTGATACTTACTCCCCATACAGCGGGAATGCCTGATGGTCGGAAATTTCATAAAACAAGATATGATTTCTTTATAAAGAATATAAAACGTGTAGAAAATGGTGAGGAGCCTGAAAGCAAGCTCAATCAGTTATGATGTTTTGGTGCAATAAAAATTGATCGCCACCCTACAGCAGTTCAAAATGAAGTTGAGTCTCAGGTAACTCCGTATTCCCTTTCCACTGATTTGCACCGTATCCCAATTCCAGAACCGCAGCAATGCGCTCGTTACTCAGTACACCAAACATTTCAGTACGGCTCGGATCGTACATCCAGTCATGCAAGGTACAGCGCACACCCAGACTTTGCTCATGAGCCAGCAAGCGGAAATTCTGAATTAGGCAGCAGACAGCTGCAAAGTCCTCTTCCCGCTTATATTGATCCGTCTCTTCCTTCACCAAGACCAGAAGATATGCAGGGGCAGGCTCCTGTAATCCCTGCATGATGTCCCCATACTGGTTATCAGCAAAGATAAATCGCCACGGCTCTCGGAGGCCATCATTTGGCGCCCATACGGCATGATTGAGCAACTCAAGGATTAGATCCTGCGATACCGGTTGATCCAAAAACTCACTCGGACCGCCCATGTCTCCTTCCAAATCTGACAATTTCATTTTCATATCCTCCTCTTCTATGTAGACTGTCCTCGCAATACGGTCCATTTCTGCTCGGCTGGTGTTCTTTTCCGACTTCTTGGCGCTTTGTTGTAATATCCTATATGAAGAATACCAACAAATCTTTCATCCTCACGTAAGCCAATTCCATTGAAGAACCCTTCATGTTGAATCATGGACTCTGTATCCCACAACATTCCTAACCCTCGTTCCCAGCCCAGCAGTTGGAAGCTCTGCATCACCCCGCAGGCAGCCGCATAATTGCGGTCATTGGTCAGACGATTCGGTCCTACAGTCGACATAACAATGACGTGGGCAGGAATATCGGTAAATCTCTTTTTAAAAACATCCAGAAGTTTCCCTGGAATCAACTTGCCGAGCTTGCTTTGTGACATCTGTTCCAGCATGCAGTCCACCAACCGTTTGCGTGCTTCCGGAGTTCCGGCATATACTACACGCCACGAGCCAGACTCGACAAAAGGTTGAAGCCTTATAGCCTTACGCAGTAATTCTACAATTAACTCCTGGTCCACCGGCGTAGAATTACATTTACGAATACTCCTGCGCTCCCTGATCAATTCCGCCAGACTCAAATGCTTCACTCTCCTTTGTTCTATCTGGATTCAATATTTATACTGCTGTCTTGAAGAAATTGATGGATTACTTTTAGCTCCGTTTCCGAATATTTGTCGAGAGTACGATAGAAGCGCTCAGCCTCATGTATATGCAGACGTTCATGCAGTTCAAAGATTTTTTTGCCTTGCGGTGACAACCGGAAATAGCTTTCCTTTTTGTTGTCGTTCATTTTTGTACGTTTGACGAATCCTTCCTCCAGCAGTTTGTTGCCAATTTTGGTGATACTTGCTTTGGACAAATTCATCGCCTCGGCAATACCCGTGTTGTTAATAGGCTCATGCTTGCCTATGCAATCTATCATATGAACCGCGGTCAAATGCTGAGGGATTTTCTCGATACTTTCTCGCTGGGCGATACTTAGGAAATGCTCGATTTCTGTATCCTTGTGGTTCTCATACACATGTAAAAAACGGATAAATTGGTCATAAAGCAACTGTTTTGTTCTATCTTTTGAGATCATCCTGTGATCGCTCCTTATTTAATTGTAAACAAAAATATCATTTAAATATTAAGGTTTTTCTAAATAATTTCTTATATTTTGTTTACTGGTGAACAATATAACATGAATGATAATGCTTATCAACTATATTCTCTGACATTGCAACATCACTCTACAATCCAGGACAGAGACCTGCCTTGAACGGATTATCTTTTTAACCTGCTCGTTAGTTAAACAAAAGCAGCCGATCACTATGATCGGCTGCTTTCTTAAACTTGGGTTATTGGACTCAGTATCATTCTCTCTACTTAAATTATACCGTTATTTTTTATTTTTTTATAGACTGTTTTTTTTGAAATTCCTACACTATACTGCTAAATACAAAACTAAAAAAGAGGTGGATCAGTATGGATGACAAAAAAGTGATCATAGATCAAGGTCCTTTTTTTCACGGTACAAAAGCAGAACTGCAAATTGGTGATTTATTAGAACCACAATTCTTATCAAATTACCAAGAGAAAAATTCTAACCATATATACTTTACTGCAACATTAAATGCTGCCAAATGGGGTGCTGAATTGGCAAGATCTAATGCAAAAGAAAGAATTTACATTGTAGAACCATTAGGAGATTTTGAAAGTGATCCAAACGTAACTGATAAAAAGTTTCCTGGAAACCCAACACGTTCATATCGATCTAAATCGCCACTTAAAATAGTAGCTGAATTAGCTTCATGGGAAAGACACTCTGAAGAAGAGATTAATCACATGATTACATCTTTAAGAAAACTAAGTGAAGAAGGAAAAAATATAATATATGATTGATTCCTCTCGTTAAAAGAAAAAAGTCGCTATAATAGCGACTTGAATAGAACAATGGTCCTGTCCCGCGACACTTCTTTATTAGAATATCTATGAGATACGCCATCATGGAATAAATTTTGATTATTTTGCTAATATCCATTTTTGTCGATCAAGTGATGGATTCAGTTCACTTAGGATGAGTTCGGTCCCATCTTCCGATACTTCTAATGCTTTTTGATGATGAGCTGAAGTAATATGAACTGATCCGTCTTTGTTCTCGTGAAGGACCCAACGCTGGTTGTTGTATCCCAAGTAATGGTATAGCTGAAGTTTGTTTTGCCCTATATCCAGATCAAGCGTCTGACCGGCCGTAGTACGAATCGAATACGAACCTGCTTCGTCGCCTGTCGGAACAAATACCCACTTCTGGACGGAAGCTGCACTTGCATCTTGCAAGGTAACCGGCTCCCCGTTGACAAGGTTCACGGTATAAATGGATTTTTGTGTTGCGGCATTTATAAGACTGGACTTGGTGATGTTTGCAGGTTCACCGTTGCTCACATTGACGTTCTGATAAGATGCGGATCCGCCAAAAACATTGAGTCCAAAGTGACCTTCTGCAAAAGTACCATCCATGATATCTATCACTTTTTGACTGTCCACGTGAACGACAATATGCGGACCATTCGCTTCTATTTTCACCTTATACGTTTGACCTGGCTGAATGAAAGTTGGTACTTTTGCAAGAACCTGCCGTTCTTCAAATCCTCCATTGATTTTATAGAACAGACGGATTGCCTTCATGTTAGGGTCTAGATTCAGATAATAACCACTGCGACCATCTTCGCTAGTCCTGAACAAAATAGAACCTGCCCCTCCTGTTTCACCAAGCATCATGTCTGCTTCATACGTAAAATTCCCAGCCTTCTCTTTGGCAATATAATTCGCATCGCTATAATATTTACCACGAATCCCATGTTCACTAACTAACCATGAAGCAGCAGACAGATCTTTAGTCCATCCACTCAGGTTTGTCCGGAACTCACCACCTGAGACTTTAACGAGCACGCTAGCGGAAGTTTTACCATTCGGAGTAGATACAGTGACTGTGGACTCCCCTTCTTTTTTTGCCTTAATAACTGCGTGTGAGTTGTCTACCAGGTCTATGGCTATTACTTCGTTATTACTAGAATCCCACTTCAGCGGTTGAACGCCTAAACCTGGTCCGTACTCGACCATCGCCTGCAGTGTATCCGACTCGCCTACCCCAAGTTCCCGATCGCTCGTATCCATCTTTATTTGAACTTTTGAAGGAATGTCCTCATTCCAGACAGATTCAAGTTGATGCACTTTCAAGGAAACAACGTTCACATTCCCACCTTTCACATAAAAACTCATCGCTCTACTAGCAGGATCCGGAAATATAACATCTGAAAAGACAACTTTACCGTCGTTACCAAAGGCTTCAACAGAAGACTCATCCACAAGAATACGCATCTTGATCCGATTATTCTCCATTTGCGTAGGTGCTTCATGTTTCTTGCTGAAAAGGTTAGAAAAATCCGTTTCACCCGATGTAGTTCGGTCCACAAACATACGACTATCGCTTGCCTTATAACCCACGACCGTCTTCTGATTTGCACCCTCACGAATGTTAAAGCCAAACTCGGTCGCTGTGCTGGCTTCAGGGATTTCAATTTCAGCTTCAATTTCGTAAGCCCCTGAAATAATACCTTTTAACAGATTCCCGGAAGAAGGACTCACCGACTTGTTGGAAGCAGAATACAAAGGTTTACGCAGTGATTCCAATTCTTTGATTGGACTTTGCACCATCCGAATTCCATCTTTGGTCGTTACCAATGATACTTCCCTAGGAATGGTTAGTTCACCTTTCCAATTGGACGTTGGGAAAGCGAACGGATAATCCCAATTCGTCATCCACGCCATCATCACTGTGCGATGATCAGGCATGTTAGCGAAAGACATCGAAGCGTAAAATTCTTTACCAAAATCTGTTCTTAGTACCTTACCCGCGGGATTATCGTTCACGAATTTACCATCAGCTGTTAATTGACCGATAAAATACTCGGCATCTGATCCGCCTGTTTTGGGATTCGCTCCTGTACTGATCATCATAACCCACTTTTTCTGTGACGTTCCGTCTACCGGAAGCTGGAACAAATCAGGGCATTCCCATACGCCTCCGCGGACGTAATCCCCATATCCCCAATTATCTGTCAATGTCCAGTCAAGTAAATTCGTTGACGTATAGAAACGAATATGATCTCCTCCGGACACAACCATAACCCAGCGGTTATTCTCATCATCACGGATTACTTTCGGATCGCGGAAATCCCAATTCCCAGCTTCATTTCCGCTCTTACCTGGGTTCTCGATCACAATCGGGCGCTCCTTCGAATACTCCCAAGTACGACCTTGGTCTTTACTGTAAGCAAGACCTATACGCTGGTTCCCATTTGGGCTATCCGGATTAAAGGAAGTGTAGTATGCAATAAGGCCCTTGCCTCCTGAATCTCCGAATAAACCAGATGCATTTGTCATATCCGCAACAGCCGACCCAGACCAGACATGTCCGTGATCATTCCAGGGAAGTGCAATCGGAAGCCGTTTCCAGTTCAGCATATCTTTACTTACCGCATGCGCCCATGTTCCTCCATCCTGATGGAAGAGATGATATTCTCCTTCGAAGTAGACAAGTCCATTCGGATCACTCGCTGAACCACGTATTGGCGTGTAGTGATATTGTGGACGATATATCTCATTGTAATATTGGCTCAGTTCCGTCACATAAGTATCCTGAAAGTAAGCCGTCCCCTTTTTTACGACGATTCCAGTACTTCCACTTTTGTAGGTTGAATCTTTCACGTCAATCGCGGCCGTAGTGTACCCGTCCAGGAAGACCTGAATTCGATCTCCCTTTGCCTTGATTTCCACATGATGTTTGGCTCCCATCTGACTCGGATAAGTACGTTGCGAACTTGCAATTACTGTTCCTTTTGTATTCGTCAAACTTACACGGACCTGATCTCCTTCCTTCGTAAGAGAAGCTTCATATCCTTCAGCTCCATCGGTTGAAGATCGGAATGCGAGAGCTGCAATAGAATCTGGACGAAGGGTAATATTCCCTTCATAGACCATATCAGTCGCCTCTTTATTATAGATTTGCTGTGCTTTGCTCTCCTGTTCTACCGTCCCTCTTTTGCCGTTGATATCAGGCTGCCATGTTCCCTTGCTAGAAAGCACCGTACCCAAATTACCTTTCAGATCGCTCACTACGATGTTCGAAAACAAGGCGGATCCATCCCATACATGGAGTCCAAGCTTTCCGCTTTGATACGAAATGTCTTGAACATCAATTAATGGTTTATATTGATTGCCCCAATATACTTTTAGAGAGGAACCCACTGCCTTCACTTTGAGATGATAGATTTGCCCCATTTCAACAGAAACTTTACGCTCCTCCTTTAATTTCCCATTTCCATTTCTTGCATCTCTTAACCGAATCAGACCTGCGTCCGGAACGATTTGCAGCATGTACGAGCTAAAGCCATCCTCATTAGAACGAAACAACAATGTGGCGTCTGCCTTCGTATCCCTGATCATGACATCAGCTTCATAGATAAAATCATCGGACACTGTCTCTGAGATGGCCATTACATTTTCTTTAGGCTGTGAAGTTAGCAGGATTCCTTCTGAAGTATCCTCTAATCCCCCTTTTCCTTTCACTTGCCAGCCTATCAGATTGGTATTTGATTTGGATGCGCTTTCAAAAATATCAAGCTCCTCCTTTGCCTGTTTATTTGTTTCCTGATCAGCGAGCACAGCACTAGCCGCAATTGATTTGGACGTAAAAATACCGTTTGAAGTCAGAGTTAATCCCGTTGCCATCAGAAGACATATTGCGAATTTAGATTTATCGTTCATTCCATACCCTCTTTTCTAATAGAATCGTAAAGTCGATTCAAATTTAATTGGTTTTGGACACCGAGTTCAGTTCGGTTGATTTTCCCAAATGCTTACGAGATCATTGATTTGAAGAGACACGACCTTTAGTTCTCCGCCAATGGCATAGAGTTCCAGTCCTCTACTTTCCAAGTCGGGGAAAATCGTGTCTGAAATGATAGTTGTTCCATTGTTGCCAAAGATCTCTACACTTGACCAATCAACATAGATGCTCAACTGTATCCGTTTATGCTCTGGCTTCATGGGGGCCTTGTGTTTTGCAGCAAAATCGGGATGGAAATCAACAGTGTTTGACTTCGTCCGATCGACGAACAACTCCTCATTCAAGACATTATATCCGATGACTGTCTCCTGGTTGGAAGAGGAAGACTTTCGCACCTTGAACCCAAATTCTATTGCGTTACCAATTTCAAATTCCGCAATAATTTCCATCTTTGCAGTAGAAACAGCAGACAAAACGTTCATATCTGGTTTAATCGTAATGTCTTGTAGAGACAGAATTGATCTTCTAAGTTGATTTAACTCAGTTATGGGTGCTTGAATTAAGCGAAGTCCTTCCGAATACGTCCTAAGCCGAATCTCTCGTGGGATTGACATATGGCCACGCCATTCTTTAGAAGGAAGAGTGGAAGCATAACGCCAATTATTCATCCAGCCGACCCAAATCTTTCGCCCATCCTCATTCGGGATACCATCCCAGGTCACGGCCGCGTAAAAGTCAGATCCGTAATCTATCCATTGGATTGTATCGAATGATTCCAATGTTTCATCTAGTGTAAAAACCTTACCATCAAAGTGACCTATAAAATACATCATGCCTGAACCGCCTGCGGGTGGTTCTGAATCGTTTGGATTTACGCCATTTCTATCTCCGAGACTTAGTGTCAGAATCCATTTAGTGGTATTGGGGTCCTCATCCACATGGATTTTAAAAACATCAGGACATTCAAATATTCCACGATGGATGCCCGGAATGTCAGAACCGAAACCGCTTGCATAAGACCAATCCTTAAGATTCGAAGATGTGTAAAATTCTATACGGTCGCTTACTGCAAGAACCATTACCCAGTTTGAAGATTCTTCATGCCAGAATACCTTTGGGTCTCGAAAGTCTAGCGTTTCCGTGGGGAATAAAACAGGGTTGCCTTCATATTTTGTCCAGGTTCTACCTTTGTCCTTGCTGTAAGCGATGCTTTGAACCTGCGGTTTACCGGGTTGAGCGCTGTTACCGTTATTAGTATAAATTGCAACCAATCCTGATCCTGCTTCGTTGAAGAATCCGCTTGTATTGTTCTTATCGACTACCGCACTTCCCGAAAAGATCGCTCCATCTTCTCCGGGCGAGATGGCTGGTGGAAGTTCATCCCAATGTACTAAATCATTACTTACTGCATGCCCCCAATGCATTCTGCCGAAGTCAGGCTGCGTATCATGGGGAGTATATTGGTAGAAAAGGTGATATTCTCCTTCGTAATAAACCATCCCGTTAGGATCGTTAATCCAATTTCCCTTAGGGGAATAATGTATTTGCGGTCTGTATTCATTTTTATAAATAAAGTTTTCTGGATCTTTGCTGATACTATTTTCACCTGATAGATGTACTTTTTTAATTTTGTTCACGCTCCCTTAAGGCTATTTAAAATCTAAAGAAGAAATATGCATTCCTTATTAACAAAATAATCCACCGGTTTTCATTTGTCAAAGTATTTTTGGATAAATGAACATTATTTTTTATGTATATATCTGTTTTAGTTTACATTTGCACAATTTATGACTGATTATAGAAAATAACAATTTTTTAGTTAAGTTGATCTAATCATTTTTTATTACTTTAAACCTATTGGTTTACAAATGTAAAAAGGTTACATCTAAACTTCTCTTTACTTGTTCAACAAAATATCGTTAGTATTAAACCCAATTTTACCGATAAAACAAAAAAAGCCGCTAAAATAGCGACTTCAACAGGAATATGTTCTTGTCTCTTGACATGCTCTAAATAAATTAACGGCTCGCTTATGCTTTAACAACTTCAACCTTTTTATCCCCTGCTGACTTCGCTACCTCTAACGTTGTGTTACCTTCGATAGTGACTATTACGCCAGTAGCCAGCATAGAAACGATTAAAGCTGCGCTGAGGGCTGTGGAAATTTTTTTCTTGACCATAATCATACCTCCGATATCTATTATGTTGTAATAAGCGGCTCAAAGAACTATGACGAGCCGAGTGTGACTAGATATTACAATATTTCACTTTTTTGTTGGGTAATCTATCTGGTGATTGTATTATAACTCACTGCCAATCATTGTAAAAGGTTTTTTTCCTTGTGTTCAAATACAATAAAGTATGATTGTTTTCTCAGAATTTCTTTTCAAAACTAAAAAATTTGGAGGTCAATCCCCTTGATGTAAAGTATCCACATATTCAATAAACCTCTTCGCTGCTGGGGAAATATTATGATCATCTCTCCACTTTAATCCTATTTCCCAGTACCACCCTTCATCAATGATAGGGATCCAGACCAATTCATCTAACATCAAACCCAGCGTCTTAGGCAGTACTGATACACCTAGACCCGACTTTATAAAAACCGGCTACAGTGATCAGGTCCTCCGCTTCATAAGCAGAAGCAAGAAAAAATCCGGTATGTTGGAATCGGGATAAAATCGTTGCTTTTAATCCACAGTTGTTTTTCAATCCAATAAATGGCTCGCCAGACAGCTCTGTCAAACTAAGAGCGCTACAATCTGCATAACGATGTTGGGAGGGAACAACAATGTATAAAGGAACATTCTGAATCGTCTTCCAGTGATGATTATTCAAAGTAGATTCCCTCGATGTAATCATAATATCCGAAAATCCTTGCTCCAGATGTGCATCAATATCTCCTAAGTTCCCTTGTGTCAATTCGAACCGAACTTTGGGATACTTCAATTGATAACTTCGAATTAGGCTAGGGATCAATTCAACACCGAGAATGTTTAGATATGACAACGTAATCACACCAGTATCCGGATTGGACCACTCTTCGATTTCCTTTAGACCATTTTCAATATTATGTAGGGCCCTACCAATCCATTTAGAGAACATAGTACCGTTTCGGTTCAGCTTAATATTTCGTCCATTTCGCTCAAATAAAGGAGCTCCTATCTCGTTTTCAAGCTTGGCAATTGCATGACTTAACGCTGGCTGAGTAATACCTAGTTTTTTGGAGGCTAAGGTCATATGTTCAAGTCGTGCAACGGTCATAAAGTATTCCAATTGTGTAAGTTCCATTAAAACACCCCTTTCTATATTAATAATATTCATCATTTTTATTATTATAATAAATTGGACGTTATGAAAGTAGCAAGTGTAGTATTAGTTCTAGCTCCTCTCGAACAACACATTAAGGTTTAGAGACAGAGCAATTTCAAATTAATCATTGAATACCATCACAAGGAGGAATAGTTATGTATAAAGAATTTGAGTTCTCTGTATCAGAATTTGAAGGTAAAAAGGTGCTTGTAACCGGAGGAACAAAGGGAATGGGGCAAGCAGTTGTAAAAAGACTTGCAAACGGCGGAGCTACAGTTCTTACTACTGCCCGTTCCCAATCTACTGACTTGCCAAATTCGGTCAAATTTGTGCAAGCAGATGTCGCCACACCTGAAGGTGTAGAGCAAATAATTACAGCAGTAAAAGAGCAACTTGGAGGTATCGATATTATTGTCCATTGCGTAGGTGGATCAACGACACCACCAGGAGGCGCTCTTGTATTGAGTGATGAGGATTGGCTTCATGCATTAAATTGGAATTTACTCGCAGCAGTTCGACTTGATCGTGGCTTAATTCCACTTATGTTAGAAAATAATTCAGGCGTTATTCTTCATTTCACTTCCATCCAGAGACGATTACCTTTATATGAAACTACACTGGCTTATGCATCTGCCAAAGCCGCGCTGACTAATTATAGCAAGGGATTATCGAATGAATTTTCCCCTCAAGGAATTCGCATCAATACATTGTCTCCCGGGTTTATTCAGACAGAAGCAGCTGACGCATTAATTGATCGGATCGCAACGGAAACCGGAAGTCGAGAAAGTGCGCTCGAACAACTTATGACTTCACTCGGAGGTATTCCAATTGGTCGGCCAGGATTTCCTGAAGAAGTCGCTGAGCTGGTCGCATTTCTGGTCTCAGACCGAGCAGCATCTATTACAGGTAGTGAATATGTCATAGATGGGGGAACGATTCCTACCGTCTAAAAATTAATTAATAAAGGGAGAGAACAATATGGATCTCAATCATTTACCGTCTGTAATTGGCAAATACATTACTGCATCTAACAAGCCAGACCCGACAGGTGATTCGGGAATGGAGTGATCAAAACCATTTCGCGGCGAATGTAACGTTAAAGCCAACAATAGCAAAAAAAATAGGTGATGAAATTGTGCTAACATGCGAGCTGGATGGTACCTACGACAAGACTGGTTTACCCGATCCGCTATTATTGAATTATCATTTTGTTATTGTTGACGATAAAATCGTCAGACTTTCCATCTTCTAGAGATATCCAAATGTAAAAACAATGTTTGGTTGACTACCTGGAACGTAAGGTCAATGATTCATATAATGGGCATATAGTTCCTCGAAGGTTGTAAAACGTTCGACTTTTCTGCCGACCCTATCATACTCTTCTAGATAATCATCCATCACATCAAGGAGCTTCTCTTTCATAACTGGTAAATTACTTGCATCAAAGTACTGCATAAGATCATATTTCTTGGTTCCTTTCTCCATGGCCATTTCATCAAGATATCCGTGTGCTCCAAAGGCCGAAAGAAAAACGTAGGAAGCATCGTTCGTTGTAACACTGTTCAAAATTTTATTACGGTAGTTGCACCACAGTTCTTCGTATGTTCCTCCAAGATTATCAAAGGTCGGAACCGGTTTAACAATGAAGTTATCACACATTGTGTTATGTAACCTCGTAACACTATTCAACATATTAAAGGATGTTATTCGAATATCTTCAATGGTATGAGCTTCGATGATTGACACGTATAAGGATTCGAGATTATCCGGAACATAGCGAAACGAACGTATCTCTTCCAAATATCGCTTGATCCCTCGTTTGATGCACGTGTTATTCATACTCACCAAGGCATTGACTAGATTATACAGAACCTCAGCAGATGCATATCGCACTGAACCGATATCTTCACTAAGCATCGTATCGCTGTATGCTTGCTTAGCCAGGTCGATCCATTTATTTGCTCGATTAAGACACGCTTCTCCTATCGGTTTTGCAAGTGCATCAAGAGCTTTTTGCTGGAAGTCTTTCAATTTCTCCAAATCCTCAGGCTTAGCATAGTAGAGTACTTTAAGCTCGGTTAGGCTCGATACGTTGGGACTCTCCAAGGTGGATTGCTCTTGTATTCTTGAATCCCATGGCGTGCAATAGATATCATATCCAACGTCGTCCAAGATGAAGCAATCGGATATTTTCCATCCCTTTTCTGTATTATTAATGATAATTAAATCAAGATCGCTCTTCTCGTGAAAGTCACCGGTGCTAAATGAACCAGTAAGCCCAATAATGGCGATATCGTCTAGAAAATCTCTTTTTACGCGTTCAATCACCATGTTAATGAGCAGTTCATTTTTGTCCAGCAGCTTCTTCTTTATGATTTCGTTCATTCGTTACACCTCTTCGTATGATCCGGCCGTCCTTCATCACAACAACCTTAACTTAAGTCTATCGACTTAGGGGTACGGTTACTATGTATAAGTTGATTTAAGTCATCTTTGCACAAAATCCGCTAAACCGTCGATGCGACGAGTTAGCGGATTTCATTAGTTCCTTGATTAGTTCTTTGTATAGACTATTTTCTTTATGCTTTCGCAGGACAAGAAATACCGATCCGCCAACTCCTCTATCCTGACTCCATTGCAGAATAAGGATTTAATCTCAGCGTTTCGAGCAGAGACCCTGCTCTTGCTCTCTGTTTTCTCGCCCCATTTTAGGTGTGCCTCTTTGGGTTTTGGGATATAAACCAATTCCCCTTGAACGTATTCTTGAATGATACGTAACAATTCTTCCGGAAAAATAGACTCGGCTTTTGAATATTTCATGGGCCTCACTCCTTATTTAATAGATCAATAAGGTGCAAAGCCAGTTAGTAGAATATTACGATTCGTCGTTGGCAATGTGATTATTCCCGGGCTCTATGCAAAGCATTGCCATATCCTTCACTGGCTTTGCATAGAGCCGTGCATGTAAGAATCCTACCCCGATTGTTTTCAATAGCCTCACCTCCAGAAAATAGATAGTTGCTATTTGCTTATTATATCAGAGCTTGTTGTTCAAATGTTTAATCATGTATTTTTGGGCTGACACGTTCTGATTATTCGCTGTACTCACCTCGAATATTTGTTCGCTTTGCGTATTCTAGTTATTTTCCATATATACTCATTGCATCACCGCACTCCCTATTCAATTCGAGCTTTTATGTCCTCTTAATGTTTATGGACGCTGCTCTCTAATTGAATTAACTACCAGTGAACTTAAGGCTCCAGCCTCCATGACATCTCCCAAAAATCAAGCTCAAAGCGACTGCACATCACGAAAATATCCTCCATCCGTTGGTATGTTCCCTCGCTACAGCCTTCTAATAGCTTATCCGTTAACGTCACTAGGGATTGATTGTTGCTGTTGTATTCAGAGGAAGCATATCCTGTGATCCACTCTCCATAAAAAGGATGATCAGCTGCACCTGGCTTTTGAGCAAGGACTTGACCAATCTCTGCATAGCTCCATGAGCAGGCTAGAATGGATACAAGTACTTCTGCTATGCCACCCGCTTGGGAAACAGAGAGCATATAGTTAGTATAGGCTGCATTTTTCAGTGCAGGTTTTACCTGAAAAACATGATCCTCTGTAATTCCTAATCGCTCCATATAAGAACGGTGAATTTTCATTTCACCATTCAGGATGTTATCTACGTTTTTACTAAAAAACTGCATCAATTTGGGGTCATGCGACTTGACGATACCCAGTGCAAATACGCGGGCATAATCGAACAGGTACAAGTAGTCTTGCAGCAAATAATAACGAAATTGTTCAACCGGTAAGGAACCATCTCCGATCCCTTTAACAAAGGGATGCTCAAGACATTCATTCCACACAAGCTGTGCTGCCTGATATAGTCTCTCTGAAATAGTCAACATATGTTCCTCCAATTCATAATGTACGTATTTAAAAACAAAAAAACGAAACATCCATAGGATGTTTCGCAGATAAATACACTAAAACAAGGGGGTTCGCATGAGCTACCCAAGTACAGCGTTTCATCGTTGCATCCCTACGTTGGCATTATCCAAATCAGGTAAGGTCGGTTTACACCCTCTCAGCCGGTTAAGGCTCCCTCGCAAACGGTTGTATGTAGTTGATTACTTTCTTATCCACATAAAAGAAAAAATAACATCCATTTAGTATATCAAGGGCTGTTAAATATAGTCAAGGCAGATTGTATCGCCCCTCATCACCTTTGGTGACGTATGTAAACGATGAAAACCATCACAACAATGGTTGAGTTTTAGCCACTGTTATGATGGTTTCTATTCTTGCAACTACTACGAATGGTTTAATGCCCGAGTTTGTTCTTTCCGACAAAAGTGAGTATTCCGTACTGGGAAGTGTTTCTCCAGCTCTCATTGGTCGTATCATTCCATTTAGCTACGCTCTGCTTACCTCCGCCCTGGTTGTCGTTAATTTGAAGCTCGAAACCGAGAACATTTCCTGTTTTGGGCATCAGTGAATGTAACTGGATTCGGGCTTCTACGAGATATCCTTTATTTGTTTTCTTCACAGCACTTACAAGGCGTCCAGGTGAGGCACCCCCTGCAAAGGTTCCCACATTGTCTGCACTGATTCTGAACTGGGCATCATCATATTGAAAATACGGTGTGCGCTGGTGATTCTCGTCCAGGAAAATCTCAACCGAATCCTGATCCCATGGGTTGATACTATCTGTGATGATGTTTGGATCAGTGACGTCGATCAGCAGGTATAGATACTCACCTGACCACATAGCGCGAGCCACTGCCTCTGCACCTTCGCTCTGGTTCAACCGTTTTACTTCAAATGGTGCAGCCTTATTCCATGATGTGTCTTTCTTCCCATCAATCTGAACAATCCCTTGCACAGCTTGTGCAGATTTGGGCATAGGGGCAAGCTGAATCACGCCGTATTTGCTTGTATCCTGTTCCTGAGATTGTGTTCGATCATTCCAGTACAGTGGATTATAAGGTTGTGTCCCACTTGAACCGCCATCAGTCACACGGATATCCAATCCGGCTTCATATTCTGATCCGACTTGGATACCACCCCACGGAATGGACAATTCAACCTGATATCCGGCTTTGGTCTCGCGTACACGATATGAACGCTTCTCCACGCCCTCAGCTTTGCCCGACCGCTTAATGATTACGTGTCGGTCATCTGCTTCATATGAGGTGGTCTTGCCATTATTGAGGTCAACAAAGATATCTACTCTGTCATTCACATCTGTCTTTGCATCCTGAACATCCACAAGGATATACAGGTTACTATGATCCCATAAGGTGCGGAAACTGGCTGATCCCGAAGAGTCACCCTTCAGTGGAGTAGACACCGCTTTGTTCCAGAGCGGATCTTGTGACTGTTTTTTGATATCCGGTTTACCCGAAAGTGAGACGGCTCTCTGCGTCAACACAGGCAAGCTGGATTCATCCACGAGTCCCCAGTATGCTTTTTTGGCCTTCAGGGCTGAATCAAACAGCATAGCCTGGTTGTTGTAAGACTTCTCATCTTGGAGTCCCCATAAGGTAACAGAAGAAATGTGATCTTTGTGTTTTTTGTACAAATCCAACAGTTCCTTATATCGATACGCCTGCTTTACCGCGACTTCATCGGACATCTCTTCACCAAATGAAATCCCGCTATCAACATCCAGTTCCGTGATCTGAATATCCAATCCAAGTTCGGCGAACATGTTGATTGTTTTTTCAATTTCCTTGATGGGCGGGGATTCCAGGTTATAGTGGGATTGTAAACCCACACCATCGATGAGCCCTTTCTCTTTCAGTCGTTTGACCAACTTATACATATGCTCTCTTTTCTCAGGGATTTCCGTGAAGTATTCGTTGTAATATAATTTGGCATCCGGATCGGCTGCACGAGCGAATTCATAGGTTTTCTCAATGTAATCCGGACCGATTAGTTCATAAAAAGGACTTTTACGTAAACCGTTGGCATCACCATTGCTATCCGCAATCGCCTCGTTTACCACATCCCAGGCATAGATCTTACCTTTGTATCGGGTCATGACGGTTTCAACGTAATCCTGAATCCGGGCAAGCAGTAATTCTCGACTCGCAGGGTTACCCTGAGGATCCTTGAACATCCACTCTGCTGCATCAATATGCCACAACAACGCATGTGCGCGTACGCCCATACCATGCTCCTCGGCGAACTGAACATATTGATCGGCTGCCTCGAACTCATAAACACCTTCGGAAGGAGACATGTACTTTGGTTTCATCTCGTAGGTTGCGGTCAAGCTGTTAAAGTGCTTTGTGAGCAGTTGTCCATATGCGCCTTCCAACTGCCAGCGATACACCGCTGCACCAATGGGGAAATCATCTTGATACAGGTCCTTCAGAGACAGAATCCCTTCTTCAATCTCCAGTTGCTCGGCCAGAGTAAATGATACATCATCCACATAGAACGATAACGTATCTACGCTATCTTCAGAGATGTAGGGTGTTTCGATGAACAAATTCAATTCAGTGGGATCATCGCTATACTGAAATTTTCCGGTGATCTTGTGCCATGTATTCCATTCTGTTTTGGCAATTTTCACGCTACCGATTGGGTTCCAGCTTTCGGCAGTTGTTTTTTTATATGTGGTGAGCTGTAGTGTTTGATCCGTGGTGGGCTCCTGAGTAAGTCTTACATATGCCGCAATTTCGTACTCTTGGTTACGCTTAAGCAGATCCTTCATGGATAACATCGGTCCATGATAGGAACGCTCACGGTTGGCGACCAGCATACTGGACTGACCTTCGTGTGCTTCCTGCTGTGTCACTGTCAGCCTTTCGTTACCTGTACGTGGAGTCCATCCCTGAAGTGTACCGTCTTCAAAGTTTGTGCTCAAATGACCTCCCTCCACTTCCGCAACTGCCTTGGCTGCATGTGAGACATTCGAAAATGGAAGCAGGGCGAGTACCAGCACAAGAACCAAGGCTGTTATATTCCATTGACCTAACCGTCTCATACAATTCCTCCTCTTGATTTGGTCTAAGTATTTCTGAACGGAT
The DNA here is from genome assembly GCF_030815985.1 of Paenibacillus sp. W2I17. Taxonomy (NCBI): domain Bacteria; kingdom Bacillati; phylum Bacillota; class Bacilli; order Caryophanales; family Paenibacillaceae; genus Paenibacillus; species Paenibacillus sp. W2I17. Next base: position 1,048,255 of record NZ_JAUSXM010000001.1, read on the forward strand.
TAACATCCAGATAAATAGATTATAGCTCTTTGGATAGCGCTTACATATAACAAATTTCCAATAGTTATAATAAAAGTTATCTTTTGGTAATTGTGAGTTTAGGAAACTGGAGTTCGTTCGCGTGGAATATTAAAAAAGCCGCTACATATTTGCAAGAATAAAAGACCGTTTCCCGATAAAATACGAGAAAACGGTCATAGTTAGAAAGTTCTTTTTTTCTATCTGTTAACAGACATATAAACATGCTAGAAATCAAGCATCAGATATTCAAAGAATCGCTTTCCCCAAAAATAAGGGAATATAACTTTAACTTTGTTTTATAATCGTCCCTCGTCACCCTGTTCCTCCTGCACAATTCGAGCAATGTGAATCATCAAATATAATAATTCCTCGTTCGATATGGAGATATCCAGCATATTCTGCACGTAGGTTTTGATCATCTCCGCGCATTTGTATTCAAGCGGATGCTCCTTCACCATGTGCTGAAAGATGAAATCTTTCGCCGAATTGCCCAGACGTCCTTCTTGTAAACGCTGGATGAAGAATTGCAAATGTGTGACAAGTCTCACATAATGGATGGAATTTTTGTTCAATTGCATATCAAAGGTGTATTGAATCAGGTTAAAAATATCTTTTAACATCTTAACGGATTGCATCGTGCGCTCCATATTCTGTTCATGCGTTTGGGCATTCACGAAATGAAAAGCGATATTCCCTGCTTCTTCTTCCGGCAGTTCGATACCCAATTCTAGATTCAGCATCTGAACGGCTTCAAGGCCCAGTTCGAATTCGACAGGATGAAACCTCTGGATCTCCCATAACATGCGATTCTGTAATGCTACACCTTTTTTCCATCGTTCAATGGCAAACGACAAGTGGTCCATAAGCGTAAAGAAGATTTGGTCGTCAAGAGACAGCTTTTCTTTTGCATTGGTAATCAGTTTGTTTATGACATTCACATGTTTTTCTGGCATGTTTTCGATGGTTCGTACGTAAGCCTGGGCAGACGGATTATTTTGCAGAATGAATCGTTTCTGGATATGCTCCTCATCGAGTCGCTCGCCGACTTTGCCTTTGAATGCCAACCCTTTTCCCATGACAATCATCTCTTGTCCCTGATCATCTTTGGTCAGAAGCAAGCTGTTATTTAATATTTTGATTACTCTCATGAATTCATCACGATCCTTTATTCTTTCGTGACCGCCTGATCCGAATTTCCGATACATCTGCCATTCTGTTTAATGACCTCTTGATACCAAGAGAAGCTTTTCTTCTTCAAACGCTTCAAGTCTTTCAGATCCTGTTCACCGCGGTTTACATAGATCATTCCATAACGTTTTCCATACCCCTGATGTGTGCTTACCACGTCAATAACGGACCAAGGGCAATAACCAATCACATCTACTCCATCTGTTAGAGCCAGTCTGATCTGTTCCAGATGTTTCTCGATAAAATCAATCCGGTACGTATCGTTAATGGTGTAATCTGCCTCCAGTATATCTGGGGCTCCTATACCATTTTCCGTAATTAGAATCGGGAGACCATATCGTTCACATACCTTACGCAATGTCAGCCTTAGGCCAACCGGGTCAATGACCCAGCCATATTTCGTTTTTTCCGTATAAGGATTCTCCGCCGCCCGGTATACTCCCTGCTCGCCAAGCATAATTTGCTGATCACCCCCACGAGCTGTAACATCCGACGCATCGCCCATACTGGCGGCAATGGTTGCCGTCGAATAGTAGTTGATTGCTACCAGATCGGGGCGGCCAGACCGGATATCTTCCATGTCACCCTGCTCAATAACCGGCTCGATGCCGCGTTCCTGTAAATAACTCCAGAATAATGGATTATACCGTCCCCACACCGATAAGTCGAGAAACCCCCATCCACGAATCGTCTCCCAGTTATGTGCAGCGATTGCATCTGCTGGTTTGGAAGTTGCCTGGTACATGGAAGTCATGTTTAATGCAGGACCAATCTTGCCTTGCGGGAGCATATCATGAAATAGTCGCATCGTTCTGCCTTGAGCTACGAACATGTGATGATTTTGCTGATACAGTTCCTTACTGGAAGGCAGGCTTCCGCCTTTTGGTGTACCAATAGCACCTGGATGGAGAATCATCGTATTTTGCTCATTAATGGTCAACCAATATTTCACTTTATGCCCGTAATGCTCAAACAAGATACGCCCATACTCGACGAAGGCATCGATCGTCCCCCGGTTGTTCCATCCTCCGGTTTTCTCAAGCTCGTAGGGTAAGTCGAAATGGTACATGGTCACAATGGGCTCAATACCATGGAGCAGCAATTCGTCAATTAATTGGTGATAAAAATCGAGTCCCTTCTCATTAACAGCCCCTGTGCCTGAAGGCAAGATTCGAGTCCATGCAATTGAAAAACGATATGCTTTGAGGCCCAGCTCTGCCAAAAGCTTCACGTCTTCTCTGAATCGGTGATAGTGATCGCTCGCAACTGTGAAATCGGCGGTCCCAGCCGGATGATCACACATATCAATGACGGACAGGCCTTTGCCATCTTCGTTCCAGGCTCCCTCCACTTGATAGGCCGAGGTAGAGCCTCCCCACAGAAATTCATTGGGGAATGGTTTGATGTGTTGATATAACATCTCAAGCACTCCTTCATTTTAAATATTGATCATGATATATGACGGACCATATGAAGTATCGTATTACGTTTGTTACGAAAGGTGGATAATGGTTGCTCCAACCTCCACAGGACTCTGCTTCTCCAGCTTAATATCCGAGAAACGATCCGAATTGGCGATAATGATCGGGGTTATGACTTCATACCCTTCTGCCTTGATGGCATCGATATCAAAGCGGATCAACAAGTCCCCCCGTTGTACGCGATCCCCTACTTTAATGGAAGAGTCAAAATGTCTCCCCTTTAGGTTGACGGTATCCACTCCAATATGAATGAGCACCTCTTCTCCATCATAACCGTTTAATTTGACCGCATGTTTGGAGTCCATGAAAGCCGTAACTTCACCTGCGATCGGTGCATACAGTTCTCCTTTGGCAGGAATAATTGCAGCGCCCTTACCCAGTAATCCCAAAGAGAAGACATCGTCTGGTACACGGTCTAGATGGACTAATTCCCCTTGCATCGGGCTGGCGATTGTAAGTGGGCGTAATTCATTTTGGCGTGGTACATTTGCATTTGTTTTTGCAGCATACTTAGTGTCTGGGGTGTTGTCTTGAACAGGCTGCCCAGAAAGCGTCTTGTCATCGTTAACGTTGGAATTGTCTTCTTCTTCATCGTCCACTGGATCTTCAAAACCAATGATCCATGTCAGAGCAAAGGTAACGATAAAAGCGATCAGACAAGTCACAATGGCATGAACGATGTTCATCGGATTGCTTCCAATGAAGGCAGGTAACGCGGCAAGACCCGGAGAAACGAAGGCATAACGTACTAATCCGGTCAGACCAGCATATATCCCTGCTACACCACCACCAATCATTGCGGCAATTAAGGGTTTCTTCAGTTTCAGCGTTACACCATACAAGGATGGTTCCGTGATGCCCAGTACGGCGGTGAAACCGGATGAAGCAGCGAGCTGTTTCAGTTTTTTGTTTTTTGTTTTTAATGCTACAGCAAGGGTGGCCCCACCTTGAGCAATATTGGACGCGAGCATTCCCGGACCGTTGATCATTTCATATCCATTTTTGGTTAGTTGGCTAGTTGCAATCGGTGTCATCGCCCATGCAGTGCCTGTTACGATCAGGAATGGTTGCAAAGTTCCCATTAACAAAGGAATCAGCCAACTGGCTCTGGCATTAATCGCTTCTGCACCCATGGCAACCAGATCATTCAGGTACGTTCCGAAAGGTCCAATCGCCACCAATGCAAGTGGTGCTGTAATCAATAGTACAATCATTGGTTTCGTGAAAAATTTGATCATTGAAGGCGATACCCGATCCGCGAAACGTTCAATATAGGACATGAGCCAAACGACGATAATAATCGGCAGCACGGAGCCCGCGTAATCGGTTAGTCGAACTGGAACACCGATGAAAAACACGTCTTTTCCTTCCGCCATCAGGGCGCTCCATCCCGGGTGTAACAACACGCCGGCAACTGTCATCGCCAGAATGGGACTAGTTTCAAATTTAATGGAAGCTCCATAAGCCAGCAGAATAGGCATGAAATAAAAAGCCGCGTCCGCAATGGTATTAAGGATATAGTAGTTTTGGCTTTCTGTCGTTACAAGGCCTGTCAGCACAAGTACAGCTAATATCGCTTTGATCATACCCGCGCCAATGATTGCCGGAATTACCGGAGTAAATGTTGTTGAGATCACGCTGATGAATCTGGAGATCCAGCTCTGTTTTTGTTTTGGTCCGTTATTTTTGCCAGAATCCGATTTGGATTCCGCACTTCGGGTAGCCGAACCCATCTGCTGAGTGATAACTCGGTAGACCTGCTGCACCTCATTGCCCACAACGACCTGGTATTGTCCACCATTGTTCACAACAGTAATGACACCTGGAAGTGCTTTGAGTTTTTCTGTCTCCGCTTTGGAGATATCGTGCAGTTCGAACCGGAGTCGGGTTGCGCAGTGCGTAAGCCGAGCGATGTTATCCTTCTTTCCAACCAATTCCGTAATCTCTTGTCCCAACTTGCGATAATCCATACCATTGCCTCATTTCTGAATTTGGATATAAAAAAAGACCAAAACGATATGCCTTCCCCTACTCACATAAGGAAAATGCAAAATCATTTTGGTCATGCCTGCTTTACCAGTAACAGCCAAACACTGCTAATATTCAATTCGTTATCGATGTAAACGTTTACTGGATCATAATATCACACAATAAATTAGTTAGCAATCACTTTATTCGACATTTTTCTGCAAGTTAATTTGCTTGATTCGACTTGATCATTAGCGGCCTTCTATAGGCTTCCACCCATTCCCCTTCTCAATTGCCTACATACAATACATTAGACTAATGAACAGGAGTGATGTGATATGACATTTTTACCTCCTTTTGGACCTGGTGGAGGATTTGGCGGACCTGGGGGTCCCGGAGGACCAGGAGGACCCGGCGGATTTCCTGGTCCGCCATCGTTCCCCGGGGGTGGAGGCGGCGGACCACAAGGCGTGCAGGCACCTACAGGGCCGCCACCATCATTCATTCCACAGCAACCCGCTTCGTTATATGCGGTAGATCCAAGAGCCATATCCGGCTGTCTGTTTCGCTACACATATATTTGGCCGGATCGTGGTCCCGGCTTCTGGATGTACCCTGTATTTGTAGGTAGAAATTCGGTGGCTGGCTTCCGTTGGAATGGCTTCTTCTGGCTATACACCGGCATTGATCTGCAGCGAATCAGCTCGTTTAGCTGTTTCTAGAAGTAAATCCCCCTGTATGCGGATTAATCCACATACAGGGGGATTTAGATTTATGGAATATTCACCTTGTCTAAAGCAACTTAATCAGCTTTTCTAGCTCATCAACCAAACTCTTTGCAAGTTCAAAATTAGTATCTTTTAAAGCCAATTCAATTTTCATTTCAACAGACTTTTTCTTTTGTTCATTTTCTAGATAGTTTTCATCAAAATGACTCGCATAAATCATCTGTCTAAATTCTTCTATACTCATTTTACTAATCGTTTTGTCCTCGATAATTAAAACATAATCCATACCATTTACAACCGAATAGAAATCATGAGAAATCATGATAATCGCACCTTTGTAGTCTTCAATGGCTTTCTCCAATGCGATTTGTGTATAGATGTCTAAATGGCTTGTCGGTTCATCCAAGAGCAATACGTTGGCTTGACTGGCAGAAACTTTAGCCAATTGAAGCATGTTTTTTTCTCCGCCAGATAACGATTCAATCTTTTGATCAAGGATTTCTCCTTCAAAGCCATAGTTTGGAAGATACGATCTAATTTCATCATACGTTTGAAACCCGGAATCTATGAATTCATTTAGGATGGTATTCGAATCCTTTAACATTTCGCCTTGAACTTGAGATAAATAAGCTACCTTAACATCAGGATTGATTTCAATGGCATCCTGATTATTTTTAAAAATTTCTCGGAGTAAAGTCGTTTTCCCGGTACCGTTAGGACCGATCAGGGCTACTTTATCTGTTGATTTGATCTCAAAGTTCACATTTTCCAAAAGCAACTCGTCAAAGGAAACGCTATAGTTATTGACGTTAACCACAACGGTGTCTTCCATTTCCTTATCGATCCCAAAACGGATATTCGGCTGTTTGATATCGACAAATGGCTCTTTTATTCGACGTGCTTCCAATCTCTCTTGAAACTTGACTCTGGCTTTTAACGCTCTTCCTCTGGAAGCTTCCGAATTATACGTGGCGATCTCTCTAAGATTGTCGATGATGTGATCATATCTCTCAATTTCCTCAGCTTCAGCAACTGCGATTTCTTGCAGTTCGATCTTAGACTGAAGCAGTGAGAAGTTATAATCGATATATCGCCCGTCAAACTCTTGGAGCTCTGTGTTTTCTAGGTGTATGATTTTGTTGAAACAATGATTCAACAGATACCGGTTGTGCGTAACGACCAGCAGCATTCCCTTGTGAGAGTTAATCAATTTTTTAAGCGCGTTCAGGTTTTCAAAGTCTAGAAATACATCGGGTTCGTCCATAATCATGAAGTCTGGACGATTCAGCATTTCCTTCATCACTTGAATAAGTTTGAATTCCCCGCCGCTTACGGCGGATATACTAAGATCTTTGAGCTTCATGAGGTTGGCAAGGTTTAACTGTTTATTGATGTTTTTTTCGAAATTATCCCCATCCATCGCTTCGAAGGCATCCAAAGCCAATTGTAGCTTTTCCATCAGGGAATCCATATCCGATGTGGTGGCCATCTCCGCATAAATTGCTGTAATTTCATCTTGTATCTTGATGAATTCTTCTGCGATATATTCAAAAACGGTCATTTCTTTTGTTTTGTCTACTTGCAAAAACTGACTCACATACCCTATTCTGCAATCGGGGTCTATCTCTAACTTGCCCTCGAACAAATATCGTTCCGGATCCATCAGGATATCGATCAATGTACTTTTTCCACTTCCGCTTGTTCCGATAAAAGCACAATGTTGTGCCTCTTCAAACGTAAATGAAATGTTTTTATATAGTTCCTTTTGTGGAAATGAGAAGGATAAGTTTTCAACTTTTATCATAGTGTTACCTTTCTTTATAACTAAATTGGTGGCTAGTATTGAATATATTGTCGAACACAGACTTTTAGAGTAACACTGTTTACCACCAAGTACAATCGATTTTTAGCCCTATCCCTCACTTCGAAATTTGAGTACGCTCTTTACTAGTGATTAGAGGGATGGATTTTATGAATAAGTAATATTCCATCATACTGATCGCGAGGTATCATCTTTTCGTCTAAAACTCCCCATGCTTTGGCAATTCGAGGTGTGTACATCCATTCCGTTGTTGGACTTAACTCCTCGTCCTTCATGTTGATGAACCGGGCTGGGCCCATTTCATTTGCTGCAATATCTTCAAGACTACCTTTTTTATGAGGCTGGACTTGCTCTTCCTCTCCATTGTTTTTATATGCGCTTCCTTCATATGCATACAAACCTATAACATAACCAGCTTGCTTGAGTGAGAATGGAAGCATCTCACCCATGGTTGGATATGGATTATTATCATAATCGTATCCGTTATGTTCTGTGATCATTGTGGAATTATTCTTACGTATATGATAATTGTGTCCCCATAAAATAATTTTTTCCTCAGGATAGACCGTTTCTGCAAGCCATTCTACATTACCCGCCATCACGCGATCTCGTTCATAACTTCCCAATTTCAAATGCTTCTCTGGGTCTACCCCTGCTAGCAGATTTACCATATGAGGATGGTAGTTATCCAACATGTCTAACCTATTTTGTAAGACGCGATCTACCAGAGATATCAGATTGAGTTGCTCTTTCTGATTCCTGCTTAATTCAGCTTTGTTATCTCTTACAAACTTTTGGAGAGTAATATATTTTTCTTTTATTTTCTTCTTTTGAATATTAAAATCGGCTACTTTGTTAACCATGTTAAGCTTTAAATACCAGCGTTCCGTTTGCGCAAATGCTGTTGCTTTATTCTTGTCGACCTTAGCAAACCACGCCTCAACGAATTGAATAAAAGACTCCGACGTGCCTTGTGAATCAAATCCAGTTAATATAAGCGGATGATCTGTGTTGCTTTGTTGTGCAATGTATTCAAATAAAGGTAAGTTCTCTTCAACCTGCCACACGCCATAGACGGAGCTCTTCATCAATTCCTCCGGCGTTGTATTATGTATTTGAGCATATGCAGTAGTAGTATCGGCTAGATTGGATTCAAATGCAATGACATCATATCCTAGTTCTTCATGCAAAAATTTTACGAGTCTTACTTTCATTGAATTGTATTCTGAAGTTCCATGCGATGCTTCTCCCAAGCTAACGATTCGTTTATGCGTTAAAATAGGCTTTAGAAACATCAAATCAGAGTACTGATCATTTTTTTCTGCTTTAATGGTTTTAATCGTATTTGCATTTGAGCGAACGCTTTCTTTCCAAATTAATTCTGAAGATATCGTATTCTTCTTGTCAACTAAAGTTGATCCAGACATATATGCCACCTGACCAATGGACATCACACTGAAACTGCACACCACTGTAGACAATAACACTTTTCTGAACAACTGTTTCATTAGGCGGACACTCCTCTGTTTTTATGTTATCAGCTTAACATCTGGAGTTTAAAACCAATCCACGTTGCGTTTAAGATTTGTTTAAAAATGTATCAAATACTATAGACTTTAGCTCTATAACGCTCTATAAATGTATACAAAAAAATCGTCTACATATCTGCAACGATTCGAAAATTGAAGTTTTCCAGATTACAGTGGCAACCAACTATGAGATCCCTCCCGGCGTTATCGTTTCTCGTTAGTTCAATCCGATCACTCTTATTCTATGGTTTCTTCATAAAACACTACTGACATACCGTTGTCAGTAGTGTTTTTGTATAGTCGGAGTAAGTGATCGTAATACTTATTATAGGAAGGATGATATCTCGTGAATTTTGCTTCTGTGCGTATCATTACTGATGACGTGGATCGTCTTGTCGAGTTCTATGAGAAAATTACGGGTGTTTCAGCAGAACGCCCTGCACCTGTCTTTGCCGAACTTGTTATGCCATCGTGCACTCTAGCGATCGGCCACTCCCAGACGGTGCAACTATTTGGCGCTGGTTCCGCTGTGGCGGCCAACAATCGTACAGTCATTATTGAGTTCCATGTCCACGATGTCGATGCGGAATACGAGCGCTTGAAGCCGTTTGTCGATGAGTGGGTAAAGGAACCTACCACAATGCCGTGGGGGAATCGCGCTTTGCTGTTTCGCGATCCTGACGGTAATCTGGTTAATCTCTTCACACCGGTGACCGAGGAAGCAATCCAACGGTTCAGTGGTAGGCTATAAAGGACAGTTGAAATGAGCTTACCAGAGGGAGGCATGCTTTCTAACGATCTCAATAAATGCTTCTACTTGGTTATGGGGGGTAGAAGATGAATGGCAGTCCCTCGATTATGCAAAGAGGCTTGTCCAGGATATTCCCCATGCCGCCTACATGTCATTCCAAGAGCTGGTCATTTCGTAATGGAAGATGAGCCGGGGCAATGTTCTGATTATATCGACCGTTTCTGCAATGAGCATCCATGAGTATGTTTGTATATTGCACAGAATGTCTTAGAGAAAGATTAAGCGCTCCACTGGCATAAAGCTGGTGGAGCCTTTTTTTGGTTTATGGCAAGGTGTCCGCATACTAACTGCCTTTAAATATACTATCCTATGCTACTATAGAACGTAGATTCAGTGACAACGTTTCGTTTCTTGATGCAAAGTAACTTCTACATTCAGTTTGAGTGCACTGGTACCACAAATGATCACATTCTCCTACGTATATGTATATACAAATTTAGTGCTAGTCTTCATTTCCCCCTTCAATATTACGATAAATAGTATGGGGTTATACGAATAACCATATTTACTTTATTACATCCAAGGGGGAACCGTACGTGAGACAGACTCGCAAAAAAAAGATGGATTTAAGGTTCAAACTGTATTTGATTATTCTGGTTCCGCTACTGGCCATGGGCGGTCTAATCATATGGGCCACCATCGACTCCAGTGAAAATGCATCACTAATGACCATGCAGCATAACAATCAGCAGCTGGCTGTGAATACCGCCTCTCAACTAGGTCAGGAGTCGGAATTAATTAAGACCTTATCTTCTACTGCTTCAGAAGAGAGCAACGAATATAAAAGTCTTAGGGACGAACTCGTTAAAGTTAGGCTTCAATCGGGAGCCTTGTATGTTTATATGTATAACAAAACTTCGGACGGGTGGATCTACACCGTGGATGGAGCGGATTGGAATGATACAGAGTACAGTCCTTACGGCACTGCAATGGAATTCAATCCCCAGATTCAGGAACGCCTGTTACGCGGTGAAGTCGTCACAACAGGCATTGTAGATGATCCAACCTGGGGACAGCTATTGTCCTCCTTTACACCAATCAAGGATTCGCAAGGTACTGTCATTGGCTATCTGGGCATTGATATTTCTGCTGAAGCAGTGAATCAAGTCTCCGCGACATCCGTGAATAATGCTTATCAGACCATTATCCCGATTTTTGTGGTTGTACTGATTCTTTCCTTGGTCATGATGTTATTCGTAGTACGAGGTATTCTTAGACAAGTACGCGATATTAAGTCAAGCCTCGAGCAGGTTGCTGATGGGAATCTCAAAGTCGTTTCCACACATATGACCAATGATCAACTCGGTGACATCAGTGATTTGATTAACATCATGGTTGCCCAATTAACGAACATTCTGATGGGAATACAGCAAGGTTCAAATACATTACAGCAGTCATCAAAAGATATTTCGGAAACCGCTCAGACGAACCAGCGTCAGAGCGAAGAACTTTCCAGAGCGATTGAGGAAATTGCCATAGGTTCAATGAAACAGGCTGAAGAGACAGAACACTCCGTCCAGCATTCAGAGAATCTCGGCAAAATAATGGATGAAGTAGGTTCATATGTGAAACAGTTTACTTATACTTCAGAGCAGCTATCTTCTGTTCAAGTACAAGTTACACGTGAACATGAGGTTCTGCTTGAGAAGGGCAGAGAGAATGCCAAGCGTGTCGAGCATCAACAGGATATTTCCAGGTCTCTGACGACTCAATCCGAACTCGCTTCCTCTATTAGCGGTCAAATTCACAACATTTTAAAACAAACTCAAATTCTATCCCTGAATGCTTCAATTGAAGCAGCCCGAGCTGGAGAAGCGGGTAAAGGCTTTGCAGTCGTTGCTGGGGAAATGGGACAGCTCGCTCAACAATCCGAACGTTCGATCCAGGAGATTGATGAGATCCTGGGTTCATTTGTTCAAGAGATACATCGGATGGGCAGCCATTTTGATGCGAATATGGTAGCTGTTAAGGAACAGGAGAAACAGATCGCTGATTGTCTCCAGGCATTTGGACAGGTTAGCCTCTTATCGACCGAAGTGCATGAGTTGGCTCAGAGTTTAGACAGCCGGACGATGGACATGCACTCTATTCGTCAGGAGTTGGAACAGAATCTCAGTTATATTGCTTCCGCAACCGAGGAAACTTCAGCCATGGCCGAAGAAGTCACGGCTAGTGCTGTGGAGCAGCAGCGATCGGCAAACGAACTGTCGAACATCTCCGGGGAACTCGCTGGTCTTGCAGGCAACCTCAAATCATATTCCGATCAATTTCAGATCGAAGTCCGTAAATCAGGTCCATAATAATAGAGACGCGTTACCTGTCCAATCAGACGGCGGGCCCGAAGCATGAAGTAAGGCGTATAGCTTCCTTTCTCCTTAGTCATGTGAGTACGCTGGGTCTCGTCATCGATGATATCGACATGTCCCTGCGATTCGGTCAAGATGGTCATAACGACGATCATAAAATAGAAAGCCTGCCTCTAAGAGCAGGCTTTTGTTCGTTCCGGAATTAAAATGTCCGATACCGATTTCGGTAATCCAGAGCTAGGAGACAATTGTCGGACATCTTGGCCTCCTCTGCTTCTAGCAATCTGCGGAACAGGAAAACCAGATTTAGCAGCATCAGGTTTTCGGGTTCTTTTAGTGGAAGACCTATGAGCCGTTCCAGCTTCTCCAGTCGGTAAGCCGCTGTATTACGATGAATATACAACCTGGAAGACATTTCATTGATGTGGCCATTACATGATGCATACGTTTCCAGCGTCTGTAGCAGCTCAGGGTCATAGCCTTCTTCGGCGAGCAGGCTGCCAAGATAGCGGTCGACGTATTGTTGCATTTGCTCTCGTGGAATACCTTGGACGAGTTTGAGGAGATCTTCTTGGACGACGGACAATTTGCCAGCTTTTGCAGTCATTGCTTTCCCTCCCTGAAATAGGACGTACTCTTTTCGAACAGCATGACTAGCTGCTTATATTCATAGCTCCAGGACATGCGCTCCTGAATTCCCTGCCGTTACCTTGATTAAGAAGTGGCGATCCTTCACTATACATCAACCTGCCCCGCAACAGTGTCATCTTAACTTTACAGCCAAAGCTACGACCAATGTACGGTGAATGACGATGCTTCTGATAGAGGTCTGATGCTTGAAGCGTGTAAGAGGCATTAAGGTCAACCAGAACTAGATCGGCATCGCAGTTCACTGCAATGCGTCCCTTCACAGGAGCCAGCCCGAATCGTTCAGCTGGGGCCGCAGACAACAGGCGAGCCAGTAACGGGAGCGGAACCCCCCTTTTCAGGTAACCTTCGTCCAACATCAACTCCAATGTGCTTTGTACACCAGCAATGCCTCCCCAGGATTCAAACATGTCATTCCCTGTCTTCATGCTTGCTGGGCAGGGCGAATGATCCGAAGACAGAAAATCAAACCAGCCTTCCTTTAACTTAACCCATAGCTTATCCTGTTCTTCCGCATCACGTAGTGGAGGCGCGCATTTCGCAACTGCACCCATGACTGCAAAGTCTTTGTCAGTCAGGCAGAGATAGTGCGGACAGGTCTCAAGAGTCACATCAACTCCAGCTTTCCTTGCTTCACGGATTCGTCCTGCAGCAGCCTCACTGCTGATATGGACAAAATGTAACCGACATCCGCTCTCAGCTGCATACCGCAAGGCAGTTTCCACCGCTTCCACCTCAGCCTCTATTGGACGTGAGGCTGTATAGCTCTCCGGGCCGAACCGCCCCAAGCTTCGGGCTTCACGAGTAAGCCGGGTTACGGTAGGCTCATACTCCGCATGGAGCGCCAGTACCTTGCCCGTCTCTGCGATAATTCGCATCCCTTCTCTGAGGGTATCTTCGTCCGACCTGCGAAACCCATCCTTGTCTTTATCACCCGGAGAAGACATGAAGGCCTTGAAACCGATCACTCCGGCGTTTGCCAGATGTGGCAACTCTTTAACATAACCAGGCATCAATCCGCCCCAGAAGCCGTAGTCAGCATAAGTTCTGCCTGCCGCACGTTCTCTTTTTCGTTGAAGTGTACTAACCGTAACCGTAGGGGGAATGGCGTTAAGTGGCATATCCAGAAAGAAAGTTCCTCCTCCGGCAGCAAGAGCAGCCGAACCTGTTTGGAAGCCTTCCCAGGCTTCCAGCCCTGGCTCATTAAAGTGTACATGTGTGTCAATTACGCCAGGCATGACCGTCAGTCCACGCGCATCAATGACTGGGGCCCCCACCGGATCGATATTATCTGAGATTTCAGCTATCGATCCATGGATAATTCCGATATCCTTCCGCTCTACAGCTGCTTCAGTAACGATCATTCCGCCTGCAATGACTAAATCATAAGGTATTGCGGATTTCATGCTCCACTCCTCCTTGTTCATACTTAAGGTAACCGCAATACACGAGCTCTTCCTAAGACTGGATGCCAATCAGCCTTGCTGGGTTTGTCGCAACCATCCGGTAAATATCATCCGGGGAGAATTGGTAATCGAGCATGCTGGCAATCATTGTTCTCATGCCTTGTACAGGGGTTGGTGCCGCGCGGATGCCATAGTCCGTTCCGAGGACGAACTGATCAATTCCCACTTCACGGATGGTTTTCATCCATTTCGTCGCGTTTGAGTACCGGCCGAGCTCAGCTCCCATGTCCATATATTCCCGTTCTACATAATAATGGGTTCGGGGAACATCAGGATACAGCCAATCGACAAGACAGGCCTCCAGAAAAGCACCCCTGGACGCAGCGGATTTCTGCTCTTCAATCGTCATTTGTCCGCGTACAGGATGAGCGATCAGCACCTTGGCAATACCGTATTGTTCTGCAAGGTCCAGCAGACGGAAGGCTTCGGGCACGGATACATGGCCGGTATTCAGATATACCTCCGGATGTTCTGCTACCATGTTTAAGATTTCATCCAGCTCTTCGGGAACGGGGCCTTCCAGCGGGATCGACGTTGCCACACTCAGCTCCTTCTCGGCAAACCGTGGATAGACATCCTTGAACGGAACCAACTTGCCATCGATCAGTGTCGATTCCCTCTCAGCTGAATGACGTGTACAATGTGATCCGAAGCTGATGAAGCGACAACCCTCTTCCATGTGCAGTGCGGTTTTGACGGAACGTGGATTCATCCCCCCATGACAGGAATTCATCAAATAACCTCCATACGTGTGAATGCCCGGTACATGGCGGTTCACTACCCAAGCCATCCCTGAAGCCCAGCCAAATACATCATAATATACAATGCTCTTCATGCCTGCGGCTGCAGCTTCCTGTGCTACCTGGATCGGGTCCAGATGCCCCGGGTTTGAGTTCAATACCGGACCGGCATGGACATGACTATCAATGGCACCAATTAACAGTTCATCCGGCAGTTCCATTGATCTGCGGTAAAACGATTCATTCCATTTGGAACGGTCCGGTGTCCGCTTCTGCGGTTGTTCTTGATTGTGATCGAAAGTTAGCATAGTAATTCCTCCATTGGCTTGAATTTGGGTAGATATAATTATCCTTTAACAGCTCCGGCCATGACCCCGGCAATAATCCGTGAACTGAACACAAAATAGATAATCGTGACAGGCAGCATCGACAGAATCATTCCGGCCATCAATTGCGGATAGTTAGTGCTGTGCTGTGATTTGAAATAGGACATCCCGAGTGGAACCGTGCGCAGCGACTCGTCATTGAGCAGCACCAGTGCAAAGGAAAATTCATTCCAGCAGGAAAAAAATTGCAGAATGGCGACCGTCGTCAGCACCGGTATGGCAATTGGAAGCATGATACGGTACATCGTTCCGCTGAAACTGAGGCCGTCGATCGCTGCCGCTTCTTCAATTTCTTTTGGAATCCCAGTCACGTAGCTGCTGATCAGCATGATTGGTAGAGATAGGTTAAAGGCAATATAAGGAATAATAAGTGTATACCATTGATCTGCTAAGCCAAAATTTTTAAACAGGAGATAAAGAGGAACAAGTAGTGCATGAATTGGAACCAGCATACCGAAGAGGTAATAAAAGATCATCACTTTCTTTCCCTTGAAGTCGATGCGGGCCGTGATGTAGCCTGTTACATATGAAATTGCTGTAATGCCGATGACTGACAAGAGGGTCACCCTCGCGCTGTTCCATGACAACTGAAGCATATTGGTCAGTTTGATTGCTTCCAAATAATTTCCGAACTGTGGTGCGCTGGGCAGACTAAGAATGTTGTTGGCGAATTCTGCTTGCGTCTTTAGTGATGAATACCCGATCCAGAGCAGAGGCAATATGCAGCTGGCTGTAAAAAGAAGCATTAGGGCATTCACTGCCAACTTTGCTGGACTGGGAAGGAAGCGACGCGTGCTCCGCTGCGTTTGTAGTTCCAGTTGCAACTCCATTAGTATGCACCTCCCTTGGAATCCCGGCGCTGAAGTGCCAGCGTGGAAAGCAGGATCAAGAGCATGGTCAGCGCAATAATCGCAATGGCTAGTGCAGATCCGTATCCATACCGGAAACGAAGGAAAGAGGTTTCGTATGCATACAGAGCCATCACGGAGGATGAGTTACCCGGACCGCCTCCGGTCAATGCGTAGATATGCTCGAAGCCGCGCATGTTGTTGGCAATACAGAGCAGAGAGGCAACAACAAGAGTCGGCTTGGCTAGGGGAATAATGATATACCAGGCTTTTCGGATGCCTGTAGCCCCGTCCAGCTCAGCAACCTCCAGAACTTCTTTGTTAATGGATGACAGTCCGGCCAGCATTAGCAGTGTAAAGAACCCGATATTTTGCCAGGACAGAGGTATTGAGGCCAGCAGAACGATTGGGCCCGTCAGATCCAGCCAAGATTGCACCAATACATCAAGACCAAGCTTGGTTAATCCTGCATTTAGTAAACCGTAATTATAGTTGTATATCAGCATCCATAGAAATGCGATGATTACCGGGGCAAGTGTGGAGGGGAAATAACTCATCGTCCGATGCAGCCCTTTGAGTTTTACCATCTTGGACATCAGCAGCAGGGCGAAAACAAAGCCGAACCCTACTTGTCCAATCAAGCCATAAGCTGTCATCAGCACATTATTCAGAAATGAATGCCAGAACACATTGTCCTGCAGAATTTCCTTGTAGTTTTCAATGCTGATATACGTTTTTTTTGGGCCCCCCGTCCAGGAGTAGAAGCTGTCTCGGAAAGCGGCAAATATGGGAACCAACACGACAAATGAATAGATAATGAGACCCGGAAGCAGATATGCCAGAAGCACCCATCCTTTCGGTCGCAGCGCCTTGCCCATGTTCTCACCCCTCCAATAATAGTTTATGGATTATTTAAAAAAGTCTCATAGGCTTGTTGGGTTTCCTCAGCCAGCTGCTCTGGTGTTCTGGAACCGGCCATTACCCCTTGAATCCCCGTATTTAGCACTTCTACGATCGAAGCATCAAACCAGAGGTCAAAGATTTTAGTCGCATCAGCCGCCGCGCTGGCCTCGTAAGCAGCCAGGGCTACCGGATGCAACTTCCCTGTATCGAAATCTCCGGGATCATAGGCTGGAAAACCTCCGACTTCTGCCATTAGCTTGGCGCTATCCGAACCGGTCATATACTCTAACATCGTCATGATGGCGTCTAACTTTTCTCCAGCTTCTACGCCAGAGTTAACGCTATAATAGACACCGGCGCCTCCAGAAGAACTGAGCGGATTGCCAAGCCCGCCCTCAACGCCCGGAAAGACGGCAACTCGTGTTCCAGCAGCAATCCCTTCCGGGGCATTGTTCACGATGTTCATTGCTGACCAGATTCCGCTGACAAATGCCGCTGAGCGCCCTTCAAAATAATAATTAACCATGGTATCAGCATCCACAGAATTCAGATCCTTGTTTAGATAACCTGCTTTCGCCAGCTCATGCATCATGCTGATTCCATGTACGAAACCGTCGTCGGTAAATTGAGCGCCGCTACCGTTTAGAATGGACTCCGTCCATTGCGGACCGTTGATCCGATCGGTCAATGCACTGATCCAGCTGGACATGGCATAACCTTTGGACTTGTCTCCGTATGAGAACAGGTTAATGCCTTTGTCAGCCAGCTTTTCTCCGGCATCCATCAGATCCGGCCAGGTTGATGGGAATTGGTCGTAGCCGATGCTACCGAACAGATCGTCATTATAGTAGATAAGATGCGTAGGCCCTGCTGCAATGGGTATCCCATAAACTTGACCTTCGCGGGTTCCGGCATCCAGTGTTCCTGCACGGTAACCGTCTCGCCACTCTGGCCGCTTTTCCAATTCTTCATTCAAAGGCAGTACGATTTCGTTGTCCACAAAATTGGTCATCCATGAGCCAGGCACGATAAAGACATCAGGCATATCATCGGCTGCTGCTAGTGCCTGAGCTTTGATAGAATAGTCCTCGTTCTGAAGCTGCTCTTCTATGATCTCGACATTCGGATAATCTTCCATGAACCGCTTCAATCCATCGAGTACTGCGGTGTCCTCTGGACTTTTGCCGATATTGGACTCCTGATACCTGTGCAGAAGCGATATCGTAACGTTTTTGCTACTTTCAGCCGTTGCCTCTTCGTTATCTCCGCTTCCGCAAGCACTTAGCACAGACGATGCTACCACCAATAGTCCCAATATGAACGACCGTTTGTTCAAATCTCTCCACTCCTTTGGATGCATTTTCAGGTTGTTTAGAATCCAAAATTGGATACAATCCTATCCAAAAAAAATCACTTCTGAAAGATCTCTTTAAAATTTAGGACATTGGGCGCCGTTTCTGTGAAATTCAGAGAACGTTCGATTTGCCAGAGGTGTTCTGTCATAATCCGGGCCGCCAGTTCCCCATCTTGCTGCAGAATAGCAGCTAGCAAGTCTACATGATCGTGGCAGAAGCTCTGATTTGTCCCGTACAGGGCAATGATTACCGAGGTGAGCGAGATCAACTCCTCCAGAAAATGATAGTAGTAATAGTTATCCGATAGTTCTGCCAGCTTAAGGTGTATATCTACCGTGACATCCAATGCACCAACGACATCGCCATCATGGCTAGCCTGATGCTCCTCCCGGATCAGAACCTCCAGCGGGGATAATTGCTCGGGCTTCACGGTCGTGCACAGCTTCCGGACCATTGAAGTTTCAATGACCCTGCGCATTTCAAAGACCTCTCTTGCTTCATCAACGCTAGGACAAGAGACAAATGCCCCCCGGTAAGGAATAACCGTGACCAGCTTCTCCATCGCAAGCCTTCTCAGCACATTTCTTATTGGAGTGCGGCTAACCTCAAAAGCCTCCGCCAGTGCATCCTCCACCAGTTGTGAGTTAGGCAGAAGCTTGTGCTGTGTGATCGCTAGTTTGATGTCCTGGTAGATTTCCCTCTCCTTCCCTTTGGTCATATCCGGCATCACTCCATCTCTCTAGGGATACATACTAATCAAGAATGATATCTTAATTGAGTATTATGATAGTTTTAGTCTTATTCAACGTCAATATATATAACGTTATTTCGGAAAAATGCACAATAAAACTATTTTTATTATTGTTTCTTAATTTATAACTCCCAAAACCGGATGAAACCTTACATTGTAGTGCGATATCTTCATCAAAGTGGCTATCAATAAATGAATAAAGACAATAGATGAAGATCTGTTTATGATTCACTTACTATATGTGACGATTATGCATCCCACGGCCTTGCGCCAAAGTATTAGGAGATTCGGCACGTTGACTTATCAACGATTCCTCAATTATAATTCGGACAGCGAGAGCCGAGCAGATACTGCTTGCCATATGTCTATGTAAGAATTCTGACAGCTTTTAAAGGATGAATCTAATCTGTAAACAAACTCAAAAGTGAAAGATGTGAATGCATTATGAATAAAGAGAAATTATATTACGGTAAAGATATCGAGGTTATGTTTAATTCGGATGTCTGCATTCATTCCGGTATTTGCGTAAAGGGCCTCCCTGCTGTTTTTGATTTAAGCAAGCGTCCTTGGGTTGATCCTGATGGTGACACTTCGGAGGCCATTGCCCGGCATATTGACACATGTCCAAGCGGAGCTTTGACGTATAAGCTTCTGGACGGTGAATCTTCAACAAAGAAAGAGGATGAACATGCATAACGTAGAACATGAACCTGCCAATAAAAGATTTCTTATTCAAGATAACGGTGATATTGCTGCGGTGATGACCTATGTAATCTCGAGTCCAGAGCTATACATAATTGATCACACTTTGGTGGAAAATGCTTACCGAGGACAAGGGCTTGGCGATGAACTTATCAAAGCGATGGTGGAATACGCGCGGGAAAACGGTATTAAGATTTTACCTCTATGTCCGTTTGCCAAGGGACGTTTCGAACGTATCTCTGAATACGCGGATGTTCTCCATCAATAAAACGAGTATTCACAGCTAATTTTCATGTGGTTACACAACAATAAAAGGCGTCTATATCATTTTCAGAATGATATAGACGCCTTTTTCTTTTTACGTATCCTACTTTACTTTATTGCTTAATCCAACAATGGTTTCAAACGGTCGCAACATCCTTGGTAGCATGCCATTCTCATAGTTGGTAAGCCAGATTTCTGAGAAGTTGAGGCCAAGCTCATCTTCCTCAAGCTCCACCATGTGTTCAGTAAGATTGATTACTACCAGCACCTGTTGGTCTGCCAATGTACGTGTATATGCATATACACTCGGATGATCCGGCATATGAAGCTCATAAATACCATAAGTCAACGTATCGTGCTCTTTTCGCAGCTGAATCATTTGTTTATAAAATTGAAGAATGGAACCTGGTTCCTGGAGTTGTTTCTCTACATTGATATTGACGTAATTGTCATTCACCTTCAGCCATGGCGTACCGCTGGTAAACCCGGCCTCTTTGGCCGAAGACCATTGCATCGGCGTTCTGGAGTTATCGCGACTCGAAGCCCAGATGATGTTCATGATCTCCTGATGCGACATGCCTTCTTCGCGTTTGATCTGATATAAATTCCGATCGGCTATGTCGTTATAATCCTCTATGGAGGGATAAGTCACGTTTGTCATGCCTATCTCTTGCCCCTGATATATAAAAGGTGTGCCTTGCATGAAAAAGTACATGGCTCCAAGTGCTGTGGCACTTTCATACCAATACTCCGTATCATTTCCCCAAGATGAAACTTTGCGAGGCTGATCGTGATTTTCAATAAACAATGCATTCCAACCTACGCCTTCCAGTGATTTTTGCCACTTCGTCAAGACGTTTTTCAGTTTGGGAACATCCAGTTGCCTGTTTGTGCTGCTTTTCCAAAGGTCCAGGTGTTCGAATTGAAAGACCATATTAAATTTCCCTCTGACTTCACAGATCCAATCCAGCAGATCTTCTTGGTCCTCTACCTTAACTCCATTCGCTTCCCCAACAGTCACGACGTCATATCTGGATAATGTGTTCTCTTTCATTTCTTGCAGATAACTCTGGATTCCCTTCACATTCATATGCTTTTCAAAAGAAGAGACGTATTTGACGCCTTCTCGGATTGGCATGTCCAAGAGGCCCTCTTCTTTGTGAATATGGCTGATTGCATCCACACGGAAACCATCAATCCCTTTATCCAGCCACCAATTCATCATTTCATATATGGATTTCCGAACTTCCCGATTTGCCCAATTTAAGTCTGGTTGTTTCTTGGAGAACAGATGGAGATAGTACTGTCCGGAAGCTTCATCATATTCCCAAGCAGAACCGCCAAAGATGCTCTCCCAGTTATTTGGTTCGTCCCCATTCTTCCCATCTCTCCAGATGTACCAATCCCGTTTGGGGTTATTCAGTGAAGCTCTGGATTCAATAAACCACGGGTGTTCGTCACTTGTATGATTGATCACCAAGTCCATAATGAGTTTCATGCCGCGAAGATGAACTTCATTCAGTAATTGATCAAAGTCCGCCATCGTGCCGAATTCATCCATAATGGAACAGTAATCGCTGATGTCATAACCATTATCGTCGTTGGGTGACTTATACATTGGACAGATCCATATCAGATCAATACCGAGATCTTGAATATAATCCAGTTTAGATATGATCCCCTGGATGTCACCAACTCCATCTCCGTTGGAATCCATAAAACTTCTCGGATAGATTTGATAAGCTACTGCTTTTTTCCACCATACTCTTTTCATTGAATACAATCCTTCTTTCTTGAGAACTGAACATTATATAACGTATTATGCTTTAATTATGAATAAGGTACATTCTTGCTTCATATGGACGCAATTCGCTCTCTGACATTTCACCTGTATAATTGGATATCAACAGCTGATTTGGCTCTGTCAATTGCTCCTGAAGCGGAAGTTCCGTCGTATATCCCTGGAAATTGCATACGACAAGAATTGTCGTACCATTCAGCGTTCGGGTATAAGCAAACACGTCTGGGTTCTCTGGAAAGATCAGCTCATAATCGCCATAGACGATGACTTCATGTTCTTTTCGTAATTGAATTAACTTCCGATAATAATGGAATATGGATTCAGGGTCATTCAAACTTTCCTCTGCGTGGATCTGCTTATAATTTGGATTCACCTTAATCCAAGGTTCCCCTTGTGTAAAACCCGCGTTATCGGAAGTATCCCATTGCATCGGTGTGCGTGCATTATCACGTCCCTTGGCGTAGATCGACTCCATCACGCTTTGTTCAGGATAACCTTTCCCCATTCTTTCCTTATAAAAGTTGAGCAATTCAATATCCCGATAATCCTCGATCGAATATTGAACATTCGTCATACCCAGCTCTTCACCCTGATATATGTAAGGCGTACCTTGCATGCCATGAAGAAGGGTAGCCAACATTTTAGCCGATTCAACTCTGAATTCTCCATCATTTCCCCAACGCGACACGATTCGAGGCAAGTCATGGTTGTTCCAGAACAGACTGTTCCAGGCATCACCCTTGAGCTCCGTTTGCCACTTGGACAGCACTTTTTTTAATGACATCACATCCAAAGGTTTAAGATCCCACTTTCCTTTGCCTTCTTGTTCATCCAAACTGATGTGTTCAAATTGGAAGACCATTGAAAACTCACTGCCGTCCGGGTTGCTGTACAGTTTGGCGATTTCCGGAGTGGCACCCCATGTTTCTCCAACCGTAAGCAGATCTTCTGCTTTTTGAAACGTCTCCTTGCTCAGTTCCCTGATGTATTTATGCAGATTAGGTCCATTTCCCGTAATCTTCAAATCCGGTTCTTTACCGATTAAGTCGATCACATCAAGTCGAAAACCACCCACACCCTTGTCGATCCACCAATTGATCATGTTGTATATCTCCTGCCGGACTTTGGGGTTTTCCCAGTTGAGATCAGGCTGTTTTACGGAAAATAGATGCAAATAATATTGCCCGATCTCAGGCATCCATTCCCAGGCTGAACCACCAAAGGTGGACCCCAAGTCGTTCGGAGGCGTTCCTTCAACACCATCTCTCCAGACGTAGTAGTCATGGTAAGGATTGTCTTTACCTTTTTTGGCTTCTTGAAACCAGGGGTGTTCATCCGAGGTATGGTTCAACACCAAATCCATGATGATTCGAATGTCTCGTTTCTTGGCTTCAAGAATTAACTTTTCCATATCTTCCAAAGACCCAAACATCGGATCGATGTCCTGATAATCTGAAATATCATATCCGTAATCATCTTGAGGAGACTTGCAGACAGGTGATAACCAGATAGCACCAATGCCGAGTTGCTGCAAATAATCCAATCGGGACACAATGCCCTCCAAGTCTCCGATTCCATCACCGTTTCGATCTTGAAAGCTGCGTGGATATATTTGATATACAACAGTTTCTTTCCACCATTTTTTATTTTCCATGTTCCATTCAACCTTTCTAAGGTTATTCTTTGACCGATCCTACGACAATGCCAGTCACAAAGTATTTTTGCAGCAAGGGATAAATCAGCAATAGCGGGATAACAGCAACTACGATTTTGGCTGCGTTCAGGTTTTTATTCGAAATTTCAGTCAGGTTGCTGAGTTCACTGGAATTTGTGCCGGCTTGAAGCAAATCGGCAATATTCACGTTAAGGGACTGAATATAGGTCATTAGTGGGTAATTGCTGACTTTGGTCATATAGATCAAACCACTGAAGAAGTCATTCCATGTACCCACGATACTGAACAAGGCGACTGTCGCCAGCGCAGGAATGGACACAGGGACATACACTTTGAACAAGACCTGAATGGGATTTGCTCCATCGATGAATGCTGCTTCTTCAAGCGCCTTAGGTACAGCGGAGAAGAAATTCATCACAAGGATGACACTGAATATGGGGACAGCGCCTGGCAGAACGAGTGCCCATATCGTATTCAGCATGTCCAGGTTTTTGATCAGCAGGTAACTCGGAATCATGCCTCCGCTAAACAACATGGCAAAAATCATGATATTCATATAAATGTTTCTGCCTTTGAAATCCCTCTTCGATTTGGATAGCGGATAAGCCATCAAAATAATCAGAATCATGTTAAGCACAAGGGTAAGCGCGACACGTAGAACAGATATGCCAAAGGAACGCCAGAACTGTGCATCATCAATAATTTTTGTATAAGCGGCTGTTGTAAAATTGACCGGAACGAGACCTACAGCATTCGCGGATACCGCCTCGCTGCTGCTGAATGAAATGGCGACGATATTCCATAACGGAAGAAGGCAGACCAATGCCAGCATGATGACGATGGCATAGATGACAAACCGGCCAATTCGATCTTTGAAGTTTGCAGAATAGGACACAGGTTTGGCCTCCTTAGAATATTTTTCGATCCGTATATTTTTTGGCTAACTGGTTGGCAGACAAGAGCAAAACAATGCCGATTACGGACTTGAACAAACCAACAGCTGTACCGAAGCTATACTGTCGCCCAACAAGACCGATCCGATAGACATAAGTATCCAGAATGTCGCCAGACTCATAGACAACCGGGTTATACAGATTATAGACTTGATCGAAACCGGCACTCAAAATGTTGGTCAAGCTCATTACGCCCATGAGCAGAATAATAGGCAGCATGCCTGGCAATGTAATATGCCATACTTTTCTCCACCAACTGGCTCCATCCATTCCTGCCGCTTCATACAGACCGGGATCAATGGACGTAATGGCAGCCAGATAGACGATGGAACTGTAACCAAATTCTTTCCATACATCTGTACCAATAATCAGTGGCTGGAACCAGGTGTTACTGCCAAGGAAATTAATATTTTCGAGGCCAAAAAACGCCAACATTTGATTCACAATACCATCCAGACTGAACATGTTGACAACGACGGATGCCAGAACAACCCAGGATAGAAAGTGTGGCAGATAAACAATCGTCTGCACGGATTTTTTAACGTATTTGATACGAATTTCATTTAATAAAACGGAAAAAATGATGGCCATCATCGTTCCAAGCAGAATCTTGCCAATCGCAATCACCAACGTATTGCTGACGACCTGCGCGATATCCGGCAGCTTGAACATATAC
Source organism: Paenibacillus sp. W2I17 (assembly GCF_030815985.1). Taxonomy (NCBI): domain Bacteria; kingdom Bacillati; phylum Bacillota; class Bacilli; order Caryophanales; family Paenibacillaceae; genus Paenibacillus; species Paenibacillus sp. W2I17. The sequence goes on from NZ_JAUSXM010000001.1 coordinate 1,073,277, forward strand.
ATAAAATGCTTCAAGCCTACAAATTCAGAGCCGAACATGCCCTTGGCCGGTATATAATCCTGAAACGCTGTAATGATACCGACCATTGGAACATAGCTGAATACAAGCAAAAACAAAATGCCCGGAATCATCATCATATGGTACATGGCACCTGGGCCGAGCCGCCCTCTCGCTTTCCAATTCCCCTGTTTCATGGATGAACCCCTTTCGTTGAAGAAAGGCTGCGAATCGCAGCCCTTCCACTGTTCATGGATATTATTGTTTCGATGCGATCTCGTCTTCAATTTCCTGAATGACTTGATCACCACCCTGTTTCTTCCAGTTGCTCACGAATGTATCGAAGTAATCGAGCGGTTCTGAACCCGTTATGATTTTGATAAACGATTCCTGTTCCAACTTCGTCAGATTGGCCCACGTCTGTTTCATGCTTGGTGTAGTGCCAGAGAAAGCAGGTGTCATCCATACAAATTTGTTTTCTTGTGTCAGTTTGTCGATTAGTCCCACTCCGTTGATCCGCGAATGATATTTTGACCAAGCAGTCACATCATCCGTATCCATGTCACTCAAATAGGTTTTGATGCTTCCGATATTGTTCTTCGATTCGGTAGTGCGAACCTCATCCAGGGAAATCTCTCCTTTGATTCCTCGAACAACATCAGAGTAATCATCCAGCAGCGATGTAGCCGAGTTGACTTCGATATTAAAAGGTCTCGTAGATCCGTCTACCCCGGTCTCCTGATATTTGGCAGCTTCCGGCATGGTTGTTGCGGCATCTTTATCATTGGCCAGTTTATCGTAAAACAGGTTAAGAATCTTAACGGCCAGTTCAGGGTGTTCATATCCCTTTCTCACCACGATAAACTGATTGGATGGATTGGCATGCGCCACGTTGACCTTGCCATTTGCATCCTCCAGCGTATAAGCCGAGAATTTCGCATTTTTATCCATCTGTTTTGCACTGATCAGTCCCCAGTCAGGGATATGCCATGGTCCAAAGGCAATACCGCTTTGGCCATTGGCATAGAGTGCGGTAATATCGTCAAAGGTGCGGGTTCCGAATTGCGGGTCTATAATGCCATTCTTGAACCAATCCGCCATGATGCCCAGCATCTGCTTCGTTTCTTCTGTTGTGGAACCATACACGATTTTGCCGTCTTCGCCATTCATCCAATATTGCGGGAAGGCTCCCTCGGTTGAGGCCACACCCAGCATCGTATAAGCAGAACCATTATAATCTGTTGTATTCATCGTGTTCACAAAAGGAATACCTACCGGGTTCCCGGATTGGCCAGGATCTCTTTTCAGGAATTCCAGCGCTGTTTGCTCCACTTCATTCAGCGAAATGGCGCCGTCTCCATCTGCATCCAGTTGAATCCCCAGCAGATCCAGCCAATCTTGACGCACCCAAACCATTGTTGGTGCGGAATCCAGGGAAGTCGCCGGAAGGCCCATCAAACGTCCATCAATCGTTGCATTGTCTAATGCACGTCCATCATAGGAATCGTACATCTGCTTAATGTTATCTGTGGCATATTGATCATAGATGGCGGTCAGATCCTCAATCAGATCGTTATCCACCAGTTCTTTCAGTTCATCTTTGGAATCAACACGCATCATGTCAGGCAATTCCCCGGATGCGATGGCAAGCGATACTTGACGACTATAATCTTCACCATTGGCTTCAAATTGATCTGTAATCTGAGCGTTAAACGTGTCTTTGACCAGCCGAGTATATGCGTTGTTCTCATAGGTATCACCAGCCGGCAGTTTTGGGTTGGCTGTGGTTACCCGTCCCATGGTTACGGTAATTTCGTCTTTATAGGCACTGAACGGATCTCCAGGCGTTACCTCATATTTGCCTGCTTCCTCTGCAGTAGGAGGATTGGAAGTGCCTCCACATGCCGCTAGGGCTGCAATCATCAAGGCGGACATGGACAGCACGGCCAGACGCTTTGTCACCCGTTTGCTTTTCATAGACCATTTTGTTCTCATCTAGTTCGATTCCCCTTTATTCTGATGTTCAATATATTTGTTTGCGCTTTCATTATAAAATGAAGTGAAGGCCAATCGAGATAGGGATTACACGTCCGTTTGGATAGAGAAATGGTTACAGTTTTCAGTCCGTATTATGAAGTATGGTTAACTTGTAATCATTTACCCTACCTACTGACCAACATTTGTCTATCTACCCCTATTCTCGATCAAAAAAAAGCCGGCAGCTCCTAAAACAGGAAGCTGTCGGCTATTTATTTCCTCTACCTAGCTGCCGATATTCGCTTGGCAGAAGACCTGTCAGTTCACGGAAAATCCGGCTGAAATATTTTTCATCCGTATAACCCACTCGCTCCGCAATCCAGAAAATCGTATTATTTGTATTGAGCAAATACTCTTTGGATTTCTCTACCCGGATGAAGCGGGAGTACTCATTAAAGGTTTTCCCCATCAGATCTTTGAAACATTGACTGAAATAACTTCGGCTGATGTTGAGTTGTTGGGAGAGACCTGAAGCTGTATAGGCCTGCTCCAAATCATGCTGCACGATCATCACTGCTTTTTTCACGGCATCGATGATTTCCTGTGAATATGAAGTCTGTTCATCAGCCTTTCGAATGCTTGCAGCAGTCTGTTTGATCCATTCTTCAACCTCGTACCAAGACTCGAAAGAATGGATCATCGAGATTCTTCCAAGCGTAGTTTGGGCAAAAATACGGTTCCATTCCATCACGATTGAGTACAGCAATCCCATCAACTGACCTTTATGTAATCGTAAGGATATAAACTGTTCAATGAGTTGGTTATAGTAACTGTCGTGGTGGGTCCATGGTGTTTGGAACCAACTTTGTTTAATCCGATCAAGGTCCTCATCCTGCGGTTCTTTTGAAAATGTGTCTTCCTCATTCATGGAAATGGTAATGACTTGGTTATTGGGATTGTACGCATAGAATAAAGACGTCTCTGTATAATTCCTAATCCAGTTTTTGATTTGCGACCATGTTCGCTCTTGTACATCAGACAAAACTAACAACGTACTATGGGGAACTTGATGCAGGCCTTCCTTCAATTGATGAAATAGTTGATCCTCTTTGGACGGGGGTGCAGCCCACATGCAGCTATTATGCTCAACCTCCCACCTTATCACATCTTCATACGCAGTTAACTCTATTGGCCACTTATGCTCTGATTTACGATCCTGTGAAACAAGTGCATACACATTTGGATAATGGACATTGATTTCATCCTGCGAAGGCATCTTTCTAGTCGTGTTTGTCAACCCGCTAATTCGGGTATATATTCGATCCAGAACATGTTCGAATTGCTCTTTCTCCAGCTGCACTTTGGCTATATAATCGATGGCTCCGAGTCTTAGTGCTTCCTGGATATAATCGAAATCCTGATGCAGTGTTAACACAACGATATGAAGTTCTGGATAGAGCTGCCTCGCAGCTCGCATCAGTTCAATCCCTGACATGATGGGCATCGCAAGATCTGTTAGCATCAGATCGACCGGTTGGGTTTTTAGGAAATCCAGCGCTTTCACCCCGTTGCTGGCCTCTCCTACAACCTCCATGTTGAACTCGTTCCATGGCATCGCAGAGCTAATGCCTTTGCGTACCAACTTATCATCATCTACAATCAATACCTTAATCATGCCGAGATATCTTCTCCTTTAATAGGCAATACGAGCAGTATGTTTGTCCCTGTTCCCAATTCACTCTCAATCACCAGTTGTGCTTGGTCCCCGTACTGTGCTTTCAACATGCGGTGAACGTAATTGAGTCCGATGCCCATCCCTACTTTTTGTTGTTCAGCTTCACGATTGTTCAGCAGATTATGAATGGTTTCCTCAGTCATACCTGCACCATTATCTTGTATCATAATGTTCAACGTTGAAGTGCATGTCACTTCAATCTGAATAAAACCTTCGTCACTCAATCCATGATATAACGAATTTTCAACCAGCGGTTGCAGAATAAAGCGGGGTACAGGAATCTGAAGCACTTGTTCATCTGCAGTAATACGGACGTCAAATTCAAAGTCATAGCGAATTTGCTGCAAAATCAGATACTGTCTTAACGCATCGATCTCCTCTTCCATGGTGGATACTTGCCCTAATTTGCCTAGATTGTAATAGAGCAGCTTGTTCAATGACTGCACCAGCTTGTCGATCTCCCCTTGTCCGTTCATGACGGCCAGCCAGTGCACCGTATCGAGCGTATTCATCAGAAAGTGCGGGTTGATCTGATAGAGCAGTTTTTCCACTTCCAGGTCTGCACGTATCTTCTCTTTCTGCTGAACTTCCTTGAAGAGGTCACCGATTTGATGCTGCATATTCGAAAATTCACCCAACAGAAAATCAAATTCAGGAATCTGAGTGCGAGCTCGGCTTCCTTTCGTTTGTGGATTCTTGGACATTCCATTGATCTCCGAATGGAACAGACCGAGAGGTTTGTAGACCATCTTCCACAGGAGCCAAGCGAGAAACACGGTAAAGCCGAGGAAAAATAAAGCGACCAGCAAAATTTGAAGCAACCACTGGTTTTTCTCCTGTTGATATTGGGACTGCGAAATGACCGATACGACACTCCATTTCTGTGAGGAATCCTCCTTGAACCAGTGATACCCGCGGGATATTCCGTCCTTGGCAGGTTCGGCCGTTAAGCTGGTGAAATTCTCCCCTACCTTCATGGCTTCCGGTATTTCGCTGTACACAATGTTGCCTTCACCATCCAGGATGAGATGAGATAATGCGCCGTTGTATTGATTGTAGCCCAAGATATCTTGTGTGAGGCGAAAGCCTGATTCTACGTAAATGAACACGTCGTTCCTCTCGGAAAGTTGTACTTTTCGCATGGCAGACAGAACGAGTTGATCATCAAATCGGTTCATACTCATATGGGGGCCATAGTACTTAATGCCATAGGTTTGGAAGAGCACAGGCAGAGACTCAGGAGAGAAACGATCCTTAATTGGAAAGTTGCCGAACTGAGTCGTACCTTCTTTTTGAAAGTAATACAAGGTCAATCCGATATTAGGATTGGTGAAGGTGACAACACTTAACTCGTTTTTTAATTCGTCCCTGGCTTCAATCAGTTCGAAGATATCGGAGGACGGATTCAAGAATTCATCTAATCTTTTGCCTAAAGTACCCCTGTAAGATAATTGTTGCGTAACATGATTCAGATTAGTGATGGAGTTCTCCAATGAGGATGTCACCTGCTGTAAATTGCTACGGATGCCATCATCGATCTTATTTGCGAAAATGGAGTCGATCGTATAATAAGAAATCGCAAATATACTGATAAAGGGGATAAACGCACTGAGAAAGAACAGTAAAAAGATTCTTTTTTTAAGTGTCATGGGAACCTATTCTCCTTCTGAAAATGAAACAGCAAGCCTCCTGCGTATGGAAGCTTGCTCTGAATATACATTCAAGCGGACAGGCTGTCTGTATCCTGTCCAAGTCCAATTTCCTTCCATCATTATAGATTGATATTCAAATAAGTCAAACGCTTTCATACTGTGCGTATATAAAAAGTGCTACTCCTCAAAATGATGAGGAATAGCACTTTTATATGCGTAGCTTACTTCAGTTGTAATTGTAATCACTTCTTGTTAATGGAATGCTCAAACATTTCAGTCTACTCTCGTACCGTCACATTTAATTTGTGTGATCTGGTTTCCCCTGAAGAATTGCGAAGTACAGCTTCATACTCGTAGATTCCGGGTACCCTTCCAGAGATTGAGGTAACCGCAGTCTGTGCACCAGGCGAATGAGATTGCAGTGATTGTGTTTCAATCAATACACCATTTTCGTAAAGTTCGTATTCGGTTGCGTTTGTTCCCCACCACAGATTCATGGTGACATTATAGTTGCCGTCACCATCCCAGTTGTCGTTCGACAGAACAGCTTGCCCCGGGGAAGCATCCGTTACGATGACTGTCAGTGGAACACTCATGGTTGAACCCAGTGCATTGATCAATTCTCCAGTATAGATATAGGTGCCATTTTTCTTTCCAGTAATATCAACTTGAACAGATTGTGCGGACGGGGATTGATCGACCAGAGAAATTTCTTTAATCAATTCACCATTCTCATACAGCTTGAACTGATTGCCGTTATTCCCCCACCACAGATTCATAGTGATTGTATAGTCTCCATCTTTGAGCCCCGTGTCGTAACCATTATTATCGGATAACACCGGAGTGCCTGGGGCACCGTTTGCTAGTGGCGTTGTCTGATGGAGCCATTCCTCCCACTTAATCAGCACACTTGCCTGCTCATCCGTAAATACGGTTCCTCTAGCTGCTTGAACGTCATTACCGTAGGATGCAAGCAATTGACGCGCTTTTGCTCCTTCACGATTGTTTGCTGCCTGTTTGGCCTGCTCCAACGTGTTTGTGAGCTGATCAGCAAGAACACCAGCATTAGGATCAGTCGATTCATCTGCAAAGACGTTGGTCAGATTGATCAGGCTGTCGAATGTAGCAATAACGCCAAAACGATATTCTACCGTCTGTTCCCAGCCAGCCAAATCGGAGACCGTTGCCGTAACCTGGTTCAGGCCGGGTTCCAGTGTATACGCAGGAGTGTCGAGAAGCACATCCTCCGGTTCTTCCACATCGGATACCGAATCGGAGGCTGTATAGCCAATTTCCACATGCTGATCAATGGTGTATTCGGTTTGACCATGAATTTCAATGGTTGGAGGTACGAGATCAATGGATATGGACAAAGACTGTTCACTCTCTTTGTTACCGTCAACATCGACGCTCCAGTAGGTGATGGTATGTGTACCTTCTTCAGTTAGGGTCAACTGTGTGCCACTCACCGTTTCGCCACCATTGATTTGATAATAGGTCCCTTCGATATCGGAATCTTCATCGCTTGCTGTGAAGGTTACTTGGACTGGAGAAGTATACCAGTCGTTCTGCGATTCTCCTTCCACAGTTGCCGTAGTATGCGGAGCCTTCTGTTCCGGAGATTCCCCTTCCAGCGTGACAAAATCAGATAGCGGAATATTCAATTCCTTCACAAGTCGTGCCACGAGTTCAGACACCTTGATTGCGCCATTCATCTGCAAATGTGTATTGTCTTCCGTTGTACCTACCCACATGAATATCGATTTGGTTCCTTCTGTGCCAAGCTCCTGGAAATGCTCCCAACTAGCTTGGTTCAGATCGATGATAAGCGTTTCCGTTTCCTGCGCCGTTTCTTTCATCGCCTGTACGTATTCCGGGAAGCTTTTATTTAGCACCTCTCCGGTAAAATCACGACGATTCACTGGCGTGACCAGAACTGGAATTGCCCCTCTCTGCAGAGCACCGTTAATGTATTCTTTTAGATATACCTTAAATTGCTCAGGCGTAAGATAACGCTCTGGACGTGAAGGTGTGGAATCATTATGAGACCACTGCATGAACAGATAATCGCCTTCTTGAATGTCGAGTAAAATATCGTTGAGATATCCACCGACCAGGAAGGTTTTGCTGCTCAAACCTCCAACTGCCCGGTTATCAATACTGACTTCATTTGGATCAAAAAATCCACCTAACGTTTCTCCCCAGCCCGCTTGCGGACGGTAGTTCTCCGCGTAATTGGCCACAGTGGAATCGCTGGCCAAATAAATAACAGGTTTATCGCTTGCACTGTGATCTGGCAGACGCTCCAGCTTCAGCGCATTGATCTTCGGTGCATTTCCGGTGAAATTGAAGTTAAAGACCCCATCGATCAGGGCAATGTCATACGTGATTTCTTTGAATTCGCCCTTGGCAATGCTTGTAAGCGGCAGCTTTGTCATCTGTTCTACAACGACATTTGCGCTGGTCAATTCCTCCGCATCCCCGATGGTCATCGTTACCCGGTAATTCGCCGGCTCCATTTCCACCAGGAAAGAGGTACCGTTTACTCGTGTGAAATCTTCCTTGAGCAAATCTCCGGTTTCCCGGTTCTCATCTTTGGTGAGTGCAGTATCGGCAAAACCGTACCCGTTGCCTTCAATGTACGCTCTTTTGGCATCTACCTTGATGTATCCGTCGGCTGCGCTGCCGGCACCAAAGTCAAATTTGTATTCACTTGTCTCTTCGCTCGGTTCACTTGTCAATGAATCCTTCGCAACAGTTAGCATGTTAAACGTATGGTCAACTTGAGCTTGGGTAGCTTCCGTATTGAATATAGCTTCCGCAGCTGCCAAAGCCCGGTTCACCACGGCCTTCGATGCATCTGTATAATCCGACAGATTCAGTGCTTTAATCTCATCGTACAGAGCGATTAAGGCCGTCTGATCGCCGCCCTCCGAAGAGAGCTGAGTGCCTTCAATCCGCAGGTTGTCGATCTGGGTAGTCCAGTTCAACGTGCCTCCACCGCCTTTTCTCGTTCCCAGGAACCGCATGGATCTGACGTTGTCCGCATATGCACCGGAACTCAGCGAGATATCTGCAATCGTTTGGGTAACTGTCGGATCGGCTAGGTTCGTTAATGTCAGATCCAATGTTTTCTCGGCAAAATTAACGGTTGCATCCACATTGACCCACTGGTTCTTGGAAATATCTGTAGCCGTTCCCCCTTCGGGTATGGCTGTATCCCCTGTGCCGTAGTCTGGGTTATATGCACCGACAAAATAATGAATTTTGGTGCTTCCGGTTTTCGTATACAGCGTGAACAGGGCATTTTCGTTAGAATCCTGTATTGTGAGATGACCTTCTGATGGATAGGCACTCACATTACCGGATTGCCAGTCAAAGTTCACGTTCACCTGATCGCCGTTTACGGCATCGAACAGACGGAATACCTTTGCCCGATTGCCCGATCCGGAACCCGCGACAGACAGTACCTTATTTCCAGACTGTTCAACAACGGTTCCCGTCATGGTTCCTGCAATACCCGTAGCATTGACCATTGCATATTGGTAGTTGGCAGCGTCGCCTTCAAAATCCTCCTCATATAGCTGGGCTTCCGGCTCTGGTTCTGGCTCGGAAATATCCGGGTCGATGACCAGCGATGAGATGCTCAGCTCCATGTCTTTGACCGCACCAGCAACGAGTCCGGCGATTTTCTGCGCACCATAGCTGCTGAAATGCGTATTATCGTTGATTCCATTCGGGTATTTTGGATATTCACCCGGATTAGCATATAGGAACACTTTTTCCGAAGCTGTATTACCAATTTTGTCGTAGTAAGCAATACTCAACTTGCTGAGATCAATCAGTGGCACGTCCTGCTCTTCCGCCACTTCTTTGGCAGCCTGCACATAGGCAGGGAAACTGACGTTGAATTGCTGAGTCACTGTATTAAAATCCCTGCGTCCAACCGGAGTCAGCAATACCGGTGTAGCACCCCGTTGTTTGGCACCGTTTACATAACGAGCCAAGTAAATCTTATAGTCCTCCGGTGATGCGTAACGGTCCGGTATCCCTGCACTGGCGTCGTTATGACCAAAGGAAATGAAGAAGAAGTCCCCCGGCTTAATTCGCTGCAGGATTGTATCCAGACGACCGTCTACCATAAAGGATTTACTGCTTCGGCCACCGATCGCATCGTTCACGATCACTGCCCCATTGGAGAAATAACGTCCGAACTGCTGGCCCCATCCTTCTTGAGGAGCCTGCGTTTCACTGTACGATTGCATGGTTGAATCACCAGCCATATAGATCGTTGTTGCCGCACCAGCCGCTTTCTCTGGATATTTCTCGATGATGACGTCTTGAATGTCTATGGCTGTACCCGTGAAGAGAAGATCAAGCTGTCCATCCACCACAGCAATATCATAGGAATACTCCAGTGGTGTCCCTACTGTCACATTGGTTACGGCGAGCTTCTGAACGAATTCGGATTTAACTCCAACGTTCGAGTCATTTGCATCATTGCCCAATCGCAGCGTCACCTTATAGTTGGCATTTGGCAGGTCAACAGCAAATGTCGTACCTGTTGCGACCGAAACCTGGTTTGCCCCTACCGTAACACCACTTGTATCCTGGAAGCCGTATCCCAGATCTTGTGCGTAGAGCGTATCCTGTATGTTTGTACTTCCTGACGCAGTCTCTGTACCAAAATTAAAGCGGTAGACCGGCTCCAGCATTTCAGCTTCGCGAGTCAGCGCCAGATCGGCTTTAGGGAATGCTGTAGCTTCCGCTCCAAGATAAAAGCCGGTATGAGGCGGCTGGTTGTAGGCTACATTTTGCCAGGCTACGCCAAGTCGATACACAGGGTCCTGCATCAGCGTAGGGATGCGATAATCTGAAGGAATGGTCGTCGTATAGAGACGATACTCCGAACTATCTTCGCTACGCAGCAGAAGCTCCTCACGCCAGTCGCCCAGAATGTCCGCCTGAAGTGCCGGATTGCCTTTGGTATGGTTGTTCGTTAACGTACCGGTTGCCCGGAAGATTTCATTCAGCTTTTTGTTTTGGTAATCCCACTTATAGATGAGCGGAATTCCTTTGGCTGTGCCATTATCCCACTCATGGTCCAACAGCTCCCGCTGAAGATCTCCATCCCACCAGATGGCGAAATTGGCGGTTTTGGGCCCTTCGTCCACAGTGTAGATAGCCTCTCCGGCTGCTGAATAGGTATTGGTTACAGGTACACTTTGCCCGTTGGTAACGGTTGTGGCCCATGATTCGTAACCCGGATAGTTCGGATCAATGTCCGCCGACATCCCGCGACCGGTGTCAAAACCTGTTTTCTCACCCCAGAGGATTTCACCTGTTGCCGCATTGCGCATCTCCAGTCCGTATGCCGCATCCGAATGCTCATGCACGCTTACGACCTGATAGCCCTCCCGGTTCGGATCGAGCTGGCCGGCATGCATGGCGTCACCGTGGCCGAGTCCGGTGCTGTACAGCAAGCTGCCGTCATCATCAATGGCCAAGGCGCCAAACATAATTTCGTCCTTGCCGTCCTTGTCGACATCCAGCACACTTAGATTATGGTTGCCCTGTGATTGATATTGTGATCCTGCTTCGTTCGTGTCGAACGTCCAGCGTTTGACGAGTTCCCCGCCAACATAATCATAAGCAACAAGCACTGTGCGGGTATAATAACCCCGGCTCATCACGACACTTGGCTTCGTACCGTCCAGATAAGCAATCGCGCCAAGGAACCGATCTACACGGTTGCCATAGCCGTCACCCCAATCGTTGACGTTGCCTCTTGGTGGATCATAATTCACGGTAGATACAGCCGCGCCAGTCTCACCGTTAAACAGCGTGAGATATTCTGGACCTGACAGTATGTATCCGCCGTCGTTGCGATAATCCTTCGTGCCATCACCAATGACTGTGCCTTGGCCGTCCTTCGTGCCGTCCGCCGTCTTGACAACAACCTCGGCCTTTCCGTTGCCATCCAGGTCATACACCATTAACTGCGTATAATGTGCTCCGGCGCGGATGTTGACTCCCAGGTCAATCCTCCACAGCTTTGTGCCATCCAGTTTGATGGCATCGATATACACATTGCCGGTATAACCTGCCTGCGAATTGTCCTTGGAATTGCTTGGACTCCACAGGAAAACAATTTCATACTCGCCATCCCCGTCCAAGTCAGCTACGGAAGCGTCACCTGCATAATAGGAGTAAGTTCCACCATCCTTAGTCCGGCCGTCGGCCGGTTTATCGAGCGGAATAGGGAGATAATCGTTATGCCAGACCGATACAACCTCCGGTTGCATTTGCTCTTTGCCTGCAATAACGGTGGAGATCTGATATTGCGAACTGTCGAAACCAGTGGTGTCTACATAGTTCGTCACATCGCTTATGGGCGATGCGTTCACTTTGGTTCCATTTTTATATATATTGAAAGCGATATCATCTGGATCGTTGTTTAAATACCTCCAGCTTAAAAAAACGCCGTTGTCTACAAGAACCGCAACCAATCCCCGGTTAAGATACTCTGCTTGGCGACCCGGCTGGCTGCTTGATGACTCTGCGCGTATCGGCGCCGGAGGGACAGCCAGTGAAATAACCATAAGGAGTGCTAAAAAAGATACAAACATCGATTTCTGGATGGAAACAGTTCTTCGGATCATTCGATTAACTCCTCCTTATCTAAAAATTCATTTTTAGAATCATCAGTTCGATCCTGCCCAGCTTGTTGTCATATGAACACAATTTACAGCCACCTCCTCTTTATGTTACCGCTTACATTTATCTTACAGGTCTAAAAAAAGACAGACAATCTAAAAAATGTGACGTATTATATAAGATAATTGACTTTTTTAGGAAGGAGATGAAACGATGGTTCATACGGTTTCTTATGCTTTTCGTAATGACGATACATCAATCATGACACTGGACTCTATTGGATGGCAGATCGTTTCTAGCGAGGAATATCGTTGTCCAAGCGATGATAGACCGGACCCGGGGCACGTCGTTTTTCAATACACACTTAATGGTCAGGGTTATCTGGATATTGACAATCAAACGATTCCTTTACCGAAGGGACATGCCCTACTTGTTAAAATCTCCGGAGAACATTGTTATTACTATAAACAAGAGAACAACGAACCATGGGAATTTATATGGATCAACATTCGCGGGGATGAAGCCAACCGAATTTGGGATATGACCCATGATAATGAGGGACATGTCATTCGACGAAACGCGGACTCTCCCTTGATTCAAGAGTTATGGCAAATTATCCATTTGATTCATCAAGAGAAAGTTACGGACAAGTATCGCTTGTCCATGCAAGTCTATCGGTGGTTGCTTATCCTGGTACAGACGAGTCGGGATGCGGAAAAGGATATTGGTGCCCTTTCCATAACAACGATTGAGAAATGTAAAAAATTCATTCGAGAGAATTATGCATCTCCATTGACGTTGGATCTTCTAGCCAGCCATTGCGATATTAATAAACACTACTTGTGCAGGTTATTTCAGAAATCCGAGAAAACATCACCGCTAGCCTATCTCAAAGACAGACGCATTGAGGTTGCAATTCGACTACTCCGCACAACGGAACTTCCGATTTCCCAAATTGGTCAACAATGCGGGTTTGAGAGTCCCAGCTATTTCGGCAAAGTTTTTCGGCAATATATGTCCATGTCGCCCAAAGAATATCGCTTGAATAAGTTAGAGTTTCCTTATGAGGCCATCTATTATGAGTAGCTAAACTCGCTGTTTGCTAGTTATCCTTGGATTGGGAACTGCTCTTATACCAATACAATAAAAAAAGCCGCTAGAATAGCGACTTTTAATGGAACTATGTTTCTTTGTGTGCTTCGAAAATTGATGCACTTATTGAGCGGTGTATCCTCCATCTATGATGAGGCTATTTCCTGTCATATATGAAGAGTCGTCGCTAGCCAGGAACAGAACGGCTTTTGCCATCTCTTCTGCTTGACCCAGACGTTTCATTGGTGTTGCCGCAGAAAGTGCTTGTTTGCTCTCTTCCGGGATAATTGGTGTATCGATGAAGCCAGGGCAAAGGGAGTTCACCCGAATATTCTGCTCAGCATACTCCAGCGCGAGCGAACGAGTCAGGTTTACAACGCCGCCTTTAGCTGCATTGTAGGCTGCAGAGCCAGGCGAACCAACCCATCCGTACATGGAAGCCGTGTTGACGATTGTACCTCCACCAATTTTGAGCATTTCGCGAATCGATTCACGAGCAACCAAGAATACGCCGTCCAGGTCAACATTGACTGTATTGCGCCATTCGGCATAATCAAGCTCATGCGTCGGATGAACACGTCCGATTCCCGCATTGTTGAATACGATATCCACTTGACCAAATGCTTCTACAGTTTGTTTGAAAATCTCAGAAACCTCTTCTTCACTTGTTATGTTTGCTTTAATAAAGAGAGCTTCTGCTTTAAGCGCTTTCAGTTCCTGCTCAAACGCCTTGCCTTTTTCTTCATTCAGATCCACCAAGACCACTTTAGCTCCTTCGGAAACGAATAAGCGAGCTGTCGCTGCACCAATCCCGGATGCTCCTCCTGTGATGACTGCAACTTTATCTTGAAGTTTGCCCATGAATAAATCCCCCAGTATAATATTTTGAATAGCGCCTATATAAATAGTGCTATATGATGTTTACAAAACTAATTCTATGCTTAAAATTGTAACAATCCAATCATTAAGATGTGACCAAGTGTCTACCTCGTAGACACTTTATAAAACTATGTCTATATTTATAGGAGTTTTTTTGAATGAATAATGAACTTACTGTGACATCTCAACATCGTAATCGAACCAAGGAGCACCTAAAAACCGCTCTGATTCAGCTCATTAAGAAAAAAGGATTTCATGGTGTTTCTGTCAAAGACATCGTTGATCAGGCGGGTTATAATCGCAGCACGTTTTATTTACACTACCAGGATAAATATATTCTCGCCGAAGAGTTGTTGAGTATGACACTCGAAGGATTGAGGGGCGCAGTAGGCAAACCCTATTGGCACGGTCAAAAGGTTTCAACCAACAAGCTGGATGCCGAATCTTTTCAAATCGTGGATTATATCTACGAGCACCGTGATTTCTTCGAACTGATTCAATACGATGATACGTTACCCGGTCTACATACAGGCTTTCCACAAACCATACTCAAAATCTATCAGGAGCAATTTGTCTTTGAGACGATCAACAACTCCCCAGTGAACATGGACTATTTCAAGTACTATACCGCCTACGGTTTTTTTGGACTATTGAACAATTGGATATTAAGCGGATATCGTGAATCACGCGAGGCATTTATAAAAAACGTGATTGAACTCACCAAAACGCATATTCACTCTTTTCATTATGTCGGTAATACGTTTGAATCATGATCTCAAGTAAGTTGATTTGAACATCACGATGAACGATATGTCTGCTTTAGATAACAGACCAGTTGCAGATGGAGCAGATGCTCCTGATTACTCAGGGACATGCCCAGAATCTCTTCGATTTTATGAATACGCTGATACAAAGTATTGATATGAATATGAAGTGCTGCCGCAGCTTGGACCGCAGAACCTCCACACGCCATATACGTCATCAGTGTTTCTTCTAGCCCACCGGTCTGCCCTTTGGCAGGCTGAAGTGGCTCGAATACCTCTGCCATAAACGCATTCAAATCCTCAGCCGGTTGCCGGATAGACAACCGGTTAACACCAATATCCGTATATCGGATCGTCCCCTGTTCTTGCCATGACCGTTAACGCGTCGATCGCAGGGTCATACCTCCACAACACACCTATCTACTCAAGCAGCGTCATCCCTTCGGATGAGGTAGTGCAGGTCATGCTGGAGGTTGGATCAGCCATGCCTGAATCTCTGCGCGAAACAGCCGGCGGCGGCCTCGCCCAGACACCAACAGGGCGCAGAATCACAAGGGATTTACAGTATAAATAAAAAACGGGCATGTCATTTATACGAGAGGAATAAAAACCTCAAGGTACATGCATGCCTAATAATAAAAGAGACCATGACACCAGGTGGACAATGTTTTCTAGAGGCAAAATAATTAATGTTCTAGTTTTGCAGAAAATTTTTTAGTACCTGTTTTATTAATTAAAGCAACTTCAAAATCAGATACCCATGTAAGTTCACCTAGATGTTCAGCATAGGCAAATTCATCTGGTTGTTCTGATATGACCTTCTCTAAAAGTATTTGCGTACCATCTCGTTGTAAAATAGATATGAATATATCCATGCTATCTACATTATGATGGCAAATGACTCTAGCATTGTACTTCTTATTAGGGCTCTTCACGGATTTTTTCCAAGTCCATTCATTTACATAATCTAACTCCTCTATTTGCAAAGCTATCTCCCTAAATGGATCAATCTCCCAATTATTACGTAGAGCAAGTTTCTCTATGCCTTCCATTAGCAGGCGAAGCGTAGTCTTTTTTTTCTCCAACTCATTTTTTGCACTAAAGTCATTCAAACTAAATTGGATCGGTACCGAACACACACCAGAAACGTTAACAATACGTTCATCCGTAATGTTTTCTACACATTCTATTAGGACTTTCCAACAATCTTTCGTTTTGTATTTCTCCAGCAGACGTTCATACATCGCTGTAATACAGCGAGTTTCCAAACTAAAAGAGCGTCTTTTCCATTTCCAATTCAACGCATAATCTAATTTTGTTGCTTCGTTGTACTCACATTTTTGTTTTTTCATTATAGATTCAATATTTTCATCATCTACAATATACGGTAAATCCAAATCGAATTCCTTTAGATACATCTGGTTCTCTCCTTGTTAGTGCATTATTAACTTCTATCCAAACTCGAAGCCCAATTTTTGAAGCAATTAAGCATCTCTTCTAAATTTTTTGCTCCCCCTGCACTGTGAAACACTCCATCTCTCACGATACAGTAGAACCAATCTTCTTCAGTTCTCTCTTCTTCAATCGAATCAAATGGCACATCTTCTAAATAGGTATCCGTCAAATCGATTTCGACAGACCAACCAGGATTATCTACAGTATCAATTCTCACACCGTATGAATGTTCCCAATCGCCGTCACAATTTTCATAATACCAGCTTTGAATCCATTTTAGGCTATCCATCGTCGTGACCTCTTTTTTTGTTTTTTCTACTCTAGGAACTTATTATTTAAAGGAATCCTCATGCCATGTTTCATACTTTTCTCGTATGAATTACTTTTTAGTAATAATTTGCTTTTTTTATGTAGGGTATACTTAAAAGCAAGGAGAAAACTCTATTTCAAATCAAGGAGGTTATTATGAAAAAAATAACATTGTTTATCTTCTTTAGTATGATTATACTTGCGGGCTGTTCTAACAAGGATGAGAAAGAGAATTATCCAGTTTTCGAGGGCACTGTAGTATTTAAAACAGATGAAAATGACAAGTACAGATTTCTTGTACTACAAAATATAAGTAAGGAAGATCTGGAGAATGGAAATCTTGAGGATTTTATAGAACTAGCACAAGACCAGGAAGCTTCGTATTATTTGGTCGATAGAGAAACATATGAAACAATTGAAATAGGCCAAAGAGTAAGAATTACTACTGGCTTTGACCAACTAGAACCCTCGCCACCCATTAGAACGGTTGTGAGTATTGAAAAAATAGACTAAGATTTTTTCTATTGCAAAACGATAAAAAGACCTTAACGTTTCAAGCGAACGTAAGGTCTTTTTATCGTTTTGGTTTCAAGAGTTCAGAGTTAAATCGCCCGCGGTTAAATCCGACCGGCCTCTCATTTCCATTATTGACCCTAACGATATCAACTGATTTATATGGAATAATGTGCCTTTTTAAAATTAAAACCCGCTGATAATTTCTAATTTTACATGGATAAATATGTGATTTGGTCCTCTTTGGATTGTCCCCTGCTCTTTCCAAAAAGACCGTCACATGTTTTCCGATAAACCAGCTGCATGCTTTGTTTCTCTATACATAAAGTAATCAAAATCGGCATGTTTGCGGGTTCCACCAAGATCCTGCACACAAAGACCAATATAGGTTCCCGTAAACCGGATATACTCCGGAGATTCATCGGACAGATGTGTGATATCAATCCACCCACCTGCTGTATTCCAGGATGAATCACTATTTAACGCATAATAAAAGCGGACGCGATCTTGATCCACCACAGCCTTTAAACGGAGCGTGCTCACCGACTCTAGCGGAATATCCTCAAGCAGTTCGTCGTATACCCCGTATTTGGACTGAATGATCCCCAGGCAGAGCCCTTTATCCTCATGATAAGTTACACGTAAGTAGAGATAGTCCTGGGTATCGTAGTACAAAATCAAGCCTGCCATTTGCTGTGGATGGTCCGGCGCAAATTCCAGACACGTCTCGGCTTCACATTCCAAGGCCTGAAGTCTCCGTGCGATCATGCTTTGCCTGTGCGTTGAACTCATCGACTCCATGCCGTGCAAGCGCAAGTAACCGGGACGTTCCGTCAAGCTGAGCCAAGTCGAATCGGGTGGAATGCGAAGTGTATTCCAATCATGCCGAAGCTCAAAGTGATCAAAGTCATCCATTTCAGCAATCGGCTCAAACGGATGGGACTGGATCATCGGTGCAGGCACCTGAACCTCCGGATATCGGTCACCGCTCGCAAGTCTCAGCCAGCCGTCCTCGCTCCACGTACATGGCTGAAGTGCGGTCTCACGTCCAAGAATGCAATATTTGTGATGAACGGGTCGTCCGACCAGATGAGCCATGTACCATTCGCCGGTGTGCGTTTCGACTAGACTACCGTGGCCTGCCTTTTGCAGAGCTAAATCCGGTCTGCCATATGAAGTGAGGATCGGATTGGCAGGATCGACCTCGTAAGGGCCTTGTAACGTACGGGAACGTGCTGCGGTAACCGCATGCTCATAACCGGTTCCACCTTCAGCCGCAATGAGATAATAATAGTCCTTGTGTTTATACAGGTGGGGTGCTTCGGTCAGGCCTAATTCTGTTCCCTTAAATATGTTCATGGCCGGTCCGATCAGCTTATGTTCCTGGACGGAATATTCCTGAAGAACGATGCCTGCAAACCGATTTTTGCCCTTACGGTGATCCCATATCATATTGACCAGCCATTTGCGTCCGTCTTCATCATGAAACAGGGAAGGATCAAAACCGCTGCTGTTCAGATACACCGGTTCGGACCAAGGACCCTCGATATCCGTTGCTGTCACAAGGTAATTGTGGGTATCTTTAAAAGCGCCTACCCGGCTTTTGACATCGGTGTAAATCAGGTAAAACACACCGTTGTCGTAACTAAGACAGGGTGCCCATACGCCTCCGGAATTAATGTTGCCCTCCATGTTCAACTGCGTTACACGAGTCAGCGGAGAAGCGATTGGCCGCCAATGAACCAAATCCCGGGAATGGTGAATCCGTACACCAGGGAACCATTCAAAGGTGGAAGTAGCAATATAGTAATCCTCCTCTGCTCGGCAGATGGACGGATCGGGATGGAAACCGGGAAGGATGGGATTGGTGATCATTTTCTTGATCTTATTCATGGAAGAAACCTCCGGTATGAAAGTAATGATTTGTACAACAACAGATACAAGAAAGGTAGATATCAGTACCAGCCCAGCGCTTTTTTGCCGGCTTCCAGGGCGGTTATGATCCGCTCTACATCATATACATTCCCTCTCCAAGTCCCACCGCTGACCGATTGCAATGCAGCCCAGAGCTTTGTATCATCCGGCAAAGCCTCATCAGGCTTCATATCCGGATGGAAGGACCTTTGTGCCAGGATGAGAGCACCTTCTTCCGGCGAAAACTCCAGATCGCCTTCTCCGACAAAGTTAATGCTACCCTCCAGCGTGTTACGATCAACCGTGATGTCAATCAGGTCTCCGTTCCGCAGCTTGCCAATCGGTCCGCCTGCCAGCGCTTCGGGGCCAACATGACCAATACACGCTCCGGTGGAAACACCGGAGAACCGGGCATCCGTAATCAGTGACACGTATTTGCCAAAAGGCAAATGTTTAAGCGCAGATGTAAGCTGGTACGTCTCCTCCATTCCAGTTCCCGATGGACCTCGCCCGAGAAGCACAACAACGTCGCCAGCCAGAATACCTCCGGTCTTAATCGCATGGATCGCCTCACGTTCAGTGGTAAACACCTTTGCTCTGCCACGATGACGGTATACGCCATGCTCATCCAGCACAGCAGGATCAATAGAGGTGGATTTGATGACAGAACCTTCTGGAGCGATATTCCCGGTTGGAAATGTTACAGTCGATGAGATTCCAAGCCGCTGAGCGTGTTCTACACTCATGATGACACTGTCCGGATCGATACCGTCCTGCTCTTTTAACTGCTTCCGCATGAGATAACGGCGTTCCGACGATTCCCACCAGTCCAGTACCTGACCCAATGAAGTACCTGTAACCGTTGGTACAGACTCATCCAACAGACCAAGCTGTCTGAGGTGGAGCATGACCTCCGGTACACCTCCTGCCTGAAAGACACGTATGGTCGGATAAAAGATCGGTCCATTTGGCAGGGCACTAACCAGCCTCGGAACATTTTTGTTGACCTGTATCCAGTCCTGTACCGTGGGTATGGTTAAACCGGCTGCATGGGCAATCGCCGGTATGTGAAGAAGCAGATTGGTCGATCCGCCAAACGCGGCATGAACGGTCATCGCATTGCGAATGGATGCATCGGTGACAATGTCTGCCATTCTCATCCCCTGTGACTCCATGTGGATGAGTGCACGTGAAGATTGGCGCGCCATTTCAAACCAGATGGGCTGTCCGGAAGGTGCAAGCGCAGCATGTGGCACTGTCATACCCAGTGCCTCTGCTACAACCTGGGCCGTAGCCGCGGTACCTAGAAACTGACAGCCTCCTCCCGGTGTAGCACAAGCTCGACATCCTAAATCCGAAGCCATTTCCAGAGAAAGTTCCCCGTTGACGTACCGTGCACCGATGGTCTGAATTTTACCGGCATCCTCTCCATCGGTAGGCGGAAGTGTGACGCCACCGGGAACAATTACACCAGGCAATTGCGGCATGCCGGCAAGTGCGAGCATCATCGCTGGAAGACCTTTGTCACAAGTGGCGACACCAAGCACGCCTTTACGAGTTGGTAGCGAGCGAATCAGTCTGCGAAATACCATAGCGGCATCATTCCTGTACGGAAGCGAGTCAAACATGCCGGTCGTCCCCTGTGATCTGCCGTCACACGGATCGCTGACATATCCGGCAAACGGGATTCCTCCCCGGCTTGACAGTTCTTCTGCGGCAGCCTTCATCAGCAGGCCGACCTCCCAGTGGCCGGTATGGTAACCGAGTGCTGCCGGGCTACCGTCTTCATTCCGTATGCCACCTTGTGTACTCAAGATCAGAAATTGTTTTCCGTTCAATTCCCCGGGCTTCCAGCCCATTCCAACGTTCTGGGACATGCCGAACAAGTCGCCGCTTGGAGCATTCCGCAGCAAATCATCCGTTAAAGGCAGACGTCCGGCAGCCCCTGGAGCATGTGCTATGATATCGAAGCAGTTGGACGCGGTCTCTCCCATAATCGACGTAATCTGTTCGTACATGATAGCCTCCCACAGTTTATGACTTCACAAAGACCGTTTTGATGGCCGTGAAAAACTCGATAGCCGCTTGTCCCTGTTCTCTGGAGTGTGAACTCGACATCTTCATTCCGCCAAACGGAGCCTGCAGCTCTACGCCAGCCGTTTCTGCATTAATTCTGACGAGTCCTGCATCCATGTCCCGGATGAAAGACAACATGGCTCCGACGTTCTGTGTATAGATGGAAGCACTCAAGCCATAATCGCTATCATTAGCCGCTTCGATCGCTTCCTCCAAGGAATCTACCGCAATCAAGGCCAGAACCGGGCCAAAGATTTCTTCCCGAGCGATGGACATATGGGATTCGACCCCTTCAAATACGGTCGGCTGCACATAGAATCCCTCTTCCAGTCCCGGACCGCCCCCTCTTTTTCCGCCAGCGAGCAGAACGGCACCTTCATCCTGGCCTTTTTGAATATAACTCAGCACGGTATTGAGCTGTCCTTCGCTTGCACATGGACCCATCCAGCTTCCAGAAGACATGCCGTCACCCAGCCGGATTTCCTGGATTTGCGAGAGCAGCTTTTCTTTAAAGGCATCGTATACTTTTCGTTCAATAATGACCTTGCTGGTGGCCGTACATTTTTGCCCGGTCGATTTCAACCCACCGCTGATCGTGGCTTCCACAGCCAAATCCAGGTCAGCGTCAGCCGCGATAATAATCGGGTTTTTCCCACCCATTTCAAGTTGATACTTGGCCCCACGTGCCAGTGCTGCGCCGCCGACCCGTTTGCCCACTTCATTGGAACCTGTGAACGTTATTCCGCCCACATCCGGATGCTCAGCAAGTGCAGATCCGATCACTGAGCCTCTGCCGCATACCAGATTAAGAACGCCTGCCGGAATGCCCGCCTCTTCAAAACACTCCATTACTTTAGCCGCAGTGACCGCAGTTTCCTGAGCAGGCTTCAACACAACCGTATTGCCGTAAATCAAGGCCGGAGCCGTTTTCCAAATCGGAATGGCTACTGGGAAATTCCAAGGAGCAATAACCCCAACAACGCCAAGGGGTACGCGGGTCGTAAACATCAGCGCTTCGCTGTCCGTTGATGGAATGACATCACCGGTTTTTCGCATGCCTTCTCCAGCGTAATACCTTAAGATCGCGACACCGCGCAGTGTCTCTCCTTTGGCTTCTGGGAGTGTTTTGCCCATTTCCCTGGTCATCGCCTCTGCAACCTCATCGGCCCGGCGTTCCAACACATTGGCTGCCTGAAATAGATAGTTTCCGCGTTCCGCGCCCGATAACCTCCGCCAATCTTTTGCTGCTTCCTTCGCGGCTGCAACAGCCCGGTTCAGATCCTCTACGCCTGAGGTGGGTACGTAGCCAACTACCTCCTTCCGATTCGCCGGGTTGATGCTCGGTTCGGTTTCACCGGACGTCGCCTTCACCCATTCTCCGTTAATGTAATTGCTGTATGTCTGCTCTACCTGAAATGTGGTCATCGCATTCATCCTCCTTGTACATTAGTTTGAAATGACTGGATTAATAAGTGTCCCGATATCGCTAATGGATATTTCAATGCGGTCCCCGGGTGCAAGTGTAAAATCATTGGGTGGCACGATGCTAGTACCTGTCAATAACACCGTACCGTCAAACAAATCGTTATCTCTGGCCAGAAAAGAAACCAGCTCATCAAGTTTTCGGTTTAACTCACTTGTGCTTGCCTCGCTTTTGACAACTATTTCACTTTCGCGATATATTTCGCAGACGATGCTGAACGCATATGGATCCTGCACCGTTTCCGCTAGACGAATGGATGGACCTATGGAGCAGGAATTGCGCCACATTTTTGCTTGCGGCAGATACAGCGGGTTTTCCCCTTCAATATCGCGGCAGCTCATGTCATTGCCAACGATGTATCCCACAATGCTGCCATCCGCGGCAAGCACCAACCCCAGCTCAGGCTCCGGGATCTGCCAATTGGAATCGCTGCGAAGTGTGACAGCCTCATTAGGCCCGACGGTGCGGGCAGCTGTAGATTTAAAAAAGATCTCCGGTCTTTCGGCATCGTAAACTTTATCGTAAAAGGTCTTTGCATCCAGCTTGCCTTCCGTTGCTTCATAATTTCGCGCTTCGCGGCTGCGTTGATAAGTTACACCCGCCGCCCATACTTCCGGAGCTTCCAATGGAGTGATTAGATGCAAGGAAGTCCAATCGTCAGTTAACTTGTTTGACGGTTTAAAAGCGCTTTCAACAAGTTGAACTGGAGAGACCCCCTGCTTTCTTGCTTGATAGATCAAAGTCATAAAATCTGCTTGTGGCAAACGATACGCTTGTTCATCATCCGTAACGGCTGCCAGCCACTTCTGTTGTCCGTCCAGAAATCGAATAATTCTCATTCAAGCTTGCCTCCATTTTTCCCCATCGGGTTGATAATACTACCATAGCATCCGCTATGGTTCATGACGATGTTCTAATCACTCCCACGATTTACCCTTTTCACGCATTTTTTTTCTGTTAAGATGAGGTTAGATTCGTTTCGTTGAACTAAAGAAGATTTACGAGGACACTTCGATGACAGGATGTTGGAATATAGAATAGTACAAGGGGGTTGGTTTGCTGTGACCAAGCTTTCGGATGCTGTGTATTTAGGGCGTCTGCCCGATGTTCGCATGTCTTTTCAATTATTGGGGCTGCATGCAAGAAAAGTAGATTCCAGCTGGACTTATCCGTCCCATGAACATTCAATGTATGAAGTGCACTGGATGATGGACGGGCAGATGAACATGGTTGTCAACGGTCAGTCTTATCGTCAGTCGGTTGGCGACCTTCTGTTCATCCGGCCTGGTATGACCCACTCTTGCACCGGAGCCGGACCGGAGGGGTTCACTTATTTTTCCGTGCATTTCAGCATACACGATACATCCTTTTGCAGAGAACTTAACCGTTGCAAAGACATCTATTATCCGGCAAATTCGAATTTGGCTCTGGGGCTCTCCTCTTCCCTGTCTACTTTGTATGGTTTGGCCACAGAGCATTTGTCTAGCTCGCTATCTTCCTCCAAACAAATGAAAGTACATGCCGCTGTGTTTGAACTGCTTGGTTCCCTGGTTGGTCAGTTATCTCAGCAAGCCTCCGTTACGTTGTCGAGAAAAGAAACTATTGCCCATCAGATTGCTGAGCACATTGAGGATTCGGTAAGATATATCCATCTTCACGGGGAAATTCAGGAGAGCGATCGAACCTGGATTCAGGACATTGCCAAGTCGCTGAGCATTAGCCCGTCACAGGTTAATCGTATTTTTCGGCAGGTGTACGGCATCGCTCCACGCAAGTTTCTATCCGAAACCCTTCTGAACGAAGCGCAGCGGCTGTTAAAGCAAACCGACCTGAACATAGACCATATTGCGATGATGCTGGGGTATAAGACCAATGCGCATTTTAGTCGCCAATTCAAGCGGTGGACAGGCATCGCGCCAAGCGAATATCGCAGCCATTCGCAGCAGGCTGGAGAAGCCAACGTTGCGGATGACTAAAAGTTTAATCATAAAAACCCCAATTGTCTGAGCCGCAGAGGCTGAGCGGTCAACAAAACAGCTACTGGATGACCAGCAGCTGCTTTGTTTTGTCTCTGGATTGCTCAGATCATGTGTTTGAAGATTACGCTAAAATAAATGATGCAAGACTTGCACTTCCCGAACCTCTGTACGTAAAATACAAAGCCTGTATACCATCCGGAATGGTCATCTCGATTGAATAGGGTTTCCAATGATTGGTGAAATGTACCGGGATTGTACCCAGGACAGGACCGTCCCATGCGGTTTTGACCTCAAATACCCCGTGACAATATCCCCGTACCTTGATCGAGACCTGGCGAATTCCTCGGCAATCAAAGTATTTAAAACCTGCCGTTGCGGATTCAACCATATTGGCGATATATCCGACTTCTTCATCACCGTCTCTACCATCCTGGGTGATCTTTGGAAAGCGGCTGTCCAGCCAGGCTCCTGCCCCGAAACCTCCAGTGTACTTCTGATCATCTTTGGTCAAAAGATTACATGCAAGATATGCGGGGTACTCGCCTTTTCCTTCAAGCGGTCTCCCACTTGGACCAGAGGAGGTCATTTCCACCTGAGGAATGCTGCCGTCCTCTTCAAAAGATATCTTCTCAATACAGCCCTGCCGGTTGAATGCATCCCCATTGGTATGACGGTGATAGAAGACATACCAGTCTCCGTTGATCTCCACAATGCTGCCATGGTTATTGCCTCCATAATACATGGGTTTGTCAGCAGGTTTGTAGGAGTCGATATGGAGATCACAGTTGCTTACGATGACGCCCTGATATGTAAATCCTTTATTTGGAAATCGGCTGGTGGCATAACATAATTCATGCATAACGATGGAGGAATACACCAGATAGTAGGTATCACCTCTCTTCCGGATGGAAGGCGCCTCAAAAAATTCATGGCCCTCATAACCGCTGCCCTCACTGTAAGGTACACTCGGTGCTACGAATACAGGTTCTTCCACAATCGTCAGCATATCCGGACCTAGCATCGTGGCCATCGCGCCATGTCTTGATTGGTCTCCGGCCGCACAGAAGCCGGTATACAGATAAGTGTGCTGTCCTTCAGTCATCACGCCGGGATCGAACTGGGGCTCGTCCCCTTCTCTTTCGCCCAGACGAGTGCCGTCGTCATATTGTACATAACCATAGAATTCATATTTACCGGCAGGTGCATCACATACAGCCACCGAAACAACGGGTACCTTATCCAGCACATAATACAGATAATACCGCCCATCGGGACCCAGCGTAACATCTGGCGCATACAAGCACATATGGCCATTCGGATTCAGCGGGTCATCTGTTTTTCGGTAGATCACCCCTTCATTTCTCCAATTCCCAAGGTCATTCACGGGTGCAGACCAGCATACATAATCGTTCAGACAGAAGGCATGTCCGTGAAAACGGTCATGTGAACCATACACATACACTCTTTCATTGAATACATAAGGCTCACTATCAGGTACGTACTCCCAGGATGGAAGATATGGGTTGAACCCCTGCTTGTTCATTCCAGCTACACTCCTCATATAATTGTAATAGTACATTCGTTCTATGAAATAAAGATAACTCTCGTATAATAAAAAATAGCTTAAGTAGTGTATGGGTTATTCTTTTCTACAACTTAAAGATAAAGGGGAAGAACCATGACATCTATTTTTTACGTTGAATGTGACGCGGTACATCAGAACCATTTTGTTTTTGATATCCCTGAAGGGCATGATGCCTGGTTATTAGTCATTACACAGACCCCTGCCCAGTTTTGGGTTGATGGACAACTTAAGGAATACCCGGCTCATTGTGCTGTACTTTTCAAACCGTATCAAAAAATATATTATCGGGCTTGTTCAGAGCGCTATATAAATGATTGGATTCGTTTTGAAAGTGATGAACCGTTTGTAACCGATACCTCCCTTCCGCCAGGCACACCTTTCCCACTGGATGATCCGGAATACTGTCATAAGCTGTTCCAATTGCTTGTTGCAGAGCATTCTTTTCAGAACGATTACCGGGAATCATCCATCAATTGCCTGCTGCGAACCTTGTTCAATAAATTGCTTGAGTCTTGTGTCCAAGAGGATATTAGTCCTCAGCACTATCCTCTGTTGAAGCTTCGAACGGCAATTCATAACGATCCCAGCCATCCTTGGACCATATCGGAAATGGCGAAGATCATAAACGTCAGCCCGGGGTACCTGCAGTTGATGTACAAGAAATCGTTTGGCCTCTCGTGTATGGAGGATGTTATTCATAGCAGAATACGTTTGGCCAAAGAATATCTCAGACATCATTTGTATACGGTTGCAGAGATTGCTGATCGATGCGGTTACCGTAATGTCGAGCATTTTTGCAGGCAGTTCAAACAAATGACCGGTTCCTCGCCTAAACAGTTTCATAAACGACGTGGAGGTGTCCCGGCTGACTTAACAGAGTTGGGATATAAATCTCACTTTTAAGGGGGATGTACTTAGATCTATGGAAAAATTCCCACTCTGTCCAATACGCGTTTACACATACCTTAGCCATCCAATCGGTATAAACGTCATCGAGGTTGTTAGCGTTCTCTGCTGTCATTTTAAGTTAAGGTTTTAGACTGTATGATGCAATGACATATTCTCAAGCATGATTGATCAATTATCATATTGTGATACGCAAAACACACGTGATTCTCGTTATAACTTTGTTATACACCAAAAAGATCTCTTGAGCAGTGAATGCTGAAGAGATCCTCTTTTTATTTTACTCATAAGCAAGAATTATCCATCACTGAAATTACACTGGATCTGGAGTTCCAGTCCTGCTTCTCGATTTCTTAAATAGCAGTAAGGCAAGAAGTAAAGCAATTCCTACAGCTCCAAACCCCAACCAATTCAAATACAGGACAGATGAACGACTGATCACAAGCCCACCTAATCCAGATCCCAGTGCAAAACCAAATTGGATAAACGATGTATTTACGCTAAGGGCAATGTCGGGATTACGAGGTGCCAGTGTAACCAAATATAGTTGCTGGGCCGGAGATATGCTCCACGTTGCTAACATAAAAATCATTAAAACCAAGATTAAAATCATAAGATTGATCCCTGCTAGAGCGAACAAAAGAAGAGTTACCCCTTGTAACAGAAGGCCTAGACAAATTGTAAACTTTGATCCCTTTGCATCTGCCAATTGTCCGCCCACTTTTGATCCGACAAAGCTGCAAATTCCCGCGAGAAACAGAACACCGCTTATCTCGGTCATAGTAAGAGTGGATGTGGCTTGCAAGAAAGGCGTAATATACGTGAACAGTGTCGAATAGCCTCCGATATACAATAATGTAATAAGCAAGGCAGTCAGAATGAGTGGATTTTTTAAAATGGAGAGCTGCATTCTGAGGGTGATCTTTTCTTCCTCTTTGATTGCCGGAACCTTTTTGTAGATAATAAGTAATGGAACAACACTTAACAATCCAATGAATATAAATAGAACTCTCCATCCAAACATTTCACTAAAAAATGTGCCCAATGGGACACCGAGCACTAGCGAACTGCTGAGCCCCATCAAAATGATGCCGATGGCATTGCCCCTTTTTTCTTTTTCAACCAGTCGTGTCGATACGGCCATTGCTACTACGGTAGCCACTCCTCCGCTAGCCCCTTGAATAATTCGCACCCATAGTAAAGTTTCGTAAGAAAGGTCAACAAGCATAAGTCCGTTGCTGGCAATAAACACACTGAGGGTGGACAACAGTAACTTCTTGCGATCCATATTTATTGTAATTGCAATGAGAATCGGAGCGATAATGGCTGCTGCCAGAGCGAATACAGTAACCAGTAAACCCACTTCGGAAGTAGATACGCTCAAGTCTGAGGCGATCATTTCTATGACTCCTGTAATAATGTATTCAAGGGTTCCGATCAGAAAAACAGCCAATGCCAAGATATATATAATCCATTTATTTTTCACTTTAATCCACTCCGTCTTCTCTAGTTATCTATTTAGTATTGGAATTTGTATTTCTATAAACTGTACATCTTGTTCTTGAGATAAGGGTAAATATAATTCCCTACCAGCTCCGTTCTCCTTGATCTGATAGTTATTATTCTCAATCCATGTAGCTAGATGAACACAGGCTTTACAGGCAAAGGTGGCATTGGAACAATAAGCTATGGTGGCCATCATGGGCTCGGCAGGAAGAGTCCGCAGTTGAAATGGGTCGGGAGGTGATCGCAGCTCACAAGTTAAGAAGTAACCTATCTCAAACTCGAACTCTTCCTCTTGTCCTGCGATTTCTTTCCACAAAACAACCTGAGGTCCGTCGATCAGTTGGCGCATTTCTTTTGTTAATGACTGATCAAACTGACGAAATAAACTCGGGATCTCCTCTTCCCTCCCGCACCCTGTCTGAAAAAGAAACTGCCGAGCACCTTCCTCTTTGATTCGGATTTCTTGCCCAGTTTCGACGTGCCCCTCTTCCTCTATAAGCTGCATGCGTTCCTCAATTCGGACGAGTTTGGCTTGTTCCGTATCGATAATCTGCTGAATTTCGCTTCTTTTTAGCTTAAACATGCCTTGAATATTCTCCAATGTAATATGTTCCTGTAACAGCTGTGTGATTTGTGGCAACGTGAACCCCAATTCTTTATAAATGAAGATTCGGTTGAGCTCGAGAAGCTGATCTGCGGAATAGTAACGGTAACCCGTATCGTGATCTACCTTTCTCGGCTTAAGTATGCCAATCTGGTCATAATAACGCAGTGTTTTTAATGAGACCCTGCTTAGCTTGGAAAACGCACTGATTTTGAACAACATATCATCTCCAATCTTTTAACATAATGCGAGTATATAGTTTCCCGTACAGGGGAAAGTCAAGGGTATATATGCTTCTCATTTGCCTAGCTAAAATCAACTACCGCCCTTGTCATCACTCTATGTTGCTGTTATGGGTAAGTCAAAGAACCGTTTTTGAATGAAACGTTCATTATTTTTGAACAAAAAAATGCCACTCATCGTGGCATTCTCTCGGTACGCATTCAATTATCCTGCTCAGGCAGGTTTGTATTATTTTCCGGTTTCAGCAAATGTTTTAATGCGTTCCCCGATCTGGTCACGAACCCTTTGGAATACGGCCCATTTCTCTTCATCTGTACCTTGCGCTTTGGCAGGATCATCAAATCCCCAGTGTTCTCGCTTCACATGTGGAGGCGTCATTGGACATTTATCTGCTGCATCCCCACACAACGTGACTACGAAATCAGCGTTGTTCAACAACTCTGAATCAATGATGTCCGAGGTTTGAGTCGAAATGTCCAGATAAACTTCGTTCATGGCTTCAACCGCTTTTGGATTCAGACCGTGGGCCTCAATTCCTGCGCTATAGATATTCCAGTCCTCACTCAGATATTTCTTGGCCCAGCCTTCGGCCATTTGACTCCGGCAAGAGTTACCTGTGCACAGGAAGTACAGTGTTTTTTTACTCATGTTCATCGTCTCCTCGTTATTTGAATTATAGATTGCTTTTATAGAATGCTTAACCACAGATACAGACCCACTAGCGTAATAAGCAGAGTCGGAATGGTGATTATGATACCTGTCTTGAAGTAAGTGCCCCATGAGATTTTGACACCTTTGGTGCTCAGCACATGAAGCCAAAGCAGGGTCGCGAGTGAACCAATCGGGGTAATCTTGGGACCCAGGTCTGATCCAATAATATTGGCATAGATAAGCGCCTCCCGAACAGTCCCTGTAGCTGTGGTTGCATCAATGGCAAGCGCATCAATCAACACGGTAGGCATATTGTTCATCAGGGATGAGATGATTGCCGCGATAAAGCCCATACCCATTGTTGCAGCGAACAATCCTTGATCCGCCACAGCCTGAATGACTACGGCCAACAGATCGGTCAAACCTACGTTACGTAGACCATAAACCACGACATACATGCCGATGGAGAAAAATACGATGGCCCACGGCGCTTCTTTGACAACCAATGTAGTTGGTACAGCAGAACTCCGGGAAGCCATGATCAGGAAGAATATCGCAACAACACCTGCTACAAGAGATACAGGAATACCGACGAATTCACTGGTGAAGTATCCAATGAGAAGAACCCCCAACACCACCCATGACAGCCGAAACATTTTCATATCCTTAATGGCAGATACCGGAGGCTTCAATTCACTGGCATCAAAACGTTTGGGAATACTCTTGCGGAAAAAGAGATACAGTACACCGATACTCGCCGCCAGCGAGAACAGATTTGGAACAATCATCCTTCCTGCGTACTCCATAAACGTAATACCAAAGAAATCGGCAGACACAATGTTGACCAGGTTACTTACAACCAGCGGCAAGGAAGTTGTATCCGCAATAAATCCGCTGGCGATAATAAATGGGAATACTTTTTTCTCATCGAAATTCAGTGCACGTACCATGGCTAGAACAATCGGTGTCAGAATCAGTGCGCCTCCATCGTTGGCAAAGAAAGCAGAAACCACCGCTCCCAAGATGGAGACATAGACAAACATTCGTACACCATTGCCATGAGCGGCTTTGGCCATATGTAAGGCAGCCCATTCAAAAAAGCCGATACGATCCAGAATTAATGAGATCAGAATGATTGCAACAAAAGCAAGCGTGGCGTTCCATACGATTTGTGTCACATCCCATACATCTTCCAAGTTGACTACACCAACAAGTAAAGCAAGGATTGCTCCTCCGCAAGCAGACCAACCAATGGACAGGTTTTTAGGCTGCCAAATAACGAGTACAAGTGTAATCAAAAAGATGATGCAGGCTAACAGCGTAGAAAACAAAACCATACACCCCCTCTCAGTTCATCTTTATTTATATTTGTATATAATGATATACTTATATAATGATCAAAATTATTTACACTCTGAAGTAAAGTTTTCTTTATTTAACGATTTAAGAATAGTTGCTGTATCCGGCATCAATTCCAGGACAGATGTAATATAGGGTGTATTCTCTACATTTAAAGAGTAGTATACCCACTGACCACGTTTATTTTCTTTAACCAAGCCTTGATCCTTCAGCTTGCGCAAATGTTGACTAATTCCAGGTTGTGACATGTCTAAAATCTCTACAAATTCACACACGCACCATTCACGTTCTTTGAGGAGTGTAAGGATCGTAAGGCGTGTTTTATCACCCAGCAATTTAAGCTTATCCGCTACCTCTTGCATAGAATCCATAGCACTTCCTCCTTCAATCAAATATAAGTGTATGCTTATATTATAATATCAAAAAAATGAAGTCAATGTTTACTTGATGATTAAGTCCAAAAAGCGTTGGTTCGAATTCGAATCAACGCTTTTTGGAGTTTGTGATTAATTTTTAAATAAACAGGTTATGATTGGCTTGTGATGCTTGTCCAAGATAGTAACCGACCCCACCAATTTTGACTTGATCTATTAATTCTTCACGCTGAATTCCCATTAAATCCATAGACATTTGGCAGGCAACGATCTCTACTCCTTGTGTAATTGCGCTCTCAATCAATTCCTCCAACGAAGGCACATGATGTTTTTTCATCAAACCACGGATCATTTTCGGGCCTGCTCCGAGCATATTCATTTTGGACATGCCAAGCCTCTGGCTGCCGCGAGGTAACATCATATCAAACATACGACCGATCATAGTTTTGGATAACTTCTGCGGTTGCTGCTTACGAATAATACTCAATCCCCAAAACGTGAAAAACAGGGTTACTTTCCGTCCACTGGCTGCTGCGCCATTTGCAATAATGAGTGAAGCAATCGCTTTATCCAGATCGCCACTGAAAACAACCATTGTGCTGGCAGGATCGCTGATTGGGGCATTGGATACGGGTTGTGCTGTATTTTTAGCAATGACAGACTCAATTGTACCGCCTTTCAGTCTTTCCAACTACAAGATTGTGGAACCCGACATTGTGGCCCATGCTTTGACATCTTCATAGAATCCTGGATCGGAAGCTTTCACGCGAAGGGTTTCTCCGTTCGCTAGTTGATCCATTTTTTGCTTAACCTGAATTAGCGGACCAGGACAACTTAATCCGCATACGTTCAACTCATGATCAATACGTTGCGGCTGTGTTGAGGCAGTGGGAATAGACTTTTTTTCCTGAACGTCTATCACAGGTTCAGGACGGTCTTTTTTTGCAGCAGTAAATGGAGCAGGCTTAAACTGGGCTTGACGGTATGTTTTATAACCACCACTCAAGTTTTTTACAATAAAACCATGCTGACGCAAAATTTGCGAAGCAGTGTAACCACGTAAGCCGACTTGACAGTATAGCCAGATTTCTTTGGATGGGTCTAATTCATCTAAACGTTGACGAAGCTCATCAACTGGAATAGAGATTGAGTCCGGAATATGACCATTTTGATGCTCAATTTCACTGCGAACATCCAGAAGTATCGACTGCCCCGGCTGACGATCAGCCAGTTGATTATAAGTGAACGTCTGAACACGTCCAGTGATCATATTCTCTGCTGCATATCCAGCCATATTTACGGGATCTTTGGCAGAAGAATAAGGTGGCGCGTAACTCAGTTCAAGCTCTGTTAAATCCCGGACATGTCCTCCGAAATGAATGGCTACAGCAATATCATCAATTCGTTTATCCACTCCATCATAACCGACTGCTTGTGCGCCTAAAATTTTGCCTTCCGGAGTAAACAGCAGTTTAAGAGTAATGGCGCTTGAACCCGGATAATACGATGCATGAGAAGCAGGGTGTACGATAACGGTTTGATATTCCACGCCGAGACGCTGCAGTGTTTTCTCATTACTGCCTGTCGTAGCTGCGGTCATTCCAAATACTTTGATAATGGACGTACCTTGTGTTCCTTTGTAGGTAGAAGGAAGCCCTGCGATACGGTCGGCAACAATACGGCCTTGTTTGTTGGCAGGTCCGGCAAGTGGAATCGTTGCCTTCGTACCGTGAATGGTTTCCGTAACTTCGATGGCATCCCCGACAGCATAGATATGTGGCACACTGCTTTCTAAAGCTTCATTTACGATAATATGTCCACGTGCACCCAGCGAAACGCCGCTATCCTTCAAAAAATAGGTGTCTGGTGTTACGCCTATCGCAAGAATAACCATGTCAGCTGTCAACACATGACCATCGGCAAGTTCAACCCCTATGCCCTGCTCTAGGGAATGAAATCCCTGAACACGTTTGGAAAACAGCAGGTTTACACCATGATTCTCCATTTCCTGTGCTAATGCGGCTGCTAACTCGGTATCATAGGGTGTGAGTACTTGTGCGTTCCCCTCAATCAGCGTTACATCCAGACCAGCTTCCTTTAAATTCTCAGCCATTTCCACGCCAATAAATCCACCGCCTATAACAATCGCAGACTGGTTGTTAGAAGAATTCACCTGGTCTTTGATCCGATCAATATCTGGAATACTTCGTACGGTATAAATTAGCGGGTTGTCCTTGCCCGAAAGATCAGGAATGATCGGTTTTGCACCTGGTGACAATATCAACTCGTCATAGCTTTCTTCATATGCACCGCGCTCCTGAGACTGTATCTTAACCACTCGCTTCTGCGAATCGATAGCTACGACCTCACTTCTTGTACGCACATCGATACAAAAGCGATCTGCCATCCCTTTTGGCGTTTGCACCAGTAGACGCTCTCGATCATCGATTGAGCCACCTATATAATAAGGTAAACCACAATTGGCAAATGAGATATAGGGTCCTTTCTCAAAGATAATAATCTCGGCATGTTCATCCAGACGGCGAAGACGTGCAGCTGCAGATGCACCTCCAGCTACACCGCCAACAATCAGTACTTTTTTTCTCATGATTCACAATCATCCTTTTCAAACAAAGTTTTGATAATCTGTTCAACCCGTTGATCGGCAAGCACATAGTTCACTTCAAGACCATTCCGCTCCGTAGCAACAATACCTGCACTACGAAGCTTCTGGAGGTGTTGAGAGACTGTTGATTGGGGAAGATCCAGACATTCCTGCATATAAGAAACATTACATTTTTTTTTCATCATCAGTCCCCGAACAATGCATAAACGAATGGGGTGAGATAAAGCTTTTAGCAGATTAGCAGGTTCATCGAACTGTTTAATGTTATTGCTGTCAAAAGCGGGAGTGTTCAAAAGTATTCCTCCTAAATCGTTATATCGTAATAATACGATTTATTGATTCGCATGTCAAATGTATTCTGGACTGAATGCGTTTAATAAGTCGCATACCCTCTCAACCCTACGGTTCTGGCTTGTTTCAGGTGGATGATAAAATTGCCTGCCAAAACCGCTAAAAGCGACATTTGACAGGCAATCATGCTGCATCAGGTCTTCATAAAATAACGATTTAACTGAACGTCTTATATTAGAGTATGACAGGCTGAATCAGTCCGTCCTTACCAAAAAGAAGCGGGTCCATACATATTTCGCGATGATAACCCTTTCCAGAGGAGAATCTGGACAGTGGCGTGACAAAACGGTGATAGGCAATCCGGTATTGACCGGTTTCATTTTCATTAAAGATACAGTGATGACCTGTGCCCAGCATACCCTTCTCGACATTTTTGCTCAGGATTGGGTATCGATAGGTAATTGGACCATATAACTGCTCTGCCGTACCGTAATTCACATGATAGTCTTCGCTGCCTGTATCATCACAGGACCATGTAAAGTGGTATAGTCCACCCTGCTTCAACACGGTTACCGCCTCACGAAAATCATGTAAAGCCCGCCAGATTACTCATTGTGTCCTCCACTACACTTATCATGTCTTCATTAAGCTCCACAATGGCAGCATGTCCATTGCCAAATAGCAGATACGGTTTTCCATCATCCTCAACATAGATGGAGGGATCAATAGCCTGGCCCATGGTAATGCCCAGACGTTTCAACTGCTCCATTGTGATCAAAGGTTGCGACTCGGCCAGGAATGGACCAATCGGTGTATCCGCTACAGCAACACCAATGGCACTCTCGCCGTTCCGCATTTTGCCACAGAAATAAAAATAGAACTTTCCGTTATGGCTGGCAATTGCCGGTGCCCAAGCATTACCAGTTGCCCAGGCGATATCCTCTGTTCCCAGATCAAGGATAACACCTTCGTCTTGCCAATGCTTCAGGTCTGAAGAAGAAAACACCTTGAACTGTGTCCCCGACCACCCCTCGAAGCCATCTGTTGTTGGATACATATAGTAACGATCCTCAAACTTGGCTACATCAGGATCGGCATATTGTCCGGGAAGCACCTGATGACCATCCCCAAAAGCCGCAAGAAGCCGACTGCACTCCTCAGCTGTGATTGGCAGGACACTTCCATGCCGCTTTTGAGTCGTTCCCATATTGAATTCGCCATCAGGGACGATTCGGAATTCTCCGCTTCCCAGATCTGTAGTCAGCAGAGGAAGATAACCCTTGCCTTCAGCAAATCGATCAACAATCAGGCACCATTCCTCCCGGTCATTGAATTTAAAGATTTGAGGTCCCTCCACACCTGCCATAGCCTCCAGTACCGGAGCTTGAAGTGTAACAAATGCCCCTTTGTCGAGAGAGTCTCCTTTTTCTACCCGTATGTTTTTGGTTGTTTCATCCTTGGAGTATCGATAATAAGAGCCATCCGCAGGAAGAATCGTTGTATCAATAATATGATTATCCCGCTCAATGTATTTTTCAGATGCCGAAAACGTACGAAAATCTTTTGTACGAGCGCTGTATATTTTTTGTTTTCGTTCTTGCTCCTGAGGTTCCTGCGTCGCAGAAGCCCAGAATACAAGAAACTCATCTGCCATTTCATCATACACAGCTTCTGGTGCCCAGACACATCCAGCGCCCTCAACACCTAGTGTAACATTCCATGGGGATGACCAGTTTACGAGATTGCTGGATTCCCATACGATTACGTCACGGCTCCCGGTATTAACGGCATGAGTCCATCCTTTGCCGCTTGCGATGCGGAGATCCGTAGCAATCAGATAAAATTTATTATCCTTGACTGAACGAACCAGAAACGGGTCCCGTACCCCCTTTTCTCCAAGGTCTGAAAACAGCACAGGCGAGCCGCCATTAAGATCCTTCCAGTGAAGGCCATCCTCGCTATAGGAGAAATAAACCTGCTCTCCGTCTGGTTGTTCGCCAATAAAATGTACAAAGAGATACCCATCATAAGTTGGAGTTGTTTTGGTCAATGGTAAAGAGCCTCCTGAAAATGAAATAGATTTTATATTAACAGTAATATAAAAATGAAAGCGTTCTACTTATGTTGTATCATACTTCAAAAACAGCGGG
The DNA here is from genome assembly GCF_030815985.1 of Paenibacillus sp. W2I17. Classification (NCBI taxonomy): domain Bacteria; kingdom Bacillati; phylum Bacillota; class Bacilli; order Caryophanales; family Paenibacillaceae; genus Paenibacillus; species Paenibacillus sp. W2I17. Next base: position 1,110,054 of record NZ_JAUSXM010000001.1, read on the forward strand.
ATGAGTATATTTTTGTAGTCTCGCTTGTTGCAGATCATGTGAATTTTTCGCCGGAACCATATTGTCCTGATTGCGATGTTTGACTTGCTCCTCATGCAAAGAAATTAAAGTTATCGCCGTATTTGTTTATTTTACCTCTGGTATACAAAATTCTTGGTTTTCATTTACATATAAATGCTAATCTTCTTAATGATGAACAAATGAATATAGATTCATGCATTCATTTTTGTTGTTGAGATATTATGAGGAGGAATCATTGTGAAATTATCCAAAAGAGTGTTACCAGCGGTAGCGCTGACTCTGGCTGTATCGGCTTCTACTCTCTTGTCTGCCGGACAAGCAAGTGCGGTTCAAGCTGTAAGTGTGGAGAAAAAACAAATCAAGAACATCATCTTCCTCATTGGGGATGGCATGGGGACCTCTTATACTTCCGCCTACCGTTATATGAAAGATGATCCTTCGACCAAGGGCATGGACAAAACCGTATTTGACCCTTATCTGGTTGGAGCACAAATGACCTATCCGGATGATGATAAACAAAATGTAACGGATTCCGCTTCCGCAGCAACGGCTATGTCGGCGGGCGTGAAAACATACAATGCGGCCATTGCGGTTGACCCTGAGCAGAAGGAAGTCAAAACCGTACTTGAGCAGGCCAAAGAAAACGGCAAGTCCACCGGACTCGTGGCTACGTCGGAGATCACTCACGCCACACCAGCTGCATTTGGTGCCCATGATATCAGTCGAAAAAATATGGATGCTATTGCGGACGATTATTATGATGAGTTGATTAATGGCAAGCATAAGGTGGATGTACTTCTGGGTGGAGGGAAATCCAATTTTGTACGCGAGGGTCGTGACCTGACGAAGGAGTTTCAGAAGGCCGGATTCAGCTATGTCACGGATCGTTCCTCTCTCCTTGCTGATAAGAATCAACAAGTGCTTTGGACTGTTTGCGGACGGAGGTCTGGACAAGTTGATTGATCGTACTGCTGCAACTCCATCATTGGCTGAGATGACCAATACAGCGATTGATCGTCTCAGTTCGAATGACAAAGGATTCTTTCTAATGGTCGAAGGCAGCCAGATCGACTGGGCAGGACATGATAATGATATCGTTGGTGCGATGAGTGAAATGGATGATTTCGCAGCAGCATTTCAGGCAGCTATTGATTTTGCCAAAAAAGACGGTGAAACACTTGTCGTTGCTACTGCCGACCACTCCACGGGCGGACTTACGCTTGGAAAAGACGGAGAATACAACTTCTTCGTAGACCCGATCAAAGCTGCACTGCGGACCCCAGACTTCATGGCATCACAAATAGCAAAAGGTGCTTCGGTTGAAGAAACACTGAAAAGTTATCTCAAACTGGAGTTGAAACCTGAAGAGATTCAATCGGTAAAAGAAGCGGCCAAAAGTGCGGATGTAACAAAGATTGATAATGCCATTGAAGCGATTATTGATAACCGTTCATTTACGGGCTGGACAACAGGTGGACATACAGGTGAAGATGTTCCGGTCTATGCCTACGGCCCGGCAAGTCATCGCTTCGCCGGTTTGATCGACAACACAGATAATGCCAAGATCATATTTGATATTCTCAGCAAGCACCAATAATTCAATAATTTAAGATCATCCCTTCTCTTCTTTTATCCGAAGAGAAGGGATTTTTTTCATAAAATCCTTATTGATATGCCACTCTACCTTTTTATGAACATCCTCAACCGTAGCCGTTCTTTACTTGGCTTTTTCATGACCGAAACTTGTCCATTCACTTTGAGTAAGGCGTATGCCAATTCCGAATTTGCTAATATGCATTATATCCCATGGAGTTGGTTACCTTATACAAAACCACTTGCATTGAAGGGAGAGAAATCCGATAAATGCAGTTAACGATTGGTTAAGGCAGCTTGCCCACAATTATATTCTCATTGTCATTGCTGCGGTGCTCTTTTTTGCAGTCAAAGCAGTCATTGGATTCTATACGTACAAGCATTATGATAAAAAATTGGATGCACTTACAGATAAGGTGGATCGCCTTCTGGAAGAGAAGACAACGGAGTGATGCGGCTTATAGTTAAACTACAGAAGTAACAAAGTTTTGGAGGAAAATGGCATGTTAGGAAACATTCTGCTGGGTATGGTCATTCCCATTATATTGGGTGTATGGATTCTGCGTCGGAACTTTACAATCCTTATTCTATATTATCCACTTGGTGTGGCTATTTCAGCATCCATCAACAATATCGGGTTTAATTACTTCTGGAATATTCTGCCGAATACTCATAATCAATCCTTGGCTGCTCTTCCAATGGACCTTGGAATCTATCCGATCGCTGGTTGCCTGATGATGTATACGATTTTAGTAAAAGGCGCCAAGCCATGGTTGGCGATCCTTGTTGCATCATTGTCGCTGACATTAATCGAATGGCTTGCCAAAATGATGGGGCATGTCATTTATTTTAATGGATGGAACCTTCTTTGGACCTTTTTGTCATACCTCCTGCCATTTGTTCTTGCTTATGGTTACAGTAAACTATTGAGGTATACGAAGTGATACACTTTTACTCTGATATAACGTGCGTATTCTTTTTAAAGATGAAAATTGAAACGCAAAAAAACCAGTGAATGAGTAAAGCTCACTGGTTTTTTTGTTTTGCCGAGTCTCTCTTATATAAGCTTGCTATCAAATGCACTCTTTCAACATATCAGGTTCCACATGAACGTGAACAGTGTACACGTCATGCTCCTCCATCAACTCGTTCTCCACGTCTGTACAGATATCGTGTGCTTGTTGAAGATCCAGCTCAGCATCAACTGTTATGACAACGTCTACTACAACGTTATTGCCATAGTTCCGCGCTCTCACGTCTTTAACTGTCTCTACGCTGTCAATTCCGGCAATCGTTTTTTTTGTACTCCTGAATCAGTTCAACATCAAAACCGTCCGTCAGATGATGTGTGGCTTCCTTGAAAATGTCCCAAGCGGTCTTGCAGATCAGGAAACCTACGATGACAGCCGTTACAGGATCCAGCCATGGGAGGCCGAACTGGGAACCCACGATCCCAATGACCGTACCGGTGCTCACCCAGGCATCGGAAATGTTATCACGAGCTGCAGCCATGACCGCCTGACTTTTAATACGTGTAGCAAGTCTCTTGTTATAGCGATAGACCACATACATGACAACCGCGCAGAAAATGCCTGTATACGCAGCGATGATATCCGGAGATTCATGTGTACCCTGAAACACAGAACCAATGGCTTCAAACAGTACTTGTAAACCTACTGCCATCATAATGAAAGAAGCAACAAGTGACGCAACGGTCTCTGCTCTCCAGTGACCATATGTATGATCTGTGTCGGCTGGACGTTGGGCAAGCTTCAAACCGATCAGTACAGCTATTGAGGCCACAATATCGGTGGCATTGTTTAATCCATCCGCCTTGAGCGCTTCTGATCCGGCCATATTGCCAACGATCAGTTTTAATACGGTCAAACATATGTAGGCGATAATGCTGATGATAGCTCCGCGCTCCCCCAGCTTTAGATTATCGTATTTAAGTTGATCCACATGATATCCTCCTGCAATCTTCAATTCAAGCACGTGTATGATGGTACCATTGAAGATTTGTGTGGGTCTAGAGAAACGTTTTGAGTGTGACGAAACATAATCTGAACGCGGCAATTTTTTTACGACATCCAAAAAAGTTGGGTTTGGCAAACTTAAGTGATTAATGGGTGGTAAGAGGAAGGTGGCCGACTGCCTTCCCTTGTAACCACACTTTCGTGCACTTAGACATAAAGAGCCGAATGGATCGTTTTGATCCACTCGGCTCTTAGCGTTATTTTACAATCATTTGTATAACATCACTTACCGGTGTTCCACTTCCATTCATAATTTACTGCCCTCATTCAGAAAGTGTCGGTTCACCTTGCACCTCATTGGCAAGCAGATCCGAATCATCGGAATGCCGTTCGAACATAACAGCGTCAACCCTCGTATAGATCATATCCGCAGGAAGCGTTGGCGGGTCTACCGTTGTAGGCGTAACCCTGGTTAACCGGACATACTCGCTGCCGTCACCCGTAAAGTCGAACGTTCCCAGATTAACCCAACCCGATGAGCCGACCGTTGCATCCATATAGGTGACCTCGGTACCCGTTTTATGCTTCACTTCCACTTTGACATTATTATCGTTTCCCGTCGTATGGACAAGTTTGTAGATCGAGACCGTATATTTCCCCTCTGGAAACTCGCCTCTCCACGTCGCTGATGAGCCTTGAACTGTTGAATAGCGGGATTTAACCCCAATTTTGTATCCGGCTAAATTGCTTTGGCTCCACGACCCTTCTGTCGTGTATAACCCAGTTGTATCTGTACTGTCCACGATAACCGTTAGGTCCTTGATCTTGATGTTTAAAGGCGGTGTGGTTAAGGTCACTCCGTCAATCGTAACAGTAGCCCATACCTCAATGTGATCCGTGTCTCCATCAAGATTGAGGAGCGTCAACAACCCACTGCTATTCACTTCGGCCAGATCCGTACGATCAACGAAATACTGCACATTGGCCTGTGTTAGATCACCGATCAAACCGTTATCCAAATAACCTGTTACGCTCAGTTGTGCGGTTTGAGTCATCTGCAGCTCGTTCCGATCGGATATGATCACAGCAGACTCCAATTGCGGTATCCTGTTTGGGTCCACCCACATGATCGCATCGGCAACGACTCTGGACTTATTGGCCTTATTGGTTAGTTCCACGTACCCGCTATCGCCTGCAGCAAAAGGATAATCCCCCAGGTGCACCCAAGTACCATTCGCTGTTGTCTCATCAACTGTCACCGTCTCGGAGCCGCCGCTATGATAAACGGTAAATGAGGCATTTGTTGCCCAATTTTCACTCGCAGCCGTGATTTGCGGAATCTTGTAATACACACTGTAAGTGACACTTTCCGGCAGCTCAGGCCGCCATCTCATTTTGCTTGCCGCTGTGCCGGTCGTAGATTTGGCATACACATAGTTATCATAATAATAATCGTTAGCCGTCGTATCCCTTATCCAGACGCCTTCTGTCTCCGCCTCCGTATTATCCACGATGATGGTTGAGCTATCCTGCCCATCGGGTTGGACTGGAGTTTCCGATACCTGATCCGGCAGATAGAGTGTCCGTTTACGGGTCTGTTTCCCCTCCGATTCCACGTAATACGTGAAGGTTTGGGATAAATCATTCACTCGTATCGACCATTCCATCGGATAGATCGTATCTGGGATGGTCGTGTACGTTGCCCCGCCATCCAGGGAATAATGAATGGTTGCTGGTTTCGTCGTTTTTGCCTGCACGTATGCATCATAGACCGTTTCATCGGGCTTAACGATCAGCATGCCTTTAACCGCATCAATTGGACTGTGTGTATCAAAGAAATAACTTGCATCCGATGTATCTGCCGTTCTGACCTGATGTAGCGGTACATCAATATCAAGTCCCTCTACAATGATCGCAGTGATGCCCTTGCCTGAAACCGTGGCTTGAATGATTCCACCACTCATTACCGTTTGCTCTGGTGTACCATTGTCACGGATGATCGTCACGGTGTAATCCTGTGCCGGGTTGAATCCAATGATTTGTTCATTTAATTCAATTGGAGTCTGAACTTCATCTGAAGATGCGTTGCTTAACCCGATGTAGAATTTATCCCCGCTCTCACCCGTTATCCAATTCAATTGAGGATGATTGGTCTTAATAATCCCCTTGGGCATCCATAACCAAACGTCGGAGTTACCATAAAATTGACCTGGTTTATTCCCATAGAGGTGATATTTGAACCATAAAAAATTCGTTTCAAATACGGAAGGAAACGTAATGCTCCCGTTTGATTTCAATGATTGTTCGCTAATCAAATAATCCATCGTTTGTCCAAGCTGCCCCGGAATATGATGGTAATAGATGGAGGTAGCCCCGCTTGGGCCTTCCAGAGGAAAGTCCGGTTCAAGTTGGCTAACGGCGAAGCCTTTATAGTAATAACCTGGATAACTGGAATATCGTCCAATAACCGCATTATGAGCAATATCCTGCAGCAGTTCATCCCCTGTATAAAGCGACAATCTCAGCATGAATGGAGCTTCCTGAGCATTCATCCGATAATAGCCGGTTGTACTTCCTGCTTCAAACGTCAATCCGCTTGGTGAAACAAGCCAACGCTCCGCTTGAACACCTCCGGCAATATCTTCTGGGAGCTTGAGTCTAGGATATTGAAATTTACCACTTTCCGGCCAATGGAACGACTCCGCGTAATTATATGTCTCCGGCTGAGGAATCGTAACGTTACCTTCAGGAACTGGGCGAGCAACAAACATGGTTGCATACCGTTTGGCTTCCTTATAGGCGGCATCCAAGTATTTGGGATCCTGCGTTTCCTCATATAGCTCCAAGATCTCCATCCACAGCTTGCTATAATAATAAATGAACTCATTTTTGCTCACATCGACAGATGCAGGCGTATCGATATGTTGCGTGATATAGCTGTCGGCTGCATCCTTCGCAGCTTGCAAATACTGCGCATCTCCCGTCATCCGATACATCATCAGGGGCTGAATGACAGGCCCACGGTCTTTTTGATCCGGGTCACGCACAAGATACTCTTCCTGTGCCAGCGCCCCAATACCTGCCGAAGTGCCCATCATCTGATTGACAGCGGTGACACTTGAAACATCAAACGGCAGGGTAGCCATTTTCCATAACGAAGGCACGCCGTATACTTTCTTCTGCGTTGGCGACCAACCGATACCATTTCGCGATACACCATACTGGACGGACGGCAGTGCTCGCGTATCGTATAGTTGGTCATCCCCCGTTAAATAGTAAGCCCCCAAAAGAACCGCATTCGAGCTTGTTCGGACGCTATCCTCGTTTTCGATATCAATGAAACCCTTGGCACGACTCCACCATCCGCTGGGGGATGGGACATAATTAACAGAATCGTCCCCTTGTGGCTCAACCTTAAGCAAATCGATCATATTAAACATCGCGTCAGTAAGCGATTGATCTGACACATTTTCCCGGTATGCCGAATAATCGTACTCATTGCGAAGTATATCCGCGTAGGACTCATACAGATTGCTTTTTTGAGCGATTAGCCCCATATGAAATTGATAAGTGCTTTCTGCGGTCATTTGCGAATAAGTCCCTAATTGAGGAGCGTAAAGGATGGGCTGCACACTGCCTTCGTTGTTGACCAGGCTCATGCCAAGCCGTTGTTTCGTCACGCCTCCCGTCGGTTCAAATTCAACCGGAAGCTCTGCCGAAGGTACAAATACGCCATAGGTCAATGGATTTCCCGAACCATCATTTTTCTCAACCAAGCTCATCGGAGCGCTCAGCTCTCTTAAACTTGTTGATTCCACCGTACCTACCATTTTGGCATGTGACCTGAATCCATTTAACACTTCATTGATGCCCGAGACTGCCTCTGTTGTGAAGGACTGATATCCAATCACATAATTGCCGTCGCGGCGAGGGGTAAAGGCAAAAGAAACATCTGGTTTATCCCCTGCCATGGACCAGTTCACTTCAAAATCGTAATCACTGCCATGCGTAGAATCGGTTAATACCGCCGTCTGGCTGTCGGGAAAATGGACCCCGTCAAATGTAATCCAGCGTTTGTTCATCGTATCATAGTAATTGGTTCGGCTCCCCGCATTCCCGTCCAATAAAACCCATTGTTCCTCAAGTCTTTCTGATTCATTATTGATTGGAACCCAGTTCCCTGTCTCCGTGTTTTTGTAATACATATCACGCACGATGGATTTGCCTCCATCCCATACTGCCTCATGGAAGGTTGCTTTGTAGTTCGCATTTTCGATGCTGCCTTTCTCTGTGTAACTAAGATTTGCTAAGGTACGGCTTCTTAGCGGGGGGAGCGGTGGTGCTTGTTGACGGATATTCCCCTCGAACTTGATTGCATCAGCCCGCGTAATAATTGTACCCGTAGAAGGCTGCGTTCGAGTCAGCCTGACAAATTCGCTATCATCACCACTAAACTCATACTCCCCCAGATCCACCCATCCAACCGATGGACCTGACGAAGGTCTAAGATCCATAAACTTAACATCCGTAATCCCGTTATGAACAATCTCAATCTTCACATTACTATCTGCTTTATCCGCCCAATCCAGCTTATAGAACGATATTCTCGCCGTCCCTGCTTCCAAGCGTGGATTCCAGGTGATACTTCTATTTACGGCGTCTGTATATTTGGAACTGGAATTATTGTAACCCTTCACTCCCGCACTTGTGCTCCAATAAGGAGCGGAAAATCCGTTATTAGCGTTGCCGGAATCAACCGTGACGACATGATCAATCGTGAGGCTTCCATCATCAATGATGATTGTCTTATGTGGCTCTTTCTGCCCTATATTCCCTTCGAACTTGACCGCATCAGCACGTGTAAGGATTGTGTTTGTGGTGCCGGTAGAACGGGTCAATTGAACAAATTCTTCACCAACACCGGAAAAATAGTACTCTCCCAAATCAACCCATCCCGTTGGTGCGCCAGATGAGGGTCTCAGATCCATAAAGACTACATCCGTCGTTCCATTATGAACAATTTCGATTTTTACATTGCTATCAGCCTTATCCGCCCAATCCAGCTTATAGAACGATATTTTCGCCGTTCCTGCTTCCAAGCGTGGATTCCATGTTATCGTTCTGCCTGCTGTACTCGTATATTTGGTGCTGGAAAGATCATACCCCTTCACCCCTGTGCTTATAGTCCAATTTGGAGCCGCATATCCATTGTTCTCGTTACCCGCATCAGGTGTCACAACATCATTGATCTTGATACTCCCGTCATCGATGATAATTGTCTGATAAGGTAAGGTCTCCGCATAAGCGGCCCTTATTCCGATCAGGATGGAAGGAACTACGATCGTCAACATGAAAACGATGAAGAGAAACAGCTTCCTTTTGACCATACAATTCACAGCCTCTCCTTATAATGATAACGCTTCCAAAAATGAGTTGCCTTTTGCTCAAATGATCGTAAAAAAGCACTTAACCTTCCCCTTCTGCCTAATCCCTCTCTGTCGTTTTTATCTTAGCATGTTACATCACGGTGAAATTTCTTTCATTTTAAGAATTTCTTATACGATTTTAAGTAAAAAAAGAAACCTACATCCTAATTGATTGCTCAGTAGCAGTCAGATAGAATATAGGTTTTCCAAGTGTTCCAAGTGAACCCATCAATTATAATGGCGGCTGCACCAATAACAACTTTCCAAGCTGAATGACCGTTTGATCATACCAAGCAGGATGCTGCCGAACATGTTCCATACTTCGTTCATTGCCACTAGCCTCAAACACGGCCGCTTTGTCAGTCTTCTCGTGATCGATTTCGAAGCAAACTGTATGTTTCCCATTTGGTAGCTCCGGCAAGAAAACATATTGATTTCGATTATGATCGTTATAGGGTGTGAATCGATCAATAAGGACGGGTTCCTCTCCATCCACCGACACCTTCAATCGGCCAGAATCCGGCCCCCCGATATCAAATAAGCCGATGTGGGTTCCCTCAAACTCCACTGTGATCGCCTCTCCGGGATCAACTGCTCGCCATAGACCGGGGAACAACCAATCATACTCACGCACTAAAGGAAAGTCATCAGAGGTCATGTAAGACCACCCTGCCGAAAAATGAGTAAGACGATCCAGTGGCAGCATGGTTGCATACTCCCAAGGATTGGCCGGGACCAAGGGGTCCTGCGGCAAGTGATGTTCGACTTTTCCCACTTGATCTCGAAGTTCGCTCATTTTCACGAACGACTGGGTAATTGTGTCCGTGTAAATCTGGTGTCCTTCGGGAATCGTTGGATGGATCGAATCATGTGTAAAAATAACGGCACCGGGAATGGACACATCTGCACTTGAGGTGAAAATGAGCTTTCCATCCAAAACCAATTGACTGACCGCCACGCCCAGATGAATGGAAGGAATGCCGTAATAGTCGGCGACTTCCTCTTGCATAAGAGCGCCCTTCTGGTATTCGCCGGATTGAAATGAGGTTAAATCCCGCTCCTTAACCGTATATACAAACAGGATATCGGTAAAACGGCTGCGCTTACGAATCTGTCGGACAATGCCTTCGATCCGCGCTTTGGATTCAGGAACTCCGCCATCGTTGCCAACGAATTCAACAAATACGAGATCAGGCTGATGACGCAGCACATCTGTCTCCAAACGGGCGCAGCCGAGGTCAGATCCTGTCCCATCAATGCCTGCGTTCACAGCGCGGATATCGGCATGGGGATATTGCCCTCGCAGCCAATCTGCCGTCATGACCCTATATCCTTTCGAACGTGTATTACTGCCGCCAAAATAGACGATTGTTACTGTTTCCCCATTTTCCAACTTTTGAATGACATTTGGCAGCCCTCTTCGTGGGAAAAATTCCTTCATCGTGACTTCACCTGCTCTCACTTAGCGTTTTTAGGAGCAAAAAGTTTTACAGCAAACACTTCATAATATGGCGAACCATACGTTGCACAGAAATCAAACCGGATTTGGGTTACAGCTTGTGCATGCACCTGATGTTTGTTCAACGAAAGATAATTCCCACGGACTTTAATTTCACTCTCGGTTCCGTCTTCCAAAGTTAAAGTCACATCATAATCTTGAATCAACGACTCGATTGGATCGTCGAAATGCTCCAAATTCAGTTGTGAATTGAAAACAAGATGGATTTCATCCAGATTTTTGGGGCTAGCAAAACCAAATTCCAACCATTCCTGTCCTTCCGAACGTTCAGAAATCCAGCCGTTAGGCAGACCATAGGGTCTGGAGAAGCCGTTGACGACATTGGCGGGATTATACATATCCTGGGATGGTAGCAGATCCTTGAAACAAATGCTCTTATTAAGCTTCTTCAGTCTGGACGGCTCTTCCGGCTTGTAAAGGAAGCTCACCGCTCCTGTCAATTTCTCTTCATTGCTGTGTACAGTGAGGTCCGCCGTACCTTCCAATACGATGTAGATTTTGTCGTCTGCTGGCTTCTTGCAGCTGAGGTCCAGTGTAATCCAGTCATCGTGACCCGCTGAAATCACCAAGTTGTAGCCTTTCAGCTCGCTGGTGGGAATATAGTTTTCCTTCCGATCCCCGCCAAACAGCTTCACTTGCAACGTTTCCGAATGCTCGGATCTATTTTTAAATTTGATCTGCACACTTTCAACCAGAGATGTCTTAATCGGCAAGACCAAACATAACGCTTTCTCCAAGGAGACCTCTTCGGTTGAGTAAAGTTGTTCATAGCTTCGCTGAGAGGAGGCACGAATCGTTAATCCGTCTGTGAAATAAGGATCTAACGGCTCTTGAAGCCCTACAATCGTTTGCCCGTCTCGAAGCAGCTGCGCCTGAAGTTCACCCATATGCGCTTTAACGATGTCCGCAGGGTCTGTATCATATTTTACGCATAACGCAGCAGCCGTTCCTACCGCCTGCCCCATACAACCACAAGTTGCCATAACCCTTGTAGACCCAAAAGCTACATGGGTAGCGCTTATATTGCGGCCAGCGAACATGAGATTAGGAATATTACGTGAAAATAAGCTGCGAAAAGGGATATTGTATAATCCCGGCACAAAATTCCACGCTGTAGCCGGTCCGTCATCGTAGATGCCTTTATTTGCATGCAGATCCATATACCAGCCTCCGACAGATACAGCATCTTCGAAATGAGGCTTTGTTGTAAGATCGTTCTGAGACAGCATGTGCTCCCCAATAAACCGCCTCGACTCCCGTTTTCCCGGAATCGGGCATACATAATCCAGGATGAGATTGTCTACATCATCAAACTCACCGCTATTTTTGATGTAATCCCAGATCCCGTACACCAATTTCCGCAGTTCCAAGGCGATGTCTTCATTATTCTTGATAATATCCATATGTCCGCCGTATTCCAGCCACCACAATCCGCCAAGCCCGTTGATTTTCCTTGGAAAAGACCGATGGTTTAATCCTTTTCTGATACTATCAAAAAACTCCAGCTTCGTAATATCATACGCAAAGCCTGGCCTTTTGTAAGGAACGGCATAGTTTACGTCACGGGCTTGAAACAGAATCGTATCACCCATGGTGTAATGATCCGCCACTTCTGGAGCGAGCTCCTCCTGGTATTCATGCTTCGCCTCTCTTCCCCATCGGAAGTGAGCACCTGCTTGATATCCAACAATTCCATCGCCGGAGCAATCAATGTAGGTTGGGCTTTCAAAACGAAATTTTCTTTCGGAAGCCAATTGAAGGCCCTCCACCCACTTGATTCTGCCGTTTTCCATGCCTGTTTCATGCACACATGTATTCAGGAATAGAGAAATGTTGGGCTCATCATAAACCATGTCCAATAACACCGTATCCGAAAGTGAAAGCATAAGTTTTTTGTTGTATAACGGGTTGTAATGAAAGATCTTCAGTTTGAGTTCTTCCACCAACCCGCCTTCGCGAGCATAATAGGATGGACTGTTTCCGAGATATGCCGACCCGTTGATATGAACTCTGACCTCGCTGCTCGCATTTCCCCCAAGAACCGGCCGATCATTGATAAGTGAAACCTGCAGCCCTTGGCGTGCGGCAGCAACGGCAGCACATATCCCGGCAATTCCTCCGCCTATGACGGTTACATCTGCTTTCATAAGCTCCATTTTGATAACCTCCATGATTAGATGCTCCTATCATGGTAATGGTTTTGGCCCCTTTTTTTTTACAGGATTTCGCGAAAAAATCATACATTTTTTGCATCCTTATTAGGATTTCTACCGTGTCATTTTTATCCGATATTGCTTAGGTGTATCCCCCGTATATTCTTTGAAAAGTTTGCAAAAGTACCCTTCATTGACGATACCTACTTCCTCGCACAATTCCAATAATGAATAATCCCGAACGTTTAACAACTCGAGGGCGAGATGGATTTTTTTACGGTTGATGTAGCTGATCACGCCTTCGTTCATTGTTTTTTTGAATAAGCTGCTAAAATACGATGGTGCTAAATTCACTTCCTCGGCAATTGCCTCCAACGTTAAACGTTGTTTCAGGTTTGTCTCTATATAATGCATTGCACTCATAATTTCTGCACGATGTAATAGTTGGCCCGCGTGCACGTATTCGAATGTGAAGTCGCCAATATAGGCGAGCTGCTCCTGAAAAGCCATAAATTCCATGGGGAAGTCTGGAACTTCCGTGGCCATCTTATTCCCCGATTTAAATTTCACGGTAATGTCTCTGTACAAGTCTCTAATCATTGGCACCATGATGGACTTGTGGATTTTATGGTCCGTAGCAAATTGCGACAGATCGGCAAGTGCATTATCCAGCTCTTCCTTGGAAATCTTTCGTTTCAGCCGTATAAGAAAATCAACAAGCTTCTGCTGAAAGTCTACTTTTTTGTCATTATGGTATTGGAACCGATGCATCGGTGTTTTCACGACTTTTTCGGTATGATAATAGAAATCCTCACTCACATTTTTAGCTTCCGTGTACGCCTGTTTGATCGATTCCCAACCTCGATGTGGACTTCCAAAAGCGACAGACACCCTTTTATTCAAATATTGATGCAAATGAGAGATGATCTGCCCTCCCAAGGATAGGCAAGCATATTCCGTTTCCATATCACTACGGTTATTTTCCCAAGATAGAAAACCAATAAAACGATTATCGGACAGATCCGCAGCTACCCCACTGCTACCATTCATCACTGTTTCTTCGATGATATTTGTTATCGCATACTTCAAGATGTTTTGATCTGCGGCCGCGTATTCGTTTCGGAAACTTTCATACGTATTCATTTCAACGATGAAGCAGCAATAGTTGGATTGAAAGAAATGAAACTGCATGCGATTGGCAAAATCCGATGCCCGATGAGAAGGAATTTCACCTCGGATCAATTCGTTAAAAAATTGCTTACGGACTCTATATTTATTTTCAAGCACAGATACGTTTAACGAGTGAAATTCCGCTTCTTTTTTCTCAAACTCATTTAAAATTCCGGCTGCCTTATCCAACGCTCGATTCAAATCGGCTTCCCTCAGCGGAACCTTTACAATGTACTCCAATACGTTGGCTTGAATCGCTCGTTGAGCGTATTCAAAAGATGAATAGGCGGTCAGAAGTATGTATTGGGTATGGGGGAGCTCCGCCTTGAGCTGCTCAATCATGGAGATGCCATCCATACGCGGCATTACGATATCGGATATGACGATATCCGGTTTAAGTTTTATGATCTCCTCGATCCCATTCAGCCCATTATTGGCTTTGCCCACCAGAACAAATCGTCTATCCCTATGAGAGAGTTCATTAAAAAACAATTCCAATCGTTGAATGATCAGGTCTTCATCGTCAACAATGAAGCAGGTATAGTCTCTCCCCATTATGCATCTCCTTTTGGCAATTCTGCCGGGAATACAGCGCGTATACGGGTTATTTCCTTAGGTATGCTTATGATTTGCAGTCCGAATTGATCTCCGTAGTGGAGTCTTATTCGCCCATGAATATTGTTCAGCCCGATTCGTTTTCTTTTTACTTCCTCTTCACTCGGTTCTGAGATTAAAATATGCTTTATTTTATCAGCTGGAATTCCCTCGCCTTGATCAACAACTTCGATGATGACGATGCCGTCCTCCCTGTACGCATGAATCGTAATAGGTCCCTCAATTCCCCCTCCGTTATAACCATGGAAGATGCTATTCTCCACAAGGGGCTGCAGCAGCATTCGAAAAACAGGAAAATCCATCAGTCCTACTTCGATATCTTCAATCAAGTTGAAGTTTCGGTTATACCGAATGTTCTGGATCTCGATATAGTCCGCTACATTGCGTAATTCCTGGCGTAGGGAAACCTTCTCAGAAGCATCGTCTATCCCGTACTCCAATAATGAAATGAGCGACCCGATCACCACATCTACTTTCTCTATTTGTCCGAGACGTATCACATTGCTGATCGAACCAAGTGTGTTATACAGAAAATGTGGGTTAATTTGAGACTGTAACACCTGGATTTCCAACTTCCGCTCAAGTTCATTATGAAGCTCGGCTCGGCGAATCAGTTCAACAATCTGCTGAAGCATACGATCGAATGCTCGTGAAAGATCGCCAAACTCATCGTTTCGATTAATCGTTATTGTCGTTGTGAGGATACCTTGTTCTACCTGCTTCATTTTTGTTTTGAGCGTATAGAGTGGTTTTCTTATATATTTGGCAACCAAAAAAGAAATGAACAAACTTAAAATAAGACCTGCAGCGAGAAGCTCGAGGTAATAGGTTTCCAATCTGGACAACGCTGCTTTTAAGCGTGATTCATCGTTGATCGAGATGATGGTCCAGTTGAATTTCTCCGTTGGTTTTTTCAAAAGGGAGACCGGAATACCATCGTTGGTAAACAGTTGAAGGTTTGTTTCTGTTGTATCCAGAATTTCTTCCGCTGACGTCTCCCCGATTGAAAAAGAATGATCTTGAATATTCAGAGGTCCTTTATTTTCAGAAAATCCGGCAATGATCTTACCTGACGCAGTGATCAGAGCCAGATTCATTTGTTCCTGTTTATTAATTTTGAACAAGGTTTCTTCAATGGCATTTAGATCCAAATCAACCGCAATGGCCATAGGAAACGGAGCACCGTTCAGATATCGAACCATCGTAACGGTCCAGCCGGAATACTTCGATTTGTAAGGTTCACTAACAAAGGTAGTCCTTCTATTCTTGTCAGCCGCATCAAATAAAGGTGCTCTTTCAGATAAAGGTTCATCGAATATTCGAGTAGGTGTACTTCCACCCAGAATGGATAAATCGCTTTTGATCAAATAAATATTACTGACATAAATACTGTTGAGTTCATACAGCTCCCTTAATTGCTTTTTAATCACTTCGGTATTGTTGATGTTGGCTTTCACTGATGTTTCAACTGAGAAGAGAATCGTCTGGAAGGAGGAAAAATTAACGGTGAAATACTGGTCTACCTTGTCTAGTATTTGATTGGTGTAAAAAATGTCATTGGTTCTTATTTCCTTTTGCACATAGCGATAAGACAATTGGCTTATCAAGATGATGCAGCCTAATACAAATGCAAACACGATAAAAAATAATTTTAAAGGCAAGCTGATTCTTCTTGGCATTGATCATCTTCCTTTTAGTTCCGTTTTAAACTAAGAATAGCATATGCTAATAAAGAGAGGGGCTACGAATAGCCACTCTCTCTTCGTTTATTTTTACTTGATAAGGCCGGCTTCTTTAAATTGCTGGATTGCTGTTTCCTTATATTTCTGCATGTCAAACTTGGTATCCAGCGTCTGGAGGAAATTGTCCCAGTTGGAAAGAGGCTCTTTGCCCGTCATAAATTTAACCAAGCTTTCATTAATGAAACGTGTGCGGTCAGCATCCAAGGTATCGCTTGGGTCAGGGGTCAATAAATTCCCGGGCAACGTTGGCCCCACATATTGCTGATTGTCCTTAAAAGCTTCCGCTGTCTTCGGATTCTGGAAGCTGAAGTACTCCGCATCATCACCACGGCGTGGCATTCTATAATGGTCAACCCACAGGTACTTTTCTTTCATTTCCTTTGATAACTCGGAGGTTTTATTTTTGATCTTGCCGTCTACGACATCCCAATGGATGCCTTTGATTCCGTATGCAAAGTTCGGATAGGCTTCTTCATCCGTAAAGAGATAATTCAGCATGGACAAGATCCGAATGATTTTATCCTCGTCCGCTTTTGCGGATATGGCCCATGAATTGCCCTGGAATGATTTTCTCTCTACAATTTGATCCCCGTAAGGACCTTTCATCGGAGGAATAACGATCCATTCGGGCACCTCGCCACTAATTTCTTTTATTTTCTGCTGATAGTCCGGCTCCAGTCTGCGAGCATCTCTGATCATGAAGCCAACTTTTCCCTTAAACATCTTTTGGTCCAACAGATCAGGCGAATTCATCGTCACCCAGTCCGGGTCAACCACCTTGGCTGCCATCATTTTATTAATGTAAGCAAGCGCCTCTTTCATTTTGGGATCGATAAACAGAAATACCGGTTCATTATCTTTTATCTCAACGGCTGAAGGAGGATTGACGCCAAACATCCACATCAAGCTATCAAAGCCGTAGGTTTGCAGATTACCTTCTTTATTCATACCGCCGATGAATCCGTACGTATCGTTTTTCCCATTCCCGTCCGGATCTTTCTCTGTAAAGGCTTTCATAACTTCGAACAGCTCGTCAGGTGTCGTTGGTACCTCCATATTCAACTTTTTCAGCCAATCGTTACGGATGAAGAAGCTTCGACTGATACCGTTTACATTATCATAGCCTGGAACTCCAATCGTTTTTCCTTGATAGGACATCGCCTCCCAGGAGTCGTTGCCAAACCGCTTTTGTAGTTCAGGGAATTGGTCCATATACGGTGTTAAATCCGCAAGAACTCCTTGGTCGTAATATTGCGCAAGATCAGCACGACTTTTCAAGAAGATCAGGTCTGGAATATCCCCGCCTGCAATGAGTGTATTCAGTTTGGTTGTTGCTTGACCCGCTTGAGGAATCATCATATCCAAGTCGATGTTCATCTCTTCTTCCAACATTTGGCGTTGAATATCTTCATCACGTGGAGGTACGGGAGCAGCAGCATTAAAAGTGCCTTGGTTAAACATTGAGATTTTCATTTTGTTTGCAAACTGGCCAGACTGGCCTTGCGAATTACTCGAAGTTGTTGATGTAACTTCTTCATTGCCCCCACATCCTGACAATAGCGTTCCAAGTCCTAAGATTGCCGACAGAATAGCAAATGAAATCTTTTTACGCTGCATATTGACCTCTCCTTTGCTTGTATATTATCACGGTTTCCCCGTAATAAGTTAGGTTGAAATACCTTTTATCCTTTAACGGATCCCAGGAGTACACCTTTGGTAAAATGCTTTTGCAAAAATGGATAAACGATCAATATAGGAACTGTAGTTACAACAACTGTAGCCATCTGCACAGCGAACGTACTGACAGCCCCGGAATTGGCGAGCGAATCGGCGCTTTGAGTTGCAACGTTAAGGAGGATGTTGCGCAAAATCACTTGAAGTGGCATGTAGTTGGAATCATTGATATATACAATGGCATCAAAATAACTGTTCCAATGCCCGACTGCGTAAAATAAGGAAATGGTGGACAGTACGGGTAAGGACAGGGGTAAAATGATCCGCCATAACGTCTGAAGTTCACTGGCACCGTCTACCCTCGCTGATTCCTCGATTTCACCGGGTAATTGCTCAAAAAAGCCTTTGATGATCACCAGATTAAATGCACTAATGAGATTTGGAATAATCAATACCCAAGGACTGTTTAACAATCCCAGAGAGCGGATTAGTAAATATGTCGGAATTAACCCCCCACTGAACATCATGGTAAACACAATGAAGAGTAAAAACGGACTTCTTCCGGGCAAATATTTTTTGGATAACGGGTAGGCCGCGATTACCGTAAAAAACACATTTAACGCAGTCCCTACAATTGTTCGAAACAACGTAATTTTATACGCCTGCCAGATCCCATGAGAAATGAATACTTCTTTATAGGCCAGAAAGGTAAAGGATTCTGGTATAATCACAATCCCTCTTCTTAATACTTCCGATTCTGGTGTTACGGAGACAGCAACCACATATAGAAAAGGTAGCACGCAAAGTAGGGATAACAAAATAAGAATTACATAAACGACGGTTTGCCAGACTTTTTCCCCGATTGTCAAATGGATCATTCTAAAGACCACCTCACCAAATTTGCCCATCGAATTTTTTGGCGAGCTTATTCGCTGCCAACACTAAAGCAAATCCGATGACAGCTTTAAACAATCCTACTGCAGTAGCCAAGCCAATCTTAAGACGCTCCAACCCTTCCCGGTATACCCATGTGTCGATAATATCGATCTTCTCCTGGTTAAAGGTGTTGGCAAACATGAATATTTGGTCAAAACCTGCATCCAGAATATGGCTTAATTTAAGAATCAGCATCAGAATAATGACTCCTCGAATGCCAGGTAACGTGATATGCCAGAGCTGTCTCCATTTGGAAGCGCCATCTATTCGAGCCGCTTCATATAAGCTTGGATCGATTCCTGCCAAGGCGGCAAGGTACAAAATCGCCCCCCATCCAATATCCTTCCATACTTCAGATAAGATGATCAGCATTCTGCCCCAGGCAGGTTCGGTTAGAAACGAGATGGGTTCAACACCAAAATCCTTCAAAATCATGTTAAAGAGACCATCGCCTGGGGCTAGTAATGCTACCATAATTCCATACACGATGACCCATGATAGAAAATGAGGTAAATAAGTGATTGTCTGTACGATTTTCTTAAACCATTGGCTATACACTTCATTGAGGAGTAAAGCAAGTACGATAGGCGCGGAGAAACCGAACAATAACTTATACAGCGATATAACAATCGTATTTTTCATGATGTCCCAGAAATAAACGCCGTTCATAAAATCGGTAAAATTTTTGAATCCCACCCATGGGCTATCCCATAGTCCCAAAGCCAGGTTGTAGTTTTTAAAAGCAATCATAATTCCCGCCATAGGAATGTATTTGAATACCGCAAAGTAAATTAAAGCTGGTAATAAGAGTGCATACATCACTTTGTGCTTTTGTATCGTCCTTATCCATGTCTTTCGCTTTTTGGAGATGGGAATGGCGTCCGCTGCCAATTTTGCTTGCATTTCATCACCTCGTCTTTGTTTGTATTTGTATAATAGCACCCGCCTATCGGATAAATTTCTGAAATATCAAGAATTTCTTATAAGATTTTAAGGAAGTGTGCCAGGGCTCGTTCCAACAGCTAATTCCGGCAAGTGAGACAAGAACTTGTTCCACTAAAATAAAAAAAGCCGCTATAATAGCGACTTTCAAATGCCGTATTTATACTTCTCCCCAAAAAATCTCAGTTTCATAATCGAATTCAACAATACCCTCTTGATTATTTTTATCAAATAAATGCCGCAGTTCTGTCATCATTGGATCGTAATTTGCATGCCCGGGTACAGGGCTGTAAGAAGATGATAACAACCGGCCTTTCAATCCCTCGAAATCGAACTCCTGACTCATTTTGAATCGCATTTCATTCATTGAACCTTCCTTGAAAAAAGAGAGAAGCATCGCCTGAGAAATATTTTTATGATTAACTTTTTCGTAGTCAGTTCCATATGTATGGAGCAGTTGATTGTACTCTTCACGAAATGGAGTACCGTTAGTAAGACGTGAATTCCAGATGAGTATTACTTTCCCACCTGGCCGTAGAATTCTGCGAAACTCGATTTGGGCTGCGGAGCGATCAAACCAGTGAAATGCCTGAGCGCAGACAATAAAATCAACCGACTGATCAGGTAATCCAGTAGATTCAGCAGAACCTGAGGTACTCTGAAATTTCGGATTACTTTCTAACATTTGCTCGGCGGCTTCCCGCATTGCCTGATTTGGCTCCACCGCGATTACATGGCTTCCGCGTTCCAGAAGTAGTTTTGAAATGATGCCAGTACCTGAACCGATGTCTGCTATATTACTGTTCACATGTAAACCAACGACGTCGTACAAATAGTCAATAGCCTCTTTTGGATAACTCGGGCGGTATTTCAAATACGAATCGACCCGGCTCGAAAACCGTTCTCTATTGTTCATCGATCGTCACGCTCCCATCACTATTTTGACATCCTATATACTGGCTTCAGTAATAGCTTCAAAATCTTACTGCCCCAAAAAGCAAATACCGTCGTTCCGGTCCATGAGCTGCGCTTATCTTGGCTGTATTGATCGTTGATCATATAAGTCCGAGTCGAAATAGGACTCTTCAGACCGAACTGTTCCCATTTGTCGGGATCATTCGAACCTCCGAGTTTTCTAAGCATATTAGCCGACTCATGATCTATTTTAGCCGGAATTTGCTCGAATGCTTGGGTGATTTGCGTATGAAACTCGTCGATTGGGTTGCGACTGGTAATGCTCTCGAGATGGATGCTTTCACGAATGTAAGAAACGAATGCCAGATGGTCAGCCCAGAACTCGTCGATATAAAAAAGCCGTACACGCTGCTCCGATGGACTCATCAGTCTCCCAGCTTTCAAAATTCCGAGCCGTTCTTCATATAGAATTCGCCTCTGATCCTCCACCATATCCGAATAACAGTTCAATTCCCGCTGAATATCGAAGTTTTGACCTATAATAACGCGCTGGATATGCTCGATTTTGCTGCGGAGCGCCGGATCATCAAGAACCTCGTCCTGATTTGGAGCGCGAAACAGTTTATGAATGCCAAAGCGAAGCATCAACTCGTCCTCCAGGCTAATATAAAATACGGAAGACCCAGGGTCACCTTGGCGGCCGCAACGTCCGCGCAACTGGTCATCAATCCGCATGCTTTCGTTCACATATGTACCTATCACGTATAATCCGCCCAGTTTGGCAACCACTTCTGCCTGAGCGGGATTACCACCGCCGAGACGAATGTCGACGCCGCGCCCTGCCATATTCGTAGATACCGTTACCGCGCCTATTTCTCCCGCTTTAGCGATGATTTCGGCTTCTTTTGCATCGTTTTTTGCATTTAGAACCTGGCAAGGTACGCCAGCAGCGGCAAGCGCCTCCGCCAGCATATCAGATTCCTCGACGCTTGACGTACCAATAAGAATGGGGCGTCCCATCCTATGGACGGAAGAGATTTCTTGTACAAGCGCCTTATATTTGGCTTCTTTATGGGTGTAAATTCGGTGTTTGTGGTCGATCCGTATGTTTGGCTGGTTTGGCGGAATTTGCACGACTTGCAGCGCATAGATATCCTCAAATTCCATTGCTGAAGTGTGCGCTGTAGCCGTCATTCCGCAAATTCCCGAATATAGGCTAATAAAGTGCTGAATGGTGATCGTGCCGAGAATTCTCCCGCCGGCCTTCCACTGCAACCCTTCTTTTGCCATCAGCGCAGCTTGCAGCCCATCCGGCAAATACCTGTTCTCGGCCACACGGCCGGTGTGTTCTTCGATTAGCTCAATTACACCGTCCCGGACGATGTAATCGACGTCTTTTTTTAATAACGATTCCACATGCAGCGCACAATTCAATGACGTTAACCAATGACTGTTATGGCTATCGTACAAATTGCCACAGCCCAGCAGCAACTCCGCTTTCGCAGCACCCGCTTCATTCAAGTAAACGTTCCGCTGGAACTCGTCAAAATCGTAATGCTCTCCTGGCCGCAGCTGCCGGGCCACTTCTGAGAAAAGAACGCCATCACTCTTGGAAGCACTCGAATCGCCACTAATAACTAACGGCACCCGTGCCTCATCAAGAAGCAATGAATCTGCTTCGTCGACGATGACGTAATGGAAAGGACGGTGTACGGTATCCGCTTCATTAAATGCGATTGTGTCACGCAAATAATCAAACCCTGCTTCTTTAGCCGTAACATAGGTTATGTCCTTGGCGTAAGCTTCCCGTTTCTCAAACAGGCTCATGCCCGCTTGAACCGAGCTTACCGTTAACCCGAGGAAACGGTAGATCGGGCCCATCCACGCTGCATCTCGATTTGCCAAGTAGTCGTTAAAAGTAAGCACATGAACTCCTTTGCCTGTCAAAGCGTTGAGATAAACAGGCATAACAGCAGAGAGTGTTTTTCCTTCACCGGTATGCTGCTCGATCAAAAATCTCTCGTGCAAAGCAATCGCAGCCATAATTTGCACATCGTAAGGCTGTAATCCGAGTGTTCTCTTCGCAGCCTCGCAGACTAAAGCATAAGCATCAACAAGTAGCTCATCCAAAGGCGTGCCTAATCTTGCTTCTTCTTGCAGCCGAAGAGATTCCGCTTGCAGGTGCTGATCATCCCAAACTTCCAAGTTCCGTTTCCTGATAAGCTCCACTTTGTCTCGATAATCCTTCAACAAACGCCGGTTATCTCGCTCTTTGAATTCACGTATCAACTTGACGACTACATTCATCGGAATTTGATTCCTCCTTAGTAGAAATAAGTTGTGAAAAGAAAAGACTCCATATGGAGTCTTTTTTGTCGATGATTAAAGTGCCACCAAACCATTCGTTATAAGAGAAACCTACATTACTTCTCCGATGGGAGTGGTGTAAAGAGCAGATTGACCGGCAGGTTGCTTCCTGGTGCGGCAGAGAATAGAATGGTCACGCTCTCTCCAGTTGAACCGGTGCGGTAAAGCACGCTTTGTTCACTTGAATTGGCAACCGCAACGTTACCTTCGGCAATCGATACCAACTGATTGTTCACCAGAGCTACTCCGGAGTACTTCCCTCCACGAGGGTTAAAGGAGATAAGCGTACGCGGTGCAACATTGGTCAGCGTGATTTTGTACAATACGCCGAAATTACCAGCATTGGATGCGTCTGTGTATGCCATCGGATCTGTTCCTACCAGATTGGGATCGCTTGAATTGTCACCAAGTGGCAGACGGGCAGGTTTGATTCCCACGTGCTCATCGTACTTTATAACGCGAGTCGCATTCGGGTACGTACCACGGTTGTGCACTCCGTCACGATCAAGCACAGGTAGCAATGGCAGAGCCTCGAACGGATCTTTATTTTCTTCCACCAGGATAACGTTATAGTCTAAGGAATAATCACTATAAGCGTCCGAATAGAGAGAGATTACTTGTCCTTCTTTCATCGGCGTTTTATTAAGTTCCGTCAAAATCAGTTTGCTTTCCCCAGGTTGAAGGTACTCTTTCTTTTGATCCGCTCCAGTCTGAATCGACTTGAACCATTTATCAATAGACAATTTCCCAGCTACGGTAGCATACGGTGTAGGTCCGGCAAAGCCCATATTCTGTTGTTCAAATACGGCTGGATTCGGATTGTTATTGGTTGCAATCACATACATTTTTACTCTTTTGCCTGTATTGTTCACGTGGTGAATCATGAAACGGGTCTGCCCCGAAGATGATTCTTTATATACAATGCCTTCCGTATTCACAGTTTCCGGACTGTTACTGCGGATCAGCAAACTTGGCTCATCCATGTACGTATACGGCACTTTCTCCATCGTAGTCACTTCGCCGCCGTTAAAGGTAAATTTCTGTCCTACTGGTGTGAAGAGTAAATTGAAGTCTGTAAATGAATATAAGGTCTCATTTGTTATGGTGATGACTTTAGAGTACGTGTTCGTAGCGCCGTGATTGTCAGTAACCGTAAGTGTCACCGTTTTTGGACCCGGTTCAAAGAACGCAAGTGAATTGTTCTCCCATACTGCTTTAACAATATCATTTTCATCATCTGTACTTTGGTCTGTGTATGTTATTTTTTCGCCCATTTTATACTGTTCTTTATCCGTGGCGAACATGGCTACAGGAGGAAGATTAGGAGCCAAAACTTCAATCGTAGTTGAATAGGGATCGCTCCATTGACCATTGGAATCCTGTACTTGATATGAAATCGTATATGTACCTGCTTGATCAAATGAATCCTGGCGACCAGTCCAGCGTTCGTCAACGATATCCATTCCATTAGGTGAACTGGAAGAAGTCACGTAGTCTACTTGATCACCCGCAAAGATTTCCTTTTGGGAAATGGTAAAGCTTGCAACAGGTTTTGTATTAAGATTCAACACAACCGTTTTAGCCGACTGATTCACTTTATAGGTGATGTTCAGAGCTTGAGTAATGGAAGTTAACGGCACCATGAATGTACTTTTTTGCTGATAAGCAGGGCCTTTCATCGTTCTGGTCTCTCCATTTACCGTATAGTCCTTGCTGTTAGTCTTGAATCGGAGTTCATCTTCACCACTAATAATGATGGTTTCCTTGGTTTTGTTATCGTATTTGACGCCATATCCCACACGGTCAACCAGCGCACGGATTGCAACATAGGATACACCGTTTTTTACAGCCATTGGCTGTCCAGCAAGATACGTTTTTCCATCCTGCTCCATTTTGTTGCTATTCATGTACAACGTCAGATTTCCACCTGCTACTGCAGGAGACGTCCCATCAACGGATGGTTGCTCTATCTGAGCAGGCGTAGCTGGCGTTTCAACCTTCTCAGGGGTTTCCTCTTGAACTACAGGTTTTGTACCCGTTTCGTTTGCAGGGGTCTCTCCCCCATCCAATGCAGATTTCTCGCTATCTGTTTTGGGTGTTGCCTCAGTGCCAGTCGAGGTTTGAGTGTCCTTGGCTTCAGTGGGCGGAGTGTTGATAGATTTGTTATTGCTCTCCGTCTTCACTTCACGCTCTGCAATCGGCTGCTCTTGCTTTAACACCTCAACTGATTCTACATTGGCCGTGTTTACTGACGCGGTGTCACCTTGCGGTGCTGATTGCGCATTCACAGAACCGACTGTAAATGCTTGAAAAACGGCTAAAGCGGTAAAAATG
The DNA here is from genome assembly GCF_030815985.1 of Paenibacillus sp. W2I17. Classification (NCBI taxonomy): domain Bacteria; kingdom Bacillati; phylum Bacillota; class Bacilli; order Caryophanales; family Paenibacillaceae; genus Paenibacillus; species Paenibacillus sp. W2I17. The sequence goes on from NZ_JAUSXM010000001.1 coordinate 1,135,437, forward strand.
GATAATTTCTTCTTCATATTCATGCGTTGTCTTTGGCTCCTTCTACTCTCTAGTAATTTATAACCCCTCAAAAAGTCATAGTATTAGACGCTAGATTTAGGAAAAAGTTTCTAATTGAATTGTAAATTATGGATTTTTGTACAACTATTTTTTCAATGTTTGGTTATAAGTTCTTTGAATAAGAAGCGCCTATTGAATAATAGTGTTGATTTTGCACAAGATAATCCATGTCGCATTTTATAAAGAGGTGGATCAATGACCCCAACCAATCAGGCTTTTTCTGAATTAAAAATGAATATTTCTTATGTTGAACAGTCCCTCTACTGTACTGACGATTTGAAACAACAACAGCTTCTACTTAATGGTGTACAGAGTGTGCTTCTCTATATCGATTCACTTGTAGATCAGGAGATCATTCAAACACATGTCTTAACAGCACTGAATAGCCAAGCTCATTCGGAGATTTACCCATCGTTCACCACTTTAGAAAGTAGAAAAGATACGGATCTGCAACGTGGAATAGATTCACTTATTCAAGGGAAATGTCTTTACATAATCGATGGGTACCCGGAGTTTTACATTCTTTCTACCGAGAAAATGTATGTCCGAAGCACAACCGAACCGGAGAATGAAGGCGTTATTCGAGGGCCGCACAATGGATTCGTAGAGCAGCTTTCGGTTAATTTGAATCTGATCCGTAGACAAATTATTAGTCCATCTCTAATCGTTCGATATTTTAACGTCGGCGAGAAGACACATACCAAAATTGCAGTTGTATATCTTCAGGACTTGGCCAATCCGGAGTTGGTGAACGAAGTAAAAGAGCGAATCACGTCCATATCTTCAGATATGGTGCTCGCTCCAGGTTTTATTGAAGAGTTTATGGAGGATAACCCCTTCTCTCTGTTTCCACAGCAGCTCAATACAGAAAGACCTGACCGGGTTATTGCCAACTTGATGGAAGGGCGTGTCGCCATACTTGCCGAAGGAAGTCCTTCAGCTCTTATCGCTCCAGTTACGTTTTTTGCTTTTTATCAAAGTCCAGATGATTACCATGGTCGCTGGATTGTCAGTTCTTTTTTACGGTTAATTCGCATGATGAGTTTTGTCATTGCTTTTACATTACCTGCTGTTTATATTGCTACCATCTCTTTTCACTCTGCTATTTTACCAATCGAACTGGCACACACGATCAAGAAATCATTGCAGAACATCCCCTTTCCTGCACTTGTAGAGGCAATGCTGCTTGAACTGATCTTTGAAGTATTAAGAGAAGCCGGGGTCCGACTCCCCAGCCGAGTGGGCCAGACCATCGGCATCGTTGGCGGTTTGGTTATCGGAGATGCTATCGTTCGTGCGGGGCTTGTATCCTATACAATGATTATTGTGGTTTCACTAACCGCTATCTCGTCGTTTTTGGTGCCTTCGCATGAGATGAGTTCGGCAGTCCGTATTCTCCGCTTTCCAATGATGATTGGAGCGGCGCTTTTTGGATATATCGGCATCGCATTTGGTTTGGTGATTCTAACCATTCACCTCTGTAAGATGGAAAACTTCGGATCGCCTTATTTTGCTCCAGTGGCCCCTTTCCGATTAGCTGACATGAAGGATGTATGGATTCGATTTCCCATCTGGGCGCTTCGCGGGCGTCCTCATGATGCCCGCCCGCAGCGGCTGAATCAGCAGAAGTTCTCTAGGAGTTGGAAAAAACGTGAATAAGGAAACAACAATCACTCGGGGACAATTATTCTTGCTCATTTTGAAATTTGAGATCGGTGTAGATATTCTGTCCCTCCCTTACCGTATACACCTTATCTCTAAAGGTGGGGGATGGATTTCTGTTTTTCTTGGAGGGTTCCTGATCCAACTTGTCATATTGTTGTGCTGGCTTTTGATGCGAAGATTCCCTAGTTCATCCATTTATGACATTGTAACGCTGATTATGGGTAAATGGATTGGCAAGTTGCTGATCATTGCCTACGTTGGATATTTCCTGTTAATGGGCACTTCTGTTCTGGTGAACGCTTACGGTGTGATTAACCGTTGGATGCTGCAGGATACGCCTCGATGGGCTATATTAGCCCTCTTCTTGTTCAGCAGTATCTATTTGGTTCGGCAAAAATTACGAATCATTGCACGAGTACTTGTACTCATCTCCTTTTTGGTCTTGCCCATGATGGTATTGATCAGTTATGGACTCAAGGAAGTAAATCTGTTATATCTTTTGCCATTAACCGAAGCAGGATGGCCCAATATCATTAGCGGATCAACCGAAACATTAATGGCTATGTTCGGATTCGAGTTTTTTCTCGTTGTGTTTCCTATGGTTGAAGGTAGCAGCGGTGGCAAACTTAAGTCTGTTGCTTCAGCAAGTGCTGTAGTTGTGTTGTTGTATGCATTCACCGTGTTCATTTGTTCAACGGCTTTCAGCCCCCAGCAACTTGACTTAATGCCTGAACCGGTCATTTATCTGCTCCGTTCTATCCCACTCGGGACAATGGATCGGGCCGATTTCCTGTTCCTCCCTATCTGGTTAATTTCAATTTTCGGGGCCATATGTGGCTATTACTATACGGCATCCTATGGTATAAGTTATCTCTTCAAACAAAAACACCATAAAAAAGCGGTGCCTTATGTCGTTCTTGCTTCTTGCATAATTGCCTATCTGCCACAACAGAAGGAAAAACTGGAGTTAATTAGTACGATTTCCAACAGATCGGCATACTTTTTTCTCATGATCCTGCCTCTGCTCCTGTTGGTTCTATCTTATATAATGAAACGAAAAGAGAAGATGATATGAGTAAACGGGGGAGAATCCTCATCCTGCTGACCCTGCTCATGGTGATGACGGGATGTTGGGATCAGGATAGTTTAAAAGATGCAAGACTGGCTAATGCTTCGGCGTTCGACATCACCTCAGAGGGTGAAATTAAACAGACGCTTGAAATTGTCGATGATTCTGAGAGTCAACAAGGGAGCAGCGGTAATGAAGTCCACTCAGGCACCGGGAGATCCGTCCGTCAAAGTACAGATAGAATTCGCGCTAAAGTGACTGGTGATATCCGGTTTTTCAAATATGGGATGATCTTATACGGCAACAAACTCGCACAAAATGATATCTACCCCTACCTGGACGTCTTATATCGGGAACCTGATTACCCAACCTCACATGTGAAAATTGCGATTGTGGATGGCGATGCCGGAGATCTGTTACACCAAAAAAAAGTTGGCAGCATATTGATTGGTGATTTTATTACGAAAAAAATTAAGAGTCTGGAGGAATTATGTATTTTTCCGGAAATGACGTTAGAGACCCTTCTCCCTCCCATGCTGGATCCGGGACAGGATTTTACACTCCCTTATCTATATAAGGATGGAGAGGAGATTGATGCTCGGGGAATCGCCCTGTTTCATGGGCAAAGGTTCAGTGGGAGTCTTACGACCGAACAGGCTCCTCTATACATTATTATGAGTGGGAAATGGAATGAAGCGGCGCGTTTTGTCAAAAAGGTCCACCCAGGGCCTTCCAACAACCCGCGGAACTATGTCACTTATGAAGCAAATATCGCACAAATTAAGCGCAAACTTGCGGTAAAGGTAGCAAGTGATAGCCAAATTGATGTGAACCTCCGTATCGAACTTCCAGTAACGATCGTTGAGTATGCAATGAATCATCTTCAGGAAAAGGACACGATTGAACGTCTGAACAGCCAGTTATCCGATGACATGACTCAGGACGCAGAACAAATTATCAAGACACTTCAGCAAAGTGGTTGTGATTCCTTCGGTATTGGCAGACATTTAATTGCCCATTACCCGGACTTATGGAAAAGCCTAAACTGGAATAAAGAATATGCCCAAGTTCGTTTTCACCCGGAAGTAAAGGTTACAATAGTCGGTAGCGGCGTTTTAAATTAATTACATGCTGTCGTGTAATTGGAAAAGCTCTCTTCCATTTTGAAGAGAGCTTTGTCCTTCATATTCAATTCAAAAGTCTTCAGATCTCCACTTCTTATCCATTCCTTACAACAGGAATCCACATTTCACCATATAACAAACCGTTTTTCTCTCCCATTTCAACCGTTGTATTCGGACCGCCAACATAGGCATAATCTTTTTCTACGGGGAGGGCTTGACCAAAGGCAATGCCAGTAAGCATATTACTGAGCGCATCAGCCGTCTCTGCTTCGCCCTTCACAACAAGGTATTCTCCCTTAGGAAATTGGATTACTCTCGTCGCTTCTGGCAGAGATTCTTCTGTCATGACACCAGCATAATGCATCATCTGGTTATTCACTGCTTCGTTTACGGCAAAAATGTAGTCGTTTGTTGCCAGAGACTTTAGTTTGTCCAGGCTTCCATCCTCCTTCACCGTGGACCAAAAATCCGCCTTCTCCTTGCTGATGCCAACATAGTCTGTATAGTCGCTCTTAAGATCCGTTCCAATACCTAACACGATAAAGCTGTCTTTTTCTTCAAAATGATAATTACTCATGGTTTACACCGTCCTCTTTAAATTTTCAATTGATTTGTGTTTTCACTTGATAGGTTTATAATAACCTTAAATCATGTCAGAATATGATACTGTTTAGGGGGCCCAATGAAAAAAGTTGAACGCATAAATACCATCACGCGGTATATCAATAACCGTGCACACTTTACCATCTCTGAAATCATGCGAGAATTTAACATTTCTCGTTCAACAGCCATTCGAGATATCAGAGAAATTGAAGCCATGGGAATGCCACTTGTCGCTGAAGTTGGGCGTGACGGGGGTTATTTTGTCATGAACAACTCCCTCCTGCCCACGGTTCGTTTTACCGATAATGAAATCAAAGCGTTATTCATTGCCTTTATGGCGACAAGAAATCAACAGCTTCCTTATCTGAAGAGTCGTCAATCTTTGGCTGAAAAATTATTGGGCCTTATCTCAGAAAATCAGCAAGATGACCTGGTGCATTTGAATCAAATATTGCTTTTTGAAGGGACCAATCCCCATAATCCAGACTTGCTTGATCTATCAGACCTGCCTCACCCTACCTTGGAAAAACTCATCCAAATTCTTCTTATAGAACGTTATTTGTTAGTCACTGTTCAAGAAGAGAAGAAAACAAAGTCTTATCCCATTGTTCTCTTGCACCTTCATCATCAAAAAGGCCATTGGATCATTGAAGGTTTTGACCTGGAGGAAGAAAAGAGACGAATTGTATCCGTTGACAACCTCATCCATGTCGAAGCATACCCGGCGAAAAAAAGACTGAGTACAAAAAAGATTGTAGAACAACTCAAACGAAACACGCAGGAAGAAGTTATCAACCTTGTCCTGGAACTTGGTCCAAAGGCGATTGCGCAATTCAAAAAATACCATCCTTTAAAGTTTTCAATTGCCTATACAAATCCATACCAAACTACAGCCCTCCTAAAGGCATTTATGAATGTTCATAACTCAGAAGAGTTAACCGAAATCACCAATTGGTTGCTCTTTCTAGGTGAAGACATCAAGGTGAAGGAGATTCCGAAAGAAGTTCTGAATGCTGTACAAGAGAGATTAAGCTTATATCAAATGAAGCAGTGAGCAACCCCCTCCTACCTAGTCTCTCCATTATCTAACAATGCCTTACCGGAATTCAGGCTGAGCGTTCAGTTAAAAAAACCAAAAAAGCCGCTATTGCAGCGACTTGTGATGGAATCATATTCATAGTCATTCATGTCTTACGCCAATGCTTGGCGAGCTGTTCCTTCTATGCTAAAAGTCAGCATTAGACTGGGCATGATTAGGTGTATGCTGCGGGACGTTTTTAACGAGTAGGAAATAAGTAACAATCGCAATGATACTGGTCATTAGTAAAGTGAGTCCTAACGGGACGGCAGTGTCCTCACCCGCGATGCCGACCAGAGGAGCAACCAGTGCACCCAGAAGAAAAGGAACAACGCCGAGCAGTGCTGCTGCACTTCCGGCCATCTTAGCTTGACTCTCCATGGCAAGTGGGAATGCCGCTGTAGACGTAATGCCGATCGAGCATACGAAGAAGAACAATGGAATCACCAACGCGAAAAGTGGACCATGAGCCAGGGTTACGACCAACGCAGCCACACTTGCTATTATAGCAAGCCATAGTCCCGATAATAGCAGCGTCTGCTCAGGGATACGTTTGGCCAATCGACCCACGATTTGAGATCCGATGATCAAACTGATGCCGTTCGAAGCAAACAGTATAGCAAATACTGTGGGTGTGACTCCATATATATTTTGGTAAATAAAGGGTGTTCCCGCCACATAAGCAAAGACCCCTGCCGTCATGATTCCCTGTGCCAGCATGTAACCAACAAATTTGCGGTCACGCAGAAGCATTCTGTAATTGCCCAATTGCTGTTTGAAGTCGGGAACCATACGTCTTTCGACGGGGTGTGTTTCTTTTAAGCTCCACTTTGTCATGATTAATAAGAAAATCCCCAAGAATGAAAGACAGATAAACACGCCAATCCATGTTGTGAAGGAAAGAACCCCACTTCCCGCGATGGGTGCTGCCAGAGGCCCCAAATTCCCTACAAGCAACAGCAAAGAGAAAAATTTAGTGAGTTCATGTCCACTGTATAGATCTCTAGCTATCGCACGGGAAATGACAATTCCAGCTGAAGCCGCAAATCCTTGCGTGAAACGAAACAAAATCAATAGTCCGATATTCGGAGCAAAAGCACATGCCAAGGAACAAATAATGTAGGCTGCCATACAGATCAACAATGGTCTACGTCTACCGTACGCGTCACTCAAAGGACCCATAACGAGTTGTCCTACACCCAGTCCTAATAAACATGCGGTAAGGCTAAATTGTACAAGTGATGCCGTTGTATTCATATTTTGTGCAATCTCGGGAAAAGCCGGTAAATACATATCAATCGTAAATGGACCTAATGTAGAAAATAAACCTAGTAGTATTGCCAGTCCAAAAACATTCCAATTCGTGCTCTTCGCCATAATAAATAAAATCTCCAATTCCTTATATAATTTGCAAGCCTAATCGAGTATAAGACATAGAGTTAACTGTAGGTCAAGTCTTAAGACTATTAAAACCAAAAAAAGCCGCTTATTAAGCGACTTTGAATGGAAAACCATTTAAATTGTGTAACTTTTCCGATCTGAACCCATATGACTCATAATCATTTCGGCAGCTCGCTTGTAACCGCCTGCCTGCCTTAGAGATTCACCAATGAGGTAAGCCTGCCGTCTATAAAGTGAATTGTGTAGTACTTCTGTTAATGCCTCTCTCAAATTAGTTGCACTGAGATTATGTTTATTTAAAGTAATACCCGCGCCCAACTCCTGTACCCGATTGGCGACAAGAGGCTGATCCGATGTTAATGGAATCATCACCATTGGAACGTTATAATATAACGCCTCACTTGTGCTGTTCATTCCAGCGTGTGTAATAAAAACATCGGTATGCTGCAACATGTCCAACTGGGCAATGTATGGCTTGACGATAAAATTAGGAGGTATTTGATCCGCCAGCGGCGTCATGTCCGTGTACTTTCCTGAAGATAAAACAACATTCACGGGTAGGTCCCCTAATGCTTCAAAGCAAAGCTGATAGAAATCCAAATTTTTATTTAAAATCGTACCCATAGCAATGTACACGGTTTGCGGGTACCGTTCACGAAGCAACTCAAACGAGAAGGTTGGAGCATCTTGACGTGTTATGATCGAAGGACCCGTGAAAATAAAACGATCATCCAGCTTTTCTGCCTGCGGCTGAAAATAACGGCTGGTGTACACGAGCTTTAACTGACCTGCATGTGCCGGAATCTCTTCCATGGCTGGAATACTCACTTGAAGCTCTTCAGCTAACTCCGTTGTAATCTTCATTGTAGCCTCATAAAGCTCCTTCGTCTCCATCTCATTCAGAACTGAGCTAGACCCCAGAGGCTCCACAAAAGCAAAGGACGCAATCGAGCACACCGCAGGAATTCCCAGTTTTTCTGCAAGAATAGTCCCTCCCCATCCCATCAGGGAATCAAAGATCATATAATCAAACTTTTGATCCTCGACCACCTTCAGCACATTGGGGATGATCCTCCGGATAATACTTACCATCATATAAATGAACTGATACGGATGCTTGTATTCCTGGGGTTTCAACACCGGATCATGAGAGAAGGCATCTTGTGGAAACGGATAGGTAATGATCTGCGCACCGGTTTGTTCAATTCGGGAACGGTACTCCTCCGTGCACACATAGATGACTTCCTCACCATTGTTCATCAACTGAGTAACTAATCCTAACGATGGATTCACATGTCCTTCAGCTGGAGTAATGACTACTAATACACGTGCCATCTTACCCACCTCCCAATGCAATTAGTCCCCCCGTTCTTCGTGATGTATTTAACGACGCGGTCGTCATCCGTTACATGGAGATGTTGTCCTTCACTTGGTTGATTGGATGATGTTCTTGATGAACGAGTTTGGTAATTCGTAGTGATGCCAAGAAACTTAACAAGACCCATAATAATTGCAGTGTTAACACGATCAAAACACCTGTCGATATGCCCCACTGTAACGTTTCGGACAAGGCAATCAGAGCTCCACCAACGCCAATGCTTACGCCCATATAGAAGGAATCCACAAATTGCAGATTCGCGGACATTTCGCCCTCTTTCCTGGGCAAGGCATGTTGTAAAGCAATGGCTGCCGTTGTAGGGTTGGCCAAACCAACACCGAACCCTGTAATCATTTGTGAGAGAAGGATGAGTATAATCCCGCCGTCCGTCAAAATAAGAGCCAGGATCACAAGTACAGTTCCAACGATCATAATCCCAATGCCCGTCATGACCCTACCCTTTCGGGCACGACCTTGATCTCGTGCATCAAGCTTGGCTTGTAACCACGCTGCGGCGGACCAGCTCAGGGAGCCTGCTGCTACAATGAGGCCGGCAAGGTCAGCTGATAACCCCTTCACTTCGGTTAGTGCCAAGATCACAAAACTTTCCGTTGTAAAATAACAAGCAACATATAGCCCTCTCGAAACCAAAGTAGCAGGCAACCCTTTTTTTACCGAAAAAGTCCCTACTGGCAGCAATTTACGCATTGGTGTGATCATGACGACTAACCCACCCAAAGTGAGTAATATACCTTTCCAATCGGTTATCATACCAAGTCCTGTGAGTAACAGCCCCGTTCCAACGGCAAGCAGAATCGCATACATAATCTTTGAGTCGGTTGCTCGAGCTGGACCTGACAGATCTTGCTGAAGCTGCAAATTACGGAAAGAACGGAATGTGAGACTCAACGCTATTCCAATCAACGGTAAAACGATCCAGAAAACATATCGCCACGAGATGTAGGAAGCTATAAGGCCTGCTGCATAAGGTCCAATTAAGGTAGGCAGGACAAATGCCAGGGAGAATGCGGCCAGGATTTGAGTACGAAGTGTATCTGGATAATGTAACGTCACACAGGTATAAACACATGTGATCAGGGCCCCCGCTCCAAAACCTTGAAGGGCTCTTCCAGCAATAAGCATGTGCATATCGAAAGAGATCGCGGAGACCACAGTTCCTAACACAAAAACACTAAAAGATATCAGCATGGATGTAAAAACGCCGCGCTTGTCAATCTGCTGACCCATAACCAAAGTTCCAATAAGCTGAGATAACAAAAATGCACTGAAGATCCAACCGTATAAATGAATGCCCTCTAAACTTTGTGCCATTTTCGCGGCAATCGTCGTGATAGCCAGTCCTTCGAAAGCTACGGTTGACAGAACCAGCATAATCCCAATTGTAGGCGCCCTGTACTGAGCATCAAAAATCCCAATCTGATTGTTGTTTGTCTTCTACACCTCCATAATTTGATGGATATTATGGTAAAATAAACCTTTTTACATCCTGAATATACATGAAGTGTTATACTTTGTAAAGTTAAATGTTTAAAAAGTGAGATTAGGGTCTAGAATAGGGTTGCCATGTTCAATAGGAGATTTTGCTTGAAAATATGCCATTTTCATTACAGTCAATTTGGAGAAGTTCATCCTCCAGGATCCAGGCATCTGTTTTTTCAACAAAGAAATGAAATCCTCCGATGGATTGAACCAATGCGGGATCGACCGGTGTAGCACTCGCATTTATGCCAATGGTAAAAGCATCGGAGCCTCCTCCAACATATTTGGCGTAAATCCTTACATATTGGTCCTCTTCCAATTCCCATTCATTCTTAAATGAATCGATTGCTTGGTCAGATATTACAAATGAGATCATTGCTCTGCACTCCTTCCTTCAGTTCAGTCACATTTTTTCACTTCGCCACGATAATTGGCCATTCTGAAACTGGCCCCGCATCCACACGAAACTTTGGCATTTGGATTATTCATGGTGAATCCGCCTAACATTCCGCTCTCTTCATAGTCAATCTCAAGACCATCAATATATGGAATACTGTTTGCGTGAACCAATATCCTAAATTGCTTTTTATTTAACACAATGTCTTCTTCTGCCTGCTGTTCATCCACGATAAGGGTATAAGACAAACCACTGCATCCCCCTTCATCAACGCCTACTCTAAGGAAGGCATTTTGGATATCCGCACTTGATAAGATCTCAACGATTTTGTCCGATGCTGAATCACTGACCTCAATGATCATCTTTATTCCTCCCGGTGGTATCATTTTGAAATTTGGTATCCCAGTCCATTAGACAGGGTATGAATGTCGCAAGAGCAGCTCCTTTTGGCGTAAGTTCATAAATAATTTGTGTAGGACGTGTCAGTATTGTTCTTTTGACCAAATGATCATGTTGAAGACCCTTTAAACGTCTGGAGAGGATCATTTCGGAAATGGAAGGAATGTTATCGAATATTTCACCGAATCTCTTCGGGCCTTGAGAAAGAGCACACAAAATATGGATCGTCCATTTCGTTCCGATGATGCGATAAGCTGTAAATAGTTTATTCGGATCTTCAGTGAGCAATGGTCTGTACACCCACTTTCTTATTCATCCGCGTGGTGAGATCCGAGTGCTGGCAATGATACTCGTGACGATTAACAAGAGATGGAAACCCATGGCTACAATTAAGCCGGATTGAAGTGACATACCGCCAGCCTGACACACGACAAGAATGGAACCACCAATACCGATCACTACACCAGGTGTAAAAGAATCTGCAAATTGCAGATTTGCCGAGGTTTGGCCCACGCCTTCTTCCCCCGTTTGGGAAAATGCGACAACACCACTAATCGGATGCGCCAATCCAATACCAACTCCTGCAATGATCTGACCAATAACTGCAATGGTAACGGTCACAACAGGTACCCAAAATACGATGGCAATCCCTATGGCAAGTAACAATACGCCAAGAATAATTCTCATATGACGTCCACTGCCCTGATCTGCCGCATCCCACCGTCCTTGCAGATACGCAATGATACACCAACTTAATGCAGCACTCGCCACAATTAATCCGGCCTGAGAAGGTGTAATTCCTTTCACATCGATTAGAGCCAATACCAAGAAATTCTGTGTACTAGTATAGGCAGCGAAGAACAAGCCACGTGTTGCCAAAATAGCTGGCATTCCTCTGCGCAACGTAAGTGTTCCCTTCGGTAGCAATTTACGGAGCGGAAATAACATCAAAACTAGGCCAATCACGACTAAAACAAATCCCATAATGCTCGGAAGCATACTTAGACCAACCAGGAAAATCCCTGTACCTAACGTTAAGAGTAACGCCATCCAAGTGGATGAAGATCCGCTATCTCCTCCCGTCTTCTGCACTTTCAATTTCCTAAAGGCAGGTAAACTAAGCAATGCTGAAACCACTAGCACAGGTAAGATCCCCCAGAAAACAAAGCGCCAGGACCACTGATCTGCGATAAGGCCGGCTACATATGGACCAAGCATGGACGGAAGAACATAGGCTGTACCAAATGCTCCAAGTATTTTGGCACGTAACTCATCCGGGTAACTTAAGGATATAGCCGTATATACACAAGTCATCATAGCTCCGGCACCCAAACCCTGCAGGGCCCGTGATCCTATCATGGTATACATGTCGCCTGCGGTTGCGGCAGCGATCAGCCCTACGATAAACAACAGAAGTGCAAAAGTGAACGGTGCTGCAGGTCCTCTTTTATCAATGATCCGACCGACGACCAGCGTCCCGATAATCTGCGCAAGCAGATATGTACTGAATATCCATCCGAACAGGCTAAGGCCGTTCAAGTCTCCAGCAATCGAAGGAGCAATGGTGGTTACGGATAGACCTTCGAATCCAACGGCCATCACTGATAAAATAATCCCTATGGTTAGTGCAAAATAACGCGGGCTGAAAATACTTTGATGATTAGACGACATGAAATGTGACCTCCAAGAAAATTGGTATGTATACATCGTATCCGGATACTTAGTAAACATTTTTGTTTATAATGTCTAAGCTACAGTTCGGCTTTGACTTTGTCAACATTTTTGTTTAAAATGTAGTTAATCATAAAGATTCAGTTGCGTCACAAGGAGGTGCACCATGAGCGAAAATCAAACTAAAAAGGATATCTCGACCAGTACCCGGAGAGCAATCATTAATCTGTTAAAAGAGCGCGGAGGAATGGATGTTGTCACTCTCTCCTCTCAGTTTTCGTTATCCGGAATGGCTATTCGTCAACATCTGAATGCGCTAAAAGGAGAAGGATTGGTTACCACTGTGGAAGAGGCCCGTCCCATGGGTCGTCCCACCAAGTTATGGATATTAACTCCCGCGGCTAATCGTTTTTTCCCAAGTGGATATTCCGATTTATCCGTCAGTCTCATCAATTCGATGAAAGAAGCTTTTGGTACTGAAGGGCTGGACAAGCTGCTGGATGTTCGAAATAAAAAAATGCAAGAACAATATCTTCAGCATCTTGGCGATTCATCAGGAGTTAGAGAGAGATTGGAGAAATTGGCCGAAATTCGCACCAATGAAGGTTATATGGCCGAGGTTAAGGAGCAGGATGATGGTAGTCTCCTATTCATTGAGAAGCATTGTCCGATCTGTGAAGCGGCCGCGGTATGTACCGGGTTATGCAAGAATGAGTTACATTTATTCAAAACAGTTCTAGGCGATAATGTTCATATTGAACGGGGAGAATACATTCTAGCCGGAGGAAGAAACTGCGTATACACCGTTAGACAAAATAAGCCATGACCAAAAGAGCAACCTCATTGGAGATTGCTCTTTTGGTTTGGATTCTGAACTGATTAGAACGATGCAGATTTCTCTAAAGTATCCTTCACTATACCAGTTATTTCTAACTCCTTCATAATCGTATGTACCCGATTATGTAATTTTGAATTTAGGTAGAGTATAGTAAGAGTGTTGAAAATATACTCTAGGAGGCTACAGCCATGTCACAAAAAATCTGGATGAACCTGCCGGTGAAAGATGTTGTGAAATCCACTACCTTTTTTAATGAGATTGGATTCCATGGGGAGAATGTTGGCAACGAGAGAGCCCAGCTTGTCATAGGCTCAACAACGATTCTCCTGTTTCCGGATGCAACGTTTGAGAAATTTACAGGGGCCAAAACCGCAGATACTTCCCATAGCGCAGAAGTGATATTTTCCATTGGTGCTGACAGCAGAGAAGAAGTTGATGCTTTTATTGAAAAAGTCGAGTTAGCTGGAGGAACCATCTTTGGAAAGCCGGGTGAAATAGACGGCTGGATGTATGGGGCAGGATTTGCCGACCTGGACGGTCACCGCTGGAACCTGTTGTATATGGATGAGAGCAAAATGCCTAAGAACTAATATGTAAACGCCGGTCCTTGTTTAAGGTCACTGGCGCTGAAGCTTCCGATAAAATCATTTTCCTGATCCTCCAACAACAAATAATGATAACAACAATCTGTCTATAATAATGGCTAGTTTTGTTATCATTATTTGTTAGTTTACATATTCATTCACCACCCGATAATCCTCGTTACTTTCTCCATCTCTTCACACGTCTACTTCTCATGTTCCTTTATCACTTGTTCGATCCCGAGCAAAATAAGCTTCAAGCCGAACTCGAAAGCTCCGTCAGTTCCCATCACCTCAAACAGACCGTTCTTATACATCCTGCTGAAAAGTCCAGCTTCCTTCTCACTCATAGAATCCAGAAGGTGGATCATCTCTTCACCCTGAAGTGCTTCCTGGTCCTTAAGAACAGCAGAGATATTGCGCTGATGCTGATAATCGTCCAGTACGAAATAGAATACATAGTTGACCAGTGTAAGAACGGCCTGTAATTTCTGCTCTTGCTCTAGTGGTGTTGATTCCATGCAGAGCAACATGCGGTTGGTGAAGCGGATCATGTCCGGTTCATGGGGCAGCGTCATCATCATAAGCTGTGTGGAGCACGGGTATCTGCTGAGCACACTCCGTACCGTCACCGCAAGCCCCTCCATCTGCTCCTTCCAGTCCCCTTCAGCTTGAAACTCGTCCAGAATAATTTTCGATATTTGATTGGCCAGCCGTTGGTAGAGTGTCTGCTTGCTCTTGAAGTACCAGTATAGAGATGGAGCCTGTATCCCCAACTTGTCTGCCAAGCGTCTCATGCTGAATTTCTCGATGCCCTCTTCCCCGAGAAGCTCCCACGAAATTTCCAAAATCTTATCTTCTGAAATCTGAGGCTGTTGTTTTTTCATCGGTATCCGCCCTTTAATCTAACAGTGTAAGTTTATGCTTTACAGGTTCATACGTTCATGATAACATCTAACACTGTAAGGTTCAATCTAACAGTGTTAGATTGAATCAAAATTAACGAAGAAGGTAGTGACCCACATGGATGCAGAAAACCTCCATTACTTTGAAAAAGCACCAATCGCCAAAGCCGTAGCTCACTTTGCTGTCCCAATGATGCTAGGCACGTCAATGAGTGTTATTTACTCCATCTTGAATGCCTATTTCCTTGGCACACTGGGTAACACGGCAATGTTAACCGCACTCGCACTGACTTTACCGTTATTTGCGGTCATTATGGCGTTAGGCAACTTAATTGGAATAGGTAGCGGTACATTTATCTCTCGTTTGCTGGGAGAGAAAAAAGTCGATAAATTGAAGCATGTTTCTTCATTTGCTTTCTACTGTAGTTTAGTTCTCGGAATTATTGTGATGGCCGTTGGCCTTCCGCTGATCGAACCAATCGTTCATGGGCTGGGGGCAACGCCAGAGTCCTTCGGATTCACGAAAGAGTATGTCACGATTATGCTTATGGGTTCACCCTTTGTCATCTTATTCTTCACCTTGGAGAATATCGTGCGCTCAGAAGGTTCAGCAATGACTTCTATGACCGGTATGATTCTCAGTGTTGTTATAAATATTATCCTCGATGCGCTATTCATTTTTGTCTTCCATTGGGGCGTGATTGGCGTTGCATCTGCTACCGTCATCTCCAACTTGGTTGCGAGTGCATTTTACGCTTACCATATGAGTTATAAGAGTCAATTCTTAACCGTCTCCCTAAAATGGTTCAAGGTGACCAAGGATATCCTGAGCAATGTGTTCAAAATCGGTGTTCCCGTCTTTGTTATGAGTGTCTTCTTGGGTGCAATGTCGCTTATTCTTAATCTTTTTCTTGTTGAATATGGAGATCAGGCTGTTGCGGGGTATGGAATCTCCTCACGTTTATTGCAATTTCCTGAGTTTATTCTGATGGGCTTGTGCGAGGGAGTTGTGCCGTTGATTGCCTTCTCATTCACAGCGAATAAATTACGCATGAAACAAACGATTGGATTCACGATCAAATCTATTTTGGCGTTAGCCGTCCTGTTTGGGGTTGTCGTCTATCTGATCTCTGACCACTTGATTGGTTTATTTACGACTGACCCGCAATTAATTGAAATGGGTAGCTACATTCTTCATGTGACCTTCTTATCCTTGTTTATTACAGGAATGACTTCTTTGTTTATGGGGATCTTCCAAGCAACAGCCCAAGGAACCGCGGCGTTTGTTATGTCCATCATTCAAGGGATTACACTAATTCCTGTATTGTATATCGCTAATCAAATGAACGGCTTTCATGGAGTGATCTGGTCGCTCGTTATTGCGGATGCCGTGGCGTTCCTAGTTGGGGCCATCATGTTATATGTTTTGCGGACCAAATTGCAGCCGGATCTGGAACATTTGGTACAGTAGTTATCCAAAAAAACGAAAGAAGGCAGGATAAGGGTATCCCCTCAATCCTGCCTTCAATTATTGCAACACCGCAGTTCAATGATCAATCATCCTATTGGATTTGTTTCATGTAAGATTTGAATTCCTCGGCGATTTCTTTGTATTTCGTATGATGCAGGTAATGTGAACCTTCCATTGGGATCATTTTTCCTTGCGCGGATTGTTTCACTTGCTCCTCATGCAGCGGAATCCACTGCGGGTTTTTCTCGTTATTGGAAAGAACAAAGAGAAGCACTGGCAGATCACGAGGATACGTGAGTTTTTCTCCATTTTTGAAATTGGAACCCAGGTGTTTAAGCTCATTAACTAATGTCGGATTTGTCGAGACTTGATTCGAAATCAACTTCATCTGTTCTTTGGTATGTTCATCGTATGCAAGTGATGCATATGAATCACCACTCACTTTATTGAGTACTCTCATTAAGCCCGATTTTTGAAGGAATTTCATTAGGTTCAAAGGTAATTTAACATCCATGCCAGGTTGATTCGGAACACTGCTATCGATTCCGACAAAAGCAGAGACTTCATCCGGATACGTGTTCACATACGTCGCTGCGTACAGTCCCGTGATGGAATGCCCCATCAGAATATAACGATCTATACCGAGCTGCTCTACAGCTTCATGAATTTCACTAACAATATTCTCGGTGGTTCTCTCCTTTTCGGTCTGGTCGCTTAATCCATAACCGAAAGGCTCAATCGCCACAACTTTGTAATCAGGCGTCAATTCATCGATTAACAATTTGAAATCAAGTACTGGCGACGGGGTCCCTTGTCCGGGAAGTAGCACGATGGTTTGTTCGCCGCTTCCTTGAATGGACACATTCATATTCTTCCCATCGACATTGACATATTGGCCGTACGATTCGATTTTCTTTTTCTCGGCCCCATTACTTATCGTATGAACGACAAACGTGATGCCCATGAACAGCACCAGCGCGCCGACAATACCACCTATTATTTTTAACCATAAGTTCCGTTTTTTACGGCCCTTAGTCCCCGTTGTTGTTACATCCACTGTTTCTGCCATATCCATCTTCTCCTGTCCTTTATATCTGTAGAGCCGCTCTTGCGACATAGATATATTGTAACCATGGAAGATGTCCCCTTCGTGACGGGAATATGAACGGAGTATGAACAAGCAAAAAAAGAGAGCTGCTTGTTAAAGCAGTTCTTCTTAGGATAAGACAGTTTCTTAGTGGTCCAGGAACACAAGCTGAATGAAGAACAATACCGCAAAAATGTAGAAGATTGGATGAACATCTTTACCTTTTCCACGAAGCAGCTTAAGTACCGGATAAAAGATGAAACCTACGCCGATGCCTGTCGCAATACTATGCGTCAATGGAGTAAGGATGATAATCAGGAAGGCAGGAAATGCTTCTTCGAGATCATCCCATTTGATTTTGCTGATAACGTTGATCATAAAGTATCCAACAATGATCAGTGCCGGAGAAGTAATCGCCGGAATGCTTGATATTACACTTACGATTGGTGTGAAGAACAACGTCAGCGCAAGCAGAACACTTACCGTTACCGCTGTCAGTCCCGTTCTTCCTCCTGCAGCTACCCCTGTGCTGGATTCGATGTAAGCCGATGTTGGACTTGTTCCGAGCAAAGCACCTGAGGTTGTTCCTACGGCATCTGCCAATAATGCGCCACGCGAGCGTGGAAATTTACCATCCTTAAGCAATCCTGCTTGTTCAGCAACGCCGAGCATCGTGCCCGTCGTATCAAACAGCGTGATCAGCAGGAACGTAAATATGATCGTATACAAACCATTCGAGAATACCCCTGCCAGATCCAGTTGCAAAGCCGTTGACGCGAGGCCTTGAGGCATGGATACAATCGATTCCGGCATTTGGAATAGTCCCATGATCCAGGCAAGTATCGCTGTTACCACCATTCCGATGAAAAGGTAACCTTTCACATTGTAAGCCATCAGCACAACGGTAATAATCAATCCGATAATGGTCAGATAAGCCATTGGCTCAGCCAAGTTTCCGATCGTAATCAAATTCGATTCTGAATCGGCAATAATCCCGGCATTTTGCAAACCTACCGTTGTAATAAACAATCCGATCCCTGCGGTTATGGCATGTTTTAAGCTAGCAGGAATTGCATCAAGCAACATGTAACGGAATGAAGTCAGTGATAAAATAATAAACAAAATCCCTGCTATAAATACGGCTCCCAGTGCAACCTGCCAAGATACGCCATATCCGGCAACTACGCTATAGGCAAAGAATGCATTCAGGCCCATACCTGGTGCGATGACGATTGGATAATTGGACCATATTCCCATAATCAGAGTACCCACAATACTTGCCAGTACCGTTGCTATGAATACTCCGTTAAAGTCCATGCCTGTGCTGCTGAGTATTCCTGGGTTTACGATAACTATGTATACCATTGTGAAAAATGTTGTAACCCCTGCGATAATTTCTGTGGGGATGGTCGTGCCTCGTTCTTTAAGTTTGAACCATTTGTCCATGGTAAAGCCAGCCTCCAACTTTCAAATTATACTCCAAAGCTAAAAACAAAAAATCCTAATCTTCATATAGGATTGTAATATTGTCGCTCCTATATTCGTTGTTAGGATTTAAAGATTCAACAGCTAAGCTCTAAACTAAACATAAAGATACTCATATCTGTTTTCAACCTGAAGTCCATTTCGTATTCTAATTAAAATTACATGCTATGTCAATGAATTAACGATTTGTTCACAGTTATTTACGAACTATACTGACATTATATCTTGTGTTCATTCGTTTTTAGAATAGAGTATGTACGTATGGCTCAATGTCTGCAATATATGAAGAAAGACTGCCAGCAATGTTCACTGACAGTCTTTTCCTTAATTCGTAGTAGGTTTCTCTTCATATTCGCTGGATAATTCTTTAAGCGATTTGATTTTGCCATGGGGATGCTGTTCTTGCTTTCGTGACTTCCAGGCAGCTTCTTTTCTTTTCTTCTGGTCAGCCATACAAGATATCCTCCTCTGGAAACTGAGATGTATACTACTTCTTTATGATGTCATTCCTGGACAACTTTATTCTGCATGCATAGGTAATAAGAGAATTAGGCAAGCATATAAGACAATATATAGATAATTCAGAAGCTAATTGGCAGGCCCCAGATTAATCAAGCTAACTTCGGATAATGAGACGGTAGTGTCGCCATCTTGCACACCATCAATGTTACCCAGATCAAATGAAATTCGAGTATTCGCATAGCTGGCTTCTGTTGCATCAAATGTATACGTGAACTCCTGTTCTTCTGGAGTCAAATCAACTCGTGCCCCAAAGAAACCATGCCATTCATAGTTGGCAGCTGCGTCGACCCATCCAATCCCCAAACCCAATTTCCTGGACTTCACCGCTTTGGCTTTAAACGTCAATTTATATTTAAAACCTTGCTGTATGCCAAATCCTTCATTGATGACTTGACGATCCCATGGATGCTGTCCTGCATGACCAATCTTGGCTTGAAGCTGTTGATTGTTAACTTGCATCTCAAGGTCCGCTGCATTACCGTCCGCATGGGTAAACCAGCCTTCCTCACCTTTGGAGAAGTCTCCATTGGGGATAAGGTTAACATGAGCTGGCTGCCCTCCTTGATCTGCATTTGGATTAACTTCATATAATTGAACGTTTTTGATGTGAATCGAGTGTTCACCTGTAGATAACGGATATCCTAATCCAAATGCAAGCATAGCTGCCGAATCGGAAGTATCCCCCATAGTGAAGGTGTAACTATACGACTTTTGATCGGCGGTTAATTCCACTTCTTCTTCAAAATACTTCACAAAATCGCCTGCATTCTGAGAAAGAACCGCTTGCATGGATTTAGGACTTGAAGCAGATGCCTCGAAGGTAAATCGGTACGTTTTGTTTGCATCCAGTTTGATCTGACCTTGTTGCAACAAAGCATCCCACCAATGTTCACTTGTACCAGGCAATTTAATCGTTAATCCTTCGCCCTCGTTATGTGAGGCTGTCAGATGATCAGGAATTAGCTCCCAATGATTCAGATCAGCTGTTAGCTCACTGTTCTGAATTTTGTTTTGTGAAATATCCACCCAACGTGTATTATAATCTGCTCCTTCAAAATTCACATAATAGGGTTTGCCTGCTGTCAAGTTGACCCCTGGAAAATACACCGTTTTGTATGTTTGCCATCCACCCGTGTCTCCTAGACTCAGGTCTGATTGTGCAACGGTTGTCCCTTGTTCATCCTGAATGCTGAACTGAACCTTGGAATCACTTTTTCCACTGGCCATTCGGGCAGACAGAACATAAACTCCGTCGTGAGCTACATCGATTTTATATTGCAGCAGATCTCCCTGATCCATGTAACTGACATGTTTTCCTCCTTCTACGGAGTCCTCCAGTTGTAAGCCCTGCATCATCCAGGCTTCGGTTGCAGGTACATGTGCGTAGCCATTCACTGACAGAGGTTTTCCGCGTTTCGTCAGACGAACATTGTCCACGTATACCTTACCTTTAGAACTGCCAAATAACAGTCTTAGCTCGGATTGTGCGATTGATGCTCCATCTCCAATGATGATTTCTCCGGTAAATGTTTTCATTTCTTGGTTCAAGGAGAGGTTTTGTCCTTGATGAACCTCTACTGTATGCCCAGTACTGCTGACAACATCAATATCGATGCTTCGCGTTGTATCTGCCTTGGCATCTAAGGAGAAACCATACGTTGTATTCGCTTCCAACTTCAAATCCGGTTGGTTCACCGAAACTTGTTGTGGGTCACCATTCGTTTGAGTAACATCAACAACCAGCTGGCGCTCCATAATCGGGAATTTCGAAAAGTTATTTACACTTATATTGGCTGCCGCACTGTCCTGAATGCTGCTTGACCAGAATCCCAGACGCTCCTTGCCCTGATCGAATGTGCCATTGTAAATAAAGTTGCCATCAGGTAGCGCGTTTCGTTCGACAGTTAACGGATCAGCTTCACCCACCTCGATCAGTCTGACATTGGCAAACCAAACGGTTGTATCATCCAACCCCAGATTAAATTCGAATCTGGCATTGTTATCCGTGCCATCCCGCATATTGAAGGTATAGTCATAGGATTGCCAATCTGTCGTGAGTGCAAAGGTGTTATCACCCGAATAATTGGTCCAACTTTTTTCAAATTGGTTCAGTTTGGACATGATTGTACGGTTAGCAGATGCTTTCGCATCAAATTGTATCTTGTACTTTTTGTTTTTCTTGATGTACATCGGCATCTGAGTGAGTTGAACCGAGTAGTTTTCAGTACCCGATGCATCAATGGTAACTTCTGCTGCTTTCCCTTTCTGCTCATCCGTTACAACTTTGACACTGCCAGCTCCATCAGCATTTGTGATGAATTTCCACTGAAGAGGCACTCCATTGTCTTCAGATCCTTCCGCAAAACGATCATTGTAGATTTGATTGCCATCGGCTTGTGGGTCCCGCTGTTGCACAGGCTCGATGGGATTTGTTGTTACATCAGGCCATGTGTCTATATTTTTGTAAGAATATACTCGCACAAAATCAACATTCATCTTTTCGGAAGTGAAGTTGCTTTCAGGTGCCCCCGGCCAGTCTCCTCCAACTGCCAGATTCAGAATCAGATAGAATGGACGATCAAATGGTGCAGGGAACGTATAATACTCGGGTTGGCCCGCGGCCTTCGTTTGCCAGTTGGTCACTTCATGATGCAGCTTTCCATCCACATAGAAACGAATCATACCCGGCAACCATTCCACTTGGAAATCATGATAATCGTCAGCGAAAGTTTCTCCCTTTGGAAGAGTAAGACTTCCCTGGTCATGTCCATGGGAGCCGTCAGGCTTCACACTGTCATAATGCAATGTGCTATATACCTTGTTATTACTTTCTTTGCCACCAATTAACTCCATAATATCGATTTCTCCAGAGGCAGGCCATCCACCATAATGTGCTTCATCTGTTGGCATCATCCATATGGCAGGCCACATGCCTTTTTCAATCGGAAGCTTCGCACGTACAACTACTTTACCGTAGGTCCAGTCGCCTTTTCCCATGGAGATCAGTTTGCCAGAGCTGTAATCTTTACCGTTTTTCGGACCCTTTTTTGCTTCAATCTGCAACACGCTTCGATTCTGATCTTTTGTAATACGTGTGTTATCCGGGCTGTAATATTGCATTTCATTGTTATAAACGAGTCCTGTATCCTGCACGGTCCATTTGGAAGAATCAATCGAAGGTCCGTTAAACTCATCATTCCAGACCAGCTCCCATTGATCATGCGGAATCGTTGTTGCTGGAACCGGTTTTTCGCCCGCCGGATTGCTTGGTGTCGATGGTGTAGACGGTGATTGCCCGTCTGGAGAAGATGGTGTGGGTGTACTTGTCACATTTGTTGAACCACCAGGCTGCGATGAAGCAGGTTGTTGGGCTTCACCCACCATGGATGTGCGCAATCCTTGTTTTACTTTCTCTCCGTTGATCACAACATCATCGGCATCTACACTCAATTTTTGGATTGTACCTTTGGTATCCATTTGAGTCTGACTCGCTTCTGCATGAATATTCATGGAATCAATCAGGCTGTTTGAAGAGATCTCCAGAATGGATTTCTGCTTTACATGCATCTCCTGAATGTTACTTTCTTCCGTAATGGCAACTCTGACGGGTTCCCCTCGCTTGTCAACGACTACTCGATTCAGCTTGGAGTTGTTAATGTTGATGGAATGGCTGCCTCCGCCTTTAATGATGACACTTCCTGTAACCGTTACGCCCTGAAGAACAACAGATCCCTCGCCAATGCCTTCTGCCAGCAGCAGATTTCCATTAACAACCATATTTTTCAACGTGACATCCGTTGATTTAATAATCAAGTTGCCATTCACCCGGGACCCATATATACCAGGAGCACTTTTCACATCTGCAATCATCGCCGACAACATTGTTGCCGTCTCTGCTCGTGTAATCGGTGCTTTGGGATTTAATTTGCCTTGGAAACCTTTAAGAATATTTTCGTTCACCAGATAGGTAAGCGCTTTCTTTGCATAACTGGAAATATCATCTGCATCATCAAATTTCAATTGTTCACTATCTTCATTTGTAGCCGCTGAAAGTTGAAAAGCTCGATCTACCATAACCGCTGCATCTTGGCGTGTAATCGGTTGTTGTGGTGACAGATGTTCACGGTCTGTCCCTTCGATGATGCCAGAACCATTCGCTCGTACCATCACGTCATAATACCAATCGTCTGAAGTCATATCCGCATATGAACCAGTCGCCGCATTACCGGTGAAACCAAAGGCCCGATCCAGAATCATGACGAATTCAGCTCGGCTAATGACCTGACTGGGCTTGAATGCACCGTCCGTATAACCTTTCAATAAATTCAAGTCTTGCAACCGTGTAACTGCAGATTGTGACCAATGCTCAGTCAGGTCTGTATAGGGAACAGAGAAGTGCAGGCTTTTCGCCTGCACATTTCCCACCTCCGCTTGACCCTGTACACTTTCTGCTCCAGCAGTTGCTGGATAAACGAGAGAAGCCATTAAACTCCATGCCACCATACAGGCCAGTCCTTTTCTCATCCTTCTTCCTCCCTCAGCTCAGTTATCCTTGCATTTGCATAGCCTATTCCTTAACTGCTCCAATAACGATCCCCTTAACGAAGAAACGTTGTAAAAACGGGTATACCATCAGGATCGGAAGCGCGCCGATAAAGATCTGTGCTGCGCGTACAGTTCGCTGCGAGATATTCTCCAACATGGAAGGATCGACGTTGATTTTGCTGAGATCTTGCTGAACGATAATGGTCTGTAATAGAGAAGCAAGTGGATAATTTTTAATATCAGACATATAGATCATGCCGTCGAACCAGGAGTTCCACTGATACACCATCGTAAATAAGGACAAGGTTGCGATAGCTGGAAGCGACAGTGGTACGTAGACCAGAATCAACGTTTTGATATGACCTGCTCCATCCAAATAGGCTGCTTCTTCAAGTTCTTTGGGCAGACCGCGGAAGAAGTTCATCATGAGAATAACGTTCCACACGGACAGTGCGCCAGGCAGAATTAGTGCCCAGATTGTATTCATCAAGCCAAGCTTCTGGATCAGAATGTAACTTGGAATCAAACCGCCGCTAAACAAAATGGTAAATACGAAAAACCACGTATATAAGGAGCGACCTTTAAAACTGATATCTTCCTTCGACAACGGAAACGCGGTAATGAGCATGATGACCATACCGATGATCGTCGCAATTACAGTTCGTTTAAGTGACACGATCAAGGAGTTGATGAAGTTCGAATTCCCGAATGTTTTCACGTATGCGTCCGTTGTGAACCCAATGGGCCAGAAGGTAACCAGGTTTGATGATGCTGGCGCCATACTGCTGAATGAAACAGCTAGTATATGAATAATTGGTAAAATGCAAAGTATTGATAAGATGCCAAGAAAAGTATAATTGGCAATGCTGAATATGCGGTATCCTTTTGTTTTATAATACAAGCCCTTTTCTCCTCTCTAGAAAACTCGATAATTAGCTAGTTTGTAAGCCATTCTGTAAGATATAACAATCAAAATGGTAGCAACCACAGATTTGAACAATCCTACTGCTGTGGCAAAACTCATCTTCCCGTTCAGAATACCGAGTCGATATACAAAGGTGTCAATGATGTCGCCTTTGTCATACACAAGCGGATTGTACAAGTTGAATACCTGATCAAAACCGGCGTTCAAGATGTTGCCGATAGAGAGCGTCATCAATACAATTGTGATCGGCATCAATGCCGGAATTGTAATGTGCAGCGTCTGTTTAAATCGGTTGGCCCCATCCACCTCGGCAGCCTCGTAGAGTGCAGGATTAATTCCTGAGAGAGAAGCCAGAAATACGATCGTACCAAAACCAAATTCTTTCCACACATCACTGAGGATCAGCGTTATCCGGAACCATGTACCGTCTCCAAGGAAGAAGATCGGTTCTCCGCCAAAGGCTTCGACAAGTTGGTTCACCATGCCTCCCTGAGGAGACAGGATATCGAGCAGAATACCACCGAGAATAACCCATGATAGGAAATGCGGTAGATACACAAGCGTTTGACTTACTCTCTTGAATGCCGTCAAGCGCACTTCATTGAGCAAAATGGCAAACAGGAATGGAGCGAACAGTCCTGCAATGATTTTGAAAAATGCAATGACCAGCGTATTCCAGATCACCTGACCTACGTCTGGATATAAGAATAAATATCGGAAATTGTCCCAACCCACCCATTTGGATTCAGAAAATCCCAAGTATGGTTTGAAATCCTGAAAAGCAATTACAATGCCACCCATCGGTATGTACTGAAACACCAGTGCCAGCAATACAGCTGGAATGAGCATCATATGCAAGGTCCAGTTCCGTTGCATATTCCAGCGCTGTTTAACCCTGGTGGAGCGCCGTTTATGCGGCGTTTCTAACGTATGTTCCTTCACTCCTGCATCCCCCATGTTCTAAATTTTGTATTTTACAAGTCATCGTGAACTTGTATATTAAAATTATAGCAATGGAAATTTGTGATCTATATCCTAATATTGCAACAACGATATCAATATTTTAATAAGATTAAGGAGGTTGGACTTTGTTCACACGTTTGAATGTCTTTACCAAAATTACACTGTTATTTGTGATGCTGCTTATTCTGGTGCTGTTTCTCTATACATACTCGAACCGGGAAAGCGTGCGTGTTATCGAACACGAGATTCAGAACAATACGATGAATCATCTCTCAACATTTGCTGATTCAGTAGAATCCAATATTTACCAACTGTCATTGTATGGGATGTCTATTGGGCAAGATTCGAGTATTCAGGAATATCAACGTCCCGACTACAAGGACATTCCCTATGAACGTGTGAAAGTTGGAAGCGCCATTCTGGAGAAAATGAATCTGTACAACGCAGCAAGCAAATGGCATTCGACCATCACACTATACTTCCCAAGGATGCAAAAAGTGATATCAACGGATTATTATGCTTACATTCCGTACATGGATGATGAATTTAAGGAGCCTCTCTCGCAATCCTGGACCTATGCCGACAATCAGTTTATCTGGTACACCACCGATCCAACGACAGCGATGGCGAGACCTAGCAAAGCCAGATTGATTACCAAAATCAGTTTTCCAGTTCATCACTTAACTGCACTTCTTAATCAAAACAAGTTAAATAATAAAGGTGACCCGTTTATGTTCCATCCCGATTATGGATTAATCAGCAATAGTTCTGGAAAAGAAACCTTGAACGCAATTCTGCCTTCCCTGAAAGAAGCAAAACTGCAGGCCAGCGGTGGATTCAGTACAACGTTGAACAAAACGGAATATTACGTCTCTTATATTCAATCCAAGAGCCTCGGCTGGTATTATGTTGACTATGTGCCTATGCAGCAAATTTTGAAACCGATTACGAGCAGCCGGAATCTTTTTTACGCTTCAATTGCCGTTCTGATCGTGATGAGCGTTGTTGTATTATATACACTCTACCGAAGTGTGCAGCTTCCACTCTTACAGTTGGTAAAAGGGACGAATCGCTTGTCCACCGGGGACTTTTCCGTCCGGCTTCATCATTCTGCACGCAATGAGTTCAGCCTGTTATTTGCACGTTTCAACATCATGGCTCAACGAATTCAAGAACTAATCGAGAATGTATATGAGGAGAAATTAAGAAGTCGGGAAGCCACGCTCAAACAGTTGCAATCGCAGATTAATCCGCATTTTTTATATAACTGCCTGTTCTATATCAAGAACATGGCCCGAATGAAAAATGAGAAGGCCGTGGTAGCCATGGCACTGAATCTGGGGGAGTATTACCGATACATAACCAGGTCCGAAAAGGATCAAGCCACGCTTCGTGAAGAGCTGACAATGGTCAAAAATTATTTGGAAATCCAGTCACTTCGTCTGGAACGAATGCATTTTACAATCGACGTGCCCCATGATATTTTAGATAAAACAGTTCCCAGACTAACCCTCCAGCCTATTATTGAGAACGCTATTATTCATGGTCTGGAGCCCAAATCGGTAGATGGTGAGATTAAAATCTATGCGGACTGCGAGGATGATGTGTACACAATTATCGTGGAGGACAGCGGGCTTGGCATGTCTGAGAAACAGCTTGATCATCTGAGAGATAATCTTCTTAAACCACTGGATGAGAATATGGGATGTGGTACATGGAATGTCCATCAGCGTTTATCTTTTCTGTACGGTGAAGGATCTGGACTATCTTATGATCATTCTTCAATGGGTGGGATTAAAGTTAACATCACGTGGCACGACAATACAGACAAGTAGGTGAACGACCCATGCTGCAAATATTACTAGTTGACGATGAACGTTCCGTCGTGGAAACGCTGGCAGAGACCATTCCGTGGGAAAGCTGCGGGATCGGTACAGTTCATGAAGCCTTATCCGGTGCAGTGGCGCTGGAAATTATGGACAACCACGACATTGACATTGTAATTACGGATATACGTATGCCCGAAATGTCAGGCATTGCACTGATTACAGCGATTCATGAAAAGTGGCCTCATGTGCAGACAATTCTTTTATCAGGTCACGCCGACTTTGAATATGCGAAACAAGCCATTGCGCAGGAAAGCTTCGATTACTTGCTGAAACCTGTTAGCGATGAAGATCTGATCGAATCCGTGCAACGTCTTGTTCATCGAATTAAAGAAAAGTGGGAAACAGCAGCATCTCATCAAAGAGCCTTACACGCCTTTCAGGATCATCTGCCATTGCTTCAATCCACGATGCTGCATGAGTTGCTGACTGGAAAAGTCTATGATCAGAAGACGCTGGCAGACAAGCTTGATCTGCTGGAGCTCCCCTACTCCGTAGGAGAAGATCTCGGCATGCTGATTATCCGTATGGAGAAACATCTATCCGATATGGCACACGGCGACCTGGCCCTAATGGAATATGCGATATGTAATATCATAAGTGAAGTGATGCATAATCATTTTCATATCTGGCATACACGTGACGTGCACGATTACATTGTTGTTCTGGTAAGCATGAAACATTCAACAACGATGAGTTATAGCAGGAGCGAGACGCCTCAGACATTGCTTGAGCAGTATGCTGCCCAGATTCAAACCAATGTTCAGTTATACTTGAAAGGTGCTATCTCCATTTCGGTCTCCAGTTGGGGCAAGTTTCCCCATGAAATTGGAGAACTCTATGAGCGAACGGTTATGTCCATGCGTAAACGGATGGGTCAGGTGCAAGGTTTGTTTGTCACCGCTTCCGATGAAACGGATGCTAACCCTCTACATACGATCAGGTCGCTGTATCAGCCACCAACGTTGATTAGCCTGCTCGAAGCTGGTCGCTTTGAGGATGTGGAACAGAAAATCGAACACATTTTTGCGGAACTGCTGCATTCCAATGAACATCATGATATTGCCGAGTCAACCTTTGAGGTGTATTTTGCTATTGCGGGCGCGTTTGCGTACATCATTCATAAAAATGGCAAACAAATCTCTTCTTTGATTCCAGCAGAGTCCTATCGTTACTTTCAAGCTCCCAGCTATTCCACTGCGCAGCAGCTACAGGACTGGTCCGTCCGTACACTTCATTACATACGAGATGATGCTGAACAAGAGCTTAGAGACAATCACAGCACCATTGTGCGCAGCGTCAAAAGTTTTGTCGACCTTCATCTGGCTGGTGATGTATCACTGCCTGCAATTGCTGACCATGTGCATCTGCATCCAGTGTACTTGTCCAAGGTATACAAGGCGGAGACAGGTGAAGCACTTACTGCCTATGTGTATCGGTTAAGAATGGAGAAAGCAGCCTATCATTTGCGAACATCAACTGCCAAAGTGTTTGAGATTGCAGAACTTGTCGGTTACAACAATACCGCGTATTTCATTCGAGTTTTCAAGAAATTTTATGATCTTACACCGCAAGAATATCGGGAAAATCTGCCGGTTTAAGATACTCAGGCCAGACTTGACGTTCTAGTAATCTCTCCGGTTTCCCCTACTCTATATCAATTACAAAAAGGCATTGCCGGAGATTTTCTCCTGCAATGCCTTTTTGGTGCTTATGTGGCCGGGATGAATCATTTCAGCCAGCCCTTTGTCATCCTATTTTCCGCTTTTGACGGAATCATACCACTCGTTAACTTCTTTCGTAATCTGATCTCCGCCTGAAGACTTCCATTTCTCAACAAATGAGTCGAACGCATCAACAGAGGTTTTGCCATATACAATTTGAGAGAAGGTATCCTTCTCCATCTTCGTCAAAATGTCATTGTTCATCTGCATCGTCATTGAAGGTGCACCGGTAAACATTTGATTGAACACGATATCTTTTTGATCCAAAACAATCTTGGCTGCATCAAGCATAGGTACTGGTACACCTGATTTGATTTTCTTCTCAAACGGTGTAGTTGCTTCTTCACCGCTTGCCAGCTTGGCAAGTGTTGTCATGCTTAGATTTGGTATTCTCGCTCCATCAAAAGTCAACGTGTACTTCTCGGGAGCATAACCCCCCGTAAGACTTGCATCGGTTGATGGTTTCCCATCTACCATAACCCAATCGTATCCTTCGGCAAATCCATGCTCGAACTCATCGCCCTCTTTAGGATTTGCATAGTGATCAAAGAGATAGTTCTGATAGGTGAAAAAGGCTTCCGGATTTTTCATGTCTTTGTTAATCAGAACTACGCCGTTTCCGTTTGACGTACCGTGTCTTCCTGCTTGACCGTTTGGACCAGAAGGAATTGGATACGCCTTGTATTCAGCCTCCGGATTGTTTTTCTTCACATCCTCCAGCGGCCAGGATGGCATCCAGTGAGGACCAACCACAATACCTGCTTTTCCGGCAGTAAATTCTTCAGCTGCTTTTGTCTCATCATACACGCCGGCTTCTTCCGGGATATACCCTTTGCTCATCCAGCTCTGTAATTTGGCCAAAGCCTGCTTTGCACCAGGTGTAACGGAACCGTATTCAAGTTTTCCATCTGCCGTCAGATTCCATTGGTTTGGCATTGTACCATAAGCGCCAAATACCCACCCAGCTTCCGACATCCATGTGTTCAGCCAGTTCTTGAAGCCAATGGTGAGTCCGTAAGTGTCCTGCTTCCCATTGCCATCCGGATCTTGATTCGTAAACGTTTCCATAATGACTTCAAGATCATCTATAGTTTTAGGTGCTTCCAGATTGAATTTCTTCATCCAGTCTTCACGGATCCACATGACAGGATCACCATTATAGGAATAGTCCAGAATCGGAATACCGATCTTTTTGCCATCTTGCATGTATGGATACCATACGGAAGGATCTTCGTTTACGGCTGCTTTCCATGTGTCGCTGGCATATTTGTCAAACAATTCGCCAGCATCGACAAATTTTCCGGACTCAATCAATTCACGCACCAGATTGAATTCGCCGCGATACGAAATAATGTCTGGCATGTCCGCATTGGAAGCCAGTGACAGGCGCAGTTTCGTCTCAAATGCATTATTGGTAGAAGGAGATATCCACTGGTTTTTCAACTCAATCCCGAGTTTCTCCTTGGCCCATTTTGTATGGACGTTGTTATCCTGATCCTCGCCTGGCTTAAACTTCACGTCTGGACCCCATGGTCGTAAATACGTAATGGATACTGGTGGATCATACTTCCCATTTTTGAGCTCCAACGTTGTCGCTGGTGTACTCGATTCAGTTTTCTTATCGCTCCCGTTACTACACCCACTCAAGGCTGCAGATAGGGCCAATACACCGATCATGACCAAACTGCCTACTCGTCTCTTTTTACTTGTGTCCAACTTCGTTCCCCCAGTCTATGTAATGTTGCTTACAGGTTAATCATAATGAATGTTTGATATTTATGCCCATACTAATATTGCAACATTTATTGCATTAATTTAGGATATTGGATATTGAATACATATATTGAATAAATACAATGCCTGAATATAGAAAAAAGCAGCCGCTAACGGCTGCTTCAGTCTGCTTAATTACTCGTATATTTGACCCAATCGTACTCTGCATAGAGCGGATTAGCCCCATTATAAGGACCGAGCCAGCTATCTACTCCTGTTCCATTCCACAGGTTCATCATGATTTTTCCGGGTGTTTTAGGAATATTGCTGGTTGCCGTATGTTTCAATACACCATCAACATACCATTTGATATGTCCCGGCTGCCAGTCAAATGCATACGTATGGAAGCCCTGGGATGCATCAAAACCTAAATTGATAATCTTCTCATGATTACCAACCCCATTGGTATAATAATTAAACTGCACTTTGGTTGTGTCTTTTCCTAAAAATTCGATATCAATCTCATCCCATTGGGTGCCATGTGCAGGGCCTGTGTATGTGAAAAATGAGGAAACTACACCTGTGTTCTTGGCAGGTTTCATACTGACTTCATACAAGCCGTATCCATACGTATTCGTGGTACGATACTCTCCACAATCAAACTTGTTCTGTGCAGAGCTGGTCAAACCAAGCTTAAGCTTGCCGTCACTTGTAAAATTAACATTGTTAGCCCTCCACGTACAGTTAAACATGCTCCCATTGGAATACCCATCCGCTTTTTGCCACGTACTTGCGTTAAAATAGGTTAGAGGTTCCCAGAAAACATAACCCGCGAAAGCGCTTACCGAAAAAAACAAAGAGATGACACCAGTTACCGCCAAAGTATACCAAGACTTCCTCTTCATCATACACCTCCATGAATGATTCCAACATGTACAAGCGGCACAATAATAGATAGCGCTTACATGGTTGGTATTTCCATTTTATCCGGAAGCATGGTGGTACACTATAGCAAACTTCAAAGCAGAGATATTCAATTTTTAAGATCCTCGTTCTCGTATCTAATCATGTCATGTTAAGACTATGCCAGTTTCATACACGTAAGATTGATTGATTGAATGAAGCGCCTGCCCTTCAGCATAGAAGGAATCAGGCGCTCCATGAAAACCATTTTTACATATATCTCAACATGTTTGTTAATTTATTCACCCTAAAAGGGTCTATTTCGCACCAGCTCGTACCAAAATGTCTTCAATTTCCTTAAAGCCTTTATTCTTCGCATGACTGAGCGGTGATACCCCATCACGATCCGGTATGTTCACGTCTGCTCCGTGGTCAATGAGTAATTGTATCGTCTCCTGCTGCTGAGCATTGCCATCGTTAAGAATGATCGCTTCGAGTAGTGCTGTCCATCCCAATTGATTCACATGGTCCACATCCACCGAAGTTTGAGTCAGTAGTTCTTGCACTACATCCACATATCCATGCTCCGAAGCTGGAATAAGTGCTGTCCCTCCATATCGATTCGTTATCGTTGGGTCCGCTCCCGCCTCGATTGTCAGCTTCAAAATATCCAAGTATCCTTCAGCGCCAGCATACAGAAACGGGGTGTTTTTCATATCGTCCTGTATATTCACGTCTGCCCCCGCTTCAATTAACACTTTAGCCGATGTTGGATCATTATTGTAAGTTGCAATCATTGTAGCGGTTCGTCCACTCTGATCTTGAGCATTGATATTGGCGCCTGCTTGAATCATTTGTTCGATGCGTTCAGTATCGCTGTCCTCTACTGCCTTGAACAGCTGTTCATCTGCTGAAGTCATGGCCTTTACCTCCACGTTGGAGTCGTTTCTCATTTCAGGCACGCAGCCTTGAACGATCAACATACTGCTTATCAGGACAACGATGATCAGCGATTTACTCATACTGCCTCCCTTACTCCAGTGTCAAGGTGACCGAAGAAGCGACACTCCAATCGCCAACTGGGTTTATTGTATACGTAGTACCCGGAGTCAACTTCCCATCATTCGTTAGGTCGAATACACCCGTCGCACCTTTTCGACTTGAATATTTATAAGTGGCCGTCAGAACATCCCCGCTAGGTGAAGTTAACGTTACACTTCGACCAGAGAACAGTTCATCTCCAGGGTCCTGGTCAAGTGTAACTTCAATGGATGTTTCGCTCACTGCTTGAGCACTTGCAACCACTAGTGCATCAAACGATTTCGCCGTAAATGAAGCATTTTCGATGTTGGCCCAATCCGAAGAAACCGTATATTTGACACCTGGTTTCAGCGTTTGTCCCTCAGGCAAACGGAACTTCGGTTCTTGTTTGCCATCTGTGGATTGCGTGAACGGAACATATCTGGCAACGATAGGCTCGCCACCTTCTGGCGTAATTACAACTTGTCTTGCCTGCATGGAAGAGATGATTTGATACGTTTTGCCTCCTGCTTGCTCTTGATCATTCAGCACAAATGCATTAGCTCCTCGACCACCGCTGTAAGCCGAAATGATGTAACCATAATCCACGACACTGTTCACTTGCAATGCTTCAATCTCGAATGTATCATTCGTTACTTGACTAGCCGTTGTCATGTTTATTTTCGTGGCACTGCCTTCAAAGGAACCAGCGTCTTGGCCTTTGTAAGTCAGGTTGTACACTTCACCAGCATCTTGTACGGACGTTGGAACGATGTAAGTCGCAATCGACCCTGTTTTCAAACGGGGCATATTGGTTAACGTCAACCCGCCACTAAACGCAAAGTCCGTTTGTGCCTTGGCAAAAGCTTCATCCGCTGCTGTCAGCGGCTTGTCGAACGTTACAATTAACGTAATGGCATTCAGCGATCTAACGCTCTCAATTTGAGCTTGCTCTGAAGGAATAGCTTGGTGTGCGGTTTGCAACAACACTGCTGTTTCGCCACGCGTTGCTGAACCGTTCTCGGAGTAAAACTCGCTCATCCAATGGTGAACGGACTTTACATCACGTTGCATCGCTTTGGATACGACCTGTTCGAGTTCAGCATCCGACACTTGAGTCTGCGGACTGAATTGTCCATCGTTAGCCTGCATGATGCCAAGTTCAACAAGCTTTAACGCATATGGCGCATACCATGCATTGGAATTGACATCCGTCAATTCTACGATTTCTCCCGTCTTGCTCTCCAAATTAAACGTTTTGAAAACCAATGAAGCTAACTCCGCACGGGTAATTGCTCGATGTTCACCCATGGATTGATCTGCATACCCGTTCATGATCCCCAAGCTATTCAGATCCTTGATAGCAGCTTCAATCTGTTGTTGGGTAAGCTGTGTGGTTGTTGCCGCAATGTTAGTAACGTATGTAGCTGCATGTACTTGATTCGCAGTTAACGGGAACACTGCTGTACCTAATACAGTTATGGTTAGAAATGTAGCGATTTTGCGGGTTGTAGAATTCATGGTTGAATTCCTCCTCTATAGGTTGTAGTTGCCTGTATCTATAGAATAGAGGACAAAAAGAAACTCCCAAGGCTAAAGTTATTAACAAAATATAAACTGGCTCTAAATTTTCACGAAACTTATGCAGTAAACCGGTAGCCTGCGCCCCAGACGGTTTCAATATACTCCGGATTTTTGGGGTCTGTCTCCAGCTTCCCGCGCAGTTTGCGAATATGGACGGTAACGGTTGCAATGTCTCCGGTGGAATCCATGCCCCAGATCCGCTCGAACAGATCTGATTTGCTGAATACACGATTGGGATGACTCGCAAGAAATACAAGTAACTCGAATTCCTTGGTTGTAATCGCCACCTCTTCTCCATTAACAAAAACGCGGCGTGATCCTTTGTCAATGTGAAGCCCGCGAATGTGGATTTCATCCTGCTCAGCTGGTTTGTTTTTGCCAAGTAGTCTCTCGTATCGGGTCAAATGAGCCTTTGCTCGTGCAACCAATTCACTTGGGCTGAACGGTTTTGTAATAAAATCATCCACTCCCAGATTGAATGTCCTGATCTTATCGATTTCTTCCTTTTTCGCGGAAACGACAAGGATGGGTACCTCCTTCACCTCGCGAATGCGCCTGCAACATTCGAAGCCGTCGAGTCCAGGAAGCATCAGATCAACAATGATCAGATGATAGTCCCCCTCCAGTGCCTGCTTCAGACCTTCATCTCCAGTATGGCAGAGATCCACGGAAAATCCGTTGAGCTCAAAATAATCCCGTTCCAGTTCCGCAATCGTTGTTTCGTCTTCAATGATCAAAATGTTTGCCATTACTTATTAATCCCTCTCTTCATTCAGCCGTTTCAGTTTGATATATATACTCGTGCCATCATTGGGCTGGCTTTCAGCCCAGATGAAGCCCCCATGTCCATCAATGATTTGGCGGGCAATTGCTAGCCCGAGCCCACTTCCGCCCGTTGAGGAATTGCGGGATTGTTCTGCACGATAGAAGCGTTCAAATATATAAGGCAGTGCCTCTTCAGGTATTCCCCTGCCATTATCTTTAAAGCCCATCGTAATCCATTTCTCATCAGCTTGAAGTGTAATCTCGAATTGTTTATGTTCATTCTCCATGTATTTGAGTGCATTATCCACTACATTAACAACGGTACGTTTTAACTTCTCCGGATCCACAGCAGCCATGGCGGGACCAGACACCTGGTTATTCCAATCCAGGGCAACACCTTTATCCTCCAGATCATATCTCAGTTCTTCGATGCTATCTTCAAGGAAATCAGCGAGATCAACTGTCTTGAACAGGAAAGGTTCTTGGTTCAAGTCGAGCTTAGAATACAAAAACAGTTCATCCACGAGCTTATCCATGCTAACTGCTTTGGAGTGAATGATATTAACGTAACTCTCCATTTTCTCTGGAGTATTAGCCACTCCGTCACGAATACCCTCAATATACCCTTTGATATTGGTAATCGGCGTACGGAGATCATGCGAAATGTTGGAGATGAGCTCTTTGCGGTTCACTTCGTCCTGCTGACGTAACGCATAGGAGAGCTGTAATTGATTCCGCATGCTCTCAAACGCTTCGCTGAGTTGACCAACCTCGTCATTGGAGTTTAGCTGAAGTTTAAAGGATAGATTGCCATCCTTAATATGTTCGGCTGAACTTCGTAGTTGATTCAAGGGTTTAATGAAGCTGCGCGTGATCCAGCGGAACAAGAGCAGATTTGCAATGATGAGGACGCCAATAAGCAGGAATGACATCACAGGCAGCAACTTGCGAGTAAGCTCCGCAAAGGGGCTTCTCTCGCGAATGACAAAGATACTCCCCCGTTCCCCATCTGAATATTGAAAATCAAATTTTGCATACGCGTAAAATCGCTCACCAATATTGAAGGTGCTCCGAATCTGATAATTGTTAAGATCATAGGCAGGCAGTGCTTGCTTCAGTTCTGGCTGGTTGAAGGTCAGTGATTCGAAGATCTGACTATTCTCCCGTCTGACGTAGAGCCCTGACTTCTCAGCTCGAAGCTTCATATCATATTCACGCAGCAAAACCTTGTTCTGCAGGTCGTCCGGGTCATTTTTGGCCAGAAACTTCATCTCTTGAAAGATCGATTCTCCCTGTTCAGTCAGGGGGTTGATCTGATAATGTACCTTGTATATATCGCGGAAACTCTGTAGATCCCCTGTGGCCGCAATCGTATACAGACTTGCGGTAAGCAGGATGAACAGTAGACTTATAACAAGCATGCCCGTGAAGGACAGCAGCATTTTTATTCGAATTGACATGGGTTCCCCTTCTCAAACAAGCAATTGGATTAGTTAGTGCACATGTTAACACAAGATGGATTCTATTGCCCATATGTAAAAAAGAGCTTTCTTTTTCATTATATATGTTGACAGTGATAATCGTTATCAATAATGTTGGAGTAAGGTGCACAACGATTTATCTTAGAATGACCGGCAAACACTTTTGAAATGAGGTACGTAATGTGAAAGTAGACGTTAATCAGTTAGCAGCACATTTTGCACACATTCCTTTTCAAGTAGAAGGAGTATATCGATATGCTAGAAATCCAGGGGTTCCTCAGGCTGACTATACCGATTCTTTTCCTGGATTTGTATTTCCTCTTACAGGAAAAATACAATTTCAATTTGATGGTACGCCCTATATCTTTTCACCAGGAAAAGTTGTACATGGGGGCGCGAAAATGAAACTGGATCAAACCGTGTTTCATAGAACGGACTGGGAATACATCCTCGTTTTATACCGGATATGTAGTTCGGACCTCGAAGAGACAAGTTTTTCCCATCAGCATTTTGAATTATCAACGGGTCAGTCCCCACGTCTGATCGAATTAATCACGCGTCTTTGGCATGTGTATAATCAGCACGGAGGTATTTCAAAGTTTCAGACCGAGATGCTGTTTCGCGATGTACTGAACGAGACCTTAATATGTGTTGACCATAGGCAAAATAGTTGTGAATCAGATGTTTTATTCGAACGGGTCTCTACCTATATCCAAGAATATTATGATCAAAATCTGACTGTCGCATCACTTGCAGAACAAAATAATGTTAATCGAAATCGACTTTCCTACGTGTTTAGAAGACATGCAGGTATGGGTCCAGCAGAATATGTATTGAAATATCGTATAAACATGGCACAGCAAATGTTATTGGCAAGTGATGCGTCTGTACAACAGATTGCCGAGACCGTTGGCATTGCTGACCCCTTTTATTTTAGCAGAGTGTTCAAGAAACAATGTGGTATTTCTCCTACGGAGTATCGTCTGAAGTTCATCAATAATCCATCCTGATTTCAATAGGCATCCATGTTATACCAAAGCTTAGATCAGTATACTGAACATATAGGATTAATACACAGGAGGAATGACGATGCACTATCAAGCTATTAAATTAAATGAGGAATTTTCGAAATTAAACGATCTTTGGTCTCCGAAACTTATTGGTGAAATGAATGACTATCAATTTAAGATCGTTAAGATTGCTGGAGATTTTGAGTGGCATGTTCATGAGGAGACCGATAAGTTATTTTTTGTGCTCGAAGGGGAAATGATAATTGATTTTCGTGATGGGCAAGTGAAGATTTCCAAGGGCGAGATGTATATTGTCCCTAAGGGAGTCGAGATCAAGCCTTCCTCCGAAAAGGAATGTCATATCATGTTGATGGAGCCTGGAAGCGAAGTAAACACTGGCCGGACTAAGGCCGAATAAGCGTCAGTTATTGGAACCAGGATGTCAATTTGCAATATCAGAGTCAGAGAGCCGATTACCGCGTAATAGGGGTTATCGGCTCTGCGTCTGTACGGCTAGCTCTTTGACATCATTAATCAGCAATCTCTCGGTTATGTCACTTGTTGCTGGTCTTCTTGATCAATTCCACACCATCGTATGCCAGGCTTTCCACAGTTGCTGCCTTCTGCAGTATGTAATGATCAAAAAAGTTCTTCGCATAGTCTGTAACAATATTTCGCATCTCCATAGCATCCCGTTCACCTCTGAGTTCCTCATTAACACTGGTAAACACGATGTCACAGTAATCCAAATGTGCAACACGATCAACTGAGTAATAATAGGTTTCCATGCTATTGTTAGCGCCAATAATCGCATTCATATTATAGTTAGGTTCACAAAACAGTAGCAAGAAGGGTTTCTTAAGATCGCTGTCAAGAAGTCCAAACGCACCGCTATCCAAGCCAATCCCGCAGGCGAACCGGTCGTCATCCCGGCAAACCATCGCCGTCGTAGGCCCTCCATAAGAATGTCCGACTATACCCATGCCGATGTCAAGCAGCAATCTGCCCTCAAAGATGGAATCCAGCTCTCCAGAGTCCAGTTTGTAAAGATAATCGGCTACATACCTTACATCTTCTGCCTGTGATTCACTATACTCTGTTATCTTGGAAAGTATCGGTAGTGCAAGCACCTTACGGCACATCTCAATGGCAGTTTCATCGTCAGGCCGCATCTCCATCTTACCAGCCAACGCCAGCATCTCCGGATTTTCACCAAAGGCTGTAATGACATCCGAAAAATCCTTGGATACATTAAACAGGCGCCCATCTTTACGTTTATACATCGTGCTATTCTGATGGCCGATGCTTACCACAACATACCCCATGCTTGCCAAGTCTGTACAGAATACTGTACCCCATTCTGGAGAACCGCCTCCACCGCACACATAGAATAACACTGGATAGCGCTTTTCCTTCACGGAAAGAGCAAGGTCGTCGTAACACTGGGTCTTGATATCTATAGAGAAAACATTTTTCAACGCAGTGACAAGTGGCTGCTCATTAAACATCTCGTAGACTTCAGGAAACATGTACTTGGATGTAGTCTTACCTTCGCTACTGTCGGACGGATAGTACACAAAAGCGGTCAGTTCTCTTTTGGAGTCATCTGATGCCGTGTACTCAAAATCTATCTGGGTTCGACCGACAGTATAGCCGCCAATTGGTTCTGGAAATACGTCATAGGTTTTCATTTTCTTTCCCCCTTGAGATCGCTAACCATTTCAGAATATTTATGATCTTCAAGCAGCCCATGGCCCATAAATTCAGCAAAGTATTTGCTGATCTTATGTTGCAGCTTAGAGTCCTTAATATCGAATTCCCTAAAAAACAAGATTAAATTAAGCTGCATTGACTCAAACATAAAAGAAATCAGGTCGTCGTCAACATCCGGTCGGAGATATCCATCAACCCTCATTCGGCGTAAAATGTCCTTGATCATGGGGAATGACTCGCCCTTTAACACATTCACATATACTTTCAGCAAAATGTCCTCAGGAATATATGAAAATGTTTTAGTGAGTTTTATTTCCAACTCATTTAGTGGCTCGGTCACCATACCATTAACGTTACCAAATAAACCAGTAAGGAAATAGCTGTAAAGGGAATCTTCATTACTGTTATTAAAATATGCAGCTCTTTTCTGAGTCACATTACGTATTAAGTGACAATAAAGGTCATCTTTGTCTTCAAAATACCGATAAAATGTTCCGGGGTGCATGGACAAACTATCCAAAACCATCTTCATAGTTATATCCTCGTAAAGATTATCAACAAAAAGATGCATAGCGCTATTAGATATTTCCTCGCGCCTTGCTTCGTCTAAACGAAAGAAAGTATTTTTTGGCATAGACTACTCCTTAATGTATAGTGTGAACTGATTCACACTATACCGATAATATATTCACAAGTCAAGTCGTATTAAAATAGAGTGTTCACTCCATTCTCGCTATCATTCAGGCTGACCGGGAACAGCTTGAAACAGAATTTGGTCCTGATAACAAAAAAAGCCGCTAAAATAGCGACTTTTAATGGTACTATGTTTTTGTTCTTGGCTTCATTACAACCCGAGATCATCAGCGAGTCCTTCAACACCTGTGAAGATGGAATCCCCGTAACCCCAGAAGTTGTTGAAATCAATAATGTAGATTTTTTTATTTTTAACTGCGTTAATGTTTTGTACCTGCTTGTTGGCAAGCAGCTTTTCAATCGTCTGTTCAGGATCAATACCACCTGCATACCTCGAAATAATCATCGCATCCGGATTAATCTCGATTAGCTTCTCCAGACTGAGTGTGCCGGTTTCATTAATCAGCATATTATGCATATTGATTAATGACATTGCACTTTCAATAAACGTATCACCATTTCCGTTGTAAATGCCAATGGTTCCATCTCCATTATCCGAAAAAGATGCATAGTTGATGGTTTCAGCGCTAGCTCGGGCCGACAAAGCATTCTCGCGTGCTTTAAGCGTCTCAATATATGCCGCTGCATTCGCTTGTACGTTGAATATTTCACCTAATTCAGTAATATCCTGATACAGACTATCTAACGATGCATCAGGAACACTGGTGCTTTGTACGTACGTTTTAATCCCCATATCATTCAAGCTGCTTACTGTACCAACACCCCAATCCGCATCCTCAAACAATCCACCACGCCCTACAACCAAGTCAGGCGAAGCGCCTATTGTCACTTCCTTACCTACATAACCTTCAGCCAGCACAGGAATTTGTTTAAACTCATCAGCAATATCGTCAGGTACACTACCAAACAACGCAGCTACACCTACAAGTTTGTCTGTCAAACCAAGACGAATCATCAGCTCTGCTGCACCTTGGGTATTGGCAACTACTCGTTCAGGTGCCTTGTCAAACGTTTGATCCTTCTTCACCCATGTGCCGTTCTGTGTTGTATAATTTGAAACGGTTACCGGGTAAGTTGTTTCAGCAGGTGCTGAAGCGTCTGCGTCGGTTTGTTCCCCATTTGTTGCATCATTCGTGGCGTTGCTCTCCGCAGCTTGCTGTGAGCTTCCATTTGCATCTTCGCTGCCACCATTGTTGCTTGAACACGCTGCGAGCACCAGAATCATTGCAGTAATCAAACAAAGAAACATCCCTTTTTTAACGGATACCAACATGTAAATAATCTCTCCCTTTTCAATTCTCTCTTGTCTTTTAGACCCATATGTAAAATAACTATTGTCAGTATACAGTAAATGTCGAAGTGTGTAAATGAGAACAATAATCAATATCATTCGTCTGATGAATTAAAAGAGACCAAGTTCATCTCCTTTGTACGGGATTGAACTTGGTTCATCTTTTACTTAACTATTTATTACGTGCCTGGTTAACCTTGGCGATAAGTTCATTAATAATTTCATCAGGTGACCGCTCATTCATCCATTGTTGACCGAACATTTGGAATACTTTGATCATCGGGAAATCTGCCCAGAATCCTACAAACTCCTCGTTAAGATATACCTTGTCCGTAACGTGCTCGTTCATTTCATTCAGGCAATGCTCCAATTCCTTTTTCGCTGCAGGATCACTCATCCACTCACTGAGCAGACTGAATTTGTGGAACGTGATTTCTTCCTTACCAAAGTCACAATGCAGACGTTCCGTAATTCGGAGATCTTTGGACGAGCTGCCAAGTGAAATTTGGAAAAACCCGGTCTCTGCCACCCAACGGTTATACTTGGTGTTGTAATATGAGAAATCTCTCTCTTCCAGTTCAAAAGTTATCTTGCGTTTTTCACCCGACTCCAGTTCAACTTTGGCAAAAGCTTTCAATTCTTTCTCTGGACGGGTCCATGTGCACTCTTCATCGTGAACATACAGTTGAACTACTTCTTTCCCCTTGCGCATTCCGGTATTTTTCAATTGGAAGGACACAGTAACACCGGTATGGGTCTGAGCCACTTCCAGATCCGTATACAAAAACGATGTGTAAGACAATCCGTGTCCAAACGGGAATTGAGGTGCCAGTTCTTTCCGGTCATAATATCGATAACCCACGAACAGGCCTTCGCGATAATACAGCTTGCCGTTCTCCCCGCGAATTCGCATATGTGAAGGGTTGTCCGACAGTTTGACGGGAAATGTCTCAGACAGCTTGCCCGATGGATTCGTCTGTCCGAATAATACATCTGCAATCACTTTACCCATACCTTGACCGGACAACCAAGAATGAATCACACCAGGTACATGCTGTACCCATGGACGCATCGCCAGTGCGGAACCGCTGCTCGTCACGACAATGCACTTAGGCTGAACCGCGGCTACCGCGAGAATCAATTTCACTTGATGCTCCGGAAGGTCAATGCCTTGCAAATCATGCATCTCCGATTCCGCATATTCCGGTTGGCCCACAAACAGTACAGCAACATCGGAATTCATGGCTAATGACACGCTTTCCTTAATTAGCTCATCATTGATGGAGTCATCCTCCGGGTACCCTTCTGCATAATTCATTGTAATGGCATCGCCAGCTAGATTCTTTATCTCGTCCCATGGAATATCGACTCTTGTAGGCGTTACCTTCGCACTGCCCGCTCCCTGAATTCTCGGTTTTTTGGCAAACCGTCCGATCACGGCAATCGACGAAATGGACTCCTGCCCTAGTGGGAGAATCGCGTTCTCATTTTTCAGAAGCACAATACTCTCGGCCGCCGCTTTACGTGCGAGTGCATGATAGTCCGAATCTGGAGAAGAATTCATATCTTTCTTGCCCGTTACCCGCTCAACCAGCTTCAAAATACGACCCACGCTTTGATCCAACTGTTCTTCGGATAGGCTTCCGTTCTGAACCGCTTCAATGATCGCTTTGGCATTGTAATGGGCGGGACCCGGCATCTCCAGATCAAGCCCGGCCTTCAGTCCGCGTATACGATCATTAACAGCTGTCCAGTCGGATAGGACAACACCTTCATAACCCCACTCTTCTCTCAAAATGTCATGCAGCAAATGTTCGTTCTCGCTCGTATATGTTCCATTCAATAAATTATAGGAACACATGACCGTCCAAGGGTCGGATTTCTTAATAATTCGTTCAAAGGCACTCAGGTAAATTTCGCGAAGCGTCCGCTCGTCGATTTCCGAACTGGTCACCATTTTCTCGAACTCCTGGTTGTTGCCCGCAAAGTGTTTGACAGAAGCGCCCACTCCTTCGCTTTGAATCCCGTTTATAAACGCCGCTCCAAGTTCCCCCGTCAAGTATGGGTCTTCCGAGTAGTATTCGAAGTTTCTTCCACCAAGCGGCGTTCTTTTCATATTTACACCAGGTCCAAGCAGCAGCTCAACGTCCATGGTTTTCGATTCACGTCCCAGTGCCACACCGACTTCATACAACAATTCCGTATTCCACGAAGAACCGATGGCTGAACCCGTAGGGTAACAGGTTGCGGGTACATTTTCCGTTGTAATCCCCATTTCTTCATCGCTGTTTGTTTTACGGATGCCGTTTGTCCCATCGTACATATGAACTGGCGGAATGTTTAACCGCTCGATTCCTTTTGTCATCCACATATTCAATCCTGCGGAGAGTGAAGCTTTCTCGGCCAGAGTCAATTCCGACAACAATTCATTGATTGATTTATCCATAGTACTCACCCTTCTAATATCAATTTTGTTCCTGTTCTTTCTTCAGTTCCT
The DNA here is from genome assembly GCF_030815985.1 of Paenibacillus sp. W2I17. Lineage (NCBI taxonomy): Bacteria > Bacillati > Bacillota > Bacilli > Caryophanales > Paenibacillaceae > Paenibacillus > Paenibacillus sp. W2I17. The sequence continues at coordinate 1,179,345 of NZ_JAUSXM010000001.1, forward strand.
GTGCATCATACAGTTTGAAAAACGGAAACCAGACAATAAATACAATCACCAGGACGACCGCCAGCAAGATAAGCCCATTGAGTCCGGACATAATGTAGGTGGACAGGCCGATCGGCGTGTACCATAGCTGGAAGATCTGGCTCGGAATCCGCACCCAACCCCAGTCGAGAGCCAAGTACACAATCACCGGCGTGATAAGTGAGTTAATCCACATCGGCACCATGAGTAATGGATTAAAGGCAATCGGTGCTCCGTACACGACGGGTTCATTGATGTTGAACAAGGATGGGATAATAGTCGCCTTGCCGACAGATTTCAGTTTTTTCGAACGTGCCATCAGGAACCAAACAACTAACGGCAAGGTCGCTCCCATTCCTCCAATACCCAGCCATCCGGAGAAAAAGGTTTCAAACGTGTTGATATTGACGGGATCTTGTCCCGCTGCCACAAGAGCTGCATTTTCTTCGATTGCAGGTATCCAGATCGCGTACCAGATCGGTGTCATGACCCACGGGCTTACGCCGAAAGAATACAGTACAACGCCAATGAAATTGAACAATAAAAATCCGGTTAAACTTTGGCCTACAGCATTGATCGGCTCAAATACGTTCACGATCAGTCCAAAAATATCAAAATGAAGCTGATATACAAGCACCCATCCTGTTGCTAATACCAGGGCGATCGGGACGAGAAAATCGAACCAGTCCATAATGAATTCGGGAAGTGAAGACCCCTTTTTGAAGAACGAAAATTTGTTGCACATGATCATTACAAGAGCGACAAATACACCTACCAGGAGAGCTGTAATCATACCCGAGGGTCCAAATCGTTCAAGGATGAACTGAATGGTACCATCTTCGTTTACCGTCGGGTTAAGCAGCATAACGAACAGAGATATCCCCGTCATTCCCGCCAGCAACTTGATTTTATGTCGTTCTCTTTTTTCCATCACGACATAAGGCGTCAGAAAAGCAATAAACAACCCAAGCAAACCGAAACTGAATGTCGTGATAGGTGTCAGGTCCGGCATGCCCGGAATGAAATCCTGCAAAATCGAAATCAATGTAATAATCGAACCGATGAAAATCATCGGAATGGCGACCATGATGGCTTCTTGAATCGAAGAAACCCAAATATTGTTCGTAAACGCCTCCAATCTTGGCGCAAACGAATCTGTCATCCATTTCATGAAACGCTTCATCCAAAACTCCCCCTGTCTTCCTCTATGCTGCCACAACCATAGTATATCGATTTGTGTTAACGCTTTCTTGTTGGAACTTGCCGCATCATGGTTCGTTTTTTGCCCAATCCATCGCTATAGTTCTAGCTTGCCAGCCTGAACAAGAAATAAACAACAAAAAACATCCCTTCAAACTGAAAGGATGTCTTAAAAGCACTTTTTTTTTAATATTGTCTATCCAAAATGAGCAGCATTACCCCATGCGGTGGAAGCAAAATCTCTCTGCGCCAACTTTCATCTCTTACCATCTCTGTCCCCATCACGGGTCCACTCCTGCCGTTTAGATAGGCGATTTCTTCTTCCGTCAATGAATAGGGCGATCCCATGCGGGTCCACTCATCAAATACCGATCCATGCTCCCGATCCAGTTGATAACTGGTGCATTTATAAGGTCCCTCGAGATTGCTCAGGGTAAGTTCATAAGCTTTGCTGCCTTTTTCTTCAAAGACGTCATAGCGGGTTGAGCTGGATAATTCCGACCAATCTCCACTTGCAAACAGCCGGTCTACGTGAACATAGTGATAGAACAAAAATTGCATGCTTCCATCCCTTTTTCGGGTTCCGACATAACCGTCTCCCTTGACCATTAGCTCATCCCCAAGCTTTTGCATAAGCTCAAATGCATAATAGCTGGGTTTCTTCAGCCCATCGCGGTTAATCAGGCCAAAACCTCCGTAGAAAGGAGAAGCGGGAACGATACTTTCTTCGAATACATCGGTAAAGGACCAGAATGCCATCGCTTTCACGTCACCGAGCGTGTTCATGGTGTGGTAAATCACAAACGGAGCCATGAACATAGTATCGTGAAGCAAGTTCCGGTCATACAGCGAAAAGTTCCACTCGGTGACATGAAGTTCAACATGACCGTACGATGACGTATTCATTTTTTGCCGCATAAGCTCAATACTCTCTTTATAAAAAGCAGGGGGCATGATTTGGGTTAAACGATCCTCTTCAACTTTTAGCTTGGGATACTCCGAATAGATGTGAAACGAGAAAAAGTCGAGAGCCACTTCCCGCTTGCGGCAATAGGACAAAAATTCCTCAGCCCAGGTATCGTTCCAGAGAGAACCGTAACCCATAGCTGGCCCCCCCACCTTCAGTTCCGGCAAAATCGATTTGATGGCATGAACGGTCGATTCGTAAAACGCAAAGTATTCTTCCTTGCTTCCTGCCCAACAAACACCCGCCAGGTCAGGCTCGTTCCATACTTCGAAATACCACTGCCTCACTTCTTCCGCTCCATAACGATTCAAACAATGGCGAACAAATTCACCAACAAGCGCCTGCCACTTGGCAGGGTCGGATGGCGGGCTAATATTCCCCCTCCACCAAAACAGCGTTTCTTTGGATCTCGCCAACTGGCTCGGCATAAAGCTTAATTCCACAAATGGCCGAACGCCCTGATCCAGCAGGAAATCATACAAATTGTCCACATAAGACCAGTTATAGAGGGGGATGCCCTGCTCGTTCTCGCTGTACACCATCATCTCGTCATTAAAGATGCCGTGAAATCGAATATATTGAAAAGGTACTTTTCCTTTCAGCGCGGAGAGCTGCTTACGCCAATCTTCACGCAAACCTTCAATGGCTCTACCTGCCGTCATGGTCATATTCCAGTGCTTTTCATAGACAGACGACGTCTGATCCGCACGAATCTCAATATAAGTTTGGTCTGACAGATGTACAGACGGTACAGGAAGCGTGTCCTGATCGGCGTCAACCTTCACATCCAGATATCGATACAGTAAACCAATCGCATTCAACGTTTCCATCTCGTAATAATCTCCGCTTGAAGACTCCTCATACGTTTTGGGTTTGCGGTTCACATTCAACTGATGGAGTTCCGGTGTACGAGAAGCTTCCCGATAGGAACCGGGCGTACAGCCGTACTTTTCCTTGAAGTATTTGTTAAACAGCTTCACATTGGCAAATCCGCAATCCAGCGCGATCTCCGAAATATTTTTATCGTTTGCTGCTAGCTGAGCCTGAGCCTTTTCCAAGCGAATGAGCGTCAAATACTTTTGAAAAGGTATCCCGATTTTGTCGGTGAAGAAATGGGAGAAATAATGCAAACTTAAATGTTCGGAATGCGCCATATCCTGCAGTGTAATCTTCTCATTGTAGTGTAAATCAATATATGTGAGGACCCTGTTCAGTCTTTTATAATCATAATCCCTGCTACCGTCTTCCAATGCGGAATTCGTTCCACTGGAAAAATACCTCTGCAGGCATCCGCATAACATCTGTAATCTGCCCATTGTGAAATTTTGATAACCCGGCGTTTTTTTGTTGATCTCCCATACCATTTGCGCAAGATATTGTTTAATACTTTGCAGGCGAGGAGCTTTTTGTTCCACGTTCATAGCAGAGTTACAGGAGATAAACGCATTATTGTTCATTAACTCGGGACCGAACTGCAATGTTAATAACACATTGTCCTGATTGGTTCGTTCGATCTTGTGGACGGACATACTGTTAACCACAATCACATCATCTTCATGCAGTGTATATTGCTGCTGGTCCAGATACATGATGATTGAACCGTGGAGAACATATACAACTTCCACTTCCTTGTGCCAATGAAAATCAATATGTTTTACGGAGTTCACGAAGAGTTTCATAGGCAGATCGTCCTGATGTTGAATAAACTCATATAGATAGCGAATTGTCTGCACCTTCCTTCATACCGATTATTATAGGCACAGCATTTTGAAGATATCAACAAACTACACATTAAGAACAAAAAAGCCGATCAATTAAGGTTCAATTGATCGGCTCTTCTCTATATAAATGTTCAAACTACCTATTCAACTAGATGCCCTGTTATCTTACCAACCGCGGTTGGACATGCGCTCTTCTGGAGCCAATTTAGAAATTTCGATCCCTTTCATAGGGGCGCCCAAGTTTTTGGATACTTCGGCAATCAGTTTGTAATCCGTGTAATGTGTTGTAGCTTCAACGATTGCACGAGCGAATTTCTCAGGGCTATCGGATTTGAAGATACCTGATCCTACAAACACACCGTCTGCTCCCAGGTGCATCATTAATGCTGCGTCCGCCGGAGTAGCTACACCGCCTGCTGCAAAGTTAACGACAGGAAGTTTTCCATTTTCATGAACTTCGCGCAGCAACTCATAAGCTACACCTAGATTTTTGGCTTCAGCGTACAGCTCGTCTTTGGACATGTTTTGCACTTTACGGAGCTGGCTGTTAATCAGCCGCATATGACGAACTGCCTCAACAATGTTGCCCGTTCCAGGCTCACCTTTTGTACGAATCATCGATGCACCCTCACCAATACGGCGAAGAGCTTCTCCCAAATCTTTGGCTCCACATACAAATGGTACAGTAAACTCATGTTTATCGATATGGAACACTTCGTCTGCAGGTGTAAGAACTTCACTTTCATCGAGATAGTCCACACCTAGGGATTCAAGCACTTTGGCTTCTATGTAATGACCGATACGTGCTTTGGCCATAACTGGGATAGATACAACCTTCATAACCTCTTCAACGATGGTTGGATCTGCCATACGAGCTACACCGCCGGCTGCGCGAATATCGGAAGGTACCCGTTCAAGAGCCATGACAGCTGTTGCCCCTGCCGCCTCAGCAATTTTAGCTTGCTCTGCATTCATAACGTCCATGATGACGCCACCTTTTTGCATCTCAGCCATTCCTCTTTTTACACGATCTGTACCTGTTTGCATGATTGTAGTCCTCCTAAGTAACTTTTGGGTGGTTTTCAATAAAGGCATCGCTCTAATCTATGATTTAGTATAGAATGAGAATGGTCATATAAAAAGATCCAATATTTTTGGTTTTTATTGTACCACTTCAATGATAACTCTGGAGGTCCTATGCAATTTCATGTAGCTTACAGTTCATATTTGAACCGAAAATATACGAAGATGAAGGCTCTCTATCATGCCATTCGTGATGCAATTCATGAAGGTAATCTTATACATGGCGAGAAGTTACCCTCTACTCGAGAGTTAGCTGCGACGTATCACATTTCCAGAGGAACCGTGAATCAGGTCTATGATACGTTGACTGCTCAAGGTTACATTCATTCAGAGCATGGAAGAGGAACCTTTGTTGCTTATCAGTTGGACTTAAGCAATGATGCGTCCACCGTCAAAGCTTGTACGCATCACTTATCCGCCTGGGGAAATCGTATTCAGCAGTTTGAACAGCAGACGACTCAAAGAAATGCACCAGCCAATGCTCATACACATGATTCCAGAATGTATAGCGACGAAGTGATCGACTTTAGCAAATATCAACCTGACTTCTCCAAGTTTCCTTACGATGAATGGAATAATCGATTGTATGCAGAGATAAGGCAGCGTGAGCATCACCTGAAAACAACCTCTGCCATGGTTAGTTCAACCGGGGATCCAAAATTGAGAGAAGCCATTGCTGCCTATCTTCGGAGGATTCGGGGCATTCAAGTCGATCCGGATCATATTGCAGTAACTGCAGGCTCCATGCAAGCTATAGCTCTACTCACTCAATTACTTGCAGATCCTGGGGATTATGTAGTGACAGAAAGTCCCTGTTATGTCGGGATTTCTAAAGCCATATTGGCTGCGGGTGCAAAGTTGATTGAAGCCAATCTCGATGGTCAGGGAGTTGTGCCCCAGGACTGGGAAGCACGTATGTTGTTTGTCACGCCGTCACGACAATTTCCTACTGGTGAAATGCTCAGTCTGGAACGCAGACAAACCTTGCTGGACTGGGCACAGCGAAATGATGCCATGATTGTTGAGGATGATTATGATAGTGAATTCCGATATCGAGGAATGCATGTTGAACCACTGAAAACACTCGATAAAGCAGGACGCGTAATCTACCTGGGTAGCTTTACAAAAACCTTGCCTTTAGAAGTACGACTTGGTTATGTGGTTCTTCCCTCTACGTTGGCTGACACCTTTAGAAAGGCACAGGCATTATACGAGCCAAGACCCGTCAACCTGATCGAACAACGGGCATTAGCTGCATTCATGACAAGCGGTCAATATGAGCGTCATCTGCGCAGAATGAATCGATTATACAGTCGCAAATTCCATCTGTTACTCAAACTTTTGAACAAACACCTCTCTACATGGTTTGATTGGGTGGAGAATGAAGCGGGTCTACACGTGTTTGGTTGGTGGCGAGGTAATGTGACCACTTATGAGGCCTTTCGGGAATCAGCTAGGTCACAAGGTGTGGTATACTCAGAAGTCAGCAGTTCAACGTCTGTTGGTACGAAGTATGGTATCTATTTGTCTTTTGCACATTTGTCAGATGAACAATTACAGGAAGGCGTATCCAGATTAAAAAATGCCGTTACAACTGCATTGTGAGGTAAATCGTCTCCAAAGTGAGTACAAGAAGATCATCATTCGGAAGAGGGGCGATCGTTATGAATTGGTTAAATGAACTTTATAAAATAAAAAAGCAGGAACCGGACAAGGAAATCGAACGTTCTTTGGTTAACGCCATCTTCCGAATTTATGACCGGTTCCCCCGAATCGGCCTTAGAGAACGGATCGGACAGCAAGAAATGTCTCTCGATATCGCCGATGCTTATATCCATGGACATAACGCCATGATTGAAGCTGGTGTCGGAATCGGTAAGTCTTTTGCGTACCTGATTCCAAGTCTGCTCACGAATCAAATGTCTCAGAAACCAGTCATTATAGCTACATCCTCCATTCAGCTTTCGGAACAGATACATAAAGATTTAAGGATCATTGGTAGTCGGTTGGGATTCTCAACGGTTCGCTCCGTGGTGGGGAAAGGCATGGGTCAGTACGCCTGTCGAAGTAGAGCAGCGGAATGGATCAGTCTTGATGATGCAAACTCCTCCGTATCTACCCTTGCACAGCGCATATTAGATTATGAAATTGATGAAAGAGCCGATATTAAAGCTGGAGTTAGTGATGCCGAATGGTCCCACGTTTCCGTGAATGATTGCAAATTTGAACGTTGTCATCACAAAAATGCATGTTTGTTTTACGATATGAGAGCGAAATTGAATGCAAAGGCTCACGAGATTGATTTTATTATCGTGAACCAGGACTTGCTCATACGGGATTTGATGAAGAAAAAAGAAGGAGCCAAGAGCATCATCTCGGAACAGCCTGCTCTGATCGTCATTGATGAAGCGCATAATCTGGAAGCAAAAGTCCGGGATGCCAGAACACTTGAGTTCACTTATCGGGGAATCTGCCGCAATGTGGATACCACTGTACAGCTTCTCACGAAGCAGTCCGGGGATAAAAGTCTCTTCTCACAATCCAAGTTCATCAAAAACTGCGCTGAGCGCATCTTCAAACAGGTAAACGCGGATTTGCTCGACTATGCCAAGCAGGATAACGACCGAATTAAAGTGTCGGAGATCAAAGGAATACCGTTAAATCAGGTCTCGAACGATTTAAAAGATCTCAGTCTACGCCTTTCCATTTTGACCTCACGCCACGAACGGGAGATAGATGACGCTTTTGAAGCCATCAACGGGCTTATTACTCTCATTAGTGTCTTATCTGAAATTGAGGACAATTATCTTTTATGGGCAAGCAGTCCTCTTAGAGTAACCACAATCAGCATCTGTCCCAAAGATATAAGCCAAGTTCTGAAATACGCTTTATTTAATGGCAAGGTACCTGTAATCCTAACATCAGCAACGCTGTGCCAAGGCGGGGATACGCTGGAGGAACAATATTCTTATATGACGGACTCCCTCGGTTATAAGGGAGATTTCCTAGAGCGCCAACCCTCCCCTTTTGACTACACCAACCATGCCATGATGTATATTTCGAACAAAGTTCCCTATTACCACCACGATCAGCGCGAAAACTATCTTAAAGCAGCTTACAACGAAGTGGTTCAACTCTGTAATCTAACTCAGGGAAGAACAATCATCCTTTTTTCAGCAAAAGAGGACATGAAGTACATTCACAAAAAGTTGATCTCAAGGGCTAATGAATACACTTGGGCAGTCCATGTTCAGAAAGAGGGTTCATCACAGGACAGTGTCATCGCCGAATTCAGGAAAAGCAAAGGTGTACTGCTGGGTACCGGTGTATTCTGGGAAGGTGTGAATATCGAGGGGTCTGACCTGTCACAGGTCATTATTTTCCGGCTGCCCTTCCCTGTTCCATCGGATCCTGTTTATGAATATAAGTCATCTGTAACGGAGAATCCGTTCATGGAGGTGTTTGTACCGGACATGCTTCTTCGGTTGCGGCAAGGAACGGGACGCTTGATTCGTAGTGAAACGGACCTTGGCATACTCAGCATACTTGACTCCCGTCTCAGCGAAGCGGCTAAAAAGAGTTACCGGGAACAGGTGCTGGACACGTTGCCGTTCAAAAAAGTGACGGAGGATTTTGCGGTTTTGGAGAAATTTGTGCAAAATAAAAGGATACAACGTACGGATTAGAAGTGGTACACCCAAACGCTATAAGACTGTTCCAATTACATGAAGCAGCCCTTCCACCTATCAAGCGGAAGGGCCAATTTCGATGCTGGAAGTAAGATTTATGCTACAATATATTCCAGATCTACGAATCCCAAAGGAGGCATTACCATGGTTGAAAGACCAAATACAGATGAATATGCAGCTTATTATGAAGGGTATATCCGGCTTGTTCCTGAAGGAAACATCATTGAAATGTTGGAGCAGCAGGCCCACATCGTACAAAATTTGCTTTCTTCATTAACAGAAGAGCAAGCAAATTATCGTTACGCCGAAGGCAAATGGAGTGTGAAAGAGGTCATCGGACACCTTTTGGATAATGAACGCATCATGAGCAGCCGATTGCTTCGCATCGCCAGAGGTGACCAAGCGAATCATCCCGGCTACGATCAGGACGTGCTTATGCAGACCCACCCTTTCGATTCGTATACCCTGGCCGATTTGAGCGAAGAATATGCCATCACACGCCGCTCAACCATTCTTATGATTCGTCGCCTTACGCCGGAAGCTTGGCTCTGTAGAGGGATCGTCAGTGATAATCCTGCTTCAGCTCGATCGATTGCATTTGTTATGGCTGGGCATGAGCTCCACCACTTATCAGTACTTCGTGATCGCTATTCGTTAGATTTGAAATTATAAAATTCATTCAAAAAGACTTTGAACCTACATTCTCAGTAGGATCAAAGTCTTTTCTCATCAGTCGTTTTATCGTTCAAATTATCGTTCAAAATGAATCAGATGTGCGTCCTCTCGCAAAGATAATGTGGAATAATCATTTAGAATCGGAATGTCCCCATTGAACTCAATGGGCAGGACCACATAACTGGACTGAAAATAATCCGATCCGTTCCAGCGATCCGAAAAGTATAGGTACTCCTCTTCTGACCGCTTCAGCACAAATGCTGGTTGCGTTCGGTAAGTCGTTTCATCGCCAAAATCGCTGAGCATCCCCCATGGACCATCCATCGTATCAGCCATCGCGTATTTCCCTTGATTGGGAGCCCAACCCGTGCAAAATGAGGTCACCATATAATACTTCCCTTTTCGTTTGAAGACAGCTGGTGCCTCCCGATATTCCCCTTGCCACAGCTTTCCGACAAGACTTTCGACATTAAGGTAATCCTCCTGCAGACGATAGATGTGCAGGTCCGCATTGTCTCTGGCAGCCGAAATAAAATATGCCTTCCCGTCATCGTCCTGAAAGAGAGTGCAGTCACGCGACATGTACCCGTACGGATTAAAGCTGCCATGATACACGAAATGACTATCTGGAGAATCCGATGTGGCAATGGCGCATGCGGCATCGTTGTAATTGTTACCATTCTCATAGTGAGCCCAGAGTACAAACTTTTTTGTCACCGCGTTGAACAGAACTTTAGGCCGTTCGAGATTTACCTTTCCGCCTTTGTCATTCACTAATGCCAGATTCGTCCGAACTCGAATGGGGGCAGCTGGCGTAGATGTCCTCAGGATATGATTCCGAAACTCCCAGTTGAATAGATCTTTGGAACGGTAACAACTCACATAAATATCGTCTCTCCGATCTTCGCCATACCAGTAATAATAGTCATCATGGAATAACATATGTCCACCATGAGCATGGATTGGATTACCGCTTGAATCATTCCAGATGCCACCATTGGTTAATTGATTATTCACACCGTTACCTCTCTTCTTTTAGGAACATCGTTAATTGGTCTCCGATCCAAATACCTTCACTTCCCAAAGTCTTGGCGTGTACCAATTGTTGGGGTTGTTATGAAGTGCCGCATTTTGCATATTAATTCGTACATACCTGGCAGCAGTGCTCGATAGCGTATCTGATGTGAAACCGTAAGATGTATTATTGGTTCGATCCAATGCCACGGTCCAGTTTACATTATCCGTACTGGTCTCTATTTTATATTTGTAATAACCTTCGGAGCCTTTTTGCATCCACCAGGAGATTTGCACATTATTTAACTGTTGAACGGAGCCGAGATCGACCTTCCACCAATGTGGCCAAGAACTGCCTGTGCCGACCCATTCAGTTTGATAGTTACCATCATTAGCATAACTTGCCGGGTTTGTTCCAGTAGCCGTTTGGGCTGTTGCAGGTTTACCTTGCGACAGCAGTTTTCCATTCTGAACGGGAACGACAACATCATCGCTTGTGTTGTACAGGACTTGATCAAAATAATCATAAAATGCGTAACCATCAGAGAACCAAACGGGAAGCAGTCGTTCCTCCGTTGTTCCATTTTGCGTGCCTGCCCAGCCGAACATCCAACGATATGCAACCATAACCACGTTGTTGCCCGTATCTGGCTTCACCCGCATGACGGAACCCGACTGCGCCGAGAAGGTTGACGTGTTACCAATCGTCCGTAATTCAGACCAATCTCCGTCTATGCTTGTTGCTGATGAATACAGGGGGATACTCGGATACCAACCTGCCGCTTGGGAAGAGAACAAATAATAAATGCCATCTTTTTTGATCATCTTGGGCAGTTCCCTGTGTTGATTTTGATAGATAACTGAAACTTGATGATCCACATCCAGCCAATCGGAGGTCAACTTATATAGGATGGTGTCCGAATTATTATTGGCCGTAGAGATTAGATACGCCGAATCATCATCATCTTTGAAAATGGAGATATCCCGGGATTGGTTCCCTTCCGGCCGAAAGCTTTTGTGAAATGTAAAGTCTTCTCCAGGCGTGGCTGAAGCCACCGATACTCTGGCAAGCGTGTAGTCTGTACTGTTTTCATAGTGAGCCCAAAAAACAAACTTGTTCGTTGGCGCATGGTAGAGGATATTGATCCCCTCAAATTTTGAATTCGCCAGATCGGGATGATCCGTGTAGGACAGGACCACTTTGTCGTTACCGTATGTGATGTCATCCGTTGATGTCTGTTGAATCATTTCGCCAAAACCGCCTGATGACTTTTGCACGAAATTAAATCTGTAGTAGGTGTCTCCAACTTTAAGTTCATTCGGGAGCATAAGCGTTGATTGCGTTGTGTTATCAAAAGTTGTGAGGTCCTCTGGAAGGCTGTAAGGGGTATATTCTGGCGAGACAGCGGAGGTTAACAAGGAAGTTCCGCCATATGCCTTCACTTGATACTTGTATGTGTTGCCTATATTGAGTTCATAATCATCCGTCGTTGTACCTGTTAAGGTCTGTAATAACGTATAAGGCGCATTGTTCTCTGATCTGTATAACTCGTATGCAGTCGCTCCCTGGACAGGTGCCCAATGAATTTTGGCATTGGATACTTCGGATTCATTCTTCAGGACAAACAGTGTTGCGGCGATCTTGGTCTCTTCACCAGCAGCAGCGTGAACGGTTTGAGCTGAGGATGTTAAATGCACTGTTAACAACATCAATGCAATGACGATAGCCATCCACGATTTACCTTTGATCATGTCTCATCATCTCCTTTTTTAGAAGAACAACCTTCCTGTTGCCGGAAGGCTGGTTCAGGTGAAACTAGACTTTATTTCAAATTCATCAGTGTCATTACATCCGTCTCACTGGCTTGGTTGTACCATTCGTTAACTTCTTCGATCACGGTGTCTCCGCCTTTTTCATGCCACTGTTTCACAAAGGTATCAAATGCTTCAAGCGGCTCATTGCCATATATGATTTTGGTGAACGTCTCCTGTTCCATAGTGGTCAACTGTTCCCACACATTTTGCATCGTTGGCGTTGGTGGACCGTTAAACTCATTTGGCAGTAAAACATCTCTGTTTTCATACGAAATCCGGTATCCGTCCTGCGTCGTTTGATCCTTCGAGGCGCTCTGAATGAGGACACCCGTGTCGGCTTTAACTCCATTCGCCAGATCGTAGTAGGATTGGCCGGGACCATCAACACTCGGTGTATTTTTGGTGAATGCCATTTTCCCAACGCCCTGCACAGCCTCTAATGGCGTATTAAATTTTGTTGGATCAAAAGTGACTTCATCGTTAACGATATCGTAATCGTATCCTTGAGCGTAGCCGTATTTGAACTCTCCCGTGCTGAACGCTGCGTCGTACATTTTATCGTAGTACAGGAAGAAGGCTTCCATGTTCTGAAAATCCTTGTTAAACATGAACACACCATCGTTCAACTGGGCGGATTGGTAGGTCTTATCACCGTTCACACCTTGAATGGTCGGATAAGCACTAATTTTTGCACCATCCACATTTTTCTCTACGTCCTTCACACTGTCGTACAGCCAAGGACGACCAATGATGATACCAGCTTTCCCCTCCGTAAAATCAGACAGTGCATCCCAGGCCCCTTGGGTGGCCAGTTCTTTGTTCAAGTACCCTTTTGCATACCAATCACGTAACTTGGCCAGTGCCTCTTTGTTGCCAGGAGCCACAGATCCATAGGTGAGTTTGCCGTTGTCGTTATGCCATTGTCTTGGAAGATGTTTGCCCGTGTATGCGCTGAATATCATGACCGGATCGCTGACCCAGCCCGTATTGTAGGAATCTTTACCTGAAAAAGTAAAGCCGTATGTGTCTTTCTTCCCGTTCCCATCTGGGTCCTCATTAGTGAACGCCGCGATGACTTGTTCAAACTCATCAATCGTTGTTGGCGCTTCCAAATTCAATCTGTCCAACCAGTCCTGGCGGATCAACATGACTTCGCCTTCCGTCAGATTCGGCGCAATCGCCATCCCGTAGACCTTGCCCTCCCTAACCACTGGATTGAAGGTGGTCGGGTATTGTTTGTATATTTCTTTTATCCGGTCAGGCATGTAGGTTGAGATGTCTTCCGTAATCTCCTTGACCTGCCCCGACTCGATCAGATCATTGACCAGCATGGTATCATAGACGGGCAGAACGTCTGGCAGCTTCTCTGAACCTGTCAGTGCCAGTCTCAGCTTGGTATTATATTGTGAAGCATCACCTCCCAGCAGGGTGGTTTGGATTTTGATACCCAGGTTTTGTTCGCCCCAGCGGGTCAATACATTGTCATTCAACGTCTCACCGTTGATGTACTTTCCAGCATTTTCATCCTGTTGTTTGGCGATGGTGATCGTAAACGGTGGATCATATTTTCCGTCCTTAAGCACTGATGCCGGTGCGGTCTCGGAAGCACTCTCTCCTTTGCTGCAGCCAGCCACAAGAATAGCCGACAGCATAACCATACTTACCATTTTCCATAAATCAGTTCTTTTCTTCATGGAAACATGCCCCCTTCACTCATACTTAATTTGTTTTCTATATAAGTTCATATTTACACTGGCACTCCGATGACAGAACAACCTTCCGATCGCTGTTATTCCCAGAATTTTTGATTCACTTTTACAAAGGTGAAATTCTGGTAATAAACGCGAACACTCCGCTTCTTCAGGCTTGTTCTGTCCTCTCCGTTATCGTGTAAATTTTAGTTAAACTTATATAACGATCCAATTTTTCGTCATCCTAACTATTCTTTGACGGCTCCTAGTACAATTCCCTTCACGAAATAACGTTGTAAAAAAGGATAGACCAAAATGATCGGTAGCGTGCTGACAAAAATTTGGGCTGCTTTGATGCTTTGCTCCGACATGGCTGCCACTTCAGACTGGCTCATCGCCATATTCTGCATATTGCTCTGCACAACAACGGTCTGTAGGAATGAAGCCAGCGGATACTTACTTGCATCGGACATGTACAAAATCCCGTCAAACCAGGAGTTCCAGTGCCCTACCATAATGAACAAGGATACTGTCGCTATGCCAGGCAGAGATAATGGTAAATATATTTTGCTAAGAATTACGAAAAAGGACGCTCCGTCAATGAAAGCTGCTTCTTCCAGGGCTTTGGGAATCGTTTTGAAAAAATTGACGAGAAGAATCAAATTATAAGCACCGAAAGCTCCCGGTAACACAAGAGCCCAGATGGTATCCTTTAAACCAAGGGCTGTGATCAATATGTAAGAAGGTATCAATCCCCCCGAGAAGAGCATGGTAAAGATAAAAAACCACATGAGCACGTTGCGTCCCCTGAATTCCTTGGACAGGGCATATCCTGCACAGGTAAGAATAAACATACTGATCGTCGTACCCAATACGGTTCGAGTGATGGATGTCAGCATGGCACCGTTGAAATTAGAATTGTTGAACGTTTTGATATAGGCATCCACATTGAACCCGACCGGCCAAAATGAAACCATATTACCGCTAATGGCCGCTTTACTGCTTAGCGATTGTGCCAACAAATGAAGCAGTGGAAGAAAACACGCCAGACCCGCCAGTATCATGAACGCGTAATTAAAATAGGAGAATACTCTATAACCTGTCGTCTTATGGTACATGATCCCTCTCCCTCCTTGTTAGAATATTTTGTAATTGGCATACTTATAGGCCAGCCTGTAAGAGACAACGATCAAGATCAAGCTAATCCCCGATTTGAACAGTCCTACAGCTGTCCCGAAGCCGTATTGCCCGTTTAACAAGGATGAACGGTAAACATAGGTGTCAATAATATCTCCCGTACTGTAGACAAGCGGATTGTACAGATTGAAGACCTGATCAAAACCCGCGTCCAGAATATTTCCCAGACTCAATGTAGAAATGACGATGATCATGGGCAACATGCTAGGCAAAGTGACGTATCGAATTTGCTGCCGGCGTGTGGCACCATCGATCTCGGCCGCTTCGTAATAAGATGGATTAATTCCCGCAATGGTCGCCAGATAAACAATCATGCCAAAGCCAAAGCTCTTCCATACATCGCTGATCACAACTGTGAATCGAAACAGATCAGGATCACCCAAGAAGTAAATGGGATCGTTCCCGAAAATCTGGGTCAAGATGTGATTGATCCCTCCGTCTAGCCCCAGAATGTCGATCATCAACCCCGCGACCGTTACCCAGGACAAGAAATGCGGCAGATACACCAGTGTCTGAACACTTTTCTTAATGCCCATATTTCGGATCTCACTCAGCAGAATAGCCATGACGATTGGAACGATAATACCAACGATAATTTTAGAAACGGCGATAATTAACGTATTAACGATCGCTTGTGTGGCTTCTTTGTACTGGAAAATTCGTTCGAAATTATCTAACCCGATCCACCGTGAACCTGTGATGCCCAGCCATGGTTTGTAGTCCTGAAATGCCATGAGTAAACCTACCATCGGGCCATAAGAAAAGATGCAGACAAACACAAATGCGGGAATACAAAGTACGTACAAAGGCCAGCTTTTCTTAATTTCCTTTTTGAATGAAGTCCGCTGGGAAAGCTTTGTTTTTGTTTTTTTAGCGGATCTGACGGGCACAATCTCGTTAATGTTGCATACCTCCTCTATGATGGTTCTTCGAAAGAGATCCTTGCAGTTAAGCTTAACAAAAGCGCTTTCACTCCAAAATGCCAAAATTTCAAGATCATCACCTCATCCTGAATCAATTTTAAAACGCTTTCATTTATAGCAGATGCTGCCCTTCCGCTTTTCGAAGGTTTGGCTTATATTAAAGTTAATCCGATAGGGAGTTTAAAACTTCTGCGTTTGGCGATATGAAAGGAAACACATATGATCAGAAAAATGTATATGAAGCGATTTATCTATTTCTTTGTTTTTTTTCTGCTGCTGACGTTAAGTTTGTTTTTCGTGATGAATCGATTGAGCTCCAAGACACTTGAAGAAAATCTGATTGGCGCTTCCAAAAACCAGCTTGATTATGTGAAAGGCATTCTGGACGGGATTATATACGAGGCTAACATGTACGGAGTTCAGTATGCAGCTGACAGTGATGTCCGATTTTATCAGAGGCATGTTATCGAGCTGAGCAATTACGATTCCCAAATGAAGAAAAACGAAATCGTTGATCGCTTGCGGCAAACGCTCCTCTCCAGTCGATCGATTGAATCGATCGGCATTTACTGGAAGTCTGAAGAAACGTTTCTGTCCACCAACAGTACGCCGGAGGCGAGACTTCCGTTCAAGGATGTTCATCAACGGGGATGGCAAATCGTCGGCAATAGCTTGTATTACTTTGCCCTCTACCCTTACATCCAAAAATCCGGACAAAATGAACCGACTCAGTACGTCGTTGGTGTAAAGCTGAATACCGATTATTTGAAAAATCTGCTGAAAAAGGCTGTGAACAACGACAGCTCAAACGCTTTTTTTTGGTTTAATTCCCATCAGTTATGGAGTGAGAAAGAAGTCGACAACGATCTATTGAAAGCGGTTACTGAAATGCTTTCTCCACAGCCGGAGATCACTTTGAAATATGATTATCACACTAATTCAGATGACTATTATGTTCTTTCCCGATATATTGAATCAATCGACGCCTACCTGATTACATATACACAGACGAATGATTTTCTGCAACCGATTGACCGCAACCGTAAAGTTTTTTTTGCCAGTATTTTAGCCGTTTTCACACTTGGTCTGGTTGTGATCTTTACGTTTTACCGGAACTATTACCGTAATATTCGTTTGTTAGAGCGGAAGTTTTCACAGGTCGAACAAGGCAATCACAATACACGTATAACCGAAAATACGGATAGAGAGTTTTACAGCCTGTTCAGAAGTTTTAATCATATGGTTACCGAGATCCAGGATCTGTTTGTATCCTTGAAGACTGAAACGGAACTAAGACGAAGTGCCGAACTTCAACAACTCCAGGCTCAGATCAATCCTCATTTTTTGTACAACAGTTTGTTTTTTATCATGTCGGTGGCTCAATTTTCACCTGATTCTGTCATGCGCATGAGCAAACATCTGGCTGAATATTATCGTTATTTAACCAAGTTGGACCGGCATGAAGTCACGCTGGAAAGCGAGCTTCAGTTTGCGGAACATTTCCTGATTATTATGGCTCTTAGCAAAAAAATGGAGTACAGCATTGATCTGCCGCCAGAACTGTCCTCCCTTCCCCTCATGCCGCTGATCATCCAGCCAGTGGTTGAAAATGCGATTCAACATGGAATTGAAGGACAACAAGGGGCCCATCGGGTTACGATTGATGTAAAACAGACGGAAGCTGCAATAACGATCAAGGTCTCCGATGACGGCAAAGGTCTTTCACTGGATGATATACGCAGCCTGGAGGCTCGGCTTGAGAGTGATACCCCGCCTGAAGGAATTAAAGGCGTAGGGCTCTGGAATGTAAATCAACGTCTGAAAAATACGTACGGCGAACGTAGCGGGTTACATTTTACTACTAATGATTGGGGCGGTTTGTCCGTCCTGCTGCTCATCAGCATTCCCGAGGTGAAAGGAGATAACTAATGCGATTATTAATTGTGGATGACGGACATTATGTCGTTGAATATATGAAGCACTTACTCGATTGGAACACCTTTGGCATTGATCAGATCGAGACGATGACTAATTCGATTGAAGCCCGAGATATGTTGACTCAAAACCACATCGATATTCTGATCACTGACATCCGAATGCCTGAGGTGTCTGGTATTGATCTGCTTCAACATATCCACCAACATAACTTGCCAACCAAAGTGATCATCCTTTCCGGCTACTCCGAGTTCGAATATGCGCAACAAGGAATCCGTTTAGGTGCGCTCGACTACTTGCTCAAACCTGTCGACAAAGATGATGTGGAGAAAGCCATGTCCAAAGCCATCAATAATATTACAAAGACACGGCCTGCTCAATCTGTTGCATGGGAGAACTTCGATGGACTGGGGTATCTGCTTTCCCTTCTTGGTCATAACGAGACATTAAGGAAGCAATATGATGCTTATACTGAATTTTTAGGGCGTCGTCGTATGTGCTATTTCAGGCTGGACTATTTCACAAAGGAACATGAGGATGTTATAAAACATGCTGTCGGAGACAAACTGGATCGTCTCGTTTGGAATGCGGGAACGGGACTGTTCGGTCTTGTTCCGGAAGAAGCTGCTGCAGAACTGACCATCAAACTGGAGCAATCGGTCGTGTCTCCTCCCTTTTCATTGACTGATCGAAACGTGACCCGACAGATGTTCTACAGGTTCTTTCATAATGAGGACGTACACTCAGAAGACTTCAATGGCATATTCAACCATTCTCCGTCATGCGGTGATTGGGAGTCGGCGGGAAATATCGTTAAGAAATATGATCAAATCCGTCTCCAAAAGCAAAAAATAATCTTTCTCATGGAGACCATTCTATATGTATATCTGGCGGACAAGGATCGGGATGACTCTGAAACCGTGGATTGGATATTCAACCAGTTGCGGCATCCTGATGAACTATCCTCAACTCTCATGGATCGGGTCAGTCGGATCAGAAACAACAAACAGATGTCCATTCAAACCATCGTTGACAAAGTACAAACGTATATCGAAGACCATCTGTCACATGGCCTTAGCCTGGATGAACTGGGGAAAGTTGCACATCTTCATCCCGTTTACTTTTCCAAACTATTTAAACAAGAAACGGGCGAAAATGTGTCAAACTACATTTCCAGGAAAAGGTTAGAGAAAGCTTCTCAATTGCTTCAAGATTCGGAACTCCGTGTAGCCGATATAGCACAGATGGTTGGTTACCGAAAAAATCAATATTTTATCCAGTTGTTCAAAGTGGAATATGGAGTTACTCCCTACCAGTACCGGAGAAATATGATCCATCAATGACTTCGGTTGAATATATTACATAAATGATATGTCCAATGCGGTACCGAAAAAGCCCAACTTCCACTCTTCAGTTTAAAGAGTGAGTTGGGTCTTTGCAGTGCAATTAATGGGTTAGGTCGATCATCTTATCAAAGCAATATGAATCTCTGTCATAACCGTTATGTTCATAAAAAGCATGGGCGTTGGTACGCTTCATTCCGCTACATAAAATAATACTTGATATTCCCCGTTCTTTAGCATAATTTTCAGTCTGTCTTAGTAGTTTTGTACCTATCCCTCTATGTTGCAGATCCCTTTTAACAGCAAGAGCTTGAATATGTAGATAACCAATTGCAACTCCTACGGATAATGCCTGTACAATAGTTACAAAACCGACCACATCATTTTCTATCAATGCGACAAATGTTTTGTAATTCCCGGCCTTATTCATCTCTTCCATAGTCACTCGGAAGTTTGCATCATTAACATTACGAATTTCAAGTACATCATTCCATAAAGAAACAACTTCATCATAATCATCGGATATAATTTCTCGTATTTTAATATTCATACTAAACAACCCCCTCAAGATAAAATAATCCGACAATCTCCCCTACCCTATTGGTGATAAGGTTCTCCGCACTGTCTGTAACGACAAGTTATAGGGCCAACCTTTGTGGGGGTGACCCTATATGAAAATCTAAATTATTTCAGTTGTCTTCTTCGTTAACGCCTTCATTTCGCTCGTATAAAAGCGTTATTTTTTCTTCACGGGTATCCAGATTTCTCCTGAAACATTCCCATGCCGTGCCATTCCATAATACATCTCGAAAGTAGGGCCCTCAACCTGTTCGTATTCAGATGTCGGAAACCACTCAGAATAGATTCGTTCCCATAGTTTTTGCATATCACACTGCGGCTCCGGGAAGACCGCCCACGTTAATGTTGGGATAGCAAGTTTTGTGAATCTCTCCGGTATCTCAAGCCCCTTAGGTACATGATAACAGATCATGTATTTGAAAGATTCTTTAGTGTGATCATAAAGGGCGGCATGTAACATGGTGTCACCAAAACGTCCCAGTAAGTCGTTCATCATATCAACGCTGCCATCATCATCACATTTTATACGGAATAGAGGAACTTCAGAGAACGCTGTTTTCTGGTCTGCATTTATAATTCCATATACTCCAAACATCTCAAAAGAATCTCTTTGCTCAATACGGTAATTCATTTCGACATCCCCTTTTATTGAAATATGAAAGGACATTCGAGGATAGGCTTTTAGAGAAACGCCTGTATCACGCGCGGATATAGGCATAATACCATGAAGATTCTTAAAGGCGCGTGCAAACGCCTCCGGCGAATCATATCCATATTTCATAGCTACATCAATAACCTTTGAGCCTGTTGTCTGCAGTTCGAATGCAGCCAATGTCAACCGTCGACGTCGAATGTACTCCGATAACGTTACGCCAGTAATAAATGGAAACATCCTTTGAAAATGATAGGTAGAGCAACAGGCTCTCTGTGCTATTTCATCATATGAAATAGTGTCCGCTAGATTTGTTTCGATATATTCCATGGCACCATTCATCCTAACCAACCAATCCATCGTATTCCCTCCCTTCAAGGTAATTTTATGGGAAATAAATAATGAATACCTTGCAATTTCTGCACGAAAAAGTCAGTAAAAAACTTGCTCTTATGGATGATACGGTTCACCGGGTCATCACTGGAGTAATCAAGAACAGAGTAGACATGAGCGAGTCATCTGGAAATACGACGATGGGACTTGTTTTCCCAGCGTATCTTAATCGGACGCTAGCGCAATCCATGTTGCGAAGTATATCGATAAAAAACTTTCCATTTAGTGATATCACAAATTCTTCCCCACACATCTCTAATAACGGAATTTCATTCTGAATATCTCCAACATCGGCTGTTTTGGACAATAGTTTTAATGTGTCTGCATTAGCTACTAATCTAATCACTTGTTCACTAGCCATTACAGTTACACATTCAACTGCTCTCAACAAACATGCTGTATCAACTGCGATTTCACACAAATAAGATTGAGGGATTACATTCTTTATGGATGGGAACGTTCCTTCAATAAGAGCAGACTCCACTTTCAGTCCAGTTGTCACGAATTTAACTCGATTATTACTCACTTCAATTTCAGTTGTGTCATCTGTTTTGTTCAATATTTTCGATAATTCATAGAGATTTTTCGCTGGAATAACAGCGTTCAAACTGTTGTGAGTAGCATCTTCTAAATGCAAAGCGCGGTATGCAAGCCGCACTCCATCTGTAGCAATTAAGTTAAGAAAATCATTACTGCATTCCAAAGAAACTCCTGTTAATATGGGGCTGGTCTCGGACGTTGATGCTACGATTGCTAGCTGTTTAATAGTCGAACGAAGTAAGGAAGTATTAATGCGTAGTTTAGTAGAAGGGAACGCCTCTCCATCATTAAAGGAAGGGAATTCTGTAGGGTCCATCCCGCATAAACGTAATTGAGAATGACCGGATACAATCGAAAGAATCATTGGCTCTTTAATTTCAAGTCTAACTTTGTCATCATTAAATTTACGAATAATATCGTGAAAATAACGCGATGGTATAACGATAGCCCCTGTTCTTTTTACAGTCAGAGAAACATCATCTTGAGCAATCATAGACTGTATCGTCAAACTTGTATTACTTGCCGTAAAAGTAACGCCATCTGCACCTGCTTGAATATGTATTCCTTGAAGAATAGGTATTGGACTATTCGCTGCTACTGCCTTTATCACATATTGTATGGCATTCATAAGAGAATCTTTTGTTATCTCTACCAGCAAAGACCTCACCTACCTCGAAAAAAAAAAATTATTTTGTATAGAAGGACTCAATGATGTTACGTATAGCCTCCGAACGAGAAAGTTTATGCTCTGTGCAATGGTTTTCGATTTTTCCCCACATGTCCTCTGTTAGAGTTAAAGATATTTTTTTAGTCACACCTATACTCTTTCTCCCGGAACCTTCTCGCAGACCACCTCTCGAAAAGACAAAACCTAACTGGCCTTCTTTATTAGAGACACCAACTTTAATGTTATTGTTGTTCAATATAATAACACTCCCAATTTTTGATTTAGGTAACCTCATTCAAATGGATCTATACTCATCTTATCATAGCTCTACATGGATTTACAATATTTTAAAAGCGATTGCTGAAGAACAACTCATCGAATGTAGAGATGGGACTATCTCAAAAGGGATCCCCTTCGCTTCAAGCGCTAACGAACCTCAGTAACTTTATTCCATCGTAAACCGCCTAAATATCATATAAATGGACCAACTCGATGAAATAACGTCTCTATGATTCGTTAGAATTCAAACCTATGCAAATGGGAGCAAAT
Source organism: Paenibacillus sp. W2I17 (assembly GCF_030815985.1). NCBI lineage: Bacteria > Bacillati > Bacillota > Bacilli > Caryophanales > Paenibacillaceae > Paenibacillus > Paenibacillus sp. W2I17. The sequence goes on from NZ_JAUSXM010000001.1 coordinate 1,201,996, forward strand.
AGCGTGTGCTATGGAGCTAGAATAAAAAGTGGACACCCGTTAACGGACGGAAGGATAATAAGACTAACGGAGGTGTCCACATGGGAGAACAGCGGCAACGATATAACGAAGAATTCAAGAAACAAACGGTCAAATTCATTCAAGAGCAGACGAAGACACTTGGAGATTTGGCAGAAGAACTCAACATTCCAAAAAGTACGTTGCACCAATGGATGAGTAAGTACCGCGAACTAAAACATGAGCCTGTTGCCAGTGTAGATCGAGTGAAGGAACTGGAAGCAGAGCTTCAAGAGATGCGCCGGTTGCTTCAAGAGAAAGAGCACACGCTTGCGGATACACAAGAAGAACTGGCGATTGTAAAAAAAGCAGTGCACATCTTCAGCAAACCAAAGAGCTAAGATTTCAGTTTGTGGAAGATCATCGCTCCGAGTTTTCTTTGGAGAAGATGTGCAGAACCTTTCAAGTATCACGGAGCGGATATTACAGATGGCGAATGGACCGAACCAGCAAGCGGCAGAACCGCAAAGACGAGGTCATGAAGCGTATTCGGTATCATTTTTACGACCACCAGATGCGGTGTGGAAGCCCTAAAATTACGTATCTGCTCCATTTAGAAGGGTTGCGAATCTCTTCCCGTACCGTCAGTATATACATGCGTCAAATGAATCTACGTTCTGTGGTCATGCCCAAATATCGCGTTCAGACGACGGATTCCAAACACGACCATCCCCTTGCGCCAAATACGCTGAATCAGCAATTTAAAACGTCCAAACCGAATACGGTATGGGTTACCGACATCACCTACATTCCTTGCCGAGGAGGTCGTCTATATCTGGCCAGCGTTCTGGATTTGTGCACACGTGAAATTGTAGGCTGGCGTCTATATAACCATATGGAAACCAGTTTGGTGATGGGTGCACTGGAGGAAGCTTACAAGGCCAAACGCCCCGCTCCGGGATTACTCCATCACTCGGATCGCGGCTCTCAATACACGTCAAAAGAATACGTGGAGCAACTAAAATCATACGGAATGGAATCAAGCATGAGCCGCCGAGGAAACTGTTATGATAACGCCTGTATTGAGTCGTGGCACAGTATTTTAAAGAAGGAACTCATTTACTGCAACCCTCGTTTTAAGACACCGGAAGAGGCTTATACTGCCATCTACCAGTACATTGAGTTCTATTACAACCGCAAGCGAATGCATGGCGCGCTAGGGTATCTTTCCCCTGCTCGTTTTGCGATGAAATTTACGGACAAATCCGCAGCGTAGTGTCTACTTTTTTGACATAGGTCCACTAGGTCCGTTAGAACTGTATAACTCTGACAAAGGGCTGTACCCGGTCATGCTCATGACTCACAGGACAGCCCCAAGAAAATAATTACGTATAGACACCTCTTTTATATACTCAACTGGAATTCGGGAATCGAAGTGACGCTTTATGTTCGGGAAGAAAGAAGCTTTTGGGGAACGACCACCAAATTTGAGTACTCGGTTGTTGTTCAAAGTCGAATTATGATCCATCAATGAGAGCGAATAAATAACTTCATCAAATTGATATAAAACGGGTTGACCATGTAGCCATTCGGCCTTACGGAATATCTCTTACCCGTGTCCAACCGTCGTATTTGTTCCATTTCCTTCTCATTCAACTCAAAGTCGAATATTCTATTGTTCTCTTTTATCCTTTGAGGATTCGATGATTTGGGGATGACAATAATTCCGCGTTGCAGATGCCACCGCAAAATGACTTGCGCAACCGACTTCTGATGGCAAAGGGCAATTGCCGCCAGCTCCGGATGCTCCAGCAGCGCTTTGCTTCCCTGCCCCAACGGTCCCCAAGCCTCATGCAGAATCCGATGCCGAACCATATAATCATGCAATTCGTGTTGCGGAAATTCCGGATGGGTCTCGATCTGATTTACCATCGGCGAGATCCGGGAATGTTTCTTCAGATGCTCCAGATGCCGGATCTCGAAATTGGCTACACCTATAACTTTGATTTTACCTGCGTCGTATAACTCTTCCATCGCCTTCCAGGCATTCACGTATTGAGGACCGGCAAAATGAATCAAATACATATCGAGATATGTTACGTTCAGCTTCTGGCAAGTCTGCTCAAACGCCTTTTTTGTCGCACGGTACCCCAAGTCTGTCGTCCATACCTTGGAGGTAATGAAGAACTCCTCCCTGGGAATGCCGCTGTTTTGGATGACCCGACCTAGCGCCGCTTCATTACCATAAATTTTGGCCGTATCGAAATGGCGATAACCCATTCGAATAGCCTCCTCGACTGTCCTCTCGAAGGTCCCCCCGTCTTTGATCTTATATAGGCCGAACCCGAGTTGAGGAATGCCCACTCCGTTTGCCGCTGCGACTGTCTGATTCATTCGCAACTCCCCCTCCCCGTGTTTCCTAATTCTTGTTCCGATGCTTGTTCTTCACATTGCGTTAGCAACTTTTCTATCTCGTTCACCAGGTTTTTCAACAATTTCAACTTGCTACCGGAGTCAAGGCTGTAATAGTTGAGAGTTCCTTCTTTACGAACGCTTATTATCTGTGATTCTTTCAATATTTTCAGATGATGTGATACGGTCGGTCGGGAAAGGTGAGTCTTCATCCTGATCTCTCCTACGCGCATGCCGGGTTTTTGCGGCCCTTGAATCAAGGCTATGAGGATGGCTTGCCGGGTCTCGTCTCCGATCGCATTCAACACCTTCTGATTGTTCTTAAATTCGATAGCAATCGTGGTCGCAAGTTCCTGATCCAAGTAAATTATCCCCTTCCATTTAAAACGTGTAATACTTTTGTAGATACAGCCTATCACAATCTCGGATTCGGCTGTACATCGGGAAAGAAATTCAAGAACCTATTTTTCCCATGTCTTAAGAATACATTAGCAAAAGAAGAAGCCACCCCTGACGAATGGAGTCGCTTCTATAAATGGTTTGTTATTTTTTTTAAAGGGCGTAAAAATTCCAATCAGTTGTTGAAGTAATGAGACTGTTTAAGGTCGGGAATCAGTGCAGGTTGCACTGGCCGCCATCCCATAAGTTCCTGAGTTGCAACGCTTGATCTCGGGATATCGAGCGCTGCGAGTGTGCTGAGAAAGCCAAAATGGGCATCTGCCTCTTCGCGTGAAATGCTGACTACAGGTACGTTCAGCTGCTCACCAATAGCACTCGCGATGTCGCAAAATGGCACTCCTTCATCTGCCACCCCATCTAGTCGTGAACCAGCAGGTGCCTTTTCTAACGCCAGGCAATATAGATGCGCGGCGTCAAGGCGATGTACAGCCGGCCAACGGTTGTTCCCCTCTTCCACATAGGCCGAGAAGCCCTTAGTCTTGGCAATATTAATCAAGCTCGGCACAAATCCTGTGTCACCCTCACCGTGTACCGATGGACAAAGCTCTACAATCGATGTACGCACTCCACGCTCTGCCAGCGCTAACACCATGTTCTCCGTTGCCACTCCATTCACATGCGTGGTGATTACGAACGGCTTACCAGATCCTTCAAGTGCCGCCCCTATCGCTTCTACGGCATGCAGATCTGTTGTGAGTGCTCCAGCGAAGTTCGAGAAATCGTGATGGAATGCCAGATGAATGACGCCATCCGCAGCAGCTGCACCACTACGGAGGCTGTCAAGATCGTTGATGTCACCGCGGTGTACTTCGGCCCCGGACTCTTCTAGTTTCGCAGCACTACTGTCTGAACGCACGAGACCGATGACCTGATGCCCCCTTTGAATAAGTTCGCGGGTGACAGCGGAACCGATGTAGCCTGTTGCTCCTGTTACGAAAACGCGCATCATGAAATCCTCCTTAAGTTGCTCACCCTCATTGTATAACTATGATCACCAAGCAATGGGTCCATCCTCATCTGAGAATGTTCCTGTTGGACCATCCGCTCCAATCATCGCCAGCCGGACCGCTTCACGAGCCCCTTGTTCAACACTACGAGTACCAGCAAAATTATTAAGCGCAGTTGATGTGAAGCCTGGACATGCCGCATTGACCTTGATGTTTGTTGATTCAAGCGCAAATGCAAAGGCAAGTGTCACCGCATGAACAGCCGATTTTGATGCCGAATAGGCACCAAACATAGCACGATGCGAGTTTTCCGGAATAGAGTTCCAGCTAAGGGAGCCACCGGTACTGCCTATGTTGACGATACGTGCTGCCGGGGCCTCCTGCAAAAGTGGCAACATCGCCTGCGTGACAGCAATAACACCAAAAACATTAGTCTCATAAACTGTACGAATATCTTCAAGCGAAGCAACGGTCAAAAGACCACTCGCTGCGCCACCGTTCGGAAATGGTTCACCTGATCTGCCTGCGTGCGAGATCCCCGCATTGTTCACGAGTACATCGAGACGACCAAATTCGTTCCGAATACGTTCTGCAGCAGCAGCGATGGAGTTTTCATCTGTAACGTCGAGCTGGAGAGCGTGTGAATTCAAACCGATGCTTTTTGAGGCAGTTTCTCCATTCTCAAGGCTGCGAGATCCAACGAGCACGGTGAAGCCGTGTTCCGTGAGATCCTTCGCAATTTGAAAGCCGATACCTTTATTAGCCCCAGTGACCAGAGCAACGGGTTTATCTTGCATAGTTATAATCTCCTTTTTTTTGTGATTGGTGGGTCCATATGAACTAAGTTGACGTGTCAACCTTGGATCAAATTTAGCACATTGAAGTTGACGCGTCAACCATGTTATTATGCTCCTATGGATAAAAATGAACTTAACGAAGAAGAAATGCGAATATGGCATATGTGGAAAGGTTCCTTTCAGACCATCTTCGGTCGCATCGTCAAAGATATGGCCGATCACTCAGGATTGTCAGAGGGTGATTTTGGAGTATTGGACCGATTAGTCCTTTTTGGGGACGGTAGCCTTCGCCAACAGGAATTAGCCGACTCTATGGACTGGGATAAAAGTCGGTTATCTCATCATCTGAAGCGTATGGAAAAACGTGGACTCGTGATGAAGAAACCATTAGACAACGATCGTGGAGTTCAAGTAAGTATCACTTCTTCTGGAAAATCAATGTTAGATGATGCCCGTCCCTTCCTCTCTAAGGCAATACGCAAACATTTTTTTGAACAATTAACCGAACAAGATATCGAGTTGATTACTAAACTGGCGGAAAGGACAAACTCAAGCTCTTAGCGTCTTATCTAGCCGCCATCTCGACCACGTTTGTTAAAGGCGAGCTTCTAACAAACGTGGTTTTCGGTTTACCGAAATGAAAGGTAACTTGCGGACAGTACGCGCTCTCCCCCACTCAAAACAAAAAAAGCCGCTACTTTAGCGACTTTGAATGATGCTTTATCAACATCAAGAATTGTACGTTGTAATGGGTCAGAAAATCTTCCCCCACTTGAATACTCTTACCCACATTGCAATTGAACGGGGTCTCCTCTTAGTCTGCACGAAATTTTACTCCAATTCGTAACTACTGTCCTATTACTGTCCTTTTCCTTTTCGTTTGAAAAACATCTTGCCAACCATAAGCCCCATAGCCGATGAACAGATCAGATATCCAAAGAACAAGAATAGTAAATAAACACCATGAAGATCTGCGGGAATCTGTTTTAAACCTTCAAACCATGCAAAACGAAAAGGATAAAAGATGACTACCCAAATGATCAGCAAGAAAAGAAGAAAATTAATTATTTTTAGCACAATAATGATCCTTTCAAGCTTGAGTGGAAACAGTTAAATGTATATGCTTCATCTTTCATTTCGCATTACCTTACCACTGCACGCACTATATTAGTTAGCTTATGTATTAGGGTTGATATGTTGAATCTATAAATAATTACTAATTATAACAGGAAACATTAGGGAGATATCTTATTCTTCAGTCCAACGTTAACGTTAAGTGTATAATTTGTGTCTTGCTTTAAGTTTAGGTAGATGATCGTTACGGCATAAAGAAGCCCTTTCTTTTGGTAGAACGAGCTTCTTTTTGCGTTTCACGATAACACTTTATGCTTACTGGACACCAGGCGCGTTTTCATGCGTAGTTAAGTTCGATCTTTTCTTCTTTCTTGGCTGCCCTTTCCAGGACAGATATGTCCAAATCCGTAGCAGGTACTCGACAGGCCCATTGCTAAATTTCTTAAGATATAGCGGACTGAGCCACAATTGAATGCCGTAGACTGCAAGTGCAATAATCGCTCCGATAAACACGCCAGCACTTCCAAACAGTCCCAGGCCATATCCATAGAAAATTGTCGTACAGATTACGCTCTGCATCAGGTAATTCGTCAACGAGAGACGGCCAACCGCCTCGAACTTGCCCATCAGGCTGGAACGGCGGCTTCCCGCATATAACAGTGCAAATGCATATATGTATCCCAGTGCAAGCAACGATCCTCCAAGCGTCCCCCCGATACCGATACCGAGCCAACCTTCCGCACCCAATTGTGGCGCCAATACACCGTATGCTTTGAGTATCAAACCAACTGGAATCAAAAACGAGGCACGGCGAAGATAAATACGCCTCATCGCTTGCGGATCGCTAAACGTGCCGATTCTGGCAGCGCGCATGCCGAGCAGGAACATCGGCACCGTCATGAGTGGTGCTAACAGCAGGATCAATAGGGCGAATGACAGCTCCAAATCTCCGCCGAACGGATCGCCGTTATTACTGAAATCCCTGATTTCCGCGTATGTGCCGTTGCCGTATACATCCTGACTTTGAATGATATAGTTCTCCATATGAATGGACTCAATCGCCAGCGGGTTCATCGGATTAGATGCCGGGAGACCAAGTATGCCCGCTCCCATGAGTAGCAGTACCGCCCATATGAGCAGCGTTTTGGGCTTCCGATTAAGGAACATGAGCAGGAAGAAACCGAGTACGCCATAAAATGCCAGGATATCCCCTTCCCACAGATAGATGATGTGCAGTAATCCAATTCCAAACAGTAGTAGAAAACGGCGTGCCAGATGACACTTTGGTCGTAAATCTCGTGATTTTAGGCTTTCCGAGAGTTTAACCATTCCGAAGCCAAACATAAATGCAAAAATCGGCATAAAACTGCCCACCACAGTGATCAGCAGGAACGAGAGAAAAGCCTGATCTGCTCCGCCAATCCCGAACAGTTGGGGTTTACTCTGGCCATACATTCCATATTGAAAAGCCAGCATATTCGCCAGCACAATGCCGGCCAGACTGAATCCGCGCAGTCCATCAATGACTTGAACGCGCTTTTTTGATGTGCTCAATCAATCACCTCTGTCTATAACATAAAGATCAGATCTAAATATACGTTAAATCCTTCCATAATTTCAACATAAATTAATAAGTGAACGTTTATATTTTGATTTGCTTTGACGAATCAATAAAACAAAAATAAAAAAAGTCGCTAAATTTAGCGACTTTCAGTTTGAACACCTTAAAGAGTGACAATAATCGGACCATTTTTAGTAAGAATAATGGTATGTTCTATTTGAGCTACATAGCTGTTTTTAGTAACAAAGGTCCAGCCATCTCCAGTTTGGACTACTTCTTCTTCTGAAGTTGAGATAAATGGCTCGAATGCGATAACCATACCTTCTTTTAACAATTCATCATCTGATGGATCATTATAATTATAGATGTGGTCAGGTGCTTCGTGTATTCCACGTCCAACACCATGTCCTGTAAGGTTTTTAATAACCGTTAATTCATGCTGTCTGGCAGTTTGGAATACGGCTTTTCCGATTCCGCTTTTTTTGGAGCCCGGTTTTGCTTTTTTAAGACCTGCTTCAAATGCCAGTTTAACAACGTCGCATATTTTCGTTAACACTTCTGCACCTTCGCCTACAACAAACGAGATTCCCGTATCTGCAAAATAACTGTTCTTGGAGCCAGACACATCAATATTGACGATGTCCCCTTCTTGAATAACCCGATCTCCCGGGATACCATGTGCCACTTCTTCATTAACACTAATACAAGTAAATCCCGGGAAATTATATTCACTTTTTGGAGCAGAAACTGCACCAGCTTTCTCAAAAAGCTCTCCTGCCAAATCATCAAGTTCTTTAGTCGTTATGCCTGGGATGGTTCTTTGAACCAATTCATCTCTAATAGAAGCCACAATTTTGCCAATTTCCTTCAAGCCATTAAAATCTTCTTCTGTTCTTGCGATCATTTTTTCTACCTCACTATCTTTTATCACTAATTGATTACATAAGTATTTTTTTGATTGAACATTAGATAATCATATCCAAAGCAGCAAAGCTTCGCAACTTTTTTATCAAGTTCCCCAATCAAAATCCGATGAGTTCAAATACTGTCAGTGAAGCTGTTAAAGTTGATAGTATTCCATTAACTCGGATACAACAGCAACAAGTCTGTCCTTCACACGCTGTGGTTCGATGACTTGAATGGATTTCCCATAGGAGAGGAGAAAATAGGGGACGTATGTATCAATTGATTTTTCATCAAATAAAAATATGGCTTGATTAGAAGTCCGCTCTTTCAGATAATGTCCCATAAACCAATGCAGCCCCAAGTCATCCAATGCCTCTGATCGGCCTTTGATAACCAAGGAAATTACCCCATCTTTCTCCCCTACATCAGGTAACAAATTTTGCATAAATAATTCACGGGCTGAAAAAGCTTCCGAACGCTTAAAGCGGAGCGGAGTAAGCTTGATTCGAAGAATACGATCTGCCCGAAAGCTGCGGAATTCATTCCTCAAGTGGCAAAACGCAATGGTATACCACTTATTATTCCAGTAAACCATTCCATACGGGTCTATTACTCTATTCTTGGGTTGTTCATCACGGCTTCTGCGATAATCAATTTCGACAGAGCAATCATTAGCCACGGCTTGCTCCAATTCCGCCAAGATCGGCTGAACGGATGAGTCTCCCATGCGATTGATAACATTAAACCCGGCTAAATGACGACGAAGTGTGTTTTCCTGATCCTGATTTGTATACATTTTCAATTTGGATGTTGCATTGTCCAATGCCTCACTCAAAGGGTACCCAGCTTCTTTTGCAAACACAGCAGCTTGGAGAAGTGCCTTTTTTTCATCAATATCAAATAACAGAGGTGCTTTGATATGCTGATTCAGCAAGCTATACCCGCCGTTGTGACCTGTATCGGAAATGATCGGTACTCCACTGGCACATAATGCATCAATATATCGATATACGGTTCTTATATTGATTTCTAACTTTTCGGACATCTGTTTTGCAGTTACTTTGGTGCCTGAATTCAGCATCCATAGAATGGCTAACATATTATCGTTCTTTGGCATAACCTGCATCCTCATCTTCAATTCTTTATTGGATATCTCCACATTATATCAGTACGCATATTTTACATAAAACAACTTCGTTGGGCGATACTACCTAGAAATATACTCTCCGGTTTGGAGCGAAGGCCAAATGAAGCAATCCACATCTAATATTAATACCTCCGAGGTAATTATTGTAGTTATCAATTCAATACTCGGAGCTGGAATTCTAACACTCCCTCGCACAATTAGTAAAGCAGTAGGGACACCAGATGTATGGATTTCTGTCATTTTATCAGGATTAATTGTAACCACAATCAGCATTCTTCTTGTAACCTTGTGTCGTAGGTTCCCCGGTAAAACGGTATTCGAATTTATACCCGAAATCACAGGTCAGTGGATTGCTTATCTATTGGGGCTTTTAATTATCGTGTATTTTGTTGTTCTTTGTTCATTCGAAGTTAGGGTCATGGCCGAGATTACAAGTATGTACATCCTTGAGCGCACGCCTACTTGGGTCACCATTATGGTCAGTCTGTGGATTGGTATTTATATGTTAACGGGTGGTCTTAAGGTCATCATCCGGGTCTTTTCAATCGTGTTGCCCGTTACGCTTGTGTTGCTAGCGCTGGTTTTCCTTTTAAGCAGCAAGATGTTTGAACTTAATAACCTCAGACCACTCCTGGGCGATGGATTCATGCCTGTGTTGAAGGGTCTTAAACCTTCGTGTCTCTCCTATTCTGGATATGAAGTTTTACTCATCATCACAGCTTACATGGTGGACGTGAAAGCGAGCAATAAAGCTGCTATATACAGCATACTTATTTGCACAATTATCTATTTGGTCACGATTGTCACCGTTGTAGGAAATTTATCTTTGCCAGGAATTCAAACACGAATGTGGCCAACGTTCGACATGGTTCGAAGTTTTGAAATTGAGGGATTTCTTTTTGAACGTTATGAATCACTGTTTATTGTGTTTTGGCTGATGCAGATCTTTGCTACCTATGCTTTTAAACACTATTTTGCGGCAATCGGGATCCGAGATTTGTTTCGTCTCAAAAATATTACGAGCATACAATTCGCGATGTTGCCAGTCTTGTATGTAATTGCTTACTTGCCTAAAAACCTGGAGGAAACGTTAGCTTTGGGTGATTTTCTTGGCAATATGTCCATTTTTTTATTTGGCTTGTTACCACTGCTACTGCTGATCATTAGTTTTGTTCGTAAAAAAGGCGGGAAGCAGGCTTCTAGTGAAGCCATAAAGGTAGGCTAAATAGTGAGTTCTTCTTATAGTTGCTCAGGAGAACCTTTTCGTTCTCCTGGCTCCACGAGCATAAAATGAGTTTCATTAGCCAAACGAAAGGATGTTTCTCGAACATCAAATTTTCGTAATATGACTTGCTGTGGCTTCATCCGTAATGAGCATATTAATATATCCACCCCGTAAAGCAGCCAGTATGCAGTCTATTTTGTGCAAACCAAAGGCCATGCCTACCACCGTTTTAGTCTTCTTTAACTGCTCCAGTCCAAGGCCAATGACTCTATGATTAATGGGATGCTCGGTGATTGTACCTTCACGAGTAATAAACACAGAATTAATATCCGCTACCGTGTGAAGTGCTTCTAATTCAGTTAACACTTGCTCATTCAGATAACCCGATCGTTCCATCGTTGACATGGAATACGGATTTCCGATCCCCACCAGCGCGAGATTAATATTCTCCCCCTCTTTAAGAACGGCCGAAATATTAGGCATGCCAACAATCTGCTCCCTTAACTCTTCTGTTTCCACAACGGCCGGAGCATATAACGTATCACAGGTTACGCCCATTTTTTTGGATAACTCATAGGCGATCTGATTAGAGTGCATTTCATTGCGTGAATTCCCTGTTCCACCCACCAGTGGAATAATTTTGACATTCTCTTTTTTCTCCAAAGGGAACTCTCGCACCATATGATAGAGCGTATTGCCCCATGAGACACCCACACGGTCACCGTTTTTAATCAATTTTTGGACAAATTGAGCGGCAGCCTTGCCTACAGCACTCGACAACAACTCTTTATTCAGATCCTTGGTTGGAACGACCAACACCTGTTTGAGGTTAAATAAGTCTTCCAGTTTTTTCTCCAACTTGGACGTTTCGTAATCATCATCATGAATGACAATCTCAATAATGCCCTCTTCCTTCGCACGTTGCAGCATCTTGGAGATTACTGGCCTGGATACACCTAATTTCTCCGCAATCTTCTCCTGTGTCCAGGATTCATAATAATACATCTTACAGACTCTTATCATATTTTTGCGTTCGTCTATATTCACATATAAGTCCGCCTTTGACGTTTAAATTTCCCTTCTTACACATTTCCCACTATAAAATGGGATTCGCGGCGGAGTCAAGCCAGGATAACTTTGCCAAAAGCATTTTTACAAAAGATTGACTTTCGGTTGACACGAGAGAAACAAACCCTTTTTACAATTGTAACTGTACGGAACATTTGTAAAGAATGCAGATTAAGACAGACAGAGGTGCAAAGATGAATGTGAAGATATTAGGTTACTGGGGTGGTTATCCCGCCGCTGGCGGAGCAACTGCGGGATACCTTGTAACCACAGATGAAGGGCAGATTTTGTTGGACTGTGGCAGCGGCGTTATGAGTAAACTCCCCAGCGAGACATGCGTGGAAGATCTATCCGGTGTTATTTTGTCTCACTTGCACCATGATCATATCGCCGATCTGGGAGTCCTTCAATATGCTGCAGCGGGTGCGATCCGCAATGGTCGCATGTTGAATAAACTGAAGCTGTATGCACCGGATAATCCAGTGGATATTCTGAATGGTCTATATGGTGAACATACCGAGGTCATCTCGATTGATCCTTCATCCAAAATTCGGCTTGCTGGCGCAGAGATAGAATTTGTACAGGTGCAGCATACCATTACATGTTATGCCGTTAAGATCACATATCAAGGTAAGGTGCTGGTGTATTCCGGTGATACCTCGTACTGTGATTCTCTTATCGAACTCGCTCGGGATGCAGACATCTTTCTATGTGAGGCTACAATCTGTGAAGGCAGTGTACACACAACTGGCCAAGGACATATGAATGCACTTCAGGCAGGCATGATTGCTGGTCAGGCTAACGTCAAGCAGCTCGTCCTTGTCCATCTTCCCGGAGATGGCGATCTGGAGTTCATGCGGGATGAAGCAAGTCGCTCTTTCCAAGGACCTGTGGATATACCCGAACCACTTCGTATGTATGTTGTGTAAGTTAATCAATCCGGGAGGAATATGTTCATGTACAGATTGTTAGCCCTTGATCTGGACGGTACGATGCTCAATCCAGATAAAATGATAACACCTATGACACGAAGTTCCATTCAACAATTAATCTCAGCGGAAGTGAATGTCACGATTGCATCTGGGCGATTTCCCGCTTCCGTATGGTCACACGCTAGGGAAGTCTCCATGAATTTCCCACTGGTTGCACTAAACGGTGCTGTGACGGTAGATCCCTTGACAGGACAACTGCTTGATGGCGTTGCGCTGAAAATAGAAGATATGCTGTTCATGTTGGATGTCATCCAGCAAGAAGGAGCCTACATCCATTTCTATGGATACAATGTTCTCTATGTTCAAGAGATTAATGATATCAATAGGAACTGGGCCATCAACAATAGGGTCAACAGACCGGAATTGGATTCTTTCGAAGAACGTGATGAACTTGATGCTATAGAGGCTGATCTTATTCGCTTCGTTGAAGTCGGAAAGGATTTCAGAACCTTTGTAAACCAGATGCCAGGCATGCTGTTCAAAGCAGCCGTGATCTGTACAGACAACGACTCACGCGAAAAGCTATTTCGTACCCTTGAAGAATCAGGGTTATTCCAATGTACACGAACAGGAAGTTTGCGGTTTGATGTTAATTCAGCCGGAGTCAGTAAACGAGGCGCACTGGAACGTTTATGTCATGCACATCAGATCGAACGCGAGCAGGTAGCTGCAGCCGGAGACTATGATAATGATCTGGACATGCTGCAATGGGCAGGATTAGGAATCGCCATGGGAAATGCAGAGCTTCATGTGAAGGAAATCGCTAATGTTGTCACTGCCAGCAACGCTGAAGATGGCGTTGCTCAGGCAATCCATACGTTCTTACTCTAATCTATCAGCTAGACACCAAAGGAGAGATTATCTGTGATTCCATTCAAAAAGTCGTTACTACTGCCCCTTTTGGCAGGCATGATTGTATTCAGCGGTTGTTCTGCACAGGGACAAGCCACGACAGATCAAGATAGTTCAGACGCAGCTTCGAGCACAGTCTCAGGTAAGCTTTCATTCTATACATCCCAACCAGAAGAAGATGCAGGCAAACTGGTAAAGGCGTTTAACGATAAATATCCTGATGTTCAAGTCAGCATCTTCCGTTCCGGAACCGAAGAAGTCACTGCCAAGCTTCAGGCAGAGCGTCAAGCGGGTAAAACACAGGCGGATGTACTCCTGCTGGCCGATGCCGTTACCTTTGAAAATCTTAAAAAAGATGACCTTCTACAATCGTACAAGTCCCCAGAGCTAAGTGAAATCCCGACAGATCTGGTTGATCCGGACGGTATGTACGCCGGTACGAAGGTTATGGCAACGGTACTCGCTACCAACACCCAAAAAGTCACTACTCGACCGACATCTTGGCAAGTGCTGACCCTGCCGGACAGTAAGGACGTAAGTATTATGCCGAGTCCCTTATACTCTGGTGCAGCAGCATACAACATCGGTGTGTTTAGTCGAACAGATGGGTTTGGATGGGATTTTCTACAGGAAACCAAGATGAATGGCATGGCCGTAATTAAAGGAAATGGTGCCGTTATGAAAGCTGTAGCCAGCGGTGAAAAATCATATGGCGTCGTTGTTGATTACCTCGTAGCACGTGAAAAAGCGAAAGGTTCTCCAGTTGAACTGATCTATCCAGAAGAAGGTGTCCCCATCATTACAGAACCGATCGGGATTATGAAAGAAGCTGCCAACGTACCGGCTTCTCAAGCCTTTGTAGATTTCATTCTCTCTGAAGAGGGCCAGAAGTTGTCTGCCGAGATCGGTTACTCCCCTATTCGTGAAGGTATTGCCCCACCTGAAGGATTAAAAGGTGTATCAGAAATGAAGATTTTGCCTGGCGATGCGGCCAAACTTGCAGCGGATCGTGAAACAGATAAACAGCAATTCATTAATGTGTTTGGCGAGTAAGGATTGGAGCTGTCTGAATGGAGAAATTGAAGAGAAACATGATCATTCTTAGGGGACAAGATAACAGGCGCAAGTCAGTTTTCTCCCTCCCCGGCCTGTTTCGTTGGAATCGATTGATCGCCCTGTTGGGTGCTATAGCTGTTCTATTATTCTTTGTATACCCCATCCTGAAGCTGGTTCTTCTCAGCTTTCAGGGCGAGCAAGGGTTAACGTTAGCACATTATAACGAATTGCTTCAGCAGGAGCGCTTCTGGTCCACATTGCGCAATACTGTATATATCGTCATCGGTTCAACTGTGTTCTCACTCGTGATTGGAACTGCACTGGCCTGGGTCGTCGCCTATACGGATATACGACACAAATCGGCCCTTCATATGGGGATCATGCTTTGTTTTATTCTTCCCTCTTATGTTCTCACATTATCTTGGTCTTCATTTACCGGGTCACAGAGCTGGCTCGCACATCTGCTGCAATGGATTCATCCCGATCTGGCTCCTTGGAGCATGTACAGTATGGGCGGAATCGTTTTTGTGATGGGAATTCATCATTTTCCGTTGGTGTATATGTTCACTTTGGATGTACTCCGCAAAATCCCGCGTGATCTGGAGTGGGCAGCCAGAGCCGGTGGTGCCAGCAGGATCGAGGTCTTCCGTCGTTTTACACTGCCGCTTGCTCTTCCGGGTCTAACGGCGGGCGGATTACTGGTTTTCCTGGCTTCGCTGGACAATTTCGGAATACCTGCTTTCCTTGGCACACCTGTGAATATTTCCGTTCTCAGTACACTTATATATGAAAAGATCATTGGATTCGGCCCTTCGGCATTTGCCCGTGGTGCATCGTTATCTGTACTACTCGGTGCTGCTGCGGTAGTCGGCAGTCTGTTGCAATGGATTCTTTTACGTAAAAGTCATGCTTCGGATACGATGCAACCTGATCTTACCCCAAGGTATAATTTGGGTTGCATGCGCAAGCCGCTGACCTTGGCCATATGGGCAGGTCTCGCACTGATTACAATTATTCCGTTGTCTTCGATGATCTCGATGTCTTTAAAAAGAGCGTATGGTCTCGGTCTGACTCGTGCCAATATGACCCTGGACAATTATAAATATATTCTCTTCGAGAATGAGCGTGTATGGCAGGCGATCCAGAACAGCCTGGTCCTCTCTCTTGTCACGATGCTGGCTTGTCTGATTATTGGTTCAGGATTTGCTTATATACGAGTTCGCAAACCTAATCAATTCAATAAAATGGCCGAACTGGCCACTGCTGTTCCCTATACACTACCCGGCATTGTATTCGCACTGTCCATGATTCTGGTATGGATGGAGCCGGTTCCCGGTTGGAACCCTGGCATCTATGGCACCATGACCATTTTGTTTATTGCCTACATCTGCCGATTCCTTATTCTTCAGATCCGTTCAAGTGTCACTTCATTCATGCAGTTGGATGCATCCATGGAAGAAGCCGCGCGGATATCCGGAGCCGGTTTCTGGCGTAAGTGGACTGCTGTTCTGCTTCCCTTACTTCTGCCGGGTATTCTGACCGGAGGTATGTTGGTCTTCCTGACTGCCCTGACCGAGCTTACTGTATCGGCATTGTTATATTCATCAGGTTCACAGACTATTGGAGTTACCATATTTAGTTTTGAACAGGCAGGAGATACCCTCTATTCAACTGCATTGTCCAGTCTGATTGTCGCACTTATTGCGGCAGGCGGAGTTATTTTGCTCATCGCTCAACGTTGGGCAACTCGTAAGGGAGTGAAGTCATGAGTATCCAGATTCAACAGGTCAGCAAATCCTTCGGAAGTTACCAGGCACTTCATTCCATTGATTTAACGATTAAGGATGGCGAATTCATCGCGATCCTTGGACCGTCAGGCTGTGGAAAAACCACATTGCTGCGCATTCTTGCCGGATTTGAACAGCCAAGCAGCGGTAATGTTCTGATGGATGGCAAGGTAGTTGCAGGTTCAGGGACATTGCTACCTCCGGAGAAACGGAGAATTGGCATGGTGTTCCAGTCTTTCGCACTTTGGCCGCATATGAATGTATCCGAACATGTCCGTTTTCCCATTAGAACACATAAATCAACACCTCCTCATATTAAAAATAACGAGCAGAACCGCATTCAGGAAGTCCTGAATATGTCTGGACTGTCCCATCTGGCCGAACGTATGCCGCATGAGCTATCCGGAGGGCAAAAACAACGCGTCGCTATTGCACGCGCCATCGCTCCCCAGCCCTCATTACTGCTGATGGATGAACCCCTCAGCAGTCTGGATGCCATGCTTCGCATGGATATGCGGCGTGAGATTCAACAAGTACATCGTAATACGAAATCAGCCGTAGTTTATGTGACGCATGATCAAGGCGAAGCCCTTGCCATGGCTGACCGAATTATCGTGATGAAGGATGGTCGTATTGAACAAGCTGGCACACCCCAGGAGATTTATTTGCGGCCAGAGACCGAATTCGTGGCGAGGTTTGTATCGAAGTCGAATTTGGTCAAAGGTCACTGGGATGCAGATATGTTCGTCCCTGAAGACGGTACGAATATTGCTTGGCCTGGCAAGCATGTTGCTAACTATTTTAAATCCAACGGTTTGTATCCCGTTAGACCCGATGAGTTCCATTTACAACCTTCCAGTGAAGCTGGAATAATGGGCGAGATCGCCAATGTTCAGTTTCAAGGGAAAGAATTTCACTATGATATTCGTAGTGATACGAAACGTTGGGAAGTCATCTCCCCTCTTCCTTTCGCCCTGAATGAACAAGTAAGTTTGAGTCTTTCTTCCGTCGGCGGTGAAGGAGTGTGACGTTATGACTCAGACCCCGAAACTGATTTTCTTTGACATTGATGGTACGCTGCTCGACCGCCATAATCGAATTCCCGCTTCCGCCAAGCAAGCTGTTCTTGCATTAAAGGAAGCCGGACATGTGGTCGCTTTAGCTTCAGGACGATCTCCGTTTATGTTGGAACAAGTGCGGCTTGAACTGGAGCTGGAGTCTTATGTTAGTTTCAATGGACAATATGTGGTGCATCAAGGAGAACTTATTCACAGTAATCCCATCTGTTCGGAAGCTTTGGAGCAATTGTCTTCATTCGCTGAGTTGTCGGGACATCCTCTCGTTTATCTGGATCATTCACAGATGAGTTGCAGTCAGGAATATCATCCGCATGTAGACCTTTGTCTAACTTCGCTTGGTGTAACGCATCCTGGGTTTAGCAAAAGCTTTTGTACAAATAGACTCATCTATCAGACGATGTTATTCTGCTCACCAGAAGAGGAAACGGTATACCGTGAAAGGTTTCGTGATCTCCACTTTGTACGCTGGCATCCGTTGTCCATGGACGTTCTGCCCGCCGGTGGTTCCAAAGCCGAAGGTGTTTCCCGACTCGCAGACCGAACGGAGTTTTCCCCTGAAGATGTGTATGCTTTTGGCGATAACTTCAATGATCTGGAGATGTTCCGTTATGCAGGCTGCAGCATTGCCATGGGCAACGCCCCGCATTCTCTACAACAACTGGCGTCTCATGTTACAGCAAGTGCGGAGCAGGACGGGATCTGGCATGGTCTGAAATGGGCTGGATTGTTGTAAAGAAAAAACAAGTAGCAGACCTCTTCTCCTTGTAGCAAAAATATGAGTACGCAAAGACCTCCTCTATTAACATAGGGAGGGCTTTGCAAGTTGTCTGTTGATACCTTTCATGTTCCATATAAAATAC
Organism: Paenibacillus sp. W2I17; assembly: GCF_030815985.1. Classification (NCBI taxonomy): domain Bacteria; kingdom Bacillati; phylum Bacillota; class Bacilli; order Caryophanales; family Paenibacillaceae; genus Paenibacillus; species Paenibacillus sp. W2I17. The sequence goes on from NZ_JAUSXM010000001.1 coordinate 1,220,215, forward strand.
ATCGTATGGGCCAGGCAGTATAACAGGTGAATACGCAAAAAAAGCCGCTTAAATAGCGACTTTTAATGGGATTCGTTCTTCTTCATTATTTATTAAAAGTAACCTTTTCTGTACCGCCCTCAAAAATGATGGATGTGTCCCGCGGCTTCGATTCCGCAATTTTACGACCGCCTCTGTAGGAATAAAGTACACCGGCTTGTTTGCGAACAGCCTCATATTCATTCTCTGCTTCAAGTACGATGAAGTTGGCAGGTTTACCTTCTTCAATGCCGTATACATCCTCAATGTGTAACGTTCTTGCGCTGTTTTTCGTAATGAGGTCAATTGAATTCACGATCTGGTCGTAACCAAGCAACTGCGAAGCATGAATCCCCATGTGCAGTACTTGCAGCATGTTGCCTGTACCGAGCGGATACCAAGGATCAAAGATGTCATCGTGACCAAAGCACACATTCAGACCTGCTTCCTGCAACTCTTTGACACGCGTCAGCCCTCTTCTCTTCGGATACGTGTCGAAGCGTCCTTGCAGGTGAATGTTAACCAGCGGATTGGAGACAAAGTTCAAATCGGCCATCTTCAGCAAACGGAACAATTTGTACGTATAAGCGTCATTGTATGACCCCATCGCGGTTGTATGACTTGCCGTTGTGCGTGAACCCAGTCCACGTTCATAAGCTTCCTTGGCAACAACTTCAACGAAACGGGATTGCTCGTCATCAATTTCATCGCAATGGATATCGATGAGACGATCGTATTTTTCAGCCAGATCAAACGCAACTTTCATTGAATCAACGCCGTATTCCCGTGTGAATTCGAAGTGTGGAATGCCGCCGACCACGTCAACGCCCATTTTCAGTGACTCTTCCAGCAATTCTGCCCCGTTTGGATAAGAGTGAATGCCTTCTTGTGGGAAAGCAACAAGCTGAATGTCCATATATGGAGCCATTTCTTCTTTTACTTCAAGCATCGCTTTAACAGCAATCAAGCTTGGATCAGTAACGTCCACATGGGTCCGTACATGCTGGATGCCTTGTGCCAATTGCCACTTCAGTGCTGTTTTGGACCGTGTTTTGACATCTTCATGTGTCAAGAAAGCCTTGCGCTCTGACCAGCGTTGGATGCCTTCGAACAGCGTTCCGCTTAGATTCCATTCCGGCTCACCTGCTGTGAGCGTTGTATCGAGATGAATATGCGGCTCAATGAACGGTGGCAGCACAAGCGATCCGTTGACATCCAGGATCTCTTCATTCTCGGTCACTTCCAGCGATTGTGTAATTCGTTCAAACTTCCCTTCTTTCACAACGATATTCCATAGTCCTTCTTTACCCCGCAATTTTGCGTTCTGTATAATCATTTATTTTCCCCATTTCTTTAGATTCTTTGGCAGGAACAATCAGCATCAAGACGATATAGGCCACTGCTGTACCAAGCAGTGCGTTCAATGGTGTTACGCCAGGAGCCAGTTGGGCGAATGCAACGCCGATGGCCCAAGCCACCATCGCTACCCAGTTTACATTTTTGAATAACATGTCGGCAAATGGCTTATAGTTTCTACGTTTCACAATGAAGTAATCTGCAATAATAATAGCCCCGATAGATGGTACCGCCGCGCCAAGTACGTTCAGGAAACTGACGAAGTTGTTGTACATCCACATGGCGAATACGGTACCCACGATGCCGTTTACGATGACGAAGAATTTCTTTGAGATTTTGGTAATATTCGCAAAACCAAGACCCGAAGCGTACAGTGCATTATCGTTGGTTGTCCAGATATTCAGGCCCAGAACGATGATTGCCGGGATGATCAATCCTTGCAGGAACATGACCTCCGAGATATCAGCCAGGTTATAGGCCATTGCGCCAACTGCACCGAACAGAAACATGAGTGAGTTACCCAGGAAGAATGCAATCACTGTTGCAGTAACTGCCTGTTTCGATGTCCGGGAAAACCGGGCAAAATCGGGTGTCAGCGTTCCGCCGCTTATGAATGATCCAATACAGATCGTTAATGCTGCCGCCGCGGTAAGCGACTGAGTCGGCGTGTAATCAAGCAACCCTTGCAGACCACCCAGCGAACCTGCACCTTCGAACATGGAGTAACCACCGAGAATGGCAATCGCAGGAACCGCGATATATCCGAGAATGACGAGTGACTTCATGCCGAAAATGGCTGATGCTGTCATGGCAAGTCCGAACACGATAATCAACAGGTACACGTTCCAATCCATGGCTTTGGCGACCGGAATTGCGAACATGGCTACGCCTACTCCGAACCATCCGACCTGTGTAAAGCCTAGCAGGAACGAAGGCAGATACGACCCTTTTGCACCAAACGCATATTTAGCGAGCAAATGTGTGGACAGGCCCGTTTTGGCGGCGATATGTGCCAATGCCCCTGTGTAGATACCGAGCACCAGATTGCCTGCAAGTACGATGCCAATGAACTCCATGAACGTCAAGCTGACGCCCAATGTCCCTCCTGCCAGCATGCTTGCAGAGAAGAAAGTGAAACCCAGCATGACGGATAATGTTTTCCAAAAGTGGTTTCTTTGCGCTTTCGGCACGGCTTGCCATGAAAATTCTTGATCTTGTTTGCTCATCAGAATACCCCCAACATAAAGTGTATCTGATACCAAAAAAAGCAGAAAAAAAAGGCTACTCGTCAAGTTATACACTGACAAGTAGCCTCTTTTTGCATCATAATCCGCGCGAAGACACAGAGCATCCTATTACGGAATATGCCCTGATTCTCGCGTGATTATGAAATCCGCTGCCCTTGCCAGCCTCTCTGGACTGAATTAAAGGTACCAGTATTCAATTACATTCTATTATTTTGGAAAAACCTGCAGTTGTCAATGTCATTATTATCCAAAGGTTATTAATTCCTTATACAGCAAGCTGTTTTTATCACGGTTATTCAATGATAGCGCACCTGTGGATTGAAAAGAATAAACCGTGAAGAACTACTCTATGCCGTTCTAAAATCAAGTTTAACTAGATTTACCAATACAACAAACAGGGGATGTCCCACAAGTCATAAATATGACGGAGGGCATCCCTACTTAACGTGATTTTGTTCTAATGAATCTGACACACGCTATTCGCTCCCATTGATCTAGTTCCGAAATCTAACGAATCACAGAGACGTTATTTGGTCGATTCGGTCGATTTTTTAGATCTTGACACCGTTTATGACGAAATAGCGTTACTGAGGTTCGTTAAATTTTGTATACGTTGATGATCTGCCTTTTAAGATGCGGTATGGACCTATGTCAAAAAAGTAGACACTACGCTGCGGATTTGTCCGTAAATTTCATCGCAAAACGAGCAGGGGAAAGATACCCTAGCGCGCCATGCATTCGCTTGCGGTTGTAATAGAACTCAATGTACTGGTAGATGGCAGTATAAGCCTCTTCCGGTGTCTTAAAACGAGGGTTGCAGTAAATGAGTTCCTTCTTTAAAATACTGTGCCACGACTCAATACAGGCGTTATCATAACAGTTTCCTCGTCGGCTCATGCTTGATTCCAGATGGTCGTGTTTGGAATCCGTAGTCTGAACGCGATATTTGGGCATGACCACAGAACGTAGATTCATTTGACGCATGTATATACTGACGGTACGGGAAGAGATTCGCAACCCTTCTAAATGGAGCAGATACGTAATTTTAGGGCTTCCACACCGCATCTGGTGGTCGTAAAAATGATACCGAATACGCTTCATGACCTCGTCTTTGCGGTTCTGTCGCATGCTGGTTCGGTCCATTCGCCATTTGTAATATCCGCTCCGTGATACTTGAAAGGTACTGCACATCTTCTCCAAAGAAAACTCGGAGCGATGGTCTTCCACAAACTGAAATCTTAGCTCTTTGGTTTGCTGAAGATGTGCACTGCTTTTTTTACAATCGCCAGTTCTTCTTGTGTATCCGCAAGCGTGTGCTCTTTCTCTTGAAGCAACCGGCGCATCTCTTGGAGCTCTGCTTCCAGTTCCTTCACTCGATCTACACTGGCAACAGGCTCATGTTTTAGTTCGCGGTACTTACTCATCCATTGGTGCAACGTACTTTTTGGAATGTTGAGTTCTTCTGTCAAATCTCCAAGTGTCTTCGTCTGCTCTTGAATGAATTTGACCGTTTGTTTCTTGAATTCTTCGTTATATCGTTGCCGCTGTTCTCCCATGTGGACACCTCCGTTAGTCTTATTATCCTTCCGTCCGTTAACGGGTGTCCACTTTTTATTCTAGCTCCAGTAGATTCGTTAGCGCTTGAGTAGAAAGGAAATTCCTTTGGAGAAAGCCCCTTCAGTGTAAACTTTAAATTTATTATTGTGCACTTAATAGTTCTTCAAAAGCTTTTATGTTCGTGTCAAAATCAGGAACGGTTTGAGTTTCTTCAGCAGATTTAACCAGTTTTACAACTAAATCATTATAAGGTGTCGTAATTCCGGTACCCTCTGCTCTGCTTGAAACAACTCCGTTAATATAATCAATCTCCGTTTTCCGGTTTTTCTCCAGATCTTGAAGCATGCTTGCTTTGAGCAATCTGGAGGGCTCCATCACGTAACGTAATGTTTTCACCCGTTCAGGGATATCTTCTTTGCTGTTCAGTTCGAGTGAAGCGATGTCGAATCCATTCATTTTAACTAGGGTGACCCCATTGGCGCGAGCAACTTTAATCGTCTCGTCCGCAATATGAGCTGCACTCACAATGCCGGCTTCTTGATCAAGAATGTCCCCATATTCCCCATTCAAAGCAGCTGATAAACCACTAAATGCATTGTTGATCAGCAATTTGGACCATTTGGTTCCAACCAGGTTATCGGAAATGTGTGTTCCACCTACAAGGTCCAACACCGATTTCACGCGCTGAATTCGTTCGGTGATTTCACCATTTATTTCACCAATCTGAAAAGCATACTGCTTAAATTGAGTGTACTCGATGGTCAGGCTCGACACACCCGGTTCAATGAGCGTAGCGCCAAATTCAACGGAGCCAGCAATGACACGTTTTTCACCCACAATGGACGCCACTTTTTCTTCCGGAATCCCGTTCTGCAAAGAACACACCATACTGTCTTCTTTCAAGAATGGAAGTAATTCCCGAAGAATGGAATCGTTGTAGAGTTGTTTGGTTAAAAGTAAAACGAGGTCATATTGTCCTGATTTCTGATCAGGAGTAATGGCTTTTACTTTGGCCTGAAACTCCGTGGTTCCGGTCACTTTAGCACCCGTCTGATTTAAAGCATTTACATGTTCCTGATATGCATCAATTAACTCAACGTCCAGTCCACCATCCGCAAGGTATGCACCTACGATGGTTCCCAAAGATCCTGCTCCTACAATTGCAATTCTCATTTTATTTTTCCTCCTTATTTCTCTTCCAGGTAGTTATATACAGGTTGTGCAGCGTTTAAGGTTAGGTTGGTAAGGATATGAGAAGCGGACACCACTTCCAACACAGGCAGATCTGCAAGAGGTGCCAACGCATGTTCGAACAGTTGAAGCCGGGCAGGTCCTGTCCAAGCCTCCTTCACTTCGATGTCCGTAATTTGAGTACGGATCAGATCACATATTCTTAAATTTCCGGTATAGTCCGTAGCAATCTTAATCATAAAATTAGGTCGGCATATTTCACGTTTGGCGAACTCCTTATCCAGCTCCATATGTTTATATCCCATCGTTGCCGTGGCTACACGCAGCGTTCCATAATCTAGTGTGCCAACTAGTGTATCTGAATCGGTATACAACTTGGGTGCACCCAGCTTTTTCGGATAGGCGGTGAGTTCTCGACCACTGGCTATCGCGGGGAAATTGTCTACGTACATCGAATGCACATAATCGCCTTCCTCCCCATTGAATTGCACAGGAATAACTTGTCCAGCTTCTGTATAAGCACCCAGCCCAGAAACATCCGGCATCCACATCACTTCGAATTTAACCAGTGGTTCAGTAATTTCGAGAGGTTCTGGTACGGCTGCCCGCAACGCTTTTGCATCAGTTCGGTAAATAATATTCAAATATTCACGATTCACGAATTTGTATGGTGGCATCGGGTATGCCGGAGCTGTTAGGGGTGTATTCAGATTTTTAGCTATGTTATTCACATCGATTTTCATCAAAGACACCTACCTTATGTTTTGGTTCTATATAAGTTGAACTCAAGATTATTTACACTGACACTACGATGACAGAACAACCTTCCAATCGCTGTTATCCCCAGATTTTTCGATTCCCCTTCTAAAGGGGAAAATCCGGTGATAAAGGCGAACGCTTTGCTTTTTCAGGTTTTTTCTGTCCTCTCCGTTATTGTGTAAATAATTAGTTCAACTTATATAGTCAGGTTTTTGCAATTCAAAATTTGATCTGTATCTCATAAAAAAATTCTACATCAATATTTAAATTTAATATAATACATAATAAGTACTATATATATTTATCAAAATAAATAAGGGGTGCACGTGAATGGAATTGCTTCAGCTCAAATACTTTCAGACCGTTGCCTATACTGAACATATCTCCAAAGCAGCTGCACAATTAAATATTGCTCAACCTTCCCTAAGCTTGACGATTAAAAGACTTGAGGATGAACTGGGTACCCCCTTATTCCACAGGAGAGGAAGAAACATTCAATTGAATTCCTCAGGTGAAATTCTATTGAAACATGTGAACAGGATTTTTATTGAAATTGAAAATGCAGAGATGGAGATTAAAGCGGAGGAACAGCAAATATCCAATACAATCAGGATCTCGATTACGAATACCAGATTCCTCACAGGTCTTATTAGTGACTATATCAACGGCTCCCCCGAAACCAAGCTTCATCAGGGTATTGGAACCCGCAGTGAAATTATTACAGGTTTGAAGAAAGGCGAAATGCATCTGGGGATTACGGGGCATCCGATTCAGGATGAGGAGATTGAGAGTATTGTGCTTGTTGAGGAGGATATTGTTCTCGTTGTTCCCACGAATCATGCATACGGCGGAGAGACAAGCATTTCATTAAGTGTTGTTGCAAATGAGCCCTTTATTTCCCTTGCCGATAATAAGGAGTACAGCCGGTTTACAACTATGCTCTGTGAAAAAGCAGGTTTCCTCCCCAATCATGCATTTGAGGTCGATTCTCATACCCTGCTTGAAATTATCAGCCTTAATCAGGGTGTTGCATTAATTCCGATCTCCGTATGTAGAATACTAGGGTTACGTTATGTAAAAATTGCAGATGATTCAGCTATATATCCCATTAGCCTATCCTGGGTCAAACAAAAATGGTTATCTCCTGCTGTAAGAGAATTTCGTAATTTTATTACTTCGTATTATGAAGACCATGCTGGCTTGTTTAAAGTGGAATAGGATTTCTTTATACATGACAAACGATAAAAACAAAGACCAGGTTAGTTCCTTGGAAGGAACCGACGTGGTCTTTGATCGTTATCGTTCTTAGCTATACTGCAGTCTGTCCTTATACCAAACGTCCGGAATCATCTTACGCTCCAGTTCCAACAATTCATGAATGATCTTGTCCGCGTCGCTGATGGAACTCACGAGCGGGTCAGTGAGCATCGTCCTTCTCAGCTTCTCGTAGCTCTGTTCCAGAACAGCTTCAACCGTAAGCTCATGCGTATCCAGTACAAGTTCTTGCATACCTCTAATTCCACGTGGCATCTCGCCTACATGGAGTGGCTTCACTCCATCCATATCTACATCGCACAGTAGTTCCAGGAACGAATCGTTATTCATATTGGTTACAGCGCCTTGATTGAGCGTATTGATGAAGAACTTTTTGCCCAAGTTCCCCACCATATTTTCGATGATATCTGTCGCATGATCCGGTCCGAAGGTGCTCATGTAATTGGCAATCGGGATGTTTCCTGTAAGGAAGTCATCGACTTGCTGCCACATTTCATCGTGACGCTCATATCTGTCCTCTGTCTCCCAGATCGATAATGGCGGGATGGTGTCCGCAGTTTTGCCAAGACCCTGCCAATACCGAACGTATTCCTTTGTATGCGCCGTACAAGTGGGAATGATTCCGAAAATATCATACAGTTCGTAGGTAATTGCATCGTTAAATAGAGCTTTTGCGCCGCGATCACCGCCGTTATTCTCATCACCTGCCAGCTTGCGCATGGCTTCTGCAATTGTGGGCATCACATTTTTTCCTTCATACTCGGCTTTGAGCAGCCAAGTAAAATGATTGACACCCGCGATACGAAAATCGAATTTCTGGTCTATTTCTGCGGTGAACTGGCTTGTATTTTCGATGATTTCGGCTCGTACGGCATAATAGGCTTTCTTATGCGGCATATGATGACTATCGCACAGTGCAAATGATTTAAGCTTCGGTGCATATCGATGTAAAGCGATGCCGTGCACGGTAGACGGGTTAATATAATTGATCACCCAAGCATCCGGACATAACTCCTCAATGTCCTTGGCACATTCCATAATAACCGGCAGTTCCCGCATCGCGCGAAAGATTCCACCAGGGCCAATCGTATCGCCGGAACACATGCGAATCCCATACTTTAGAGAAACCTGGCAGTCGATGCCCCGATATTTCACCGATTCTTCCGCAAAGCTGAGCACAACGAAGTCGGCTCCCGTCAGCACCTGTCTTCGGTCCACTGAACCCTCAATCTTTAGGGATACATTGTTCTCCTTGGCGACCATTTCCGCTAGTTTTACCATTTTCGAGAGCCGTTCCTCGTCCGTATCCACCAAGGCCAGCGTTCCCTGATTCAAATATGGGGAGTGAACCATCTGCCAGATGGACTGACGACCGAAAAACAGGCTGCCCGCCCCAATAACAACCACCTTTGGATGTTGTGTACTTGTAGCATTCATCAATAACCCCTCCTCGTAACGATATAAGTTCATTATAGGTGAGTGGGCTGGAATCGGAATGTGTGATAGTTTTCAAAACATGTCATATGGTACGATAGTTAACAAGAGATAAATCCTTTGTTATGATAGTGAAATATAAAGGATGTCATAAAGTCGAGAGGATTAGGTTGGATTAGATGCACATAGGAACTGTAAATATGAGTATAATCGACGAACTTTCGGAGTATGTCACACTTCGCATGAGCTCTTATTTGGAACAAACGCATGACAGCAATTGGACGGAGCACAAGTCTCATTCCGATTATGATCTGTGGTTCATTACAGCAGGCTCCGTGCAGATTACCATCGATGGAATCGAGCATATGGCGAACCCGGGTGACGTCGTGTTTTTTTATCCGGATATGCCCTACACTGCTTCCACGACCGGAGAGTTGTGCCGTTTCGTATACATGCACTTTGATTTCAGCATCGCTGAGCAAAAGCGAATTCTCGGCGAGTTTCAGCTCCCAGGCATTGTACCTGGCAATCTGATTCAAGAGGAATCAACGCTGTTCACCTCGTCCTATCGAAGATTCAAGCAGAGTGGCGGCGCTTCAGCCAGTCCACTTTATTTGAAAGCCTCTCTACTTCTCGTCATCGCCAAAATTTTGGAATTACATAGGCAAGGGCTGTATCACGGTGAGTTTCTGAAAGACCGAAAACCGAGGAAAATCGAAGGAAGTCTGGAAGTTCTGCAGAATGTCTTTCCCTACGTGGATGCGAATCTGCATCGTGCCATCCGAGTTAACGAGCTTGCGGCCATTGCGGGCGTCTCTGAGAAATATTTTATTTCTTTGTTCAAAAAAATCCTCGGTATTACACCGGGGCAGTATATCAATCAGATCAAAATGAACCGGGCCAGAGACTATCTGTACGAGAAAAAATATACGATCCAGCAAATTGCCGGATTTCTGGGTTATCCCGATCCCTTTACGTTCTCCAAAGCATTCAAAAAATTCTACAACGTGCCCCCATCCAAATTTGAATAAAATACCGCAGACAAACAAAGAGGCAACCGATCAATCCGGCTGCCTCCATACTTGATGAATCCTTGTTATTCAGGGTTTAGTTTACGTACAGGTCCCTTCAGCGTCCCTCATACTCAAAAGGAGCTTCAGTGGAATACATCTCATGGAAAAATCCTTTATACGGTATATCCTCTTCCAGACATTTAATGAGATACAACAGTTCTTCGTCAGCTTCCGGTTCTTCGCCCGCACGCTGCATTTCCTCAAATTGACCTAGAATATTTTCCAGAAGGGTGACTTGAATAAATAAAGCCAGCTTCTCCAACATCGCATCTGCGATTCGGGTCTCGGAAGTATAACCGGCAAGTGCGGTTTCAAAATACTCTCCCATGAACGTTCTGCGTTTACTGACATCGGGTTCGAATTGTATCCAGCCCATACCGTGCGTCCATAGATCAGCCAGATCATATATATACCAACCGAAGCATGAATTATCGAAATCATACACGGTGATCTGACCGGTATCAAAATCAATCGAATAATTCCCGTCATTATAATCGAAATGGATCATCCCGAATGTTTCTTGGTTTGTATCCAAACCTTGTAAGGTATTCAGGATCTCGACCATCTTCTGCTTGAGCAAAGAGAATGATTCAGGTACTACGTTTTCGATATATTTACCGTTATAATTGTCAATCAAATGATGCCGGCGATGGACGGGAGTGTACCCTTTCGATAATTGATGCATTCTGCCCAGAACTTTTCCGCTATTATAATAGTATTCGGAAAGTGGGACCCCTTCACGGTACTGATAATGGTTTTCTACCAGCAACTTCCCCTTGGCCTTCACAAACATACAGATAAAGAACGTATGCTCATCATAAGTGATCTCTTCTAACAGATGGCCCTTTTTCGAGCTGACTACATTCGAGACACTTGCACCGTGCTTAAATAAATACCGGACATACTCCAGTTCGGCAATGTAATCTTCCCGCTTTCTGTCAGGCAAAAAAGACACCCGTAGAATTAGCGATTCACGCCCCTCTTGCTCGCAAGTGTAAACGACATTACGTCCACCCTCATGAGGCGGAATAAGCTGAATATTGTAACCCTCCAGATGAAACAATTCGGGTACCAGCGTCAGTACATGTGTATTGCTGATGTTAACAGCTTCGTTAAAATTAATAATAATCTCCTCCAGTAAACATTGTTTGGACGGTTTCCCGCAGTGCAATGTCCACAAAAGGAATCTCTGTAATGCAAATATCCTTCTGTGAACCTAAAGCAAAATCACCTTGTTAGACATTGAATTCACTCCTCTTGTTTGAATATCACAAGTTTACATAATTATCCCTGATTTTACTAGTGTAAAATAAAGAACCGCCCATACGGGCGGCGTGTAAGAATTTTGTATAATTACAGGATTTCTCCGTTCGTTTCAATAACTTGTTTGTACCAGTAGAAGGAATCCTTGCGGGTTCTTTCCAATGAACCATTGCCGGCATTGTCTTGATCTACATAAATGAAACCATAACGTTTGCCCATTTCAGAAGTCGAGCAGCTAATGATATCGATAGGTCCCCAGCTAGTGAAACCCATCAATTCAACGCCGTCAGCGACGGCTTCTTTCATCTGTTCAATGTGGCTGCGCAAGTAATTGATGCGATAAGGGTCATGCACTGCCCCGTCCTCTTCCGGTGTGTCGATAGCACCCAGCCCGTTCTCAACGATGAAGAGCGGCATCCGGTAACGATCATACAACCGGTTCAGCGCGACGCGAAGACCAATTGGATCGATAGGCCATCCCCATTCGGTAGCTTTCAGATGCGGGTTTTTAATCTGACTGACCAGCATACCAGAGTTGCTGTTGTCATTGGGATCATATTTTCCGATATACGTCATGTAATAACTGAAAGCAATAAAGTCCACGGTATTGTCCCGGATAATGGCATCGTCCTCAGGAGCTTTAACCAGTTCAATGCCGTTTTCCTCAAAATATCTTTGCATATAGGATGGGTATTCGCCTCGTGCCTGCACCTCTGGGTAGAACAGGTTCATCTGATCTTCCTTCAGCGTCTGCAGAACGTCCTCCGGTTTACTAGAAGCAGCATACGTTTCCAGACGGCAGATCATACAGCCGATTTGTGCATTCGGCATTTTCTCTTTTCCGCTTTTGACAGCCAGCGCACTAGCTACAAACTGATGATGCGTTGCCTGATAAGCCACTTGCTCCGGGTTTCCCTTGATTTTATCTTCCAGAATGCCGCCGCCAGTATACAGACTTGTCAGCATCATGTTCATTTCATTGAAGGTAATCCAGTATTTCACTTTGTCTTTGTAGCGGTCAAACAGCGTATTGGCAAATTTCAGATACAGATCGATCATCTCGCGGCTTTCCCAGCCGTTGTATTTGCGGGTTAACTCAACGGGCATCTCGTAGTGAGAGATCGTTACGAGCGGCTCAATGCCGTATTTCAAGAGTTCGTCGAGCACGTTATCATAGAAGGCAAGACCAGCTTCATTGGGAACAGCCTCTTCTCCTGTCGGGAAGATCCGTGTCCACGCGATCGAAAGACGAAACACTTTGAAACCCATCTCTGCAAACAAGGCAATGTCTTCTTTGTAGCGATGATAGAAATCCACGCCGTTCCGTTTCGGGAAATATACGTCTGTGTTACCGCTCAGATATTCTTCCAATTGAACAGAATCCACGTCGAAGGTAAAATCCTTGCCATTGCGCTCCTCATGTGGAACGAATGGAGCCATGTCTGAGGTAGATAGTCCTTTGCCGTCTGCGTCATATGCACCTTCGAGCTGATTGGCAGCGGTAGCTCCGCCCCATAAAAATCCTTCAGGAAATGAGTGTTTAATTGTTTTTGTCATGTTATTTCTCTCCTTTTTTTGTATGTGGTATGCATGAAGCTGTCAACGAACGGTGAGGAGAAGCAATTCATTCATTGGAATCACCCCCTTCACCTGAACAGGTACTACATCGAGGTAATCCGGCGTATTGGTTACAATGACTGGTGTCACAAGATCAATACCCGCACCCTGGATGCCATCCATATCAAATTCCAGAAGCAAATCACCCTTCTTCACTTCTTGTCCAGCAACAACCTTCACGTCAAAATATTTCCCTTTGAGCGACACACTGTTTAGTCCAACATGAATGAGAATGTCGATTCCACTGGATGATGTCAGCATAATCGCATGTTTACTTTTGGCAACCAACGTGACGGTTCCGTCAAAAGGAGCTGTAACACGTCCATCCTGCGGACGAATGGCAATACCTTTCCCGGTCATTTCCTCGGCAAACGTTTGATCCGGAAGCTCTGCGAGCGGCACCAATTCACCAGTGAGCGGGCTGAACACCTCCCCTTTTTTATCCTCAATGGAATGTACTGTGACAGGTGTCACCGTTTCTTGAGAAAAGGCAGTGGTTGTATCCTGTTCCTGTTCGGTTAATGTTTGTGCTGAGTCGGACATGGCAAAATTGTGTGCATTTGGCTCATCCCACTTGAGCAACAAAGTCACCACGAAGGAAACAGTAAAGCTGATGCCAATTCCGATTAATGCATACCAGAAATTGGACATGCCACCATTCGGGCCAATGTATAACGGAAGTGACAGCAATCCTGGTACAGCAAAACCGAAGCATTTCAGACCCACTGCGGTAATAAAGCCACCCCCTGCTGCTCCACCGATGAGTGAAGCGTAAAATGGTTTTTTCAGCTTCAAGGTGACACCGTACAGTGCAGGTTCAGTAATGCCAAGCAAGGCAGATATGCCACTGGATAAAGCAATGGATTTCATTCTTTTATCTTTGGTCTTGAGGAAAACAGCCGTGACTGCACCAGCCTGACTCATATTGGTTATCAGGTTGATCGGCAGCAAAAGTACGTCATATCCGAGTTTGCTCAGATTCTGCAATGTGCCCGGGAAGAACGCATAATGCATTCCCGTCATAACAATCAGAGGCATGAAGCCGCCAAGAATAATGCCGGTTAACGGCCCCGAATGGGCAAAGAGCCAAGAAGTGCCCATTTCCAGATAGATGCCCATGTAATTCCCTAGCGGGCCAATCGCAATTAATAGAATCGGCACTGTGATGACTAGCACAATCATCGAGGTAAAGATGACTTTGACCGGACCGGGAATAAAACGATCCACCCAGCGATGTACATAACTCAGAAGCCACACACCCAGAATAATGGGAATAACGGACTGGGTGTAATTCACAATGGACACGGGCAGCGAGAGAAAACGAATCGGTTCAAGCTGGTTTGCCAGATACGCGTTCAGAATCGTAGGATACAATAAAGTACCTGCAAGCGTCAGGGCGATATATTCATTCACTTTGAACTTTCGGGCTGATGATAGGGCCAGAAGAAAAGGCAAGAAATAAAAGGCCGCATTTGCGATGGAAGACAGAACTTGATACTCACCGCTTTTCTCCTGTATCGCTCCAAGTGTAACGAGCAGTGCCAGAATCCCCTTTAACATCCCTGTACCTACGATGGCAGGCAGAATCGGAGTGAAAATGCCGGAGATCGTATCCAAAACAGCATTAATCCCTTTAGAGCGTGGCGCGTCTGTTTCGGGCTTCGATATGCCATTCTGCTTCATCTGATCCTCGATCTGCTCATATACGGCTGCAACCTGGTTACCAATGACCACCTGAAACTGATCGTTCTGAAACTGTGCGCCGAGCACACCATCAAGCGCTTTGATCTGTTCCAATTGAACTTTGTTTTGCTCTCGAACGTTGAAACGAAGCCGTGTGATGCAATGCCAGGCTTGGGTAATATTCTCTTGCCCTCCTGTTAACTGGATAATTTCTTTGGACAACTCCCGATGATTCATGTTGCTTCCTCCTTTTTTGGCGAAAAAAAAACCAAATGTAATACCGGCCCGCCGCAGATGCGGAGTCGGAAACATTTGGTGGTGCCTGATCGAATCAGTAACACTCCATATTCAATTCATTTTGATGATGGTATAACTTCAAACAGGTTGTATGGAGATCAATCCGTATCGGTACGGGATGTCACTCTCTCGATGTGGATCATGAGATATACCATCTCATCGGGAGTAATCACAAATCCGCGTTGCTGCTCCATCGCCTCCTTTATTTTGAGTGCGCATTCGAAGCTGACAGGATATCTCTCCGACAATACATCATATAGAAATTGCTGATCTTTAAACGAGAGCACTTCCCGGTTCAACTGACGAACAATGAAGTATCTCAGATGGGTGATGAACCTGGAAAAATCAGCAGATTCCTGATTCAGTGCCATTCCAAAATGTTCTGTCATGATACCTAAAATGTCATTAATCATCTGTGTAATTTTAATCGTTTGGTTCATACTGCCCGAGTCGAATTGTGAGTTCACGAAATGAAGGGCAATTGAGCTTGATTCACCAGATGGCAGTGAGACTAGAAAAGCATCATTGATTTTTTGAACTGCCCATTCTCCGGCACGGTATTCGGCAGGATATAGATGGCGAATGTCCCAATGAAGCGGATTTTGCACATCCACGCCTTTTTTGAAACGATCCAGCGCAAAATGAATATGGTCCGCAAGTGTTAAAAGGATCGAATCATTTAGCTTTTTTCCAATCATCGTCTTGCCTTCTTCAATAATCTGATCCGTAATGTCGATGACTTGCAGTGGGATATCACTGAGAAATTGCTCGACTCGCTGATATTTATCATTCGAGCCGATTCGGAACATTTTCTGGATCTGGCTCTGCTCAATCGGCTGTCCTTTTACTTTTTTGAAGCCAACACCCGTTCCGATGACAATGACTTCGCAGCCTTCGGCGTCTTCCGCCAGTGCGATGTTGTTATTTAACGATTTTTTAAACCTCATGATGTAATCACCCCCAGTATGCAAAAAGCACCACCAATGTCCAATTCACAAGTAATAAACAAACTTGTGAAATCCAGACTTTGGTGGTGCCTGATCGAATCAGTGACACTCCTTATATAGCTGTATCTTATATCAGCTATGTAATCGTTGTCAATACCATTACTCTGGAATTGTTCTGCGTGTGGTTCATCGTGGAACTTTCCCTCTATAAACTGACATCAAAACGAAAATCCTATTCGTCTGGAGTCTTATTTTCCTGAGCATCATAATAGTATCGAATCAGAATATCCTGATCATAGTTTCCAAAACCTTTCCCAAACAGGGTGAGTCCGCCTCGGCCATCTACTCCCTCTTCCGGCTTCAATCCAAAGGTCCAATAGGTGGATGCACCCAGATTCAGGTCTTGAACGCGCACATCCGACATGCGCTGACCATCAATAAACGTGCCTTCCCCGTTAATACGCAGCATTTTCAATACACCATACTGGTTGACGTCCAATTTCCACCATAGCGGTGTATGTTTTCCTTTCCGATCTCCAAAGTCCCCGGGGCTTGTCCATGTTCCCAGGTGTTTACCATTAAGGGAAAAACGGATGTCGGAAGGCCAGTTTTCATTAACTTGGGGTGCTTCCGAACTGAGTTCGAGTGAAATTTCAATTTCCTGGAGATGTTGTTGTGTATTCAGATAATTGGGAATCTTATATTCCAGAAAACCTCGTGCCAACCAAAGAATACCTGCATTGACCCGATCCGGGTCCATGAAGCAGGCCGGGGTATCATATTGCCCAATCATCTGCGTTGTTGTTGCAATGCCACAGGTGGGCCAGGCTTCGTAATCCGTATACTGACCAACCGGAATAGAGACTTCATGATAAGGAGCATCAACTGGTTCAGGAGAGAGATTGATAGTCATAAATTCTTGCAGAATAAAGCAGTATTTATACGTTCCACCGTTCTCACGCTTCATGCGGCTACCTACGATGCCCGCTTTCTGCAATTTGCTCACATGTGTACTAACGATGGCTTTGCTCAGATACAGCTCTTTGGCAAGCGCATTGATATGCATCTCCCTGTTTTGCAATAATAAGCGAACGATATTTAAACGGGCCTCGCTGGCGAGCGCCTCATATATGATCAAGGATGTGGCATCCGTGCCAAGCATCATCAATTTCACTTCCCTATCTCTATAGAATTCATATATTATTGATTTAGAATTCGTTATTTAGCGAACCCTGCGAAATAAACTTGCTCAATATAATAGCATTATGATACACATTAGATAACAAATCAATCCGTTGATTTTGCTTTTATGCGAACTCATCATGAAATAGAGTTTCTTACACACCTAAAATTAATTCTATGGAGGTTTTCCCATTGCTCACATCCAAGATGCTTATTGATAAAGACTTTCAGATTGCTGAAGTAGATCCGCGTGTCTATGGTTCATTTATAGAACATCTGGGACGGGCGGTATACGGCGGTATTTATGATCCAGGTCATCCTACGGCAGATGCTCAAGGTTTCCGTCAGGATGCCATTGAAGCGATTAAAGCTTTGAATGTGCCAATTGTTCGTTATCCGGGCGGCAATTTCGTATCCGGTTACAATTGGGAGGACGGCGTTGGTCCGGTAGCGGAACGTAAACGCAGACTTGAACTCGCTTGGTGGACGATTGAAACGAATGCGGTAGGAACAAACGAATTTGCAGATTGGGCCAAACTGGTTGGAACCGAAGTCATGATGGCTGTAAATCTGGGTACTCGCGGCATTGATGCGGCCAGAAACCTGATCGAATACTGTAACCACCCATTTGGCACATACTGGAGTGATCTGCGTATCTCTCACGGTTACAAGGACCCGCATAAATTCAAAACCTGGTGTCTAGGCAACGAAATGGATGGCCCTTGGCAGATTGGTGCAATGACTGCATATGAATATGGCCGTCTTGCCAATGAGACAGCCAAAGCGATGAAATGGGTTGATCCGGAAATTGAGCTTGTGGCTTGCGGCAGTTCCAGCCGTGACATGAGTACATTTGCAGATTGGGAAGCAACCGTGCTGGATCTTACCTATGAAAATGTGGACTACTTGTCCCTGCATCAGTATTACAACAACAATAAAGACAACACGTATGACTTCCTGGCGACATCGCTGGATCTGGATCAATTTATTGATAGTGTTGCTTCAATCTGTGATTTTGTACAAGCCAAGAAACGCAGCAAAAAGAAATTAATGCTGTCTCTGGATGAATGGAATGTCTGGAAATCCATCGGCACAAGCCGTATGGAAGAACGCTGGCAGATTGCGCCTCCAGAGTTTGAAGATGTGTATACACATGAAGATGCACTGGCCGTGGGCTGTTATCTGATTACCATACTCAAGCACGCCGACCGTGTAAAAATGGCTTGCCTTGCTCAGTTGATTAACACCATTGCACCAATCATGACGGAAAATAACGGAGCAATCTGGTTCCAGACGACGTATTTCCCATTCATGCACGCATCCAACTTCGGTCGTGGTACGGTGTTGCGATCCATTACCTCTTCACCTAAATATGATTCCAAAGACTTTACAGATGTGCCTTATCTCGAAGCGATCAGTGTGCATGATGAAGAGAACGGCACGATCACAATCTTTGCGGTGAACAGACATCTGGATGAGAAGTTGGAACTGAATGTGGATCTGCGTTCCTTCGGAGAAACCACATTTGTGGAGCATATCGTATTGGAGAACAACGACTTGAAAGCCACCAATACCAAAGAAAACCCACGTAACGTTGTTCCTCACAACGGCGGATATACAACGGTTGACCAGGGTAAAGTGCAAGCAGTCTTGAACAAAGCATCATGGAACGTGATTCGCCTCAAAACCAAACAGGCATAATAAGTAATAAGAGCGGGATAGAAATTTTCTCCTACTCTGCAACATCAGCATTGTTTTTCGCACCGCGTGCAGCCCCCTGCGCGCGGTGCTTTTTGCTGCATGAGGGTAGTCAGCCGAACTACACAGTTCCAAAGTTAGACCCTGTGGTGCGTATTGGAAATCTCAGTTTTTATTACTCGCAACGAAGGAATTTAACGAACACTGGGAGTCTTATTTAACCCGATTCGGGCGGATTTTAATTCTAACGAACACAGGAGAAGTTATGCTGCAGAATCAGCCCCTTTTCCACACTATATCTTACATTTTGCAGCAAATAGGGTGTGTCATGTTCGTTAGAATTTTAATGCCTTGATATTGACCCGAATAAGGTTTCTGAGGTTCGTTAGCACTGAGCAAGCATGCGAAATCGAGCTGGTTCGAACCTCATATACAGCATAAGCAAATAAGCCACCCTCCGTTTGCCGTACGGAGAGCAGCTTGCGGTTAAGCATCTAGCGGAGAAGATAAGGAACAGATCAGAAAGAGATCAGATCACCCAACATACTAGCGATACTTACTTCCCAAATGCAACGAAGGTTGTGTTCTATTTCACGATTTTCATTTCAAGTATTATCCTTGTTGTGCTTCCTCTTCACCTACGGTTTCAGCCTGAGCTGCTTGGCTTGCTGGAGTCAATCAGCCCTTGAACTGCCCCCATAAATGGCTGAATCTGCTTAATCATGCCATAACCCATTTTGACCACAGGTGTAAACCGCTGGATCATGCCAAACAACCGCATACCCCCGCCTAACATACCTCCAATCGAGCCTGCACCGCCAAAGCCACCTAACAATGAGCCTAGCATAGGCATGAAAGATGATACCTGGGCTTGCCTAGACGCTGAGCGAGACATCGACCGGGATCGTATTTGCGACTTACGTGTGCTGTTCACCCGTTTACGGTTTCGAGAGGATGCTGTTTTTCTCGTAGCCCCTGCTTTAGGTTTTGTTTTGCGAGCACTGCCTTCAGATGAGGGTGCTGTGATTGCGGCCTGTGTAAGCTTTCCGCCCCCCGTAAGCACTACGCCTTCGCTGTTAACGCCAGAGATGTACCCGACGTACGTCTCGCCATTATGAAGAGTCACGCAGACTGGGCGATCCTTGAGCCGTTTCACCCGGACGTGTATTTCATTGGTTTTAGCCATGGAATTCACCTCACTTGACTTGATCTACTTCAGTCTACGCAATGGGTGGACGACTTGCCTGTGCGAATAACACATCCTTGTGCCGAAAGCAGGAAGATTCTGACATGGCTCCTGCCTCAGATATGCTCAATATACATCTCATTCAAAATATGACCCATACGATATGTGTGCTCTACCAATTCAGATTTCACATATGATTCAATATCACTCTTTTCGATATTGTACAAGACCTCCATTTCTTTAGAAAAAAGAAGGTGTCCCTCATTGATTTTCTGCTCCAACGAGTTTATTTGTTTTGGTTTCAGATCACCACCAAGCACCTGCTGAAGTGCTTGCACATATGTTTCAAGAGAACGCGCTCCGACAATTTTCATACCCTGGTTCTCTTCATTCACAATGATAATTGATGGGAAACCTCTAACTCCCAAACTAGCGACACTCTCAAAGTCTTCCTCTAATAACTCTTGTGTAGATTGCTGTGCAGCCGCCTCAACCACTTCTTTACCATTCAAGCCCAGTTGATTAACGATATCCGTCAGCACATCATCTTCTCCAATATTTCGATTAAATGCAAACACAGCTTCACGCGCACGTCTTAAAAAGTCCTGCTCTTTCCCAGGGTGTGTACTCTGAATGACCTTAAATACGCGAGATGGCGGATAGGAAGAAAGTATTGGATTATCATGCCATAAGGAACCGTCGATGGGCATGCGTGAATGTTCACCCACTTCCTTCCAATGCGCTGCAACGTCCGAAGGTTTCTGAATCCCGTTAGCACCATCCGAAAAACCATTCCAGTTAGCCAGTAGCCCACCCATTTTGATTTGCAGCGTAAAATAATGGCCGTATTCCTCAACAAACCGATGAAGCACAGGCTCAAGCGCCCAGCAGTGAGAGCAGATCGGATCTGTTGCGTAATATAGAGTTATCCTTTTCTCAACGTGATTCAGATTGATTTCTTGCATCGCCTCTTCCTCATTCACACCACATACGCCTGTTTCCAGATCACACATCATAGATTCGTTACTCACATTATCCCGCCTTTATATTGTCTTATGAATTGATTTTCTTGTGTTAGTTTGATTATAATGTCTACATTCTTCTGAACAAGTACGATTCTTTTTCTGACTTAGTATCAAAAAGTATACTATTGGAGGGTATCAAGTGAAATACGAGTTTAATTTCGATCAGTTATGTCCAGCGACTTATGCATTTCAGGTCATTGGAGGCAAGTGGAATCTTCCGATCCTGGCAATCCTCAGTGAAAATGACTGTATACGTTACAATGAATTAAAAAGAAGATTGCCTGGCATTACCGGAACGATGCTAACGAACTGTTTGAAGGATTTGATTCATTCCGGCATCGTGCATCGGGAGCAATATAACGAGGTGCCACCGAGAGTGGAGTATTCGCTCACAGAATCGGGCAAGGAATTGGTTCCTTTAATTGAATCCATGGTAATATGGGGTCAGAAAAATATGACAGCAGGCGTGAAGCAACAAGATATATAACTCCTGGCCTAGTGTAACCCCTTATCATAGATGTTCATTTTTGAATCGCTCTGTACACTTTGTTCAACGACAAAAAGGCTATTTCACTGGATCATCATGTCCTTTGAAATAGCCTTTCCTTTATAAATACAAGACGGCCGCTTGTTTACGACGTGTACACATCTAACTATCCAGGTCGTCATCTTCCTCATTTCCTAAATACATAACCGTTTTTTCTCCATCAACCAATCTAATGATCTGCTTTCGTAATTTTGCAGGAAATAAAGGTAGTTCATTTATATTTTTAATTTCGAGCCATTCATATTCCACCTGATTTTCGTCACTTGGCAGAATAGAACTATCTTGGTCCATCAAACCTATGTACTCGCATAAAAAAACAAAATCTACACGATGAAGAGCTTCACCGTATACACCTTCAATGACAAATTCCAGTGATAACGGTTCTACATCTATTCCGATTTCTTCCGCAACTTCACGCTTCACAGCATCCGTCAGGGTTTCACCTGCATTCTGGCTCCCACCAGGCAGGATGTAGATGACTTCATCATTATCATCCTGCTTCATTGCAAGCATTCTCCCGTCTTTAATGATCAATGCTTTTGCAGAATTTCTAATCTTTCTCTCCATTGCTAATCCCCCATATATATCTGTATCATGTTGTTGAAGGTTGATTCCATTTAACCTCACGATCTCCATGAAGAATATTTTAACACATACATCTAAACAAATTCTGAACAATCAAATTAACTCACTCTTGGCGACCTCCATGAAAGCAGCCATGGACGGAGAGATCCATTTTTCCCGATGCCAGAGCATTTGCGCAGAAAAGGATACATCTGATAAATCCCACGGCAGAGCAACCACTTCCCCATCGCTCAACTCTTTCTTCAAAGCCATTTCAGGTAATAAAGCGATCCCTAGACCAGCCACAACACATTGTTTAATGGCTTCTACACTATGAAACTCCAGCTCTGTCAGAGCATCCACACCTTTCTTTGTTATGGATTGGTCAAAATGAGTGCGATACGAACAGTTCTTTTCGGTCAGTAGAAAATGCTGTTTGTGGAAGTCATCAATGACCAACACGGAACGCGATGCTAACATATGATCGGGAGAAACCACCATTTGAAAGGTCTCATCCTTTAAAAACTCTGACTGAAGGTCTTTGGAATTAATTGGCTCATCCAATACAAAAACGACATCGGCATGCCCTTCTCTCAGACTCGATTTAAGCTCTTGCCCTGACAAGGGGCGGAACAATAACCGCACACCAGGATAGTCCGCTCGGAAGCGTTTGAACAAGGCTGGAAGAAGATATGCACACAGCACTTCGTCTGCTCCGATCACAACCGTCCCCGCCAATTCTCCGTGCTGACTGGATATGCACTTTGCTTCCTCTACATCGTTTAATATCTTAGTGGCATATGGTAGAAACTGTTGGCCAGCATCCGTTAACACGACCTTTTTGCCTAATCGATCCAGCAATTTCACCCCAAGCTCTTCTTCCAGCGATTTGATTTGCATGGTTATGGTAGACGGTACATAGCTCAGTAATTCAGCAGTTTGACTAAAGCTGCAGGTCGATGCAAGTGTCCAAAAGGTTTTTAGCTGGCGTATTTCCATGAGTCAGGCACCTCCTAAGTTCAAAATAAATGAATGATATGTTCGATAACGTTTCGTTGAATTGATAATAGACGTATTGTAGAGTGAAATCAAGTTATTACTATTTTATAAGGAGAATCAATCTATGAACGATTATGAAACATATAACCTTGGAGTTACATTACTTCAATCGGGACAACAGCTCCCTCAAGCCTTTATCGCTTACAAAACCTATGGAAACTTAAATGCGGCAAAGGACAATGTTATTGTTGTCCCAACATGGTTTGCTGGAATTCACACAGATAATGAATGGTTAATTGGAACGGACAAAGCACTGGACCCCAGTCGTTATTTTATCATTGTGCCCAATATGTTGGGTAACGGATTATCGTCTTCTCCAAGTAATACCCCTGCCCCATATGATAAGGACAACTTTCCCCTCATCTCCATGTATGACAATGTGCGTGCCCAACATCAACTCATCACTCAAAAATTCGGTATCTCCAAAATCAAACTTGTTGTGGGCTGGTCTCTGGGAGCCATGCAGGTTTATCAATGGGGAACCAGTTATCCTGAGATGGTCGAGCGTATTGCCCCCTTTGGCGGGACGGCAAAGAGCAGACCCCATACACAGTTGGTATTCAAAGCAATGATCGCGGCGTTACAGGCAGATTCGAATTATAAAAATGGTAGATATGAACACCCTCCGGTTGCCGGTCTCGCAGCGATGGGAAGAGCTTATGCTCCATGGGGGTTCTCGCAGGCGTACTATTTGGAGAAATTGTACCAATCTGAGGGTTACGACTCCTTGAAATCTTATGTAGAAGATTACTGGGATCAAGTATTTCTTCCCTTCGATGCTAACGACTTGATTACCATGTTGCGTACAGGAATCTATGGAGACATTAGCGATAATCCCGTAGATGACGGCAACTTCGAACAGGCGTTAAGCAAGATCACTGCTCCTGCACTCGTTATGCCAGGATCAAGTGACTTGTTTTTCACGCCAGAAGACAGTTCGTATGATGCTCAGCATATGCCAAACGCGGTGTATCAACCTGTAGAGTCCAAGTGGGGACACTGCTTTGGAATCGGAGCAAACGAAGAGGATTCACTCGTTATCGATCGTCATCTAAAGCAATTTTTGGAGACATGAGTAAAAAAAGAAGGAGTACAAAGTAAAAAAAGTGCACAAAGCTCATTTCTCTTTTCTTCGCTACAACTCAAAAGTAAAAAAAGATACGGGTTCTCGTCAATAACCTTTATATCACATTCCCCCTTTCTCGTTTAGAATATTTTCAAGTAAGCGTTATTGAAATACGACTGATAAGGGGGAAAAGAAATGAACAAGAAAACGAAAACCTTAGTCTTGTCTGTGTGCATGTCAACCTTATTACTCGCAGCCTGTAGCAATGGAAGCGGTGCTGATAAAGGTTCAACGACGGACACGGATTCCAACGAGGCTGGAACAACAACCATTCATACCGTAACATCAGAATACTCTTCTGCAAAATATCCAAAGGGCGACGATATCACCAACAATGTATGGATTAAGCGATACAAAGAGAAGTTTAATATCAACGTCAAAACAGACTGGGTTAGCGATGAGTACGATACAAAACTCAATTTGGCTATCGCATCGAACGATCTTCCTGACGTATTCAGAGTTAATCCATCACAACTGAGACAGTTAGTCGAAGCAGATATGGTCATGGACCTTACCGAGGTATTTGATCAACACGCTTCAGATCGTCTCAAAGGTTACATGGAAGCAGATGCGGACAGTTACGAGTCTGGAAAGAAAGACGGTAAGCTATACGGGATACCACAGATGCACTGGGGATTAATTGAACAACCAGACTTCATCTGGATCCGGAACGACTGGAAAGAAGAATTGGGAGTCCAAGATCCGAAATCTGTGGAAGACATCAAAAATATTGCACTAAAATTCATGGAAAAGCACGGTGGTTATGGTATAGCGGTAGACCAATCGTTGGATTACCTCAACCTGCTGGCCATTGCATGGAATGCGCATCCGGATATGTGGATGGAGGATAGCACTGGAAAACTCGTGTACGGCTCCGTGCAGCCTGAGATGAAAAATGCGCTTGCTGAGTGGTCAGAATGGTACAAGCGAGGTATCATTGATCCTGAATTTGCAATCAAAGACTTTAATGCGATGAACGCTGACATTGTAGCCGGCAAAGTAGGCATGCAGCCTTATTACCAGTGGTGGGGTTATAATCCGGGTGTCGATACGGTATCCAATCTGGGTAAGGACGCCATCTTCTACCCTTATATCATCCCTACTGTTGATGGGAAAGAAGCCAAACAATCCATTTTCTTCGCCAACAACAATTATATCGTTATGAAAAAGGGATTTAAGAGCCCTGAAGAAGTGATCAAAATTTTGAACGACTATGCTTATATTGTGGATGAAGGCAATGGCAAGGAATCCACAGAAACGTTATCCGCCTTGCTGGACAACGATATTGCCCATGTTGTTGGAGCGTTCCGTGTACTTAATCCGAATTCCGATTACGAGCAATTTGAGGCGGTCTCCGCTGCCCTTCAATCCAAGGATACCAGTGGACTCACGACTTCGGGTATGTGGCAAAAATATAACAACAGTGTGGAATTCCTAGAGAATGCAACCCCAGGAGCAGTTGGTGATTATTTGCAACAAGGAGCTCCAAAGAACGCGTATGGTCTTGCCAAGAAAGTACTGGACAGCGAGAACTATACAAAGACGGCCTTATGGGGTGTTACGCCAGAAATACTTTCAAGCTACGGCACAACCTTGGATGATATCCTGACCGAAGGCTTCACCAAGATCATTATGGGTAGCGAAAGTATCGATTATTTCGATGTTATTGTCCAGAATTGGCGTGCAGCCGGGGGCGATGACGCAACTCAGGCAGTTAATGAAGCCTACGGGAAGAAATAATCTCGTTTGTCACAAAGAGGGGATGAGGGTCATCTCTCCCCTTTAATTGATAGCGATTACATTTGGCGTACGATGAACGGAGGAATATGTATGTTGAGAAAATGGAAGCAGCAGAGTCCTTACCATCTCATGTTGATTCCAAGCCTGGTCTTGGTCTTCATCTTTTGTTACATCCCTTTCTACGGACTTATTATTGCGTTTCAGAAGTACAATCCGGGCCTCGGCTTCAACTCGCCATGGGTTGGATGGGATAATTTTGCCCACATATTTAATCAGCCGAACTTCGTAAGAACGATCTGGAATACATTGTACATGTCTGTCTTTAAGATTATCGGTGGTATAATCGTGCCAGTAATTTTCGCATTACTGCTTAACGAGGTACTGCACAGTGGAATTAAACGTACATTTCAAACCCTTGTCTACATCCCGAACTTCCTCTCTTGGGTCATTATGGCTGGCATCATGCTGGATATCCTTAGCTCCGACGGCATTATCAATACATTTCTAAGTGTATTTGGGATTGCACCGATCTCCTTCCTTGGCACACCCTCTATTTTTCCTTGGACGATGATTGTGAGTGACATATGGAAAGGCTTCGGATTTGGCACGGTTGTTTATTTGGCAGCTCTGACCAGTATTGATCCGGGACTTTATGAGGCCGCAGTGATCGACGGAGCGAAACGGTGGAAGCAGACCGTCTACATCACGTTGCCTCTCCTCATGCCAACCATTGTTTTAATGACCGTACTTTCACTTGGGAACGTACTCAATGCTGGCTTTGACCAAATCTATAATCTCTACTCCCCTGTTGTTTATCAGACCGGTGATATTATTGATACCTATGTCTACCGTTTAGGAATTCAACAAGCACAGTATTCAATTGGTACCGCTGTCGGGTTATTCAAATCGATCATTTCCAGTGTTCTCGTTGCTGTATCGTACATCCTGGCTTACAGAGTGGCTGGCTATCGCATCTTCTAAGAAGGAGGAACTGACACTATGATCTATGATAAAAGTATGAGCAGGCGTGTATTTCTTATCATAAACTACACCATATTGCTTCTAATCTCTCTCCTATGTATCCTGCCGTTTATCAACCTGCTGGCTGTTTCATTCAGCAGCAGCGCAGCTGTATCTGCGGGGAGTGTTACGTTCTGGCCTGTGGAATTTACAACAAAAGCCTATGAATTTGCGTTAACGGGAGGATCATTTTTCTCCTCTCTCTGGGTGGCCATCCAGCGAACCGTTATCGGAACGTTGGTGAATCTGGTTCTGATCGTACTCACGGCTTATCCCCTCTCCAAATCCAAGCAAAAATTAATGGGGCGTAATATCTATATGGGATTTTTCATCGTAACCATGTTATTCAGTGGAGGACTAATTCCAACCTATCTCGTGGTTGTGAAAATGGGATTAATCGATTCCATTTGGTCTCTGATCCTGCCTGGAGCCCTCCCCGTATTCAGTATGATTATCCTCATGAATTTCATTAGAGGTTTGCCCGAGGAGATTGAAGAATCAGCCATTATCGATGGTGCTGGGCCAGTACAGGTATTGCTTCGTATTCTACTCCCACTTCTCAAGCCCGCTCTCGCTACGGTTGGTTTGTTCAGTATCGTTGCTCACTGGAATTCGTGGTTCGATGGCATTATCTATATGAACAATCCAGACAATTATCCATTACAAAGCTACCTGCAGACCCTCCTGCAAAGCTTTGAGCAAATCATGCTGAAATCTGGGTCAGATTATACACAGCTGTTGTCCATGATGAACGCCAGAACGGGGCGCGCCGCTCAGATGTTCCTGGGTGCCATTCCGATTTTACTTGTGTATCCATTCTTGCAGAAATATTTCACCAAAGGTTTGGTGTTAGGTAGCGTCAAAGGGTGAACAAAAGGGCTTGCAGTTCATACTGCGAGCCCTTTGTTTATATCTAAACTTATGTTTATGATCGCTGTACCGCATTATGAGATGCTAAGTGAAAGCATGAATGACTATTTGGCTTCTATGATGGCAGGCAGCAGAATGGAGAAAATGGTGCCTTCACCTATTTTACTCTCCACCTGTATTCCATAGGGTTTCCCAAAATGAAGTTGAATCCGCCGCTGCACATTATGCAATCCAATCCCATTGGTTCCCGTACTTGCACTGGACTTTTCTTCCAATAGATTCTGCATCGTATGATGATCCATACCAACGCCATTATCGCAGATTTCGATTACAACTTTATCCACCCGCAGTTGAATCCGAATGGTAATGATTCCGTCTTCCTCAAGCTCGGCCAGACCATGAAATATCGCATTCTCCACAATGGGCTGCAGGATCATTTTGGGCATGTGATAATCCAACACTCTATCCTCAATCTCATACCTCATCTGAATACAATCATAGTACCTGACATTCTGTATCGTTACGTAATTCGTTATATTATTCAAGTTCTTCACGAATGGTTACGAGGGTTCCATCGGATTTTGTTGCATAGCGGAGCATCGAGATTAAGGCATCGGTCATTTCCACGATTTTGTCAGCCTGTTGCATTGAGGCGATCCATTTCACTGACCCAAGGGTGTTATACAGAAAATGAGGCTTGATCTGGTCATGGAGCGCACGCATCTCGGCTTTGGCTTTTTCTATCTCTTCCTGCTGCATCCGTTCGACCAACCGCTTCAATTCATGCGACATTCTGTTAAATCGAATGGATAAATGTCCAATCTCGTCTCTTGATCCAATAGGTTCAACTTGTTCAAACTGACCTTTCTCGACTAGAGCAATATTCCGTAGCAGTTTTTTAATGGGAGTTGTAATGACATGAGATAGAAAGATGGAAATGACGGCAGCAAAAAGAACAATGACAATGGCAAGCGTCACCAGATTACGGCCCAATATTTTGCCATCAGCAGTCAGCTCATCCAAAGGCATATATAAGTAAGTTGTCCATTTTTGCTGACTAAGGGGACTGGTCACCACGACATTGAGTGATTCAGGCGGACGAACGTTGTCCCGGAACAGTGTCCCGATCAATCGTTCGTTCACGTTATAAACGATCTTGTCATCCTCATCAACGATCATGAATCTGGAGCGCAGCCCCTCCTGCAAGTTTCGATTGACGATTTCAATGAATTTGATATCAATGCTGACAACAATCACGCCAAGCAGTTTTCCACTAGTCACATCATGAATTTTGCGAGCGTGTGACACTGCCAGTATTTTATTCTCCAATTGCTCGTCGATTCGTGTTGTGAGGGTAATGGTTCGATCCTTATCATGCATGAACTTTTTAAACCACAATTCATTTGCTACTTTGAAGTTTGGATCAATGGGTTGATGTGGACTGACAAAAAGGTCTTGCCCCCCGTTCATATTGTAGAGGTAGATGGAGAATACGCGATCTTTCATCATGATGTAATTCATCAGAATATTGTATGCGGCAATCTCATGTTGTTCATCCCCCTCTCGCAGGAAATCCTGGATCGGAAAACTCCCTTCATGAGTCGCAGACAGATTGTCACTAAGCCCATTGCTGGCGAGCAACGAAATTTTCTCAATCTCCTTGAGGAACTCATCAATGCGAATATTCGTCTGTTTGGCCAGATCGTTTAGCAACGTTGTATAGTTCTGTGCCAACAACCGCTCTGAGGAGTAATACGAATTGATTGTCATCACCAATACCGGAAGGATAATGACCGTCATACAGATCACCATAATTTTGTACTTGATTCGGAAGGGCCGAACATGCTTCATATGCTGCACCTCTATTCACCGATTACATTCATCCCTGCTGTAATTCTCGATATTCCTCAGGAGTGACACCTACCGATTTTTTGAAAATCTTACTGAAGTACGTGTAATTATGGTAGCCCACCTTTTCTGCGATTTCATACACTCTCATTCCTCTGCTCAATAGATACGCCTTGGCATGTTCAATTCGAACTCGGGTCAAGTACGTGATAAAGTTCTCTCCTCGTTCCTGTTTGAACACACGGCTGAGATACGACGGATTCACACTGATTTGGCTAGCGATACTTTGCAGTGAGATATCTTCCGCATAATACTTGTCGATCAATTCAGTGGCGAGATCGGTGTAAGTGCTTTCCTGTTTGATTTGGGAATCGGTTTGGAAGTAATACGCAATATGAGCAAGCATATCTTGGTGGATATCCTCCCAATACTCCCCCTTTAGAACGATTTCATAGGGCGATTTTTCTGTTAAAGAAGGTGCACCTCTTTCCGTAGCTCGGGATAGATGGGAATGTATCGTTTCCATTACCATGATATATTGCTTGCGAATGCTATTCTCATCTGCTCGCAGCTGTTCCAGATTGGATCGGATTCCTTCAAGGAACTCTTCCGCCTTTTGGTTGTCTTTGCTTACCCATAACTTCAACAAATCTCGTTCTTGTTGCGGGCTTAAAGCCCCCTTAACTTCATGTCGATCTGGGGATTGAACCATATCATCGTAATACAGCACCTGGTTGCTTCCTGTGAAGAAACCCTGTTGTAGAGCCGTTTCTGCCTCTTGGCAGGCCTTCCTGATGTGAAGGAAACCGGAAGTCATTCTACTTACCCCAGCCGTGAGTGATAGATTCATAAAATCCTTGATCGAAGACAGCAATTTATTACATAGTTTATTCAAGTCGGCGTGTACAGATTGGCTCTCAGGAAGTACATTGACGATCACCCAATATTCAGAGGAACTTTCAACAAAAATCTCTTTCTCCCACTTCGATGGAATGATCTCTTCCATAATATTAAGAATCGAAAATCGGAGCAGCTTTTCCCCCTTCTCTACATATTTCCGCTTTGCATCCTCGTAATAGTTCACGATGAATTTCATGACAACCAACTGGTCCGAACGTATACGAAAATGCAGTTCTTCCGCTTTGGTGACGATATCCTCCTCACTAATGAATCCGCTTACAATGTCTTGGAAGAAAACTATCCTTTAGATATCTTAGGCTCTTGGAATAGTCCTGTGTTATAGAGGGTGTGTTGGTTGGGTGAACATGTTCACTTTGCAGTTTCTGTCCAACAATGCTCAGGAGGTCAATAAGGGAGGATTCGGTGATCTCACTTTTAATCAAGTAATCTGAAGCGCCAAGTTTTAGCGCCTCTTTCACATAATGAAATTCGTCAAAATTACTCAGGATGACATACTTACAGGTTTTCAGTACGCAGGAGGCCTCTTGTATAAGCTGCAGCCCATCCATAATCGGCATCTTAATATCTGTAATGATAAGATCAGGCATCACTTCAAGCGCAAGGCTTAGTGCCTCTTTTCCATTTCCCGCTTCACCAACAACATAGAAATTGTACTCTTCCCAATTCAGCATGGAACGAATTCCAACCCGCATGAGCAATTCATCATCTACGATCATCAGTTTATACATGCGTATCCCCCAACATGAACCATTTTTAGATATTTTACCATTAAACGAACTCTTGCAAAGATGTCTAGCGAACCTTATTGCATTGCGGGTATCATAAATAAGACTTTTACAGAACATACGTTCCTGTTATAATGAGATTATCGTATTTGATGTAACATAACATGCCCGCCTGGAAAGGATACATATCATGAATTTATACAAGTTTGAATTAACGGTGAACGGATATCTATTACGCGTGCATTTCAGTGCATCTGAAGAAAGTGGATTGAAATGGTGCAAACGAGTTGCTTCTGAATTCCAGAATAACGTTGCCAATCTGGAGATCAAGGTTGATATACATAAAAAGCAGAAACAAAAGCATGCACGGGAATATCACGGAAAGCCATATCTGTATGATAGGACACTAAGGAAAAAGCCGCTTACCAAGAAAATTAAAACGGCTGAATCATCTGCTGTTATGTAAAGGAGACTAAAAGACTTTAAGATTTTCATCATATAGGCTAACTGGTTAGGGTTCATTTTAATTCAGGTGTTTTCCTTCCTGTCCTTCAAGACAAAAGATAAAAGCCTGCTCCTATGTGGAACAAGCTTTTATCCGTGTCAGTTGTACTATATGCCAAGAAAGATTTTTGTCACCCTTAGTATCTCTCTGATTCCTTGAATATCATATAACGATGGACACCTCTGACAGCATGCATTGCTTCTTGTATTAGCTGAATCGCAGTTTCGCGTTGTCCCGCTTTTAGTTCAATCGCTGCAAGAAGCGAAGATCTCATCCAGACCTTGTTAATGGATTTCAAGTGTTCCCTCGCCTGCTCACTTCTTCCTTCTTCCATAAGTAAATACGTTTCATAATATGTACGATAATCCGATCTACGCATATTCTGCACCGCCGTACGAACAGCTACCAAGTCGTTGCGATAGGAGCCGTAAGCTGCATTATATACTGCTTGTGTCCTTTTATTGGTGTCCTCATTTCTGATGCGCTCTATTGTGTGTTCCAATTCATCATCAAGTCTGTTTGCAAGAGCGTAATAGATATAAAGCTTTGGGGTATTCTCCTGTCTGCGTAGAAAAGCCTCGACGCGGTCCATGCGTGTTTCCCAACCCAGAGGATAAAAAATACGAATGGTTAACATGATCAGAGTAGCGGTGAGAACGACTCCAAGTATCCAAAACAGAGATTGGTCATTCATCTTCATGTACACAACAAATAAAAATATGGCCAAATAAAAAACAATATCCCACTTATATTTTCCCATCATCCATCTCCTTTATAGACACAAAAAAACTATTATATCAAAACAAACCCCAAGGAGTCTATGCACTGCATCCTTTGGGGTTTAGTTAAATTTATAAAAATTGATTCATTGAAATTTTCTTTATTAACGACAACCGACAGCATTGTCTACTCAATAGACTAGATTCTCACGCCCCGGCGTCTCCAATCATTTGTCGTTCAATTTGTTTCATCTCATAGAAATAACCTTTTTGCTCCATCAGCTCGGAGAAAGAACCTGATTCTACAATCTTACCTTGGTCCATGACCACAATCCGATCCATCTCTTCCAATCCCGTCAGCCGATGGCAGATCAGGAGAAGTGTATCTTCGGATGCCTGTGCCAGAAGATGCTGGAGCACACGTTGTTCTGTGACGTAATCCAGTGAGGACGTTGGTTCGTCCAAAAGCCATAAGTGTCCTTTGCGCAGCATGGCTCGTGCCAGAGCCAGCCGCTGCTTCTCACCATCGGACAGGTTCTCCCCTTTTTCATACACCATGTCGGTCAATGATTTATTGGGCAGTTGGACTTTATCCAGCACAGCCGACAGTTGTTCATCTGAATGTTCTTCTCCATTCAGCAACAGGTTGTCCCGGATGGTTCCCCGGAAGAAATGGCTTTGCTGCAACACAACATTTGCCCTTTGCCAAATACTCTCCTCATTCAGTTCCTGCACCGGAACATCGTTTAACCGTATATCGCCAGACGTTGGTACACGCAGCTTGAGTAACAAATCGATAATCGTTGACTTACCTGACCCGCTCGGCCCGACAATCGCTGTTTTGGAGCCTGCTGCAAGTTGCAGGGAGAGCTCCCTCAGCGCCGGTCTCCATTCCCCTTCATATTGAAAGCTAACACCGGATAGTTCAATCGAAACCGCCTGATCGGCTGACACTTCACCGCTTGGCTGTACAGGTTGCACATCGGAGGTTGGCACCGTTTCCGCCAGTCGCTGAGCGGCGTGTTCACTGTCCTGTTTATATAGAGGCAATATAGCCATTGCGGCAGCTTCTTCGAACACGGTCTGCGTGGCCAGGATCAACATGGCGAGAAATACACCAGCAAACGCTCCATTCACAATTAAGAAGGCGCTGAGTGCTAACACACCCCATGTAACAAGATACGTCACAAAAACGTGCATAGATTGCCCGCGCAGCAGGTGCGAAGCGGCTTGTTTCTGTTCCGTTGCCAATGCAGCGGAAGCCTGCTGAAGCTGCTGCTCACGCTGTTCCAATTGGCCGTATACTTTCAAATCTCGGAAGCCATACAACACTTCGGTTACTTCCGTGGACAGCACAGCCCGTTGCTGACGAACACGTCCATGTATTTTTCGCTGACCTAACAAGACAACCCCTGGTACAACAAATGCCGTGATCAGCATACCTAGTACTAACAAACACGCAATCCAGATCGAAAAGGCCGAAGTGAACAGCATGGTAGCCAAAAACACCATAACGACCATGATGGGTGGATACGCGACCCGCAAAAAGTAATTTTGCAAGCTTTCCACATCACCCACAATCCGCGCAAGCAGATCCCCGCTTCGGTTTTTGTTCAATATACCTGGCGTTACCGGGATCAGTTTGGCAAAAAAGGACGTCCGCAAGCGGCTCAGCATGGAGAATGTCGCCCTGTGGGAATACAAGCGTTCTCCGTAGCGACTTGCCGCTCGAAGGAAACCAAGCAGTTTGACCATGGAAGTGAGTACAATTAAGGTATACAGCGGTGGCGCAAATACCGTTTGCGATATCATATACCCACTCGCGGAAAAGAGAGCTACACCTGCTATGCCGGCGATAAATCCGCCCAATATCGAAAGCAAGATATCCTTGCGCTCCTGAATCATCGCTTTTGACAGAATCGTCAGCTCATTCATGCTAACCCTCCTTTCCGTTGTACATCCACCATCTCCGCATATTGAGGCAGGCGCGCCAGAAGCGCTTCATGATGTCCTGAATCCACCAACACCCCATTGTCCATAAACAAAATGTTGTCCGCATGTTGAATTGTATATAAACGGTGTGCCACCGTAATCATCGTTGCTGTTTTGGCTAATGCCGCAATGGATTGTTGCATTACCCGCTCGGTGTGCAGATCCAGTCCTACGGTGGGTTCATCGAACAAAATAACAGCTGGTCGCTTCAGAAAAGCACGTGCCAAAGCAAGTCTTTGCTTTTCCCCACCAGACAGCCCTCTGCCCCCTTCACCAACAAACGTATCCAAGCCCTGCTCCAATTGTGCAACAACGCCAGCAAGCCCTGCTTCTTCTGCTGCCTGCTCAATTTCAGCTCTGGAGACATTCCGACCCGCGCCAATCGCGATATTTTCGGCAAATGTACCTGCAAAAATATACGGATGCTGTGTAATGTAGCTAACACGTTCAAACCAAGCAGCCTCATCATGTTGCGAAGGCTGGCTTCCGTTAACCAAAACCGCTCCCGAATCTGGTTTTAGTAAACCGGCAATGAGATGAAGCAGCGTGGTTTTACCTGAGCCACTTTTGCCTACAATAGCGATCTGTTCTCCCGGTCCAATCGAGATCTGTCCTGTCTCAAGTCCAAAGGAATCAGGTGTGTACTGGAATCGGACATCGTTCAGTTCAATGGTTGGTGGCATTGATATCAACTCGGCACGAGCTGTACGAAGCTCTTCCGTCTTTGCAATTGCATCGACATCGGTTAATTCGCTTTGATCCGGTCCTTCTTCAGGCTTCGTTTGTGTGCTCTTGACACTAGTGTCCGCGAGCATCTGTTCCACCTTACGAATGGCGCCCATACTGGTTCGCCCGCTGTGAAAAGCCGTTCCTGTATTCTTCAACAGACTGTAAAACTCAGGGACGAGTAACAACACGAGAAAGGCTGTGTGGAAGCTCATCGATTTGAAAACCAGTAACTGAATAGCCAGTTCAAGCGCGACAATACCGATGCTTAACATCACGATCGATTCCAGCATAAACGTATTTGTAAATGCAATTTTCAAAATGCCCATGGTGGCATCACGATACCCCAGACTGCTGCGTTCAATTTCCTGTTGCTGACTTTTAGCCCGTCCGAATATTTTCAACGTAACCAGCCCTTGAAGCGAATCCAGAAATGTACCGGAAAACTCAGCCAATTGCGCGTATTTTTCTTCTGATTTGTTCTTTGTCTGGAGTCCAACCAAGATCATGAACAGCGGGATAAATGGTGCCGTAAACAGCATAATCCAGCCTGTGTTGGCGTGCTGCGTAAATGTAACAACCAGAATCAGAATCGGGATCATCGCAGCTTCCATCATACGCGGCATGTACTGACTGAAATAACTGTCGGCCTCATCCACAGCATCCAAAGCAACACTGACCTTTCCTCCCGTCTGTCCACTCAGGGTTGAAGGCATGGAAGCGCGGGTCAGGTTCTGCAACACAGATGCTCGCATATTTGTCTTGGCGCGTGCTGCCATATGCAAGCCCACTTTCCCATTACCATACGACAACAGTGAACGTGCGGCCATAACAGCCAATAATAGGACAAGTAACAGGATCACTGATGAAAAGGAAGCTTTCTCTACAAAGATTCGCTGGACTGCTTCAGCCACCAAGGTGGCCTGGCTTATAATAGCTACACCAAGGGCCAGCGAAATGATCGCAAGGAGAAGTCTGTTTTTTCGTTGTAAAGACATTTGCTGCGAGATCAGATTGGATTTGCCTCTCCTTTTCATTGAACGCTCCTCCTTTATTTTTTCCCTTTCACATAATCCGCATCAAACAGGAACAGTTTGAAGACCAGAATCAGAGAAGGAATTAACAGGCACAGACCACCGATAAACACAACGACGAGTGCAAAGCCCATTGCAGGTGATGTGGCGCTGCTCTGAATGGTGATGTATGGATCAAGAATGTAAGGATATTGCCCTATCCCATAAGCAAAAAAGGCTGTGAGAAATTGCAGCATGATGCATATAAAAGCTAATCCGTAACGCCGTCCGTTATATAACAGCCACATGGCAATCATGAAAAACGCAACAGAAAGCGCCAGCAGCCACCATAAATCCATCATATTTTGAAAATGACGCTCATTGTGTTGACCCAAATATATAAATGCAGTCAGCGCGAGAATAATGGTCGGTGTGCTCCAGAACAAAGCATAGTTCCGCATCAGCTTCAATGCCGAATGGTCCTCTGCGCGAGAAGCGTAAAATGTGAGAAATGATCCGCTAATGAACAATACGGACACAATGGCTAGTCCAACGATGCTCCACGATAATGGATTCGTAAATAGTGCCCAGTAATCGAGGGAAACCGTATCGCCTTGTTTCAAAATAAAGCCACCTTCAGATAATGTCAGTGCCACTGACAATGACGCCGGAATAAGTAGACCCGTAGCTCCGTATAAGAACAAATACACGATACTTTTTTTGGAACCATAATTTTCGAAAGCATAGAACGACCCACGAATGGCAAGTAGAATGACGGCAATACTTCCTGGAACAAGCAGCGCGGAGCCATAATAATAGGCCGTGTCCGGGAAAAATCCGACGATACCAATATAGAAAAAGACAAAAAATACATTGGTGATCTCCCAGACCGGTGATAGATAACGGGAGATCAGACGATTAATCAGGTGATCCTGCTTTGTCAGGCGTGCGTAAAAGGCGAAGAAACCTGCTCCAAAATCGATGGAAGCTACAATAAGATAGCCGTATAAGAACAGCCAGAGTACCGAAATACCAATTAATTCATAACTCATCAGGCCTGATCCCCTTTCTTGGCTGATTGATCATGCTTCTCCTTCAACCATTTCTCCATCTCGAGTTCAGCAGGATTATTATTGAACAACCGTCTCAGTACGACGACACACATAACGCCTAACAGGATGTAGAGAAGCAAGAAGACGAAAAATAAAATTCTCACACTCGGTGAAGAAGTAGCGGCCTCTTCTACCCGCATATAACCTCGGATGATCCATGGCTGCCGCCCGATCTCTGCATAGAACCAGCCCATCTCAACAGCCAGAAAAGCAAGCGGTGCACTGAGTGCAACCATACGAAGCATCCACTTGTTAAACTGATTACGTTTCTTCCAGAATACAAACAGGAAGTACAGACTTGATATAGCAAGCAGAGCGAATCCAATACCAGCCATTAGATCAAACAAATAATGCACAAGTAAGGGCGGGTGTTCATCTGGTGGAAATTCGTTCAGCCCGGTTACCTCGGCGTTAAAGTCTCCAAAGGCAAGGAAACTGAGCAGTTTCGGCAAATGAAGAGCGCCTATAATTTCATGTTCTGCATTCAACCATCCCAAAAAAATCAAATCCGCTCCGCTTTCCGTCTCGAAATGCCACTCGGCAGCTGCGAGCTTCTCCGGCTGATGCTCAGCCAAAAACTTGGCAGACACATCTCCAGCTAAAGAATTTAATAAACTGAATACCAGCACAACGGCCATCATGAGATTCAAGCCTTTTTTGTGGTAGGCCGACACTCCTTTTCTCAGCATCGCAAAGGCTGCTATTCCTGCTAACAGAGCAGCTCCTGTCAGATAAGCCGAGCTTAATACATGGAACACTTTGGAGAACGTCGCTGTATTCATCATCGCTTGCACGGGGTTCACTGCCATGAATTGACCTGCTTCCATGACAAAACCTTCAGGCTGGTTCATGAATCCGTTCACTGTTGTAATAAAAACAGCTGACATGCCTGCCCCGGCGACAATCGGAATAGTCAGCAACCAGTGGATATACGGATTTTTGAACCGATCCCACGTGTACAGATAAATGCCCAGGAATATTGCTTCAAAAAAGAATGCAAATACTTCCATAAATAGTGGCAGTGCAATGACATTCCCGGCAAGTTTCATAAAATTCGGCCATACCAAGGCCAACTGTAGTGAGATCGCTGTGCCTGTCACGACACCCACCGCGACAGAAATGACAAACCCTCTGGACCACCTCTTTGCCATAAGTATGTAATGGTGATCCTTCTTCCGAATGCCGATGAACTCTGCAATAGCAATCATCAAAGGTACGCCGACACCAAGCGTTGCAAAAATCACGTGGAACCCGAGCGTCAAACCAGTCACTAGCCTGCTCCATAAAACCGTATCAATAGCCATTCTTTGTGTTGCCTCCTTTCAATCTCTGTTCAATTTAGAAACATTCAATATCAGCTTTGGCCAAGCTCAATGCAGAGTTGCGAAAAATTTCACAAAGTTAGGTATGACGATATCTTGCCACACCTATAATGCGTTTACTCCTGTTGGCCCCCGATTATAAGAAGCATTGGATGCCTATTAAAATCTGATATTGATGCACTTAATGTACTAACCAAGCCTATTAATCAAAATTATTATATCTTTATTTTTACCTAATTCAATCAAAGACACGGCTTCTACCCTAAACGTTCAAGAAAGGATCAACTCTTTCTGACAACTTGGTGAAAAACAAAAAATACACCCAATGGAGCTATTGATTCATTGGGTGTAAACGTGTTATTGCACGGCAGATTCGCTATTTTACTTGCTTACTTGCTCCGGACTCACCGTACCTGCCTCACGACGTACGCTCATGATGATCAGTGATGCAGCTAATACCGTAAGGATGATTCCAAGCATCTGAAATCCTGTCACATTAAATGTATCTCCCATAACAATTCCAATCAATAACGACGATAAAATGGTCCCCAGGTAGCGTGATGTATTAAAAATACCCGATGCGACTCCGATCATTTCTTTGGGTGTGCTTTTGAACAGAGCAGCTTGCATGCCGACCGCGTTTAAGCCGTTACTTATGCCAAATAAAGCTAAGGCAACAATGATTATGAAGATTGGAGAAGTTTCATTCATAACAAGGATCAATATAGAGCCAAATGTCATTAAAGAAGCGGATACGATCAGAGCTGGCCGTGATCCTGATCTGTCAATCCAGCGCCCTGCGATCGGAGCAATAATGACTGAACATAACCCCAAAGCTAGCATGCTCATTCCTGTATGAACTTCGTTGAGATGACGTACCTGCTTCAAATACGTAGGAACTCCAAAAAAAAG
This sequence comes from Paenibacillus sp. W2I17, assembly GCF_030815985.1. Taxonomy (NCBI): domain Bacteria; kingdom Bacillati; phylum Bacillota; class Bacilli; order Caryophanales; family Paenibacillaceae; genus Paenibacillus; species Paenibacillus sp. W2I17. The sequence goes on from NZ_JAUSXM010000001.1 coordinate 1,259,744, forward strand.
TGCGTAAAACAGGATGTTCATCAGCATGTATTGCACATTCACCCATGTCATCTCGGGATATGAGGCAAACGTTCGCAGAGGGATAAAAGGCGTGGCTACTTTTAATTCATGTCGAATGAACATAACGAGTGCGATTAACCCGATCGCTCCTGTCAGCAGATGCCATGTTGAAATATCTCCTGTGGAATTTACTGAAAGTAAACCGATGAGCAGAGTTACCAAGGCTACCGTAAACATCAGGATGCCTGGTGCGTCAATTAACGCGAGCCATTGCCGAATGGACATGTGACCAGAGATAGACGGAGATTGCTCGTCCTTCGGGATTGTTTTCCAGGCGAACCAAAAGCTTGCCAAGACAAACGGAATATTAACGAAGAATATGCTGTGCCAGTCCCACCAATGAATCAATACTCCACCAATAAAAGGTCCAATTGCAGCCGCTCCAGAAAGGAATATAGCCAAGGTGGACAAGGCGGAGGCTTGCTTGTCAGTCACGTTAATTCTGACAATCGCCATTCCGACGGCCACCATCATGCTTGTGCCAATCGATTGAACGATCCGGAATACGATAAGCCACGAAAAACTGGGAGACCACGGAGCTAACATGGACGATACAAAAACAATAACAAGACCCATGAGGAATATCTTCCTGCGGCCAAACAAATCACTACACTTGCCCATGACGGGTTGAGCGACAGCACTGGCAATGTAAAATGATAAAATAATCCACGAAACGGCTGTAAAATTAAGTTGATACACTTGTTGTAGCCTGGAGATTGCCACCGAAATCATGGAGGAATTCAACGGATTCAACATGATTCCGAGTCCAACAGCTAACATCAATCCTTTATTTCGAACGTTCATCGGTGCATCACTCCTTCTTCTTCTGCTGTCATCTTACTTGAAAGCATTCATTTATTCCAACGCATTATATGTTATGATTTGATGAACTAGAAGGAATGAAGGGATGGTGCAAATGGAGCTTCTTCAACTAAAATATTTCCTGACAGTGGCCCGATGCGAACATGTTACGGAAGCTGCGGGAAAGCTGCATGTCACGCAATCCTCCCTGAGCAAAACGATACAACGATTAGAGGACGACCTGGGAGTCCCTTTATTTGATCGAATCGGGAGAAAGCTGCGACTAAACGACTTTGGAAGAACATTTCTTCAGCGAACTGAAAAAGCCCTATTTGAATTGGAACAAGGAAAGCGGGAAATCGCTGACCTCTCCAACCCGGATCAGGGTACGTTGCAATTGGCAGTGACTACGGCAAGCACATTGCCCGGCATACTGCGGGAATTCCGGAAAAACAAGCCGGATATTCAGTTCCATGTGCAAATGGTTTCGTTAGAAAACATGTCCAGACTTCTACATCGGGGCGAGGTGGACTTTTGTCTCTCCTCCCCTCCGATTCAAGGTGACGATATCGAATGTCAGATATTATATGACGACCCGATTGTAGTCGCTGTTCCTATGGGTCATCGATATGCAGACCGAAGCAGCATTCAATTAACCGAGCTTAAGGACGAGTGGTTTGTTGGGGTGAAGCAAGGGTATGGGGTTCGTGATATGGTAGATTCCGTATGTCATTCCGCTGGTTTCCTACCGAAGTATGTATATGAAGGGGATGAGCCTGCAAGATTAACAGCCCTTGTGGAGGCGGAGATCGGTCTCGCGTTTATACCTAGCACAGCCAGAAACCCGCATGAGCGCATTAGATATCTTCAGGTAGAGGAACACCAACTCGTTCGGGAAATCGCTCTACTTTCGCACAAAAACAGGTATATTTCCAAAGCCGCTTTAGAGTTTCGCAGCGTAGTTATGGACTATTTCAATGCTGTGCCACCAGCATAAATTCAATCCAGAGGAGATGTCATTTTGATATTAAAACCAGAAAAATTTGATCATATTTCAGAGACAGAACGGCTAGTCATCCGACCATTACAGAAAGACGACTATGAAAATTGGTTGAATGAGTTTGAAAACCGCTTGCCCTCCCAACACCGTCATGATAAAGGAAAAATGGATATGAGTGAATGTACGCTGGATTGGTTTCATGATCTGGTAGATCGACACCAGGAGTTAGCGCGTACAGATGCGGTTTATGTTTTTGGAGTATTTAGAAAGCAAGATGGTACACATCTGGGTATGATTGATATTGCAACCTTGGCGAGAGATCATTTTCAATGGGGAAGTTTCGGATACACGATCCATAATCAGTATTGGCGAAAAGGTTATGGGAAAGAAGCAGTGAATGAAGCACTTCATATTGCATTCGAACATCTGAAATTTCACCGCATAGAAGCTCATATCAATGTGGATAATACCCCTTCCATGAAACTGGCAGAGAGTGTTGGTATGGAATTTGAATGTCTACGTAAAGGGTTTATACACGAAAATAATGAATGGACCGATCACTTGGTGTATTACAAAAATTCTAATTAATCTAATCTCACCGATAATCAAAAAAGCGAACAAAGCACTTGCTTGCCCTGTTCGCTCTTCTTGGTGCAGCCATATTACTGTCTTCGCCTTACTCGCCCAAGCTGTTCCAGAATGATTGGAACGCGCCTTTCTCCACTTCCAGGAATGCCGGAACATTACCATAACGAACCAGACCTTCACCAAACAGAACCAGTGGGACCTGCGTTTTGTCTTCCAGCGTGAGATAGATGATCTTGCGATCTTCCTTGCCGTAGAGGTTCTCTTCCAGTTCCGGGCTCGTTGCGATTGGTTTGGCAGCATTTAGCGATAAGATGAAGCTTTCCAACGATTCGTCCGCTGCTAACGGCTGAAGCTGCTGCAATCCGTTGTTCCAGCTATTAAACGTCTCCCATTGCGCCGAGGCGATGTTGCCTTCGAGATAAAGCTTGCCGATCAGGTCGGCACCAATACCAATGGTGATCCCGTTGTTCTTGTCGAATAGCTGGGCATACACCTGACCATCGATCTCGGTGTAGGACATGATGCGGAAGTCCTTATCGTAGCCATTAACAGCATAGATGTCAGCTTCGCCAATGTTGGAAGCAAGCTCCGTATATTTATCCTGGCCGCTCAGCTCATCAATGCCACCAGTGGTGGTACCCAGTTTATCCCCCCGCAGGTTGAGTGCATTTGCGCCTTCAAGCAATGTTGGGGACTGCGTATATACGTTTCCTCCATATACAACCAGTTGCATCATATCAGCCATCGCGCCTTTGCCCTGTGAACTCGGCAACTCCATCTTCGGAATCACTATCGGGTCAAACGATACGCCTGGAGTCACCGCTGCCACCTGTGGTGTTGGTGCAGCTGGCCCATTGAATTGTTGCCATACACTTGGCGCAGCCAATCCAATGCTGGCAGCGATAACAACACTTGCAGCAATGTATAGTGGTTTACGTCGATGTTTTGGTCCCTGATGTTGCGTGTTTAAGGATTGCTCTACCCGTTTTTTCAATTGCTCGTTTGTTTTCATTTGATCCACCGCTTTCTTGTAGTTTTGTTTAAATTGTTCTTCGTTCATTACAGTTCCTCTCCTTCCAGCTCCAGTTTTAACAGCTGTCTTCCTCGTTTTAATCTCATTTTCACTGCTGATTCGCTAATCTCCAGGATCTCGCTGATTTCTCGGATCGGATAATCTTCGTAATAATACAGATGAACCACCGATCTATACTTGACGGGCAGTGACAGTACAAGTTCGATCAGCGCGTGATCTTCAGCGTTGTCTGTTGTAAGAGGATCGACTCCCTCCAGTTTGACCTCCCGTTTGCGCCAGCCTCTGCCTAATAAGGATTTGCAATGATTGGTGATGACCCGAATCAACCATGCTTTTTGATGCTCCGCATCGTTGAACGTAGGGGCTTTTTCTATTAGTTTGATGAAGGTATCCTGAGTGGCTTCCTCCGCGTCTTCTCGTCTGCCGAGGTGCACCATGGCAATCCGGAACAGCGTATCCGCGTATGTCTCATAGACTTTCATCACATGATCGCCCAGCTGGGGCACTGATCGCTGCATGGTTGTTATGCCCTCCTTTATACCTCTAACACTCTTACGGACGGCATTTGGTCACATTTTGTTTTAGGATTTTTTTATTGGTCCATTTCATTCAAAATGCAAAAAAAAAAAGCAGCTCCATGGAGAGGAGTTGCTTTCTTCATCCAACCAATTAGAAATTCTTCTGTAAAAGCTCGATGTTGTCTTCCAAACTGCTGTCCAAGCTTACGCCTACCTTCTGCAGTTTGTTTTGGTAATATGCTTTTACATCTTCCCACTTATAGTATGGATAGGTCTTTGTTTCGATCGGGAAGGCGATCTCTTCTTCATTTCTAAGCATTTTCACGAGAACATCCTTACCATTGGAATACAGAATCCATTGAATATTTGCTCCCATTGGTGAGATAACCGAGCCATTCCAGTTTTGGGTCACGTCCTGCGGTTTGTCGATACTCACATTAGCTCCGGCGATATCCAGGAATGAAGATAGTGGAATGATGGTTTCTGCGTGAGCAAAACGAAATATACCAGCCGTGTCTTTCTGCTGAATGGACTGGTCGGTAGACACAATCAATTCTTTGACCAGAGGTGCAATGATATTCTGCGGCAGATCCGTTGACGTTAAAGATGGACCTTTTTCATAGAAATCATTGATATTGTCAATACTCTCGTACCATTTCAATTGATTAGCCGTGAAATACCGCCCGAATTCGAAGTCACCTTCTCCTTTAATATTCGAAGAAATGATGTACAGTTCGTATAAATTAGAAGCAGCCTCGGTTGGGTTGCTGAGCTTCACTTTTCCCTTCTCATCCTTCAGTTCAAACTCTCCAGCGTTCAGCCGTCGATAGAAGTCTTCAGAGAAAAATTGCAAAAGGACCTCTTTTGCATAACGCGTTCCAGTGCTCTGTGTGACATAATCCTCGTATAACTTAACCCAGTCTCCATCTTCTACGTACTCATTATACTTTGTCGCTAGGTCGTAGGGCCGTAGATAGGGGTCTTTCCCTTCTTCAAAAGCTGAAGCCAGAATGTCTACCTTGTTATCACCCAAGCTTTCCTTTAACCCGTCAATAAACTGATCTCTGCTCTGCGGCGTTCGATCTTTGAAGGTTGCTTGTGCAATCACTTTTTTATCAGATGTAAAAAGTTCTTTGAAATTCTGCCCAACTCTGGCCCCTATTCCTTTCAGTTCTTCTCCACCCGTAGTGGATAACAATCCATAATGATCTTTTTCAACCTTCATCAGATTGCCAATTTCCTTCTTCAGCTCTTTGCCCAGATTAGTGATCTGCCCGTCCTTTTCAGCGATGTCGAGCAGTTCAAATAACGTCTTGTCGTACTTGGAACTGGATAGATGCCTGGAACCATGTCTCCCTATGTAGTTAATAAATATGGGTTCATATCCAATAGGAGCTTTTGTGTAACTTGTTTCCTTAAAAGGATATGGCGTTTTGGTACCGCGGTATCCCTGCTGATCGTTAATATTAGCTCCAACAAATACCGATTGGGTGTTGTTATCCCAGTCTACCTCTTGCCCCAAGGCTTCACCAATCGCTCTTGCAGGTACATAAGTGACCCCATTGTAGAGAAATGATTCGCCTTCCACCCTTTGACCGTTCACAACCACATTAGCCGATTGTTCAGACACTTCGATCATGCTCTTTGAACCTGCACCATATGCGTCAAATACACTTACAGACGTTAAGAGGGCGAGTGATGCTACTGAAATCCCGATTTTTTTGATCATCATATTGATTAGTTTTCTCCTTATTCCGCCTGATATTGGTTTATTTTCGCTCATCATACTATAGGTGAGAAGTGTCTGCGCCGTATCCATCCTATGTTAATTAATTGTAAAAGAGTACATATAAATATTGACGTAAAGTCTCATACGACAAAAAGAGCCGCTCCTTAGCGACTCTGAATCAGCATAACAGGCTATCTTGCTCCGAGACACATGAACAAAATAGTTATCACATGTCTCGCATTATCATAGCGCCCTATATATTTTTATATCAATCCCTGACTCCGTCGGATGACCTTCTCCAACAAGTGTCTCACGGTTCAAGAAGGATAAGGCTTTGCTGTCTGTAATCATTTTGGGGGAAGTACGAAATAAAGCAGTTTTCAGCGTTTTATCAATATTTCCGTTATTTTCGATATAAATTTTGCAGGAATGACCTGTGTTGTCGGTCCCTTGGAGCATGTATCTTGCCGATAGCGTATGCGGGTCACCATTCTTCCCTATGATCTGCGTATCCACTCCTCCACCCAGCACAATTCCCTCAAAGTACTTTCCGGTTACGCTGCCTGTAAAAGTAATCATGACAACCGAATCATCTTCGCTATTCTGTAAATCAAATGATTCTTCGATGTTCACATGTACTGTGAACAATTCTTCTAATTTCAAGTGTTCCCACCTCCATATGGGTTCAATTATAACTCTACTCACTAGACTGCTTCACTAAAAAAAAGATTTACATATTTCCTTCAAATCATTTAAAATGGTTTACACAATGTAAAGGTTAACAAGTTGTAAACGAAGGGGTTAATGACGTACATGAGTACATTACCAAAATCAGTTCGCTTTCCACTGTTCATTCTGATGTTAAATCTGTTTATTGCTTTATTGGGGCAAGGGATGCTCATTCCCATATTGCCGGAGTATTTGAAGCTTTTTCATGCGGGAGGCACAGTAGCAGGATTTTTAGTTGCAGCCTTCGGTGCCGCTCAATTCTTCTTTTCACCTCTTGGGGGACAACTGTCTGATCGATTTGGACGCAAAAAGTTGATCATCGCAGGTATGTTTCTGTCTGTCATTTCAGATATCATATTTGCGCTGTCGACGTCATTACCGTTCCTCTATGTCGCACGGTTTATCGGTGGAATCAGTCTTGGTTTAATGGTTCCTGCCAACCTCGCATATGTCGCCGATATTACAACGCCAGAGACACGTGCGAAAGGCATGGGCTATTTCGGCGCAGCTATGAACTTGGGGATGGTTCTCGGACCTGGTCTGGGCGGTCTCATCGCCGAGATGGGCATTCGCATGCCCTATTTCTTCGCAGCGGGTCTGGGACTGATTGCGGCCCTAATGACGCTGCTATTGCCTGAGACACTTCCCCCCGAGAAAAGAACGGTCTCCATCCGTCTTCAAAAAGGAGATCACTTGGGCAAGAAAATCTGGAGTTCTTTTAAAGTCCCCTATTTCAAATACTTGATTGTGTTGCTTGTCATGACCTTTGGTCTCATGAGTTATGAGACAGTATTCGCTCTTTTTGCAGAGCAAAAATACGGATTCGACGCTGCAACAATCTCCATTATTATTACTTTGGGCGCGATTATCGGTATTATTGTGCAGATCTGGCTTTTGGATTGGTTTGTACAGAGAATCGGTGAAGTTAAGTTGATCCGTCTATCTTTAATAATCACCCCCATAGCTTTATTGTTAATGTTAATTAAGGTCAACCTTGTGTTTCTGTTGTTCGCTTCTGCGTTATTCTTTGCATTCAATTCGTTTTTGCGACCTTCGGTCAGCACGTTAATATCCAAAAATGCAGGAGATCGGCAAGGTTATGCATCCGGTCTGAATACTACATTTTCCAGTCTCGGAACGGTGATTGGGCCGCTGATCGCAGGACTATTGTTTGACAAAAACATAAACTTCCCGTATATTTTTGGTGCAATTATGCTGCTCGCTTCTCTCGGACTGACCTTGAACGCATTTCGTTCGAAGAAAGGACAATTGTATACAAGTGAATGAAAACTGGCATCAACAATTGGGAAATAAACATCGTGATGATTTGATTGCAGCAGGTAAGGAGCTTTTTTTGAAATATGGTTTGCTCCAGGTGAAGATTAAGGATGTATGTACAAAAGCTGAACTTAGTAGAGTGACCTTTTATAAACATTTTCAGTCTATGGATGAGCTTCTTCTAGCCATTCAGATGCAACTGATCGAACATTTAACGGATGAGGTTAGCCGTGCATCAACGAAGGACTTGAATGGACGAGAACAACTCAAGGTCATGTTGAATGCATGGGTTGTTTATGCCCAGGATCATCCAGACTACATCCGGTTTATTCAATTGTTTGATATCAACTATGAGATGTATGATTTTAGTCCTGAATTAAGAGAAGAGTATGATAAGTTCAACCAGAACGGGAAAGAAAAACATTTCCTGATGGGCGCTTTATCCCAAGGCGTTGTTGACGGAAGTATTAAGAATCCGTCCCCTCCGTTGGGTCTGGCTCAGTTTATCTTCACAACGATGATGGGCATGCTCCAGCGCATGGTAACTATTCGTGCTGCTCATGATAATTCATTGGATATGCGGATGACGGAGCAATTTGTGAAGATGCTGCTTCATTTTGTTTGTAGCGAGGATATACCCGAGTGATGGCATGGTAGATGGATCGATAAAACAAAAGTTTGAAATAAAAAACGGATTCCGTATATTGGAATCCGTTTTTTTCTTCATTAATTAAGCGTTAATCCGTTAGCACGGGCAACTGTCCTCCAGCTTTTAGTTGACCAAGCAATACTTTGATCCCGGCAGACGTATTTGGCTCCTGCTTTCCATACACAGCAATTCCTGAGCGCACGTTTTGCAAATAGATCGTTTCGTAAGGGTTACCGAGTGAGAACAGCGTGTATCGCTGATTACTCTTGTTCATCGCATTAATCAAGGTTTGATACTCACTCCAACCGAATTGGCTGGCCACATTACGAAATTGGTAAGAAGCAAGAATCACATAATTGGCTTTGCCAATCGCCTGAAGTGTTTCATTCATTTTGCCTTGACCAACAAGTGATATTTCAGTCTTTAACGACAGGTTATTAGCGGCTTGCAACAATTGTTTCTCAAGCTGTTTCGCCTGTTCCAGCTCGGCTGCGACAATAACAACCCGGTCGCCTTGCTTCATTGGATCAGGAAGCACACCTTCGCGACTGCTGAGTACAGTGACCGCTCGCTCTGCGATTGTCTGCTCCACTGCTCGGTGCGCCTTCGATCCGATGATACCGTTAAGCTGAGTTAGCTTTTGCGCAAGAGTTTGACTGCGTTCAAATAAACCATATTTCGCTTTCATCTCCAAGATTCGTTTCACAGATGCATGTATGGTTTCATCCTTGATCGTTCCATTGTTCACCGCGTTCACCAGCGTTTGATGGGCCGCTGCTGAATCTTTTGGCATAAGGATGATATCAACACCTGCGGAAACGGCGCGTTCCACCGATTGATTCTCCCCAAAATGCTCCGCAATTGCATTCATGGTAAAGGCATCCGACACAATGAGACCTTCATATCCCAGCTCTCCGCGCAGAAGTCCTGTCAGTACCTTTTTCGATAAGGTGGCAGGAATCGGCACATGTTCACCGTCTTTGAGAGAAATGACTTGTTCGTTGTCTATGGCAGGGAAAGCAATATGTGCGGTCATAATCATCTCTACACCATTTTTGATTGCAGCCCGAAACGGTTTTAATTCGACCGCATCAAGCCGTTCTCGGTTATGGGCAAGCACAGGCATACCAAGATGGGAATCTACCGTTGTATCTCCATGTCCCGGAAAATGCTTAACTGCCGCCATCACCCCTGATTGCTGTAGCCCTTTTATCGTTGCCAGACCAAGCCGTGTCACCATATCCGCATCCGAGCCAAACGACCGTATACCAATGATGGGGTTATCTGGATTGCTGTTGATGTCCAGTACTGGCGCAAAATTGATCTGCAATCCCAGTGCCTTCAGCTCCTCCCCTGTCAGCTGACCGGCTGCTTCGGCTAGTGTTGCATCTCCAGTTGCGCCAAGCGCCATCTGCCCGGGAAGGTTCGTGCCTCCTGGTATTCGCTTAATAACGCCTCCTTCTTGGTCGATGCTAAGAAATAGAGGAATGTCACCTGCTTCTCTTTGTATATCATGTGTGAACGTTGTAAGCTGCGTCACGTCTACAATATTTTTGTCAAAAAGAATAAGTCCGCCCAAGTCCTGATCATGGATAGTTCGTTTCAGCCCCTCATTAACGGTCGTTGTCGCTTTACCATTCCATTGCCTAATGTCAGGCATAAGCATCTGACCAACTTGCTCGCTCACCGTCATATAGGATATCAGTTTGTCCCAATCTTGTGTCCGAATGGCCACTTCACGTTCGAAGCGAATTACTCTCGCCATAAATACGGCATATTCAGCGCGCGTGACAGCTTGATTCGGACGGAAGGTGGCATCTGAATAACCGCCAACCAAGCCGTTTGAACTCATAATAAGAATGGGTGCCGCTGCCCAATGCCTGTCCGTATCTGTCCATTTTGCAGAATTCTTACCTTCCGCTAGTGAATATGCCCGTGTAAGGAAGGCCGCAGTCTCTGCGCGGCTAAGCGGTGTGTCCGGACGGAAGGTTCCGTTAGGAAAACCACTCGCAAGTCCATTTTTAGCAGCTATCATGATTTCTCGATGGAAAGGGTGTGTAGTTGGAACATCCGAATAGGTTGTGCCTTCCACTGCTCTTTGAAGCTGATCTGGATAAAGCTCGCGCACCATAAAAGTGACGGCTTGTGCCCTTGTCACAAGTGCCTCTGGCTTGAAGATCCCATTGCCATATCCGGCTACTGTTCCCCGTTTCGCCATATACGTGATGCCAACCTCTGCCCACTTGGAATACTTTAGATCAACAAACGTTTCTTCCGCAGCTGCCGTTCCCACCCCTATAAGCATAGAGCCAACAACGGCACCAATAATCGTCATCCATTTTACATGCATTTGTTTCACTCCTGTTGTATTCTATGGATGAATAGACGCTACTATGGTACAGTTTGTTGCGTTTTCATACTTCTATGAAATTATTCAGGTCATGACTAACCCTTTACACCGCCAATCGTCATACCCTGTACAAAGTATTTCTGTAAGAACGGATACACCATCAGAATAGGAACACTTGCAATAATGGTCATGGTCGCTCGAATCGAGGTTGGTGTGACCGCCGTTGCATTGCTCTCGGCAGACTGATAAGCATCACTTGCTGATGAAGTCGCTGAGGTCGTCGAAGTTTGCAAAATCTTCATCAACTCATATTGCAGTGTGCTTAATTCTTTATTGGAAGAGTTGTACAGGAATACATCGAACCAGGAATTCCATTGTCCCACAGCTACAAAGAGTGATACGGTTGCCATTGCGGGAATCGTTAGCGGCAGGACAACGCGGATAAATGTCGTGAACTCCCCTGCCCCGTCAATACGGGCTGACTCCAGAATGCCTTCAGGAAGACCTTCAATAAATGAACGGATGACAATCATATTGAAGACTCCAATTACACCCGGAATGATATATACCCAGAAGGAACCAATCAATCCAAGGTCTCGAATCAGCAGATAACCGGGGATCAACCCCCCGCTGAAATACATGGTGAATACAAAAAACATCGTAACAAACTTGCGAAGCACAAATTCCTGACGACTAACCGTATACGCGAGCATGGCTGTACAGAAGACGGACACCACGGTTCCAATGACCGTACGCAGCGCCGAGATCAGAGTTGCGTGATATATATCGGATTCGCCAAAAATGTATTTGTAGTTGTCCAGTGTCCATACACGAGGCCATAGATATATTCCACCCCGAATGGCATCATTTGCATTATTGAAGGATACGGCAATCATATTAACAAAGGGATAGATCGTCACAATCATCAGACATACCATGAAGATGATGTTAATGGTGTCAAACGCTCGATCCCCGGTGCTGCTATTCCGAAAGCGGGATGTGTTTCCTTTACGCATGGCATAGGCCTCCTTTTAGAATAGTCTGCTCTCTCCCATTTTTTTCGCTATATAGTTCGCGGAGAAAAGGAAGATGAAGCTGACCACAGTTTTGAATATGCCGGCTGCTGTACCTAAGGAAAAGTTCCCCATCCCTAATCCATATTTCAGTACAAAGATGTCCAGATTCTCCGAATAGTCCATATTCATCCCGTTACCCAGCAGATATTGTGGTTCGAATCCGGATTCAAGAATACTTCCCATGTTCATGATCAACAAGATCACAATAACTGGTTTCAAGCCAGGCAGGGTGATATATAACATCCGTTTGAAGCGACTAGCTCCATCAATCTCGGCAGCCTCATATTGCGCAGGATCAATTGCCGTAATCGCTGCCAGATAGATAATGGTGTTCCAACCGACATCTTTCCAGACCTCCGTTGCCCCTAGAATACCCCAGAAGTATTCACCTTTCCCCATCCATAATACCGGACTGTCAATCAGGTGAAGCTTCATCAGCAGCAGATTGATAATTCCGTCTGGTGAGAGGACTGTTAATACAATGCTGGAAGCAACAACCCACGAGATAAAGTGAGGCAGATAACTGACGGTTTGCACAAAACGTTTAAATATGACATTTTTCAGCTCATTCAACAAGAGGGCCAGTGTAATTGCTGTCACAAATCCCAACACCAGTTTAATGGAACTCATAACGAGTGTATTTCTCAGCACCCGGTAGAAGGTATTGTCCTCAAACAAGATACTAAAATGATGCCAGCCTACCCACTGCTGATCGGAGAAGGACCTCGCCGGTTTGAAATTCTGAAAAGCCATGGTCCATCCCCATAACGGCAGGTACTTGAAGATAAAAGCCCAGATGACAAAAGGAATACACATCCAGGCAAGTGTTCGTTGCTGCACAAGTCGCTTAAAGAACGAGTGTGCTCTGGTTCCCTTCGGACTCGAGGCTGGAGGCATCGAATTAAGGGAGACATTAGGTTTCTCCACGGTGAACCTGCTCCTTTCCTGTGCTGTTATTTATGCGAGGAGAAGCCGGAGTTATGCTCTTTCGTCTTCTCCTGCGCATGTAACAGTTTGTTTTAAAGTGTTCGTATTACCATTTTCCTGCTACACGATCCTTCACAACTTTGGTAATGGTCGCTTCATAACCAGCTTTGTCCAATTTGTTCAATTCAGCCATGTAGGCATCCCACAGCTTATCAAAATTCGATGGTGCTCCCAAGATCATTTCCGGTAAGTATTTACGTTGCAGATCATCCGATTTGGTGGTGAAGATCTGTTCAGGTGATCCTTGCTCAAGGGCGATGGACCATGCGGGGAACCATGGCCGCTCTTCCGGTTTGTTAAATAATTCACTAAAGGTTTGGATACCGTAGGCTTCAAGGAACTTGTTGTCTCCCTCGGTGTAAGATGCAGCGGCTACTTCTGGCTGGTTGCCAGGGCTATAAGCATTACCATCGGTAAGTGTAGATTCACCGCCATATCGCGGCCAGTCTGATCCGAAGTAAGTGAACCCGAATTTACGGCTCAGCTCCAGATCATCATGGGCTTTGCGTTGATCCTCATTTGCAAAATAAAATCTGCCCTTATCATCCACACTGTACGTCTCGTCCTTGATTCCCCATTGCACCAGAACCTGATTCTCTTCCTTCAGCAAATTATCGAAATATTTAATGATACGAACAGGGTCTTTGGCATTCACCGAGATACCTGTTGCATAGTTGTTGACAAAGCCCGGAGGATCAACATACTGATCCTTAATTCCTTCATCAAACACAATCGGAAGTGGTGTATAACGTTTCTCATCAATGCCTGCCGAGAGCAGGTTTTTCGACGCATCTCCAACCTGCCAGCCATAATTGAAGTATCCTAACACACGACCCGAAGTCAGCTTGGCCAAATACTGGTCTTTGTTCATCGTAAAGGATTCCGGATCAAGCATGCCTTGAGCATTGATTTCATTCAACTTCTGAATCCATTTTTTCTGAGCATCTGTTCCGGCGACAACTTTTGCCTCATGGGTAGTCATGTCGACCATGACACTGCCATCGTTCGGATAACCGGCAAGATGCATCGCTGGATTTTGCAGTGTGAAGAAGTTATTAGCCACACCCGCAAGTGACACAAATCCGATTGTGTCTGCACCGTCGACAGTTGGATGTTTTTCCTTATAATCCTGAATCAGATCAAAATATTCATCCAGTGTAGTGATCTTGGGATAATCAAACTCTTTGAGCACAGATCGTTGAATCCAGAAAGCTCCTCCGCCAACATTTGGACTACCTGAATACTCACCCTGATTAGCCGTATAAGGCAGCGCATAGATTTTTCCGTCTTCGGCATTTTTCATTTTATCGAAGTATGGTCCATACACCCTTTTGATATTAGGGCCGTATTCCTCAATCAGATCATCCAGCGGAATATAGGCCCCGGCATCCAGTAACTTGGACATCTCACCACTGGAGCTAATGACATCAGGATAGTCTCCACTGGCAATCATGACACCGGCTTTTGTAGCACTATCACCTACCAGATATTCCATCTTCCAGTCCACACCCGTCTGCTCTTGCAACGCTTTACCGATTGTTGTTTCGCTTGCCAGAGCATCCTTCTTGCCTGGAGAGAACATGTAATATGAGAACGTGACTGGACTGTTCTCATCATCACCTGTGGCTGAAGGTGATGATGACGAACTGTTCTGACACCCAGCCAGCAAAACTGTTAGTAATACAGCTAAACCCGCTGTTCTAAATT